>JBDHDE010000068.1:0-17381 GCA_039591655.1 Gemmatimonadota bacterium
CGGGCCATCGGGCTGCTCGAGGAGGCGGTGGAGTTGGACACCGCGTTCGCCATGGCCTACCGCAAGCTGGGGGTGACCGCCCTGAACCGGGCCGAGCGGGTGGCCGCCCTGACCAAGGCCTACGAGCACCGTGAGCGTCTGACGGCCCGGGAGCGCAACCAGACCCTCGGGACCTATTACACCGTCGTGCGTGACGATGAGGAAGGTGCCATCGCGGCCTACCGCGCCGTGTTGGAGACCTATCCGTACGACTACGTGGCCCTCAACAACCTCGCCCTGATCTACATGGACCGGCGGGAGTACGCGCAGGCGGAGACGCTGCTCCGGCGCGCCGTCGAGGCGGACTCCTTCGTGAGCGCCGCCTACATCAATGGGGCGATCGCGCAGGTCGCGCAGGGCGAGTTCGACAGAGCCCAAGCCACCCTCACGCAGTACGCCGAGAAGCTGCCCGAGCATCCGAGGGTCAGGTGGATAGCCGCCGGCTTCGAGAGCGCCCGGGGCAACCACGATGCCGCCGAAGACCAGGTGCGCCGGATGCTGGACGAGCAGCGCGGCGACCCGCTGTGGAGCACCAACGCCAGCTTCGGGCGGGCCACACTGGCCCTGGTTCGCGGAAGGCTCGATGAGGCAGAGCAGCACATCCGGGCAGCCCTGGCCACCGGCGCCGAGCTGGACCTACCCGGTATGGAGCTGGGAGCCCGGATCCAGCTCGCGTTCGTGGACTTGTGGTATCGGGGGGACAAGGCCGGGGCGCTGCGGCAGGTGGACGCCGCCCTCGAGCGCTTGCCCCTCGAAGAGCTCGATCCCCTCAACCGCCCCTACAACTCGCTGGCGATGTTCTTCGCCCTCGCGGAGGAGCCCGAGCGCGCCAGGGCCATGCTGGACGAATACGAGGGAGCGGTGGAGCCGGGCCTGCGGATGAACTACGAGGAGGGGCGCCACTCGATCCAGGGAATGCTGGATCTGGCCCGGGGGCGGGCGGAGGAGGCGGTGGAGGAGTTCCGCGCCGCGGACGTCGGGGTCTGTTCCATCTGCGCGCTTCCTTTGATCGGGATGGCGTACGA
Source organism: Gemmatimonadota bacterium (assembly GCA_039591655.1). Lineage (GTDB taxonomy): Bacteria > Gemmatimonadota > Gemmatimonadetes > Gemmatimonadales > GWC2-71-9 > WVYX01. Next base: position 1,065 of record JBDHDE010000068.1, read on the forward strand.
CCAGGGGGGGAACGCCGACTCGGCCCTGGCCGTGTACGAGCGCTACGTCACCACGCCGTGGCTCGGCCGCGACGAGAGCGACTGGTGGGGGCTCGGCTTCATCTACGAGCGGCTCGGCCAGCTGCACGCCGAGCGGGGCGACGTCGAGCAGGCCACTGAGTACTACGGCCGGTTCGTGGAACTGTGGGACGAAGCCGACCCCGAGCTCCAGCCCCGGGTGGAGCAGGCCCGGCGGGAGATGACGCGGCTCGCCGGCGAGCCGCGGGCGAGCGGCTAGGGGCGCGCAAGCCGGGCAGGCCCAAGCGACCTGCGCGGCTGGATTAGGCGGTCATGCCGAGGGCGGTCATGCGGCCGCCCTTGTTTCGTCCCACCGGTGCGAGTCCCCCGCTCACGACCGCGTCGTGTGGATGCCGGGTGCTCCCTCCCACGGGCGCAGCTCCGCGCCGTGGGGTGGCAGCCGCTCGCGCGCCCCGATCACCAGCGCGCCGCCGGGTCGCAGCACGGCAAGCAGCCGCTCCAATGCGCTGCGCTGGCCGTCCTCGTCGAAGTACGTGAACGCGAGGTTGCGGCACATGATGAAATCGAACCCGCCCCTGGGCAGCTCGGCTCGGACGTCCTGGACCTGGAACGTCACGCGCGCCCGATACTCCTCGAGCAGCGTGAACCACTCACCCGAGTGCCCGAACGCCCGCTGAAGCCATGCGGTGGGAACGTGCTTGAGGCTGCTCCGCCGGAACCGGGCGAGGAGCGCCCGCCCCACGAGTTGCTCGTCGGCGTCGGACGCGACAATGCGCATGCCCAGCGACGGGTAGCGTGGCTGGAGCATGATGTGCCACAGGAGGGAGAGGCTGTACGGCTCCTCTCCCGAGGCGCAGCCGACGCTCCATGCCCGGAGCTCCTCGGCGCCCCGCTCCAGGGCTGCGGTGGCCAATGTGGGGAGGACGCTCTCCCCCAGCGCATCGAACACCGGCGGATCCCGCATGAAGCGCGACGTCGTGATGCGGCAGAAGGAGTCCAGGGTCGCCCACTCGTCGGGGTGTGACTCGAGGTAGGCCCGGTATGCCTCAGGCCCGGGCAGGTGGAGCTCCTGCAGCCTCACCCCGATCCGCCGGCACACCTGACGATGCACTCGGCGGAAGCCAGGCCAACGGAGGCCCATTTGGGGCAGGGCCCATTGCAGGAACTCGACGCAGGCCGTGTGGGGCACCGGGTGCCGGGAACGCTCAGTCCGTGGCGGCGCCGGTGCCGCCCGCTAAGGGGGGAGCCACTCGCGCCCTCCCGCAGCGATGCGCTTGCGCTCCGGCGTGGCCTCCGCAACCCGGTCGGCGAGCCGATCCGCGAGCTTCGAGAGCTGGTGGGCCCTGGTGCGGGCCACCGTGAAGAAGATCGAGCGCGCCACGACCCACGAGCCGCCGACGAAGAACAGCGTGGCGATCAGCGCCGCGGCGGGAGCGCCTGCTTCTATCCCCAGCCCCAGGGATACGCCGCCTCCCCCGCCCCCGCCTCCACCCATGATGCCGCCGAACAGCCCGCCGGCCATCGAGCCGAGGTACTCCTCCACCTGGATGTGCGTCTTGCCGCCCATCGGCGTGACGGTGATCTGAAGGCTGCGCCCCGTTCCCTGCGCGGGACTCGCGGTGCTCCACGCCAGGGAGTTGCCGAAGGTGCTGGGGTGTCCCACGATGTCCAGGGCCCGCTGGATCTCGCTCACCAGCGCCGGATACTCGGTTTCCCGCACCTCGCCCTCGACCACCCGCTCGAACCGGAGCCGGGAGGGGGCCCCCAGGAACCATGTCCAGGACGTCCCCGTCGACTTTGCGGGGAGCGGCACCCGCCGCCGGTCCATATCCCGGACGGCCGCGTCCACTCTTGCTGGGGAGATTCCCACCTGGGCCGCGACCTGCTGGAGCCCCCCCTCGGTCAGGCCGCCCTCCTCCGTGGGCCGCTGCGCCTGCAGCTCCGACGCCCGCTTGATGACGTGGCGTACCTCCGTGTCCCTGAACCTGCGGTGTTCGCCGGTAGCGTCGATGAGGGCCTCCCGGAGCGCTGACGCGCTGGCGCAGCGCTGCGCGGGCCTGAGAGCCAGGGCGCGCACCAGGGCTTGCTCCATGGATCCCGGCAGCCGGTCGAGCGCGTCGCGGTGGTCGGGAAGGGCGTCGATGAAGCGGCCCAGCCTCACGGCCTCCTCGGTAGGCCACATGCCCGGCGTCTCGCCGATCAACATCTCATAGCACACGCAGGCCATGCTGTAGACATCGGTGCGGGCATCCAGCGCCCGCACGCCGGCCGCCTGCTCCGGGCTCATGTAGCCCGGCGTGCCCAGGGCGAGCCCGGTGCGGGTGAGGTTCTTCCCACCGGCGGTGGTGATCGCCTTGGCAATGCCGAAGTCGGCTACAACCGCGTGTCCTTCGGCGAACAGGATGTTCTCGGGCTTGATGTCCCGGTGCAGCACGCCCCGACGGTGCGCGTAGGCGACGGCGTCGGCGATGCGAATGGTGATCGCCACCGCCCGGCGTACCTCGAACTGCCCCTCACGATTGAGCAGGCCCCGCAGCGACTCGCCGCCGATGAACGGCATCACATAGTAGAGGAAGTCGCCGGCCTCGCCCGAGTCGTACAACGCAACGATGTGCGGGTGGGTGAGGCTCGCCGCGATCTCGATTTCCTTGAGGAATCGATCGGAGCCGAGGGAGGCAGCCAACTCCGGATGCAGGACCTTGACGGCGACGTCGCGGTTGTGCTTGAGATCCCTGGCGAGATAGACCGTCGCCATGCCCCCCCGTCCGAGTACCCGCTGGAGGGCGTAGCGCTGCGCCAGCGCCGTCCGGAGCGCCTCCGGCACATCGTTCATGTCGTATAAGGTACGCCGCGGGTCATCCCGCGGCAGTCATTGAGTGTGAAGCGCGTGCTGCGCCGGCTCGGCCCCGGCGGTCCCCGCTTCGGTGATGAGGTGGCAGGCCTTTTCGACGGTCGCGGCACGGTCCAGGAAGACCGGCGCGGCCTGCACGGCTGCAACCGTGAACGGTGTGCTACTGCGCAGAAGGGCCCTGCTGCTTCATCCGCTCGGTGGTGACCAGATCCACGAACACGTCGACGATCTTCTGCCGTGCGTGATCCACGTCCTGCTGCCGCGTGATCTTACTGTCGAGGGGCTTCCACTTCTCGCGGTTGATGACCGCGCTCTCGAAGTCGCTGAGTGCCGAGTGGATGCGGTGGAGGTGCTCCTTGCCCATGCTCATTGCCGACAGCTCCATGAGGATTGCGGTAATACAACTCAGATACAGCGCACGACGGGGTTAGGCAAGGGTCCTCCCCGGCGCTGCGATCCAATCCCCTTTGATTCATCGGGTTAGCGCCATGGCCGGCTGCAGGCAGAGCCGCCGCCGTTCTCCTCATACAAGATTCACGATTTCTTACTGCACTTGTCCGCTCTGTAGCCTCAATTCCCGATAGTCCCGTTCCCTATCGGGAGCCCTCTGCAGTCTCCGAGGAGGACTCAAGGCAATGCTGCGGTTGCATTCGCTCGTCGCAGCTGCGCCGCTGGCCGCAGCACTCCGCTGCCCAGCGAAGGGCGCCAAAGCGGGTTCGGTGCGCCTGACCGCCGGAGCCTCCCTGCAAAGTCGAGATCCGTTCGCTGGCACGTTGCGTCCACGGCAGTCGAGGATAGTCCTGGTACCGTCGCTGTTTGCGGCGGCGGTGCTGACGTATCAGTAGCGACCGTCTGGGCAACGTCACGCGAGGTAACGCTGGATCGGACACGACATTCCTGAAGGCTATCGCTGCGCTCTAGGGGATTGGTGGTGCAAGGGGATCTGTCAGGGCTTCGATTCGGAGCCTACACGGTGGCGTCTGGTGACCCAGTTCAGGACGAACATCAACCAGGCAGCGGGGACAGAGACTAGGAGGATGAGCACGAAGATGGGCACGAAGATCACGGCGGCGACCTTCAGCCCCCACCCGAGTGCGGGCTCGTGGACGGTGTGCACGATGAACCTGACCGTGCCGACCACGATGAGGGTACACAACGCCGCACTGACGATGAGCCCGATGATCATCGTCAGGCGCGGGACTGCGCCTGCTTGCCACGCGTCCTTGAGCAAGCTGCCCGGTGCGCCGGGACCCGTGGTCGGCTTCAATGCGCTCATGCGTAACCCTCGATCGACCAGCCGCAAACTGCGCCGCGCTCATCCGAGTGGCAAGCCTGAGAGCGCTCGGGTGTCCGGCTGGAGTGTCATAGAGACCTGCGATATGTCCCACCGGAGGTAGAGTCGCGGAGATTCCGCGGGAGGTGAGGTTATGGCCCATTCCGAGAGCTGGTTTGTCAGCGAGCTGGAGAGGAGGGGGGTCTCACGCCGGGACTTCCTCGGGTTCTGCGGCGTAATGGCCTCGGTCCTCGCCCTGCCGAAACCGCTGGGCGCGAGGATCGCCAATGCCATCGAGAGCGAGGAGAAGCCGACCCTGGTCTGGCTCGAGTTCCAGGACTGTGCGGGTAACACCGAGTCGTTCCTCCGGGCCGCGCGGCCCACGGTGGCCGACATCGTGCTGGACACGCTTTCGATCGACTATCACGAGACCATCATGGCCGCCGCCGGCCATCAGGCCGAGGAGGCGCTGGCGGGTGTCGTGGCGCAGAAGCCCGGCGCGTACATCGCCGTGGTGGAGGGCTCGATTCCCACCGGTGCCAACGGTGCGTACTGCACGGTCGGTGGCCGGTCGGCGCAGCAGATCGCGAGGGAGGTGTGTGGCGGAGCTGCCGCTACCATCGCGATCGGTACCTGTGCCGCGTTCGGTGGACTTCCGGCCGCCGCGCCCAACCCCACTGGGGCCCTGAGCGTCGCCGATGCAGTGCCGGGACTCAAGAACCTCATCAATCTCCCCGCCTGTCCGGCAAACGCCGAGAACCTCGCAGCGGTCATTGTCTACCACGTGACCTTTGGCCGGTGGCCACCGGCCGACCGCTACCGCAGGCCATTGTTCGCGTACGGCAAGGCCATCCATGACAACTGCGAGCGCCGGGCGCACTACGATGCGGGGCAGTACGTGGAGAATTGGGGCGACGAGGGACACCGCCTCGGATACTGCCTCTACAAAATGGGGTGCAAGGGTCCGGTCACACACCAGAACTGCCCCAGTGTCGGTTGGAACGAAGGCACCAACTGGCCTGTCGGCTGCGGTCACCCCTGCATCGGCTGTGCGGAGCCCGATTTCTGGGACAAGATGACTCCGTTCTACTCGCACATAGCGGGAATCCCCGGTTTCGGCATCCACACGACTGCAGACCGCGTCGGCATCTGGGCCGCCGCCGGCGTTGCAGGTGCGTACGCCGTTGGCGGGCTCGTTCAGCTCGGAAGGCGGCTGAAGCACCAGAAGGCTGAAGCGGCCGCCGCTCAGGATGCGAAGGGAGGTCAGTCATGAGCCACATCGTTATCGATCCGGTCACGCGCATCGAAGGTCACCTGCGCATCGAAGCGGAGGTCGACGGCGGTGTGGTGCGGGATGCCTGGTCCTCCGCCACGATGTTCAGGGGCGTGGAGATCATCCTCAAGGGCCGGGATCCGAGGGACGCCTGGGCGTTCACCCAGCGGATTTGCGGTGTGTGCACCACTGTGCACTCCATTGCGTCGATCCGCGCAGTGGAGAATGCGATTGGCGCGATGCCACCACCGAACGCGCGCCTGCTGCGCAATCTGATCATGGCGTCGCAGATGGTTCAGGACCACGTGGTGCATTTCTACCATCTGCATGCCCTGGACTGGGTGGACATCGTGTCGGCGCTGTCTGCCAATCCGGCTGCGACATCCCGGCTCGCCCAGTCCATCTCGGACTGGCCGCTCTCCAGCACGAACTACTTCCGAGCGGTGAAGGAGCGGGTGCAGCAGTTCGTGCAGCGTGGGCAACTGGGTCCTTTCGCCAACGCGTATTGGGGGCACCCGGCATATCGCCTGCCACCTGAGGCCAATCTGTTGGCGGTGGCGCACTACCTGGAGGCGCTGGGCTGGCAGCGCGACTTCATCAAGATGCACGCCGTGCTGGGGGGGAAGAACCCGCACCTCCAGAGCTTCCTGGTGGGGGGGATGGCCACACCGGTCGATCCGGACAAGCAGGCGTCGATCAACATCACGTCGATCTCCACCATGCGGAAGCTGATCCATCAGGCACGCAAGTTCGTAGAGAAGGTGTATATCCCCGATCTCCTCGCAGTGGCCTCGTTCTACAAGGACTGGGCGAGTCACGGCGCCGGCGTGGGGAACTACCTGGCGTACGGCGAGTACCCGGAGACCGAGGGTGCCAACGCGCCCTTGTTCCTCCCGCGCGGAGTAATCCGCAACCGCGATCTGTCGACGGTGGAGCCGTTCGATCCGGCGCAGGTCACGGAGTACGTGACCCACTCGTGGTTCGAGTACGAGGGCGGGGACGAGCAAGGGCTGCACCCGTCGCTGGGAGAAACCAAGCCCACCTACACCGGGCCCGAGCCGCCGTACGATCGACTGGACACGGATGGCAAGTACAGCTGGCTCAAGTCGCCGCGTTACGACGGCTTGCCGATGGAGGTCGGGCCCCTCTCTCGCATGCTCGTTGCCTACGGCTCGGGACACCCCAGGGTACGTGAGCTGGTGGGCTACGTTCTCGGAGAGCTCGGCGTCGGACCCGCCGCGCTGTTCTCGACCCTCGGTCGAGTCGCCGCACGGGGCATCGAGACGCTGGTGCTGGCCGAGAAGTTGGAGGGCTGGCTCGACGAGCTGGCCGAGAACATGGGTCGTGGCGAGCTGGCAATCCACGACAACTCGAAGTGGAAACCGTCGAGCTGGCCTGAGGAGTGCACCGGTGCTGGCTTCCACGAGGCGCCGCGTGGCGCCCTCGGGCATTGGGTGCACATCGTCGACGGCGAGATCGCCAACTACCAATGCGTGGTGCCCAGCACCTGGAACGGTGGGCCACGCGATGCGGCCGGTCAGCGCGGGCCGTATGAGGAGGCGGTCGTCGGGACGCCGGTGGCCAACGCCGAGCAGCCACTCGAGATTCTGCGAACCGTGCATTCGTTCGATCCCTGCATGGCGTGCGGTGTCCACGTCGTGGACCGCGCGGGTCGCGAGCTGGTGAAAGTGAGGGACCGATGACTACGGCGACGAGCCCGGCGGTAGAACCCAAGCTCACGCGAGTGTACGTGTGGGATGTGCCGGTTCGCCTCACGCACTGGCTCATCGCCATCTCCATCACCGTGCTGGCGATCACCGGCTTCTATATCGGGCATCCCTTCATCGTGGCGCCGAATCCTGCCGGGCAGGAGTTCGTGATGGGGACGGTGCTGGCGATCCACTTCTTCGCCGCGATCGTCTTCAGCCTGTCTGAGATCTCCAGGATCATCTGGATGTTCGTGGGCAACCGCTACGCCCGGTGGGACCAGATGATCCCGATGAGCAAAGTTCGGTGGAAGCACACGTGGGAGTGGCTCAAGTTCTACCTGCTATTCCGGGCGGAGACACCGCGATTCGTGGGCCACAACCCATTGGCCGGCTTGACGTACATCGCCGTCTACTGCCTGTGCATTCTGGCGGCACTCACTGGATACTCGCTGTTCTCGCTGCAGGCCGGACCGGACTCCCCCATGCGGATCTTCTCGTTCCTGGTGCCACTGTTCGGGGGAGCCCAGACTACTCGGTGGATCCACCACAACATCATGTGGCTGCTGGTGATCTTCGTGATCCACCATATCTCCTGTGCCCTTCTCGTCACCCGCGCGGCGAGGAACGCCACCATCGAGTCGATGTTCTCGGGCTATCGATTCGCGCGGGACGAGGACATTGCCGCTGAAGAGGAGGAAACTAGGCGATGACGGTGTCCGGCAGCCCGCCGTCTCTCCTGGTTCTCGGACTGGGAAACGTCCTGTGTGGCGACGACGGGTTGGGGGTAGCGGCGACCGAGCTGCTCGGTCGCCGCTACCAGCCCCCGGAGAATGCACGCTGTCTGGACGGCGGCACCCTGGGGCTCACGCTGCTGTCGTACATCGAATCCTCCGATGACGTGATTCTGGTCGACGCAATTCGCGCCGAGGGCCCGGCGGGCTCGCTGGTACGGCTGGAAGGCGACGATGTAGGGCCGGCGGTACGCGATCGCCTCTCGGTTCACCAGATTGGCGTTGCCGATCTGCTCGAAGGGCTCCGCCTGTTGGACGCCTACCCGCGGAGCCTAGTTCTGCTGGGACTGGTTCCCGAGACGCTGGCGCTGGGTCTCGGCCGCTCCCCCGTCGTGGAGCGACAGGTTCCTCGGCTGGTAGAGGAAATCGTAGATGAAGCCCAGCGGATGGGTTACGAGTTTCGCCCTCGGGGGGGTGATGCAGCGGCTCGCGCCAGCGGCGGTGACCCTGCTGCTGGGGCTCTGGGCCTGTAATCCGTCGGGCCTCCCTCGTGAGTATGCGGACGCGGACGTTCCCGAGGAGAGACTGAACTCCGCCGAGGCGCGAGGGCGCGGGCGGGTACTCTTCCTGGATCATTGCGCGATCTGCCACGGCGAGCGCGCCGACGGCCAGGGCCCTCGGCGCAACCTCTCGCGACCGGCCGCCAACTTCGCCGATCCCACGTGGCGCGCGCGGATGAATCCCAGACGCGCGTACTACGTGATCCGCGAAGGTCTCCGGCGAACGCCCATGCCGGCGTGGAAGATCCTCGATGAGGATCAGACCTGGGACCTGGTGGCCTATGTACTCTCGGTGGTGGAGCAGGGGCCGGGGGTAGCCGCGTCACCCTGAACGGTCTTGAGATTCTCGGTAATACAAGGGAACTTAAGTCGTACGTAGGCGATCTCCCGCGGTTCTTCTTAACGAAGCCCTCCCCACACTAGGGTGATCGACCGGCTCCGGACCTGGGGGCACGAGGCACAACGCGACGAATCGCCTGAGCGGGTGTCCACATGCACGAGTTGAGCATCGCGCTGGAGGTGTGCAACATCGCCGAGGCGCACGTTCCCCGTGACCAGCTTCCCAGCGTGGTGGAGGTGGGGCTCGAGGTCGGGGACGATGCCGGTGTGGAGGTGGACAACCTGGAGTTCTGCCTGGAAGCGCTGCTCTCGAACCCGCCGTTCCACGAGGCGAAGCCGGTGATCAAGCGGGTCCAAGGGGACGTGCTGCGCGTCAGCTACCTGGAGGTCGAGGATGGCCGTCCGGACGATTGAGGTCCGCGAGAAGGTGATGGCGAAGAACGACGAGCTGGCCGGCGAGGTGCGGCGGCGGCTGGCGCAATACGGAGTTCCGGCGTTCAACCTGGTCTCCTCGCCCGGAGCGGGGAAGACGCTGCTGCTGGAGCGCACCCTGGAGCAGGTCGGCTCGAAGCTGGACATCGCCGTCGTCACCGGCGACGTGCAGACGCAGAACGATGCAGATCGCCTGAGCCGTCACACCGACAAGCTCGTGCAGGCCGTCGTGACAGGGGGTGCGTGCCATTTGGACGCACGACAAGTGCTGACGGCCCTGGAGGAGATGGACCTCGCGAGCACCGACCTCGTGTTCGTCGAGAACGTGGGCAACCTGGTGTGTCCCGCGAGTTGGGATCTCGGTGAGGCGGCGAAGATCGTGCTGTTCTCCACGACAGAGGGGGAGGACAAGCCGGTGAAGTACCCCAAGATGTTCCGCCAGGCGCGCTACGCCGTGTTCACCAAGATCGACTTGCTGCCCCACCTCAGATTCGACATGGACAGGGCGCAGGCCTACGCACGCGAGGTGAACCCGGAGCTCCGGCTCTTCTTCACCTCGGCGCTCAAGGGCGACGGCATGGACGAGTGGTATGCGTTTCTGGAGCAGCAGGTAGGAGAGGCGAAGGAGGCGCGCAGGGCGTGACGGCCAGGGCGCCGGCTGCGGAACGCGATGCGCTGCGCATCAGCGTCACCGGCGTGGTGCAGGGTGTGGGCTTTCGGCCCTTCGTGCACCGCCTGGCGTTGAAGCACGGCCTCGGGGGATGGGTGCGGAACGAGGCGGGAGAGGTGCAGGTCGAGATCGAAGGCCCGCGGGGGTCGCTGCGCGCCTTCGTGCACGACCTCGTGGCCGAGGCGCCGCCCCTGGCGCGCATCGACTCGCTGGACGTCCTGTCGGCCGAGCCCCGGAACGCGGTAGAGTTCCGCATCGTCGAGAGCGTGGACCAGCCCGATCGCCGCCAGCCGGTCTCGCCCGACGTGGCGCTGTGTCCGGCGTGCGAGGCGGAGCTGTTCGATCCGGGAGACCGCCGCCACCGCTATCCCTTCATCACCTGCACCGATTGTGGGCCGCGGTTCACCGTGATCGAGTCCATGCCGTACGACCGGGAGCGGACCAGTATGGGGGTGTTCCAGCAGTGCGCACCCTGTCTAGGGGAGTACGAAGCTCCCGAGGATCGCCGCTACCACTCCGAGAGCAACAGCTGTCCCGACTGCGGACCGCGGGTGTGGTTCGAGCCGGCGGGGGAGCGGCGGGAGGTTGCGGGCGGCGAGGCTGCGATTCGCGAGGCCGCCGAGGCGCTCGTCGCGGGTCGCGTCGTGGCCATTCGGGGGCTTGGCGGATTCCACCTGGCGGCGGACGCGACCAACGATGCGGCGGTCCGTCGCCTGCGCGAGCGCAAGGCGCGGGAGGCCAAGCCGCTGGCCGTGATGGTGCGTACGATGGTCGAGGCGCGGCGGTTGGGACGGGTCGGGCCGGAGGAGGAACGACTGCTGACCTCCCGGGAGCGGCCCATCGTGCTGCTGGAGACGATGCCCGAGGCGGGACTTGCTCCGTCGCTGGCCCCGGGGCTCGACACGGTGGGCGTGATGACGGCGTACACCCCACTGCACCAACTACTGCTCGATCTCGTGGAGCGGCCGCTGGTCATGACGAGTGGGAACCTCAGCGAGGAGCCCATCGCCACCGGCAATGATGACGCGCGCGGGCGGTTGGACTCGATCGCCGACGCCTTCCTGCTGCACGATAGGGAGATCGTGGCGCGGTACGACGACTCGGTGGTGCGTGTCGCAGACGGCGCGCCGCTGTTCCTCAGGCGGGCCCGAGGGTACGCCCCCCTCCCGGTGGAGCTACCCCTGGCCACGCCGGTCCCGCTGGTGGCGGTCGGTCCCCACCTCAAGAACACCTTCGCGCTGGCGCATGAGACCACGGCGTACGTGAGCCAGCACATAGGCGATCTGGAGAACTTGGAGACGCTGGAGCACTTTCAGGCCTCCCTTGCCGCCTTCCGTAGGTTGTTCCGCATCGAGCCGCAAGTCGCGGTGCGTGACCTCCACCCCGGCTATCTCTCGACCCGTGTGGCCGAGGAGTTGGACCTGCAACTCTTCACAGTGCAACACCACCACGCCCACACGGCGGCTGTGGCGGCGGAGCACGGGGTGACCGAGACCGTGGTGGGTGTGGCTTACGACGGCACGGGCTACGGAGAGGATGGCGCTGTGTGGGGGGCGGAGGTTCTGGTGTCCGACCTGGCCGGCTACGAGCGGCGGGGGCAGCTGCGGTACGCCCCCCTGCCCGGCGGCGACCTCGCAGTCCGTCGACCCTGGCGGGTGGCCCTGGGTTACCTCTCCCTCGAGCCCAACGCCGCCAGGGCATTCGCCCGAGCTTTCGAGGGCGTGGATCCGCAGGAGCGCTCCGTGGCCGAGCAGCAGATCGCGCGGGAGCTGAACGCGCCCCCGGCTTCATCCATGGGGCGGCTGTTCGACGTGGCAGCCGCCGTGCTGGGAACTCGCCGGGTGTCGTACTACGAGGGGCAGGCGGCCATGGAGCTGGAGGCGCTAGCCGGGAGCCAGCCGGCGGAGCCCTTGCCGTTCCCCGTGCTGGAGGGCCAGAATGGATCTTGGCTCCTCGATCCCCTCCCGCTGCTCGTCGCCCTGGGAGAACGCCTGGCGACGGGGGGCGACGTCGGGGAGCTCGCCGCGCAGTTCCATGAGAGCGTCGCCGAGGCCACGGCCACACTCGTTCGGCGAGTCGGGGAGGGTGCGGGTGTGGGCACGGCGGCCCTGGGGGGCGGCTGCTTCCAGAACGCGCGGCTCCTCGCCGCGGTGCGGGCGCGCCTCGAGGAGGCGGGCTTCAGGGTGCTGGTACCCCGGCGCTTGAGCCCCAACGACGGCGCCATCAGCTACGGCCAGGCTGCGGTCGCCGCCACGCTCATGCGGCGTAACGGGGTTTCCTGAGGAGGCCATCGATGTGTCTGGGCATTCCGGGACGAATCGTGGAGATGCATACGGACGGCGGCCTGACCATGGGCACCGTCGACTTCGGCGGCGTAAAACGTGAGGTCTGCCTCGCGTACCTCGAGGGCGAGGTGGAGGTCGGCGACTACGCGATCGTCCATGTGGGCTTTGCGATCTCGAAGGTGGACGAGGAGGAGGCCAAGCGGACGTTCGAGGTCCTCAAGGAGATGAGTCAGCTGGACGAGCTGGAGTGGATGGAGGAGGTGGCGCAGAAGAGCCTCAACCCCGATCCCCCCGGAGCGCCATGAAGTACCTGAGCGAGTACCGCGACGGCCAGATCGCCCGGGGCCTGGCCGACACGATCCGGCACGCCGCCACCAAGCGCTGGGTCATGATGGAGGTCTGCGGCGGACAGACCCACACCATCGTCAAGCAGGGCATCGACGAGCTGCTGAACGGAGCCGTCGAGATGATCCATGGACCGGGCTGTCCGGTGTGCGTGACGCCGCTGGAGCAGATCGATCGCGCCGTGGAGCTCGCCTCTCGTCCCGACGTGATCTTCACCTCTTTCGGCGACATGCTGCGGGTACCCGGCAGCAAGTACGACCTGTTTCAGGTACGCGCCCGGGGTGGGGACGTCCGCGTGGTGTACTCCCCGCTCGACGCCTTGGAGCTCGCGAGGAAGCACCCGGACAGGGAGGTGGTCTTCTTCGCGGTGGGCTTCGAGACCACTGCCCCGGCCAACGCAATGGCGGTGTGGCGGGCCCACGAGCTCGGGATCGACAACTTCAGCGTGCTGGTGTCCCACGTGACCGTACCGCCCGCCATCGAGGCGATCCTGGCGTCCCCCGACAACCGGGTGCAGGCCTTCCTCGCGGCGGGGCACGTCTGCACCGTGATGGGCTGGACCGAGTATGAGCCGCTGGCCGAGAAGTATCGCGTCCCCATCGTGGTGACGGGCTTCGAGCCAGTGGACATCCTGGAGGGCATCCTGATGGTCGTGCGCCAGCTGGAGGAGGGGCGCCACGAGGTCGAGAACCAGTACGTGCGGTCGGTGCGACGGGAGGGGAACCGGCCGGCGCAGGAGATCGTGCAGAAGGTGTTCTGCATCGTGGATCGGCCGTGGCGCGGCATCGGGACGATTCCCTCGAGCGGGCTCGGCCTGCGCGATGAGCTCGCCGCTCACGACGCGGAGCGCAGGTTCGGGATCGACACCATCACGGCGACGGAGTCCCCCGACTGTCACGCGGGAGACGTGCTGCGGGGCAAGCTCAAGCCCAACGAGTGTCCCGCGTTCGGCACGATGTGCACGCCGGAGCGACCCCTCGGCGCACCGATGGTCTCCTCCGAGGGCGCATGCGCCGCGTACTACAACTACGGGCGGTTCCGCGCCACCAGCACCACCGAGGCCTGAGTGGAAGGGTCTTCCATCGCGCAGGGCGTCAACTGCCCGATTCCGAAGACGCAGTACGACCGGGTGCAGCTGGGGCACGGCTCGGGCGGCAAGATGAGCGCGGCGCTGTTGCGGGAGCGCTTCCTGCCCTACTTCACGAACCCGGCGCTGGCCACGCTCACCGATGCTGCGGTGGTGGACGTGGCGGCGGAACGGCTGGCCGTTTCCACCGACACCTTCGTGGTGCGCCCGCTGGAGTTTCCCGGCGGCAACATCGGTTCGCTGGCCGTCCACGGCACGCTCAACGACGTCGCGATGATGGGAGCCGTGCCGCGCTACCTCACCGCCGGGTTCGTGCTGGAGGAGGGCCTGGAGATGGACGTGCTGGACCGCGTTCTCCAGGCGATGGCCCGGGCCGTACAGGAGGCCGGGGTGCCGGTCGTCGCCGGCGACACGAAGGTGGTGGAGCGGGGCAAGGCCGACGGCGTGTTCATCAACACCACGGGCGTGGGGGAGCTCGATCCGTCGTTCATGCCGGCGCCGGAGCGGGCGCGGCAGGGCGACGCCGTCATCGTGAGCGGGCCCATCGGCCGCCACGGCATCGCGGTGATGGCCGTGCGGGAGGGGCTCGCGTTGGAGGTCGAGATCGAGAGCGACGCCGCGACGCTCTGCCCGCTGGTGGAGCTGCTGCGGGAGCGCGTCGGACCGGCAGTGCACGTGCTGCGGGACCCCACGAGAGGCGGGATGGCCTCCGCCCTGAACGAGATCGCGGGGGCGGCAGGCGTGGGTGTGGAGCTGGAAGAGAGCCGGCTCCCGATTCCCGGCCCAGTGGCGGCCGCCTGCGAGCTCCTGGGGTTCGATCCCCTGTACGTGGCCAACGAAGGGATCCTCGTGGCCTTCGTGGAACAGTCTGCGGCCGATGATGCCGTGGCGGCTCTCCGGTCGCACGCGTTGGGTGAGGGGGCTGCGGTGATCGGGCGGGTGGTACCGGAGCACCCCGGCCTCGTGGCTCTCAAGACTGCGATCGGGGGCACGCGGGTGGTGGACGTGCTGCCCGGAGACCAGCTACCCAGGATCTGCTAGACCGCGCGGCAGCCATCCCGTGCTTCGACGGGGCCCCGGGAGAGCGGTAGGGGTCAGGCCAGGCGGCCGCGGGGCAGCAGCGCCTCCGCCATGAGGGTGCGCTCGGTGTTGCTGGCCACTTCCCACTTCGTAGCCGCTTCCTCGGCCTTGCCCTGAGGCAGCACGACCCAGCGGTGCTCGTCCTCAGGACCCACGGCGGTGAGTACGATTACACGCCCGCCCGGTCCCGGGGGCGAGCCGTGCAGATAGTACGACACGTCGCCCTCCTTCCAGGCGACGATCTGCGCGAGGCCGAAGTGGTTGTCGGTGGCCATGGTTAGCTGTCGAGTGCCAAACCCCAAGTAAGTGCCCCGCGGCCGCAGCGGCTAGGCCAGATGTGGGGCACGACGTGCGGTGATTGGGACATTCCCGCCCCCGAGCCGCCGCTTCACCCCTCCAGCCGCATCTTGCGGATCAGCGCGGCAAACCGTGGATGGCCCCGCAGGGGATCGAGCAGCGGCTCCACTGTGAGGTAGGCAAGCCAGCCGCGGCGCTCCTCGTGGGCCCGCTCCAGCCACCCCAGGGCCTCATCGACTCGGCCCAGCCCGACGAGGATGGTCACCAGGGCCACCGGCGAGACGTACTGCTCCCGGACGCGGTCCTCCAGCTCCCGTAGCCGCTCCTCCGCGGCCGCACCGTCGCCCCGCCGGGCGGCGAGGTAGCCCAGGGCTGCAACCACGTAGGGGGATTCCTTCGCCCCCAGATGCGTAGCCAATGCCTGGCGTAGGGCGGTCTCCGCCGCGTCGAACGCACCCCGCTGGGTGTGCGCGAGACCGAGCACGCGGTGGTTCTCGCTGGACGTCGGATCCATCGTGAGGGCCCGCTGGAGGTGCTCCACCGCTGTGTCATAGCGCCGGGCGTAGTAGTACAGCCAACCCATGGAGCGCCGGACCGAGACGGAGGCGGGGTCGAACTCCAGGGCCGCACGCCCCTCGGCCAAAGCTTCCTCGGTGCGACCCAGGGCCGTCAGGAGCCAGGCATGCCATTGGCGCGCCGTGGCGTAACGCGGGTTCAAGTCGATGGCCCGGCGGAACTCCGCCTCGGCGAGCGCCCAGTCCCAATCGTAGATGAACGTCACCCAGGCCAGAGAGGTGTGGGCCTCGGCCAGGGTCTCGTCCAGCTCCAGCGCCTTGCGGGCCTCGGCCTTGGCCCGCTGCATCCCCTCGGCGGCGGGGATCCCGCGGTAGTCGACTTGAATGGCGTGGCAGTCGGCGAGGCCGCTGTAGGCCAGGGCGTACTCGGGGTCCTCGGCGATCGCCTGCTCGAAGCACTCGATGGCCTGGGCGATCCCGGCCTGGGTCCGCTGATTCCAGAAGTAGCGCCCTTTGAGGTAGAGATTGTACGCCACGACGTTCTCGGTATAGCGCCGCGAGACGAGCTCGCCCAGATCACCCAACAGCGTCGTCCGCAGCGTCTCGACGATGGTACGGGCGATCTCGTCCTCCACCGCAAACACGTCCTCGATTTCGCGGTCGTAGCGCTCCGACCAGAGAAGGCGGCCGTCCGCCACGTTGGTGAGCTGGGCGGTGATGCGCAGCCGCCGGTCCGCTTTGCGCAGCGTGCCCTCGAGGATCGCCGAGACGTTGAGCAGGGCCCCGATCGAGCGAACGTCCCTGGCGCTTCCCTTGAGGGCGAACACGGAGGTGCGGGAGGCGATGTGGAGG
>JBDHDE010000069.1:0-12971 GCA_039591655.1 Gemmatimonadota bacterium
GCATTCTGTTGATTTTCCGGTTACAGCAGGTGCGTTTGACCGGGAGTTTAACGGCGGGAGCGAATCCGGCGATGCTTTTGTCGTGGTGCTCGACAACAGCCTTTCAACGTTGAAAGCCTCAACATATCTAGGCGGATCACATAACGAATGGCGGGTCGCCGTTCACGCGCTGGAGGATGGCGGGGTGCTTGTATGCGGCGAAACGGAATCGAGTGATTTTCCTACCACCGCGACCGCCTACGACCGTACGTTGAACGTTATCAAGGATGTCTTCATAGCCCGCTTTGACGATGAACTTTCGACACTCGAAGCGGCAACCCTGTTCGGCGGATCGAAGCTGGATGAGGCGCTCGATATCGAGCTTTCTGCCTCAGGCGAGATATTCATTACAGGGTACACCGAATCCGAGGATTTGCCTGTCACAGCCGGGTCATACAGTGGGGCATGGGGCGGGGGTAGACGCGACGGCTATGCTGCGAAGTTCGATCCTGATTTGAGTACGTTGCTCAGTTCTACATTCTTCGGCGGTTCAGCGATCGACTTTCCGCGAGGGCTCGCGGTTGATCTTGAGGGAAACGTATACATAACCGGCAATACGACGTCGCGCGATTTCCCGGTTACGGACAACGCTCTTTCGGATCACTTTCGGGGCGGTTCGTATCGCGGTGACGTTTTTGTGCTCATACTCGACGGCAGTCTGCGTGATATGAAGTATTCTGCTCTGATTGGCGGCGATGCTGAGGACACCGGATTCTGCATCGATGTCGACGCTCAGGGGAGTATTGTTATCGCGGGCAGTACGAATTCAGCCGATTTTCCGATGGGTCCGGATTCGTTCGACGATACGTATAACGGTGGGGCAAACGACAGCTTTGTGCTCGAGTTGTCTGGGGTGCGGTAACGAGCGTGTCTGAGAGCGTTGTAGCCGTCAGCTTTCAGCCGTCAGTTAGAAACTGACAACCGAGGATTCCCACCGACTATCGCGCAGCGCGCCGAATCCGAAGCGCAACACTCGCATTTAAGAGTTTGCACGTTCACGCTCCCGTGACACATTGAGGAGAAGAATCTTCCGTCGGTGGCGTCCGGGCCTCCGCCGCCCGACAGACGCCGCAGTACGACGCCCGCCCGACGACGAGGACCGCAGCCACTGACGGCAGCGAGACGTCCGTGCCTTACCAGCGGGAGGAATCCGGATGAAGCACAGACATCTGTCACGCAGGGACTTCGTCAAGACGAGTGCCGGCGTGGTTCTTGGGACCGCCGCTGGAGGCCTGACGCCAGCGTGGTATGGGGACCGTTCAGCGACAGAGAAGCCGATCGTCAGCGTCGTAAGGATCGGGAACGACAGGATCGATCTTGCAGTCGAAGCGGCCATTGACCTCCTCGGAGGTATTGAGACGGTGGCAAAGGGCAAAGATAGGATCATGCTCAAGCCCAACCTGGTGGCCGAGGGTCCGGACTTCACGACCAAACCGGGCGTGGTGAGAACGCTCGCCCAACTCATGCAGCGGTCGGGAAAGGAAGTCCTGATCGGTGAAGGGTCGGCCGCGGGAGCCGGATTCAACGTCCGGGGCGATGTCACCTACAGGACGCGGAACCGCGAGATACTGGACGGCATGCAGCAGTACGTGTTCGACACCCTGGGCTACACTGACCTTGCCGGCTCTCTTCGGACTCCGCTCATCAACCTCCACTCGGGCGACATGGCTGAGGTCGAGGTGCCGAACGGACTCGTGTTCGACAAGATCACGCTGCACCAGTCGCTGACTGACATAGACCTGCTGTGCTCCGTTCCGATGATGAAGACCCACGTACTGGCGACCGTGACGCTGGGCATGAAGAACCTGATTGGCCTGTATCCTGGAACGGTCTACTACTCGGTCAGGTCGTGGCTGCACGACCAGGCGGCCATGGCCGAGTCGCCGGGCATTGCCTTCGAGACGATCGACATGGTCCGCGCCAGCAGGCTCGGGCTCACTGTCGTGGACGGGTCGATGGCGATGGAAGGAGACGGCCCGACGGGTGGGAGTCTGGTGCCGATGAACTTGATCATCGCGGGAACGAACCCGCTGGCCACCGACATGGTCACGGCAGACATCATGGGAGTGGGGGTGCAGGAAGTTCCCACGTTTGTATGGGCCTACCGCGCGGGTCTAGGACCCGCAAGCGTGAGGGACGTTGAAGTGAGGGGAGAGAGACTGGAGAACGTACGACGGCCATTCGTTAAGCCGAACGTGATCACCTGGGAGAGCATCAACAAGGCGTGGGGCGTGCAGGAGATCTAGCACCGGCTCCGTAAGAGGACAATGAGACTCGCCGATCTCTTCCATTCCGTGGCGACCGGCCCAAAGCGCCGGCGCGAACTACTGACACCGCTCGGGCTTCTGATCTTCGGGAGCACGCTGGCCGTCGTGATCGTCGGGGGCCTCTACACGGACCGGTGGCTGGATCTGCCGGCACTATTGCCGGGCCTCCCTGGGGCGGTCGTGGGAGCCCCGATCCTGGCCGCCGGGGCGCTGCTGAGCGGATGGTGCGTGGCCCGGTTTGTCCGGGCTCGAGGCACGCCAGTTCCCCTGAACCCCCCGGAGGAGCTCATCGCGAGCGGGCCCTACGCGTGGGTTCGCAATCCGATGCTCACCGGGGTGTTCGGGGCGCTCGTTGGCCTGGGTCTGCTGGTGCATTCGGTGGGGATTACCGTCATCTGGACGCCGGCCTACGTGCTCGTCCATGTGATTGAACTGAAGCGGGTAGAGGAGCCGGAGTTGACGCGGCGGTTCGGCGTGGCCTATACGGAGTACAAGGAGCGGGTCCCGATGTTCATCCCGCGGTTACGGCGCCGGCGCGTGGTGACGCCTAGCTAGGAACTGCTGGGGACGATAGCGCAGGGAGAGTGTGGGTGAGGTAACACGACAAAGCACGACAGCACCCCCCTCTGGATCAGAAGGGGCCTGGCGAAGGTGTTCTTAGCGCGGTGGGCTGGCAAGGAGTGGAGATGAGACGCCCAACACTGGAGTTGCTGTGTTGTCCTGATTGTCACGCTGCACTTTCCCTGCGCGATGAGCGCGGCGATGAGACTATAGACGTGGGGGACTTGTTCTGCCCGCGGTGTGAGCGAAGCTTCTCCATCAGGAATGGCATTGCTCACTTCATATCTCCGCAAGAACCAGAGCGCCTCGACCACCGTATTGCTCGCTTCTATGACTGGTTCTCGCACGTCTACGCCCTCTTCACCAAGGCGGCGTTCTTACCGTTTGGCGGAGAGCGTAGGGCGCGGAAGGAGGTCTTGGACCGGCTGGAGTTGAACGGTGGGCGCATTCTGGAGGTTTCGATAGGCTCCGGTGGGAATCTACCCTACCTGTTTGAATCGCCAAAGGTGGGTGAAGTCTATGGCCTGGACATCTCTGCCGGGCAACTGGTGCGCTGTAGTGGCTTCGTCACCAAGCGAGGTTGGTCGGTAGATCTCTTCCTGGGGACGGCGGAGGCGTTGCCGTTCAAGTCGGAATCGTTCGACAACGTCTTCCACATTGGCGGGATCAACTTCTTCTCGGAGAAGAAGAAAGCCATTGACGAGATGATCCGTGTCGCGCGGCCAGGAAGCAGAATTGTGATTGCCGACGAGTCGGAACGGATTGCACGACTCATCACTCGAATCCCCGGTTTCTCACGCTCGTTTCAGGGCAAGAAAGTGGACACGTCCGTGCCGGTTGACCTGGTGCCGGGTACAATGGAAGAGACACTGGTGGACGGCATATGGAAGGCGCATGGTCAGTATCATGGGTATTGTCTGGAATTCCGAAAGCCGGCATAGCACTCCCGCAATCTCCTTGTTGAGCGTGCCCCCGCCGGGGGCTGCCGGCCTGGCGGAAAAGCAGAGGAGGATGAACCATGGCTGAGAGCGTGTACAAGATGATCGAGCTGGTTGGGACCAGCACGGACTCCTGGGAGAAGGCAGCGGCCGCGGCGGTTGCCCGGGCGGGGCAGTCGCTCCGCGACCTTCGGGTAGCCGAGATCTCGGAACTGGACCTACAACTGAAGGATGGAAAGGTCAGTGCTTACCGGGCGAAAGTGAAGGTCTCCTTCAAGTACGAGGGTGGGGCCTAGGCTGCTGCAGCCTAACACGCGCCTGCGGCTGCGGAGGAGCTGAACCTACGCTGCCGATCCCTTCTCCTGCTCCGGCCGGAACCGCGGCACCGGTCGGCGCATGCCGCAACCCAGGCATTCCTCCACGACCTCCCCGGTCATGGCGTCGGTACCCATGTCCAGGCGGCCGTGACACTGCATACAACGGGTGGTCCGATTCAAGTCGCGAATGACGCGCTGTCCGCCGCGCTCTAGGAGGTGGCCCGCCAACTTGGACCGCAGATCACGCTTGCTCATCGGACCCCTTATCCGGGCCGGCGCATCGTGTGACTCAACCACCAGTGTGTAGAGTCGTCTGGAGCTTCGTGTCACAGAGCCGGCACGCATCCTCATATACACCCCCCGCACGACTACCCCACGTCATGATCAACTTAACAGGAGAACACTCCCGAGGAGGTGCTGGACGTCACCGAACTCGAGGTGATCATCGGTGGCCGTTTGCCCCGGCACGGTCCGCCTGCCACACGGCTCGAGCGGCTTGCTGGCCAATCAACAAGCGCCGGCTTGGAGGCCGGCGCTTCTCTTTAGTCTTGCCTGACGTGAATCCGGGTGCTGCTATCGCACCATCTTAAAATCCCAGGTCGTGCTTGGGTCGATCTCCCGCGAGAGGGTCAACGTGTCGTTGGCGACTCCCCAAGTGAATGTCTCGGTCTCTTGCTCCGCCGGCGTCAGTGCAGTGCCGTTTCTTTCCTGAATCTCCAAGTACAGCTGATCGCCCTGGACGGTCGTCGCACCCTCCTCCGTGAAGACGACGTCATCGGCCTGATCGTGCTCCGCATACGACCACGTGTCATTGGTGTGGAGAGTCTTCGTGGCGCGATCCGCATACGTACTCGTCCCCGGCAGGCACGCGCTCTCGGCTCCCGGTTGGCAGGCGTAGTATGTGTCGAGATCTCGCGCTACGCCATTCTCCAACCAGCCGACATAGCGCCAGAGCCCAGCGAGTTGCGCCGGCGTGGTGAAGCTCAACTGAGTGCCGCAGTCGCCGCCGAGCAGCACTAGCGTCATGAGGATGGCAAGGGCTGAGCGGGTAGGGCGCACGGTGTACCTCACTTTGCTGCGGGATGGCACAACGTATTGTCAGCGGCCCGCGGGAAACAGCAGAGGTTTTGTCGGGAAAACGGTCCTTCTTGGCAAGGCGGTGGCGGCGGGATGGCCGCGCTCTACCAGGGTTTCGCCCTGCCACCCTACGCCTGCCACACGGCGTAGCCTTCTCTCCGAAGGCGGTCGGCCAGGCGCTGCTCCTGCTCGACCGCCTTCTTGTACGTCATCGGGTTCAGGTGCTCGAAGTGCTGCGGCAGGAGCTTCACGCCGTAGCGGTACACGTAGGCGTTGGACTTGTGCCCGCGCTGGTGGTCCCTGAAGCGCTGCGCCGGCGTCTTGCCGGTCTCCCCCACGTACACGCACGGCTTGAGCGGGTCGCGATCGGGGTTGGCGTCCCGGAACCGCTTGTGGTTGAGCACCTCGTTGTCGAGCAGCACCACGTAGACGTTGTGGTGGGGCATGGTACGAATATGAGGTTTGTGCCCTTGACGTATCGTGTACTAAGTAGTACATACTACATATGAGCTCATTCGGCAGCTACGCTCGCGACCGGCGCGAGCGCCTAAGACAAAGTGACGCAACGTTTTCCGTGCGTCAGGTAGCGATGCGGATCGGTGTGGAGCCCTCGTTCTTGAGCAAAGTCGAACGGGGGGAGGCGCCACCGCCCTCCGAGGCCAAGATCGTGGCCCTGGCCCAGGAGCTGGGTGAGGACCAGGACATGCTCCTGGCGCTGGCGGGCAAGGTGTCGTCAGACCTGCAGGAGGCCATCCGCAAGCGACCGGAGCTGTTCGCGGCACTCATTAGGCAGCTCAAGGACGCGCCGGATCGTGCAGTGCTCAGGATCGTGCGGGAGGTGCGCGACGGGAACTGGTAGGCTGTCACACCCCGAGCGCACTGTATACCGCACGGAGGAGGAGAGATGATCGAGCTTAGTAGGGACGGACTGGCCGTACGTATTCCCGAGGTCCACCAGGACGCGGAGATGTGCATCGACTTCCAGCGCACGCTTCGCATCCCGGACGACGACAGGGAATACCCGCTGCCGGCGGGGCTGGGGCGGTTTCCGCTGCGTCACGTGGACGACTTCGCAGCCCGCGTTCCACAGCAGTGGGTGGAGCACGGCGGCGTGATGCTCCCCATGTACCAGTCGGAAGCGCTGTGGCTCAACTTCGGCGGCAGCTTCTATCCGTTCGCCGTGAAGATCGCGGCGGGGAAGATCAACGCCGTGACCGGGGAGGCCTGGAGGGATGGGCTCAACCGGCACCCGCAGGACTACCTGGCCATCCCCGAGCAGCCGTGGCTCGACGGCTACTGCGTGGAGAAGGGAATCATCCGCCAGTTCGTGGCCATGCCGCTGGGGAGCGGATACAGCGCAGAGGAACAGATCACCGGCGAGGCCGAGCACGGCGGGCTGCAGATCGAAGTGTATCCCATGAAGCGGGAGGCGTATGAGCGCCTCATCGCACAGCGTGGGCGCGCTGCCCGTTTCGATACTGGCGAGGCCATGGCGCTTGGTGCGCCACTCGGTATGGCGTTCGCCCCGGGCGGGCGCATGCGGCAGGAAATCTACGACGACCCGTATCGCCTCGAGGACTGGGACCTGCGCCACAGGGCACGCTGCTTCGTACACATCGCCAACTCCATGGTGTGGCGCGCGATCACCGGGCAGGCCCCGCCGACCGTGCCGCCCACGGCCAAGGAGTACCAACAGGCGGGGATCCCCTGGTTCGAGTACTACTCTGACGGCGCGAAGGCGGTCGGCGGCTCCAAGATTCTCGAGAAGCTCAAGAGCGTCACCCAGATGGGTAAGCAGAAGGGCGACGTGCCGCTGCCCGATAACGAGTCGGTCGAGCCGTACAGGATCGTCGAGCTGAGGAAGGGACTGAAGAAGGGGCAGGTGAGGGAGGGGGTGTTCTAGGGGTCGGTGCCCCTCACCCCAGAAGCATCCCGAACAACCTCACCCCCAGCACCACGGGGATCACGAACAGCACCGAGAGCACCGCCGCCGCGGCGCCTGCCTCGGCCCAGCCCCGGACTGGGTCGCTCCCGAACTGCCGCTGTGGGTAATCGGGCAGGTCCAGCACGCTCAAGTCACCCGAGTAGTAACGCAGCCTGACGCCTTCCAGCGTGCAGCGTGCCTCCATGTCGCCCATCGGCCACCACTGCGGCAGCCCGATGCCGCCGCACCCGGCGCGGATCTCTCGGGTGAGCGCGCGGTGGTCGAACCGATGGGTGGGGACTCCGAGGTAGGCTTCGCTCGCGTCCCGCACCACTCGCACGCGTCTGTCCACCCCGCTCGAGTCGGCGAACGCGAACATCCAGTAGTCGACGTACGTCACACCGCGCTCGTTCTCCATGATCTCCCTTCGATGGCTGGCCGCTGCCTCCACGGTGAATCCCCGCTGCTCCAGCAGCTCGGACGTGCCCTCGATTCCGGTGGTAAGCACGCCCGCTCCGGTCGCCACCCACCACAGCATCCATCCGAGTGTGGCGAGGACGAACGCGGGTTTGAGCAGCGCTGGCAGGCGTGAGGGGATCCGTAACGCACCCGCTGCGGGCCGCGGCTGGGGCATCCCGTGAATCTCCTCCTTTCTCGAGACCGCTACCGGTTGCACCTTCTTGAGCCGCTGTAGGCCGTGACCGAACGTGCGCTGGGCGTCACGGTCCTGCCAATAGTCGCCGTGGCCCACCGCTCGGCGCTCGCCGATGCCCGTTGAGATGTCCCGTCCCTTGAAGCGCTTCAGCCCGAGATCGGACCCCAGGTAGTCCCAGGGACGGTAGATGTTGATCCAAAGAAAGTCGGCCAGGCGCCGCGCTACGAGGCCGATGACGTTCTCCATGCTTTCCGGGAAGAGGGTGCCCGGGTACAGGCTCAGGAACCACCGCCTGAGCGGTGAGCCCATCGTCACGAGGAGGACGCGATCGGTATCTCTCCAGAGGCGCGAGTGCGTGAGGGAGTCGAGCGCCATCACCGTTCCGATTCCCTGGCCGACCAGCACGAAGTCGTCGTCGTTCTCGACTCGCGAGCGCGCCTGTATGATCGCATTGTCGAGCGCCACCTGGACCCGCTCGCGGTACCGCGGCTCGCCGAGATACCGGAAGCCGTCCAGGGCGACCTTGATCGGGCCGCGCAGTGTCTTCCGGGCCCAGAGCCCGCGCATTCCTACCAGGCCGCCGAGAACCAGGATCCAGAGCAAAGCGGCGCCGATACCGGAAGCGAGATACGATGACGCCGCGAGGACGGCGAAGACCGTCAGCAGCAACCACCAATCCGCTGCGAGTGCTCCCAGCAGTACGACGAGAACCGGCTGCAGCAACAGGAAGACGATGCTGCGGAATGCGACGATCACCGGCCGGGGGGACATCGTGAGCAGCAGGCGCAGTATGCCGAGCACCATCAGCAGCGTGGCCCCGACGCCGATCGCCACCTTCGACCATCCGGCGGCGGTCTCCATCCACCCCATCGGAAGGAAGGTGGCCGTGGGGAGACCGACCCTCGCAGCCGGTTCCAGCACCACGAGCTCGGCCACCAGCATGGCGAGCACGATTCCCACCAGAGCCGCGAGAACTCCCTGGGTCAGCCGATGCAGTCGGACCTGGAGGCCGCCCAACGACCTGTCCAGCGGGTGGGCCCCGAACTCCAAGCCGACACGGGATGCCGCACCGATGGTGCCGGCGCTCCGCTTGAGGAACCGGTACAGGTTGCGGGGTCCCTTGTAGCTCGACTGGGGGACCACCTTGTCCCAGTCGAACGCCAGGGTCACTACCCGGTCGTACATCGCGGAGGCCGCGAAGTTGGCGTCGACCGCCTTCGCGATCTCGTGGCCCGGCCCGGAGGCGTGAATTGCGATGGCAGGTACTGGCATGAGTCGTCCATGCCGGCGACTGCCCGGCGTGTGGAGGGTTGAAAGCAGAAGATCCGCCCTGCCGCAACGGGCGAATGTGACGGCGGTCACCACGCCACAAACGTCGACGCCGGCCCGACTTGCGGACTGGCGTGGGAGTCGCGGGGACTGGCGTGAGCGTCGCGCGGGCAGCCATTCCCGCACCCCATGTTGAGCTCCCCGATCCCGACTGATAGGTTCTCCCGGTTGTTTCCCGTCGCTTTTAGCCGAGCGTACCACCCTCCTGGAGGTGAACATGCGTAGCGCACTCGTTTGCGGCGTCGCGGCATTCGTGCTGCTGGCCGCCGGCTTTGCCACCACCGCACAGGCGCAGCAGACGGGCAGCGGCACGGCGACCTACGTGCCTGCCAAGATCAAGAAGATGGAGCTGCCCGACGGAACCATGCTCGAGCGATCGCACCTCAGGACCGTCGTAGTCGCCGACGATCCAGCGGTGCCGTTTCACATGAGCACACAGGACTGTCTGGGCACGAACATACTCGATGCCGAAGGCAACCTGCTCACCGGCCGAGGCTATTGTGACGGCGTGGATGGCGACGGGGACGTGTGGTGGATCTGGTGGAACAACGGCCCGACCGGGGGCGACTGGGGCTTCATGGGCGGCACGGGCAAGTATGAGGGCATCACCGGCGGCGGGACCACCACGTTTGAGGGGGCGACCCCCGACAGTAGACTGGTGATCACCTGGGAAGGCTCGTGGGAGATGATGTAGCGGCTGACCGAGGCTCGTCGCTCCAAGCAAGCGCCCGGCCGCGAGCCGGGCGCTGTCGTTGTGGTGGTGGGGCTCCGCAACTCCATGGCGGGCCGCCGGTGTAACCTGCGGGGTCGGGCGGCGGTCATAATATTGGCGCGGGCCACAGCGCTGGGGGGTCATTGGCGGACAAGACGGACCACGAGTTGATGGCTGCTACGGCACGGGGTGACCTGAATGCCCTCGGCGTCCTGTTCGACCGGCATCATGCGCGGGTGCACGCGCTGTGCTACCGCCTCACCGGGGATGCCTCCCTGGCCGACGACCTGGTCCAGGAGTCGTTCCTGCGGATCCTCAAGTACCGCAAGGGATTCGGAGCCCGCGCCGCGTTCACCACCTGGCTCTACCGACTCGTCAGGAACGTGTGCATGGACCACCTGAACGCCGAGGCCAGGAACCGGACGCGCCTCGGGCTCGTGGGAAGGGAGCAGGAGCACGAGACTGCCGGATCGGGCGAGTCCGACCCGCGGCTCGAAACCCTGCGCACCGCGCTCCACGGGCTGTCACCCGACAAGCGGGAGGTGCTGGTATTGAGCCGCTACGAGGGACTCAGCTACGCCGAGATCGCCGAGGTGTGCGGTACCACCGTGGGCGCGATCAAGGTGAGGGCACACCGGGCCATGCGCGAGCTGCGGCAACAATTCGAGAAGCTGGAGCGGGCCAATGAAGTGTGAGCATGCAGTTGACCTCATCGTCGATTCCCTGTTGGACACGCTGGACAACGGCCAGCGGCGCGATCTCGAGACACACATCCAGTCGTGCGAGTCGTGCACTGCCGAGGCCGAGCGGATGGGCGCGCTGTGGAAGGGGTTGGGTGAGCTGAGCGCGCCACCGGCCGCGCCGCGCGCCGGGATCGTATTCCGCCGCCGGCTGGCGGCCACGCGGCAACAGCGTTACGCCCCGTTGCTCCGCGCCGCCGCGGCAGTCGCGCTGCTCCTGGTTGGAGGTGCCGGCGGGTATCTGCTGCGGGGTCCTGGGTTAGCGCCCGTGCCGACCGCGGGAGCCTCCACGTTTCTCCTCCTCGTCCGGGGGGAGGAGCCACTGGCCCCCGTATCGGGGGATACCCTCGTGAAGGAATACGGGGCGTGGGCGGCGTCGCTAGCCGAACAGGGTCGCCTCGTGGGCGCCAACAAGCTGATGGACGAGCCCGGCCGGTGGATCTCGGCCCCGGCGTCGAGAGATACCCGGGCGCGCTCGGACGTATCCGGGTATTTCCTCGTGAGCGCCGCAGGGTATGACGAGGCGGTCGAGATCGCCGGATCCTCCCCTCACATCAGGTACGGAGGGACCTTCGAGATCCGGGAGGTCGACCCCCTCAACTGAGCGCCGCCGGCCGCCGCTGTAACCTCCGGCCGCCGACCCTGGTCAAACACCTGCAATCCCGCGAGACCTGGGGGAAGAGATGAGATGGTCCATTCCCGCGGCAACCGCGCTGCTGCTGCCCTTGACGGCACTGGCGCAGACCGCCGCAACGCCGCCGATGCTGACCGAGGCCGAGGAGATCGCACTCGCCCGAAGCGCCGCACCAGCCGAGGTCACGGATGAAGCGACGATCCTCGTGCTGCGCGACGGCCGCTACCACACCGCTGCCGAGGGATCGAACGGCGTCACCTGTATGGTGTCGCGCAGCCTGCCACTCTCCCTCGAGCCCATCTGCTACGATCCGGAAGCATCCAGGACGATCCTGCAGATCGAAATCCGCCGGGTCGAGCTGCGGTTGGCGGGATGCCCGCCGGAGGAAGTAGACCAACGGGTCGAGCAAGCGATCGGGAGCGGGGAGTTCGCGCTGCCGCAACGGCCAGCCATGGCGTACATGATGTCAGCCGGGCAGATCCTTTATTCCGATGCCGACACCAGGGTGGGCGCCTTCCTGCCGCACATCCATCTGTACATGCCGTACGCCACGGCGGAGCAATTCGGGGGTCTCGGAGGAGGGCTGCCTGCGGCGCCTGCCGCGATGTTCGACGCAGGGAAGCCCACGGCGAACCTGATCGTGTTCGTGCGGGAGTTCGTGGAGGTGGCCGCCCCTGACGGGGGAGCTTCTCAGCCGGACTGACTGTTCATCGTAACACTCGGCCCCCACCGGCAGAGCGCCGATGGGGGCCGGCTGAGCCCTAAGGCCACTCGAGCCTTCTAGCGGATTAGCGTCTGGCTGAAGCTCTGACCGCATAGCTGCCCGGAGGCCTGGCCGGTGTTGAAGTTGAGGTTGAGCTCGATGCCGCAGCGTCCGGCGCGGTCGTCGCTCGACGTGTAGGCGAAGCCGCCGATCATGGAGTAGGTGCCGCCAAACGTCTGCTCGCCGTCGAACGTCATGCGGCCGGACCACGTGATGTTCGGTGCGCCGTTCACGACGAACAGAGTCGTGTCGTGCTCCACGCCGCAGTCGTTGATCTCCTCTTCGACGTCAAACTCGAGGTCGAACGCGAACGTCTGATCGTCCACTGTGCCGGTGACTGTGCCGGAGAGCGACACGGAGCCGCCCCCGGGGCAAGACGCGGACTCGTCGATCGACTCGTTCACCGGGATGTCGGCCGCGGGTGAGGCCTGCGGGCCTTGAGGGATTCCGAAACCGCTGAACACCGCCATCAGCTCTGCGAGCACCGCGGTGGACTCCGACTCGCTCAGCGGGTCGCCGTCAGTGACCCCGACCGTGGCGCCGCCGTCACTACAGGCGGCCGCTCCCACGGCCAGCGCCAAGAACATTCCGAGAATACGGAACTTGCGAAGCATGCTGTCCTCCTTGCTGTCCGGCCTGCCCGGGCCATGCCCAATTGTTGGGCGAGCCACAAGTTGGGGGAGCACGCTTCACGGGGAAGTGATGCACTTCACGGGCGCGGTTTCGAGCCCACAAACCGCTGTAGTTCAAGCACTTACGCGTCCGTTCCGAGCGTCAGCGCAGCACGCGGATCACACCGAGCGCCTACAGGCGCAAGCTCCGATCGCCAACCGGCCTCCCTTGAGGGAGGCCGGCGACGCGATGCCTGTGGGCGATGACCGAGGAGCTACTGCCGGATGGCCGTGAGCTCTCCCATGATGCCGCTGGGCGCAGTGGAAGTGATGTCGCCGGTGAGGATGTCCGAGGTGAAGGTGCCGGAGAACGACGTGGCCCCGTCGATCAGCTCGAAATCCAC
>JBDHDE010000070.1:0-12394 GCA_039591655.1 Gemmatimonadota bacterium
ATGACTGCCAGTGCGAGCACGTTGTTCATGGCGTCCGCGGAGGAGTGCGCGGCATCGCCTAGCACGCCAAGGGAGCCCGTGCGCAGCCCGATCACTAACTTGGCCCCCACGACGGCGAGATTGGCGACGAGGAGGCCAAGGAGAACGCGCTGAACCTGCGCATTGCGGTCGCGCGCGTCCCGGCGGGCGAGCTGCATGGCTGCAAGCTGGCCCCCACCTTGTTTTCTGTCAACGGTCGGAACGCCCTTCGGTGACGACTGTGTCTTCGAGGACGGTGCCCCGGAGCGGCCCTAGTCTGCGGCGCGCACCAACGCGCCCTTGAGATAGCTGGTCTCGGGGATGGAGAGGATCTCCGGGTGGTCCGAGCTCTGTCCCACCAGGCGCACCAGCTCGATGCGCCGTCGGCTGTCGGCGGCGGCGGCCTCGAGCATGTCGAGGAACAGCGCCCGACTCACGTGAAACGAGCACGAGCAGGTGAGCAGGTGTCCGCCGGGCGTGAGGAGGCGCATGGCGCGCAGATTGATCTCCTTGTAGCCGGCGAAAGCCCGCGGCAGCGCGTCCCTCCGCTTTGCGAACGCCGGCGGATCCAGCACGATCGTGTCGAATGCCTCGCCGGCGGCCTCCATGTCCCGCAGCGCATCGAACGCGTTCGCCTCGATCCACTCGACCGTATCGCATCCGTTTAGCGCTGCGTTGCGCTGGGCCACGCTAAGGGCGGGGGAGCTGGAGTCCACGGCGCGCACGCGCTGGGCGCCGCGAGCCATGTGCAGGGCGAAGAGGCCGTGGTATGTGAATACGTCCAGTGCCCGCCCCCGGGCGAGCGAGCCCACCAGGACGCGGTTGTCCCGCTGGTCGAGGAAGGCCCCGGTCTTCTGCCCCGACCGCAGGGCGACTTCATAGGTCACGGGACCTTCCCGGACCTGCACGGTGTCCGGCACCTCACCGGCCGCCCGTAGGGTCTCGAGGGGCAGCCCCTCGTGGCGCCGCACCGACGCGTCGTTGCGCAGTAGGATTCCCCGGGGCGACAGGACTGTCTCGACGGCTGCCAGAACGTCGTCCCGCGCGGCCTCGAGGCCCGCCGACAGCAGCTGGACGACGACGACGTCGCCGTAGCGGTCCACCACGAGGGACGGGAGTCCGTCGGCCTCGGCATGCACCACCCGGTAGGCGGTGGTGTCGAGGGCTAGCGTCCGGCGTCGCTCGGCAGCGTGGCGCACGCGGCCCTCCCACCACGAACCGTCGATGGTCGCTTCCTGGCGCGTCAGCAGCCGCAGGCGGATCTGGGAGCTAGGGCTCCACAGCGCCAGTCCCAGAGCCCGCCCGCGATGATCCTCGACGCGCACGATGCCGGGCGGGATGTCCCCACGCGTGTCGACATCGGAGCGGTATACCCAAGGATGGCCGCCGCGCAGGCGCCCGGCTCCGCGGGACGAGACGGTGACGCGTTCGGTCATTACGCGATGTCGCTGTGGGTGTTCCCTCGCAAGGTAGGTATGTTACGAACCGAATGCGAAGGAGTCGGCCTTGCTGACGCTGCCCGAGGCCCGCCTGATAGCCATCGCCGGTCCTCCCACGGTCGATCTCGACGCGCTGCCCGACGCCTGCCAAGCCGCGGCGGCCGGCGGCGTCACCGCCGTGCAGGTCCGCGCCAAGCACTTGCCGGCCGGACGGCTCCTGGCACTCACCCAAGAGCTGGTGGCGGCACTCCCGGTGCCGGTCTACGTCAACGACCGTGCGGACGTGGCCCTCGCCGCGGGGGCCCGGGGCGTCCACCTGGGAGCAGACGACGTGCCGGCTGCTGCCGCGCGGGCATTCGCCGGCCCGGGGCTCAAGATCGGGGTCTCGGTGGGTTCGCCCGACGAGGCCGCCGCCGTGCTCCTGGCTGAAGTGGATTACTGGAGCATTGGTTCGATCTACGTCACCGCCACGAAGCCAGACGCGGGCGCTCCCATCGGCACCGACGGCTTCCGAGCGCTCGCCGCCCACGCTCCGGCCGGCATGACCGTTATCGCCATCGGCGGCATCACCGCCGGGAATGCAGGAGGTATTCTCGGTGCCGGAGCCCAGGGCGTCGCCGTGAGCGCCGCCGTATTCTCGGCCGGAGACATCGAAGGCGCCGCGCGGGAGCTGCGCGACGCCGTCGAATCCGGGCTCGCCGGCTAGCTCGCCGGTCTTCCCGGGGGTCGTCCCTAGCCCGTACCCGCCCGCTGGACCTCTCGCACCGCCCGCTGGTGCTCCCTGTACGTGCGCGAGAAGATGTGCTGTCCGTCCGGCCGGGCCACGAAGTAGAGGAAATCGGTCTGCGCAGGGTAGAGGGCCGCTTCGATGCTGGCCTCCGATGGCTCGCCGATAGGGCCGGGAGGCAGCCCGTCGATGAGATAGGTGTTGTAGGGCGACCGGATCTGGTAGTCACGCTCGAACAGCCGCCGACGCCGCCCCAGGGCGTAGATGACCGTCGGGTCCGCCTGGAGGCGCATGCCTCGATCGAGTCGGTTGTGGTACACCGACGACACGTACGGGCGGTCCGGTGCGTGCCGCACTTCACCCTCGATGATCGAGGCCAGAGTGACGAGCTCGTGGCGGGTCATGTCGAGGGAGTCGAGCCGTGCATTCCATTCGGCGCGCCACCGGCCCTCGAACTCGGTCACCATTTGCCCCACCACTTCCGTGGCGCCGGCATTAGTGAGCACTGCATACCGATTGGGGTAGAGGTAGCCCTCGAGGGTCGGCGTAGGGATGCCGAGACGGACCCGCAGACCGGAATCCCGAGCGGCCGCGAGGACGCTGTCGGCCGGAATCCCGAGCTGTGCCTCCACGGCGGCGGCCACCTCTCCGAGCATGAGCCCCTCGGGTACCAGCAGCCAGCGGTAGGCCGGCCGCCCCGCGACCAGCATCGTGAGGAGCTGCCGATGGGTCGCGCCCCGGGGAACATGGTAGGTGCCGGCCTGGATCGCGCGGTGCCGCCCCGACATGGTCGCGTAGAACTTGAAGAGACCGGGCGAGCCGATGAGCTGTCGTGCCGCGAGGGTCTCCGCAACGGCGGTGAGCGTCGCGCCTCGGGGAATCGTCAGCTCGACCACCTCGGGATCACGTGGCGCTTGGGTCTGGCACCCCATCGCTGCCAGCACGGCGGCGGTCGCCAAGGCTCTGGGGGTCACGGTCGCCGACTGTCTAGGAAGTGCTGCAGCAGCACCGTGGCGGCGAGTTGGTCTACATCCCCTTTTCGACCCCGCGTGTTGCCTCCCAGGTCGCGAATCGCGCCCAGCGCGCGCGCGGTAGTCATCCGCTCGTCCCAGTAACAGACCGGGAGCCCGGTCTTCTCCGCGATGAGTCCGCCGACCGCCCGGGCTCCAGCTGCGCGCTCGTCCTCACTGCCGTCCGGCGCGAGGGGGAGGCCGACCACGATCCCGACCGGCTGATGCGTGTCCAGCTGCTCCCGAAGTCGCTGCATGGGAAAGCGCCGCCCGGCGCGCCGCGCCAGGGTGGCAAGTGGCTGGGCTAGCGTTTGAGAGGGATCCGAGAGGGCAAGACCGATACGCTTCTCCCCCACGTCCACCGCGAGCAACCGCCCCTCCGCCGGAAGAGTTGCCGTCACCCCTGCTGCATCGTGGAGAAGAATTCCTCGTTGCCTTTGGTGCGCTTCATCCGCTCCAGCAGAAACTCGATGGCCTCCACGGTGGGCATGTCGGCGAGGAAATTGCGGAGCAGGTAGATCTTGTTGAGCTCGCTTGGGTCGAGGAGCAACTCCTCCTTCCGGGTCGAGCTCCGCTGGACGTCGATCGCCGGGTAGGTGCGCCGGTCGGCGATCCGCCGATCGAGCACGACCTCCATATTGCCCGTACCCTTGAACTCCTCGAAGATCACCTCGTCCATGCGGCTGCCGGTCTCGATGAGCGCCGTGGCGATGATCGTGAGTGAGCCCCCGCCGTCTATGTTACGCGCCGCGCCGAAGAAGCGCTTAGGCTTCTGCAACGCGTTGGCGTCCACGCCACCTGAGAGGATCTTGCCCGAGTGGGGAATCACCACGTTGTGTGCTCGGCCCAGCCGCGTGATCGAGTCGAGGAGGATGATCACGTCCTGGCTGTGCTCCACCAGCCGCCGCGCCTTCTCGATCACCATGTCGGCCACTTGCACGTGCCGATCGGCCGGCTCGTCGAAGGTCGACGCGATCACCTCGGCCTTCACGTTCTCCTCCATGTCGGTGACCTCTTCCGGTCGTTCGTCGATGAGGAGCACGATCAGCGTGGCTTCGGGGTGATTCTCGGTGATCGAGTTGGCGATCTTCTGGAGAATGATGGTCTTGCCGGCCTTGGGCGGCGACACGATGAGACCGCGCTGGCCGAATCCCACCGGCGTGAGCAGGTCCATCACGCGGGTCGACAGGTCCCCGTCCTCCCGTTCGAGGCGAATCCTCCGATCCGGGTATCGCGGCCGGAGGTTGTCGAACCCGATCCGGTGCTTCGCCTTCTCCGGATCGTCGAAGTTGACCTTCTCGACTTTCAGGAGCGCCAGGTAGCGCTCGCCCTCCTTGGGCGGCCGCACCTGCCCGAGGATCGTGTCACCGGTCCGGAGATCGAACCGCTTGATCTGGCTCGGGCTCACATAGATGTCGTCGGGCCCGTACAGGTAGTTCCAGTCCTGGCTGCGGAGGAACCCGTACCCTTCGGGAAGGATCTCCAGGACGCCCTCGCCCCGGAGCACGGTGTCAGAGTCGAGCAGCGATTGTTCGATGCGGAAGATGAGATCCTGCTTGCGAAGGCCAGAGTAGTTAGTGATGTTCAACTCCTCAGCCATCGCGTGCAGCTCGGAGACTGACTTCTTCTTCAGATCGGCGATGTCCACGGGGTGCGAACTCTCCATCGATGAGGTGGGATCGTCCTGCAGTCGAATGCGTGCATCAGCCCGTACTCCGGGCGCTCGGTATCGTGACGGGGAGGCTTGGTGGTTCTTTTGGGGATATCTACTGGACGAGTAGGTGCGTAATCATAGCCTGACGCCAAATAGGCGTCAAGAGGCGCCGTGAGGGCGGTCACGAAGTACCTGGCGTGGTGGCGTGTGACCGTCACGCGCGAGCGCGAGATCATCGACGCGGTCGTCGCGCAGGACCATCGCGGTCCCTCTCCGGAGCTCGAAGGGGCGCTCGCCGAGTGGCCCGGGAGCTACTATTGGGCCCGAGATGACGGCGATGGGCGCCTGGTCCTGACGCGGCCGGTAGGCGGCTCCCGGCCCGAGCGCTGGTGGCTTCACGGGGTGTTGTTCGTGGCCACGTTCATCACCGTGTGGATGGGAGGCGCACTGCTCGCCGGTTCGGAGCTTCCCCTGGCATTTCCGTTCCGAGTGGAGTTCATGGTTGCGCCGCAGCTGCTGGTGCAGTTGATGTCCGAGCTCCTCACGCTCCGTGCCGGACTGGACTTCGCGGTTGCGCTGATGACCATCCTTCTGGCCCATGAGATGGGCCACTACCTCATGGCCCAGCGGTATGGGATCAGCGCGTCACCGCCGTACTTCCTGCCCGCGCCGCCGGTCGTGAACTTCATTGGGACGTTCGGCGCCTTCATCCGGCTCCGGAGCCCGATCGTGGACCGGCAGCAGCTCATCGACGTCGGTGCGGCGGGGCCGTGGGCGGGCTTCGTTGTGGCCATTGCAGCGCTACTGATTGGACTGGGCCGCTCCGAGGTGGTGGCACAAGTAGGCCCGTCCGATCAGCTGATCACCGTCGCGAACCTGCAGCTCTATCTGGGGGACTCCCCCGTCTCCTACGCCGCCCGGCGCTTGATCGTGGGTGACGGAACGGTGCTGCTGCACCCGCTCGCGTTCGCGGGTTGGGTCGGCGTGTTCGTCACGATGCTCAACCTCCTGCCACTGGCCCAGCTCGACGGCGGTCACATCCTGTATGCCCTGATCGGAAAGCACCAAGCCAGGATCGGTCCCATCGTGTGGCTGGGGCTCATCGCCCTGGGCTTCATCCAGGGGCAGTGGTGGTGGTGGGTGTGGGCCGCGGTGATCATCATCCTGGGGCGGGGGCGCCTGGCGCACCCCCAGGTGTTGGACCGGCACCGAAGGCTGCCCCGGAATCGCCGGCCCATAGGGTGGGTCACTCTGCTCCTCTTCCTCGCCACGTTCATTCCGGTCCCAGTGCACTACCACTTCTGAGGTGCTCGTCCGAGGCGCTTGCAGACCGAAGTGACTGCCTGCTCACTATTGCATAAGTCCTAGGAGCGTTTATATTTGCGCAAACCAACAGGTGTCTCGACATGCCGGGGAACCCTGTCCGGTACGGCGCTTCTGATCCCTCCGAACCCGTGCTCCATGACCTGCCGCCCTTCCGCTACGGGGGCGAGCTCGTCGCAGTGCGGCTGGAGGTGCGGCGCTCCGACGACGGGGCCTGGCGGGGCCGCCTCCTTTTTGGGCCGGCCGACGCCGGCACCGCTCCTGCCACCGCGGAGATCTTCTGTGCAGTCAGTGAGGCCGATCTGTGGGAGTGTCTCCACGACCTGCGCGAGCATCACTACCGCGATCTCTACCGTTCGGTGAGTGAGTGACTGACGACGCCACCCAGCGGTACCACAAGCTAAAGCACGATCTGGCGAATCCGCTCTCGGCCATCATGGCCGAGACGCAGGTGCTGTTGTTGAGCGCCGATCAGTTGGACGAGGAAACGGTGCGGTCGCTGCGCGAGATCGAGGCCAACTGCCGCCGCATGCGCTCGATCCTCCAGGAGAGCTGACCCCCCCCGTCGTCCGCCTGTTACACCGCACTGCAACGTTGCGGCTGTGCTGCACTTGACGGCGCCCCCGGAGGGGCGCACTTTCGCAATTCATCGCTCCGAGTGCCGCTCACCTCCCGAGATCGAGGATACACTGGAGTGCCCATGCCCGTGCTCGCACCCCGCCGCTGGCGTCTTCCCACTATCTCACCGGCCGCAATCTGCATCGTCGGGGTGCTGTGCGGCTGCGCCGGGGCGCGCACCGCTGAAGTCTCGCCGCAAGAGATCCCGCAGCTCGAAGCGCGCATAGCCGACGAGCCGGACAACGGTGAGCTGATCCTGCGCTACGCCGCGGCGCTCTACGCGGCCGAGCGCTGCGACACCGCTCGCGCCGTGGCGGCCCGGGGCATGCAACTCGAACCGGCGGATGCCCTGGGTCCGCTCGTGATAGGCCAGTGCGCGGAGCACGCGGGAGACCACGATCAGGCGTTGGTGGTGTACCGGCGGTACCTCGCCGACTACCCCGGGGAGCCGGGCGTGGCGGCGGTCCGCGCCCGGGAGACCTTCGCGCTGAGGGCGCGGGCGACGCAGCGGGCGCAGTCCGCACTCGCCCAGGAAGCGGTCCTCGCGCAGCGCCCCGCCGACCTGCAGACGGTCGCCGTCCTGCCGCTGGAGATCGCCGGTGACTCGGCCTTCCAGCCTCTCTCGCGGGGTCTCGCCGAGATGATCACGTCCGATCTCGCGCTGCTCCAGCGGTTCCGCATGGTCGAGCGCATCCAGGTGAGTGCGCTGCTCGAGGAGATTCGGCTCGCCGAGGCCGGGCGCGTTGATACCGTGAGCGCGGTGCGAGTGGGACAACTGCTGCGGGCTGGAAGGATGGTGCAGGGGCTGGCGGCGATTCCCCCAGAGGGCGACGTACGGCTGGAGGCGTCGATCGTGCGCGCCGACGGTGTGATCACGAACCCGGAAATTGGCGCGGGGCGGCTCCGGAACCTCCTGCGAATGGAGAAGGAACTCGTTGTCGAGATTGCCGCGCATCTCGGCCACTCGCTGTCGGAGGCGGAGCAGCAGCTGATCCTGGAGAACGGCACCCAGAATCTGACAGCGTTCCTGGCGTACTCCCGCGGCCTGGCGGCGGAGGATCTCGGCGACCTCCCGGCGGCCGCTGTCCACTTCGGTCAAGCGGTGCGGTCGGATCCCGGATTCAACGCCGCCCGCGCGCGGTATCAGGCGACCGTGGGAGCGCAGGAGGTGCAGGGTGCATCGGCGTCCGAGATAACGCAGGTCGCCGCGATGACAGTGCTGGACCCAGACCTGGTGCCCGATCCGGTGGGCGATGCGATGGTCGTGGCCGTGGGAGACATCGCCGCGACGCAGGCCGAGAAGACTCAGGTGGCTTCCACGTCGCAGCAAACGACACGACAAGCAACGACGACGACCGCGGCGCAGCCTCCAGCGACGCTGACGCAGACAGGGGTCATCGGAACCATACGCATCATCTTCAGCCTCCCATGAGACAGGCGCGTCTGGTACTGCCCCTGCTCGCGGCGGTCGCCGCCGTCTCCCCCCTCGAGGCACAGAGTCGCGTGGCGGTGCGGGCTGCCGTCTTCGGCGAGACTTACAGCTTCGACCCGGGTCCGGGCGTGAGGTTCAGCCGCATCTCCGAGATCACGGTGCCGCTAGGGGTGACCGTGCCACTGGGTCGGTTCGGTGATCTGCACCTCTCGAGCGGCTACGTCAACGTGCAACTCGAGTCCGACAGCGTCGCGGATCAGACGATCTCCGGACTCCTCGACACCGAGTTGAGGCTGTCTTGGAACGCGATCCCGGGAAGGCTGCTGGTCTTCGTCAACGCTGGGCTCCCCACAGGGACGGAGACCGTGACGCTGGAAGAGTTGTCGGTCGTCACGGTGGTAGCTACAGACGTCATCGGGTTCGCGGCGTCGACCGTCGGGTCTGGGGGCGGCGTCGGCGCCGGGTTTGCCGGTGCGGTGCCGCTGGGCAGGTCTTGGGCCCTTGGATTGGGTGGGGGAGTGCGCGGGCCCTTCTCGTACCAGCCGATCGTCGGCGACACCAATACGCTGCGGCCCGGGATCGACGTGCGGCTGCGCGCCGGGGTCGAGGGATCCCTCGCGCGGCGCACCTACCTGCGTACCGCAGTGGTTCTCGCCCACAGGAGGAAGGACGAGGTGGGCGGCACCACGCGCAATGGTATCGGCAACCGTTTCATCGGCTACCTGTCGCTGGAACAGGGCCTCGGCAACGCCTCGCTCAATCTGTATGTGTTCGACGTCTTCCGCACCGATCCACAGATCGAGCAGACCGCCGTTGGGACGGCCGTGGTGCCACGCGGTAATCTCATCGGGGCCGGAGCGCAGCTCGTCTGGCGGCTGAACCGGACCATGACCCTGACTCCCCGGGTGGAGTTCCGGCTCTCGAGCCAGGCGCAGAGCGAGACAGACCCCACACTTCGTCTGTTCGGGGAGTCGCTGCGCTTCGGCGCGGACTGGCGTTACACGTTCAACCCACGGTGGTCCGTGGTGCTTCAAGCCGACGGGGCGACCGGGTTCATTGCGCCCGAGGTGGAGCATGTCGGGTTCATGGGTGGCCGGGCCGCGATCCATGTGGAGTGGATGCCGTGAGCGCCCGGCTGCGTTCCCGGTTCTGGGTGGCGGCGCTGCCGCTGGCCCTGGCGTGCAGTGACGCCGGCCCCGACGCGCCCTCCACCGCCCGAATCGCGCTGGCGCCGCACTTCCAGAGTACCGCAGCGGGCATCGTCGAGATCGCCAGGATTCGAGTGCAACTCTTCCGCACGACGGACGAGTCCCTGGCCCTGGACGAAGTGGTCGACGTGGCCCCAGGTGCCGACTCGGTGGCGCTGGATCTCAAGGTCCTCGTACTCTCCCCCGAAGAGACCTTCCTGATGCTGCTGGCGTTCATCACCCCTGCCGGTGACACCGCGTTTCGCGGCGGCCCTGTGGAGGTGACCCCGACCGGGGAAGGGGCGGCGCCGGTGCCCATAGACGTGCCCGTGGTGTACGTCGGGGTGGGCGCCAATGCCGCCTCAGTGGAGATCCTCACGACCGGTGTGGTCTTGTCTGTCGGGCAGACCGCGGAGCTGACCGCCCAGGCGCTGGATGCCGCGGGCAGTCCCATCCCCGGCACCCCCATCGCCTGGTCCTCCCTGGCCCCGACGCTGGTGAGCGTGCCGGACCCCGCAGTTGGACTCGTGGTGGCCGGTGTCCAGCCCGGCCGGGCCGAGATCGTGGCCACCCTCCTCACGGGCCCCGTCGACACCGCTGTGGTCACGGTGCAGGCGCCGGCCGTCGCGGGAGCCATCCTTTTCGCGGGGGATTCGTCGGCGCTCTCGACGGGGATCTTCACGGTCCAGCCGGACGGGTCGAACTTCGCCCGGGTCCAGGACCTGCCGCAGTTGGGGTTCCAGCGTCAATACCCCAGCTGGTCGCCGGACTACAAGCGCATCGCCTATTCGTGGGACGGAGGCGTGTTCGGCCCGCTGCAGCTGTACCTGACGGACGCGACCGGTGCCTCCACCCAGGCGGTGGTCACCGACACCAGCACATTCGGGCCGCAGTGGAGCCCCAACGGTGTCCACCTCGCCTTCGAGTGCCTCGAAGGTCCCAACGTGAACGTGTGCGTGATCCCCGACGTGACGGGGGCCCTGGGGTCGCTGCCCGTGAACAACTATCTGATGGTGACCGACTCCGTCCCGACCACGTGGCCGAACGGCTGGAGCGGGTTCGCGTGGGATCCGCAGAATCCGGACCGGGTGGCGTTCGTGCGGGACTCCATCGGGGCCTTCACTGTCAGTATGCTATGGACCGCGGCGTTCGACGGGTCCGGCCCCCAGCGGCTCGCCCCCGGCGGCCTGCTGCGGCCGGGGGACGACGCCCCGCTCCACGTGTTCGGCTCCCTGGATTTCTCGCCGGATGGGCAGCAGATCGTGTTCGCCGCCTACAGTCCGCAGGACGCCCTGCCCGAGGACAAGCTCTTCATCATCAACCGCGACGGCACCGGACTGCGGCAGCTGACCTTCCTGGCGGGGTACGACGACAGCCCGCTCTTCTCTCCCACCGGAACAGAAGTCCTCTTCGGGCGCGACATCTCGTGCTCGAACGACGGCTGGATCGTGGACGTCAACAACACCGACGGGAGCCTGGAGCGCCGCATCACCGACGAGCGGATCTGCGACTTCGACCTCTTTCTGCTCGGGGCCGACTGGTCGCCGGACGGAAGCCAGATCGTCCTCACCGGCTTCGATCAGGGCAACACGCTGATCTACATCGTGCCGCGGACGGTGACGGCAGCCACCTACCTCGCGGATCGAGTGCTGGTCGGGAGGGGTGTCGACCTGGGCGGGTTCGTGCTGGATATTCAGCCCAGTTGGCGGCCGTAGCGACCAGGTGTCATGCGGTGGAGACGGTATGCGAAGGGCCGCGCTGAGCGCGGCCCTTCTATGCGTCGTGGATGTTAGGCGCCAGGGTGCCCGCAGATCGCCTAACCCACCCCCACCCGCCGTGGGCACGGCGGCAGGGCCTCTTCCGCCGCTACGAAGTCCCGCGGCACGCTCTCCAGACACTCCGCCGGATCGCAGCAGGTGTGACACACCCGCTTGAACCCCCGGAACCCGAGTAGCTCGACGTCGGGGCTGGCGAACTCGGGCTTGGCCGGCTCGTCCCGCAGCAGATCGGTACTCAGATACTTCTTGTTGTCGTCCGGGAAGACGGTCACCACCACAGCGTCGCTGCCCATGCGGTTCTGGACGTCCAGGGCTCCCAGGAAGTTCGCGCCGGATGAGATCCCGACTCCCAATCCCAACTGCGCCGCCAGCTTCTGTGCCATGAGGATGGCGTCTCCGTCGTCGACGCTGATAACGTCGTCGAGAGTCTCGAGATCCACGATGGGCGGAATGAACTCGTCGGAGATTCCCTGGATGCGGTGCTTACCCACCTTGGAGCCCGACGAGAGGATCGGTGAGTTTGCCGGCTCCAGGGGGTGCACCTTCAATTCGCGGCTGCGACCCTGCAGGAAGAGGCCCGCGCCCATGATCGTGCCGCCGGTGCCCACGCCGGCCACGAACGCGTCCGGACGCATGTTGCGGAACCGCAGCTGCCACCAGATCTCCGGCCCGGTGGTCTGAAAGTGAGCCTCTGTGTTGTCCCGGTTGGAAAACTGGCTGGGAAGGAAGGCCCGCTCGCTCCCGGCCGCCAGCTCCTCGGCCTGCTTGATGCTTCCCAGGAAGCCGCCGTCCTCCTTGCCCACGAGATTGATGTCGGCGCCGAGGCTCCGGATCAGGTTGATCCGCTCACGGCTCATCCAGTCGGGCATGAAGATGGCCACCTGATGTCCCAGTGCCCGGCCGATGGCCGCGATGGAGATGCCGGTGTTGCCGCTCGTGGCCTCCAGGATGAGATCCCCCTGCCGCAGCGCGCCCTTGGCATAGGCCTGCTGCATGATGAACAGCGCCATCCGGTCCTTGATGCTGCCGGTCATGTTGAGGTTCTCGGCCTTGGCGTACAGCACGCGGTGCTCGCCTCGGAACGTGAAGTCCACGGCGAGGAGCGGCGTGTTGCCGATCAGACACTTGAGACCGCGAATCCGGCGTTCGATGTCGTGGTCCGACACGGTGAGCCCCCTCCGGCTGCCCCTTCGGATTCTACCGATTCG
>JBDHDE010000071.1:0-12095 GCA_039591655.1 Gemmatimonadota bacterium
CCGCAGGTTGTTGGCGTCGGTGATCGTGGGCGTCGTGGCGTCGTCGGCGATGGTGTCGACGGCGGCGCCAAACGCCGGATCACCCACCACAAACGTCTGGTTCGACTCGGACGAGAGGCGTGCGGGGCCGCCGCCGGCAGCGCCGCAAGCAGCCGGAGGTGAGGCGTATAGGGAGGCGATCTCGGCCTGGCTCAGGGCGCGATCATAGATGCGGACGTCGTCGATCGTCCCCAGGAACGGGTCCGCTACCCAGTTGGTTCTCAGGTAGCCGATGGAGGCTGTATTGAAGGTGAGCGTTCCCGCGTCTTGGGTGCTGGTATCTTCGGGAGCGGCATCGACATAAAGGATTCGCTCGGTCTTCGAGCGTTGCACCACGGTGACCAGGTGCCACTGATTGTCCTCTACGCTCGTTGTGCCATTGAGCTCCGTCCATACGGTTCCCGGGAACTGCTCAGAGTAGAACGTGACGGTAGAATCGGCCTGCTGCACCTGCAGGTAGAGATACTCCTCCTGCGCGGTTTGGCCCTCACCGTAGATGGTTCGCTTGTCCACCGCATCGGGGCCCATCTTGATCCAGGCAGTGAGCGTCCAGGCGGCCTGGTTGCCGATGGCCACATTAGTGAGCTTGACCTCGTCATCGGAGCCGTCGAAGTCCAGGGCGGTGCCGCTGCAGGCCCAGGTCGGGTCGCCACTCTCGGGGCTCGAAGTGAGCCCGCGGGTGCCGTCGTTGTTACTGGGCGAGGCGTCGGCTACCGTTTGGCCGCTGCCCTCGTTGAAGGTCCAGTGTCCGATCAAGCCGCTCGCCACCGGGTTCCCGGACTGCGCCCACACCAC
This sequence comes from Gemmatimonadota bacterium, assembly GCA_039591655.1. Classification (GTDB taxonomy): domain Bacteria; phylum Gemmatimonadota; class Gemmatimonadetes; order Gemmatimonadales; family GWC2-71-9; genus WVYX01. The sequence continues at coordinate 835 of JBDHDE010000071.1, forward strand.
GGACCGGTAGATCAGAGTCTTGGCGTCGGCGGTGTAGCCGTTCCAGTCCTCGGACTCCGGGAAGATGCCCACCCGACGGGCCGGCGCTGCGGTGGCGTCCTCGAGGGTCGCCGCGGAGTCGTAGACGAGGAGCATCGCCTGGGTGGGAGCCCCGGGCACCTGTGCCAGGATCTGTGCCCCGCTCCCGAAGCCGCCGAAGCCGTAGCCCCGGGCGGTGTCAGCTGCGTAGACGTTCAGCAGTCCGGTGGAGAACGGCTGCGTGATCCAGTGCGTGTTGTCGATGATGTCCGTCTGGGTCCCGCTCGCTGAGCCGTCGTTGCCGCTCAGCTCTTGGTTGTCCCAGCTCCCCACGTTGGCCTGAACGACGCCCACCGGGAGATCGTAGGTCTTGACGCCGATGGCGGCAGAGCCCGAGGTAGCCGAGACGTACACCGACATGATGTTGTTGGCGGCGATGAGCGAGTCGTATGTGGCCCGCGTGTCGTTGTCGTTGGCGTACCACAGGGTGAGTCCCTGGCCCTCCAGGTACGCCCTGAGGCTGTCGTCCACCGGCTCCGGGACGGCGGGATCGCTGATGATCATCAGCACGTTTCCGGGGCCGCCCGGTCCACCGTCGTCGAACTCCACCTCTGCGTACCCGTTGTCGCTCGCCGTCGTGTCGGTGATAGAGCGAGCCTGGAGGTACAGCGTGTCCACCCGGCCGTCGGTGCTGCTAGCCACCGTGTACCACACGGTGGCAGAGTCGGTCGCGCCGGCGCCGATTCCGGTGATCCGCGCGCTGTCGGGGTTGGCGCCCTGCGTCACGTTGGCACCGGTGATGGAGTCCACCGTCAAGAACGACGACGCCGGCCCGACGCTGGTGAGCAGGTCGAAGTCGTCGATCACTCCGCCGTTGTTCGTGACTGCGAAGTCCTGACTGTAGTCGGTGCCCGCCTCCCGCAGCACGGCCGCGCCATCAGGCGTCACGGTGACGCTGGGCGGGGCGTTGTCGTCGTCGGCCAGCAGCGCCGTCGCGTCGGTGGAGATCTGGGCGTCGGTGAGCTCGCCCGCGTAGACGGCGAAGTAGTAGACAGTGCCGTCGTGCCCGCGGTCGAGGGCGAACAGATCATTGAACGCGGATACGGCGATGTCGCCGAAGCCGAATTCGATTGCCTCGCCCTGAGCGGGCCAAGTGCCTTGGTAGATGGATCCGCCCGTCTGGAGCACACCGTTCTCGTACAACCGCACGCGACTGGCCGAATCCGCTTCCTCTGTGTCATACACCACGTGGAACACGCGGCGCACGCCATCGTCATATGTGGAGCCCCAGCGCACCGCGACTTCAACGGCCTGGGATTTGGTCCAGACCCGGAAGTCGAGGGCTCCCTGGCCCTCGCTGAACATGGCTATCCGGTCGCCGTCTCCGGTCTGCTGGAAGCCGGCGAAACGCTGCGTGTACAGCGGGTTGTTCATCTCCACGACGATGACGAACGATGCCTGCGTGGCGCTGTCGAGATTGGTGGAGTACTTGGTCCCTGACGCCAGGCCACTCGCGTACGCTACGTGGCCGCCGGGTAGGCCAGTGATGCCGCGGTGCCCGTCCTGCACGTCCCAGGCGACCGGCGAGTCCCAGGTGACGGCCATGTGCACCGGGCTTGCCTGATCGTCGTAGATCGTATCGGGCGTCTGGCCCGACGGCGCCTCGTTGAACCAGTAGCGGCCCAGCAGCGTGGCGCTCCCTTCGAACTCCACCTCGGCGTAGCCGTTGTCGCTCACCGTCGTGTCCGTGACCGAGCGAGCCTGGAGGTACAGCGTGTCCACCCGGCCGTCGGTCGAGCTGGCCACCGTGTACCAGACGAAGGCGCTGTCCGTGGCGCCGGCCGCTATGCCGCTGATGCGGGCGCTGTCGGGGGTGGCGCCCTGGGTCACGTTGGTGCCGGTGATGGAGTCGATGCTCAGGAACGAGGACGCGGGTCCTACGCTGCCCAGCAGGTCGAAGTCGTCGATCAGCGTCGAGTTGTTGGTGACGGCGAAGCCCTGGCTGTAGTCGGTCCCTGCAGTCCTCAGTACGGGCGAACCGAGACCGTCGGGTGTCACGCTCACCGTGGGTGTATAGGAGTCGTCGTCCAGCAGCAGCGCTGCGGCGTCGGAGGAGATCTGGGCGTCGGTCAGCATGCCGTCGTAGACGGCGTAGTAGAACACGGTGCCGTCGAGCGGATTGGTGGGGTCCGCCGGCGTGTTGTTGAGCGCCGTCAGCAGGATCGGGTTGGGATTGTCGAAGTCCAACCCGTCGGTCGTAACGGGCCACGTTCCACTGGTCAGTGTAGGCGGCGGCAGCAGGGATCCGTCCATGTACAGACGGATCCGCAGGCTGTCAGCCGGGTTGTCGGCGTCGTACACGAGGTGGAACACCCGCCGTGTGGAATCGGCCGGTACATTGTCCCACTGCGCCGTTATGGACTGAAGCTGGGTCAGTACCCGAAGAGTGAGCCTGTCGCCTGAGATCGGAACGAACTCAGCAATCCTCAGACCGTTGTCCACCACGAAACCGGCGATGCGCTGACTGCTGGTGACTGTCGCCCACTCCGCCACCGTGACGAACGTCGCCTCTAGCGCACTGTCGAGGCTGGTCGTGTACTTCGTGCCCGATGCGTCTCCGTAGGCGATGCCCACGTGGGTATCAGTGGCGCCGTTGAGGCCGCGGTGACCGTTGTCCACCGTCCACGCCGTATTGGCGTCGTACGTGATGGTGGTCAGATGGACCGGACTCGCCTGGTCGTCGAACACGGTGTCCGGTGCCTGGCCAGACGGCGCTTCGTTGAACCAGTAGCGGCCCAGTAGCGTGGCTGGCGGCTGGTCGAACTCCACCTCGGCGTAGCCGTCGTCGTAGGTCGCAGGAACGGTGACCGACCGCCCCCGCAGGTACAGGGTATCCACCTGGCCGTCGATTGAGCCGACCACCGTGTACCACACCGTAGCGCTGTCGGTGGCACCGGCGCCGATTCCGGTGATGCGGGCGCTGTCAGGCACACCGCCTTGGCTCACGTTGGTGCCGGTGATGGAGTCGATGGTGAGGAACGCGGTGGCCGGCGACCCAACGCTCCCCAGGAGGTCGAAGTCCTCCAGCGCGCCGGTGCTGTTGGTGATGGCGAAGTCCTGGCTGTATTCGCCCGGCTGACGCAGCACGGGCGAGCCCAACCCATCCGGCGTTACCGAGACGTCAGGGGCCACCTGGTCGTCGTCGGCCAGCAGGGCGGTGGCGTTGGAGGAGATCTCCGAATCCGTCATCGCCCCGTCATAGACGGCGAAGTAGAAGACGGTGCCGTTGAGCGGCTTGTCCTGGACGTCCGTCTCGTTCATCGCGAAGATGTAGTCGTCCACATCACTGAAATCGAGCTGCTCACCTTGGATAGGCCAGCCACCGCCGGGGAAGGTGGGGTCTCCCTGTTCGACGCCGTCCACGTACAGGCGCAGCCGGGCCGTCTGGGTCGTGGTGTCCGAGTCGAAGACGAAGTGGAAGACCCGGCGCGTGCTGTCGTTCCAAGTCCCCGACCAAAGCGCCCTGACCGAGTTGGTGTAGGTCTTGTACCGCAGCTCTAGGCCACTGCCGGTGATCACGAACTCCGCCAGCCGCCCCCCGGAGCTGGTCATGAAGCCCGCGGGACGCTGGGTGCTGCCGGCGTCCTCCCACTCCGTGACCATCACCATGCTGAACCCCGTCGAGGAGTCGAGGGCGGTTTCGTACTTGGTGCCTGTGGCCAGCGTCATGCCGACGCCGGTGTGCGGCTCGGTGTCGGCGGTCAGTCCGCGGTGCCCGTTGTCGACGGTCCAGTGGAGCGGGGCGGCCCAGGTGATCGGTATGTGGACCGGGTTTGCCTGATCGTCGTAGATCGTGTCGGGGTTCTGCCCCGACGCCGCCTCGTTGAACCAGTAGCGGCCTATCAGGGTAGCGCCGCTGGATTGCTCGGGCCCGACGGTCCGGGTAGCTACGGTGTCGCTCATGAACCGGAACTGGGCCTCGATCCAGTCGTCGGAGCGGTCCGTTGTGGAGACCCGCACCTCGTCGATGATGCCGTGGTATTCCTGGCCGCCGCCCCGGGCGCCGATCTGGAAGTCCCCCGGGCTGTCGCCGATTGCCGCGGGTCCCGCGTAACTCGTCTCGGGGACGCCGTTGTAGAAGACCCTCACGTTGGTGCCGTCGTACAGACAGGTGATGTAGGCCCACTCGCCCAGGGTCATCTGGGTGTTGCTGCGTCCGCCGTAGCTGACTCCGGCATTGTCCCAGACGGTGCACCAGACGTACTCGCCACCACCGTTCGCCCGCAGACGGTAGCCCCTGGTTGCGCCGTTGTCCTTGTCGATGGCGCTGGCCGTCTGGCCGCTGGTGTCGGCCCGCACCCAGGCAGACCAGGTGAGGTTGCCCGTTGGGTCTAGGTTGGTCTGTGCGGCGTCGGTGATCTCCAGGTACTCGCCGACGACGCGATCGAACAAACCGCCGGTGCCGAGCCAGTACCTGGTCGAGCCAACCGTGTTGACGTCGCTCAGGTCGTTGTTGTTATCGGTGGCGTCGAACCGGGTGCCGCTGGTTTCATCCAGATGCCACACCCCCGCGTACTGGTTGGCCCACACGCTGTCGGGGGTCTGGTTGTCAGTGGCTCCGGTGTTGTTGTAGTACATCCAGATCGAGTCGGTGGTGGAGCCCGCGTCGATCTGCGGCACCCGCACCCACACGATGGACGTGTCGTTCACGTTCCACTGCTCGATCTCATAGAACAACTCGGTGGCGTCGTCGGCGTCCACGAACCGCAGGTCGGCGCCGGCGGGTAGGGTCTTGCCGTAGTCGATCTCTGTAGAGGTGAGGCGGACCAGAACCGGGAAGGTGGTCAGGGCCACCGCCGAGGCCGAGTTGTCGAACGTGATGGGGCGCCGGTTGAGCCAGGAGGCGTCCCACCACTGGGCGGAAGCCGTCGACGGGAGCACGAGCCCCAGGAGCCCGGGCAGCAGCACGCAGGCCCAAAGCAGGCGGCGTACTCCGCCGTCGGCCTTGGCCCGGCCCGGATGACTCACTTCCCTATCCATCTTCCGCATCGTGGCGTTCAACGTGGCCCCGTAACCCCTTCCTGTTCAGTGCAATACGTCACCGTTACGTCACTGTGCATACGTCACCGACGAGTGAAGAAGCATGAGATGTGCCCGGTGGGACGGCTTCGCTAAGCGGTTGTCTGATAGTGATTTAGATTAGGCGGGGGGGAAGGCGGCAGGCGTTACGGGTTACCGTTTGGTAACGATGAATGTCACCGTTCGGGAACGGGGAAATGGTGCTGGAGGCCCAGACTGGCGCCGTCGGAGGGGGAAACCGCGTGGCCGAAAGTAAGCCGAAGGACCTCTGGGGGGGTAGGTTGTGCGAGCGATCAGTGTGTTCGGGTCTCCCCATAGACGTGAACTCGGGGTTGTCGGACCGACTACTCCAACAACCCGTACTTCTTGCGCTTCTCCCACAGGTTCTTGCGGGAGATTCCCAACGCATCCGCCGCCATCTGCACGCTGCCCTCGCACTGCTCCAGCGTGAGGCGGATGTACTCCTTCTCGGCGTCGGCCAGGGACAGGCCCCGGGGAACGGCGAAGACGTTGTCGCCCGAGGGGCGGGGTGGCGCACCCGGCGCCTCCAGCGTCCCCAGGTCGGGGAGGTCACCGCGGGCCAGCCGCGGGCCCTTGGCGAAGATCAGCGCCCGCTCGATCACATTGCGCAGCTCCCGGACGTTGCCGGGCCAGTCCCAGTTCTTCAGGACTTCGATGGCGTCCTCCGCGATGGACTCGACGTCCTTGCGGAACTCCCGGTTGAACACCTCCCTGAAGTGGTCGGCGAGGAGGGGAATGTCCCCGCGGATCTCCCTGAGCGGCGGCAGGATGTGACCGGCTACGCTGATACGATAGAAGAGGTCTTTGCGGAACATCCCTGCCTTCACCACCGCCTCCAGATCGCGGTTGGTGGCGGTGATGAGCCGCTGGCTCACCTCGATCTCCTCGGTCCCGCCGACGCGCCGGAACCGCCGCGACTCCAGGAAGTTGAGGAGCTTGGCCTGGAGCTCCAGCGGCATCTCGGAGATCTCGTCCAGGAACAGGGTTCCGCCCTCGGCCACCTCGATGAGCCCCCGTTTCGACTCCCGGGCGTCGGTGAACGCCCCCTTCTTGTAGCCGAACAGCTCGGCCTCCAGGAGCTGGGGCGGCAGGGCCGAGCAGTTGATCTCCACATAGCGGCCGGCGGAGTGGGGGCTGGAATAGTGAATGGCCCGGGCCACGAGGTTCTTCCCGGTGCCGCTCTCCCCCAGGAGCAGTACGGTGGGCCGCGGGATCTGCGCCACCTCCCGGATGAACTGGCGCACCTCCTCGACCTTGGGGTCCTCCCCCAGAACGGCCTGGATCGAGAACTCCTCCACCCGGACCTGCTGGATGTCCGCCGCCTCCTCCCGGAGGGGACGCTCCTCCAGCGCCCGCCTGAGCTGGGTGGTGAGCTCGTCGATGTTGACCGGCTTGGTGAGGTACTCGTTGGCGCCGGCCTTGAGAGCCTCGATAGCCGTGGCCATCTCGGCGTGGGCCGTGAGGACGAACACCGGTAGGTAGGGATCGCTCTCCCTCAGCTTGCGGGTCACCTCGATGCCGCTCACCCCCGGCATTACCAGGTCGGTGAGCACGGCATCGGGGGGGCTCTCGGCGCAGCGGTCCAGCAGGCTCGCGGCGTCCTCGAACACCTCCGGGCGGAACCGGCCCGCCTGGCCGATGTTCACCGCCAGCAGCTTCGCGTAGGTAAGGTCGTCGTCGAGGATGTAGATTGTCGGAATCATCAGTGTAATACTTGTGGTGAAGCCCCGGGCGACAAGCCGTTGGTCGCCCCGGAAGATTCGTCTTCATCGCGTTTGGCGCAAATGGGAGCCTCCTTCCGAGTCGTACTGATCGACGACGACCCCGACCTGCTGAAGCTCACGCGGCTCACCCTGGAGCTGACTCCCGGCTGGGAGGTGACCCCGGCGGTGGATGGGGTAGAAGGCATCGACGCGGCCCGCACACTCAAGCCGGACGTGGTGGTGGTGGACCTCATGATGCCGCAGATGGACGGCTACGAGGTGTGCCGGCGCCTCAAGGCCGAGGCCGCGACCGCGGGCATTCCCGTTGTGCTCATGACGGCCCGGCGGGAGCTGGACCAGGCCAAGCTCCAAGAAGTGGGGGCCGCCGGCGTAGTGTTCAAGCCGTTCGAGCCCGACGAGTTGGCGCCCCAGGTTCGGGAGCTGGCAGGAGGCGGTCAATGACGTCGATCGGTCCGCGGCACACCCCTTCGGGCCCGGTGGATCCCCTCGCCGAAGTGCGCAAGGAGTTTTCCCAAGGCCTGCCCGAGCGGCTCGAGGCGATGCAGGGAGCCTTGGCGGTGCTGCGCGGACGGTATGATGAGGGCCAGGCCGAGATCTTCTACCACCGGGCGCATTCACTGAAGGGGACCGCGGCCTCGTTCGAAGCCGATGAGCTGGCGGAGCACGCGGCGGTGCTGTCGAAACTGGGCCGCGGCTGGATGGAGGCGGGTGCCGTAAAGGCGGCTGAGCTGGAGAAGGCCGATGCCGCCCTCCACCGACTGGAAGTGGCCGTCGAGGCGTATCGCCGGGAAGTGGAGGGTGAGTCCAGGTGAGCGCGGCCGGCAAGTCGCGCTCCGGGGCCGACGCTGAACGCCTCGCGGTGGTCGGCGAGCTGGCATCTCTCATCAACACCACCTTCGACCTCGGCGAGATCTTCCGCGCCGCCATCCTCAAGCTCAAGCGGGTAATCGCGTTCCGCCGGGCCAGCGTGGTGCTGGTCTCGGCCGACCGCACCGAGTACGGCGTCCACACGCTGTACGACGAGCTGTACGGCGGGTTCATGCCGGTGAATGGGAGCTTCCCGATCGACAAAGGGCTCACCGGTGAGGCGATCCGCACCGGGAAGGCGCTGCGGATCGAGGGGTACGAGGGCACCCAGGGGATCCGAGTGAACGGAGAGCACAACGTCTCCGTGCTCATCGTGCCGCTGCGAGTGGAGGACGCGGTGATCGGCACCCTCAACCTGGGGGCGCCCGAGGGGCAGGTGTACGGCGAGGCCGATCTGGAGCTTGCTCAGCTGCTGGCCCGGCCCATCGAGACCTCGCTGTACTACTCCAAGCTGTTCTCCACCATCGAACAGCAGCGCGGAGACCTCGCCGTGGAGCACGACAAGGTCGTCGCGGAGCGCAGTCAGCTCGCATCCCTGATCGAGGCTAGCCAGGCGGCAATCCTCATGGTGACTGACGGTAAGGTGGCCCATGCCAACAGCGTCATGGCGGAGCTATTGGGGCTTCCCGTCGAGGTGATGCTGGGAGCGCCCATGGAGCGTATCAACCAGGCGCTTGCGCGGTCGCTGGCTAACCCGGAAGCCCTGGCGCCGCAAACTGAGGCCCTGCTCAAGGGAGAGCAGCTGTTCCGCGATCGCGTCGAGCTGGTGTTCCCCCGGCAGCTGATATGCCAGCGGACCCTGGCTCCCGTACGGGGCCCGGAGGGCGACGTGCTGGGACACGTGCTCATCTACCGCGATGTCACGGCGGAGGCCGAAGCGGAAGATGCCAAGGACGAGTTCGTATCGACGGTGAGCCACGAACTCCGTACGCCCCTGACGTCGGTCAAGACCTCCCTCAGCCTCCTGGGCAAAGGGGTGGCCGGCGAGGTCACCGACGAAATGCGGGAGTTCCTCGGCATCGCGCTGCGGAATCTGGAGCGGCTGATCCGGCTGGTGGACGACCTGCTCGATCTCTCGCGTATCGAGAGCGGCCGGCTTGTGACCAACGTCGAGCCGGTAGCCCTGGCACGGGTGGTGACCAGCGCAGTGGACGCGGTGCGCGGCTTCGCGGAGGTCCGAGAGGCTCGGCTGGAGGTGACCGAGGGCGAGCCGGTGACTGTGACGGCGGACGGCGATCGGTTGGAGCAGGTCATCGTCAACCTGCTGTCGAACGCCGTGAAGTTCTCTCCCGCCGGCGGCCGGGTGGGCCTCAGTTGGTCGCTCCAGGACGGGCAGGCGGTATTGGAGGTGTCTGACGAGGGCCCTGGCATTCCGGTCTCCCAGCTGGACGCCGTGTTCGAGCGCTTCAGGCAACTGGGTGATTCATCCAGCCGCAGCGGTGGAGCGGGCCTGGGGTTGGCAATCAGCCGCAAGATCATCGAGCAGTTCGGCGGTTCCCTCTGGGTCGAGAGCCACGAGGGGGAGGGCGCCCGGTTCTTCGTTCGGTTGGAGGTGACGGGAGAGGCGACCGGGTAGGCCTCCCATCTCCACGCAGTTCTGGCAGCCATACTCTGTAGCTTTGGCATTCCCAGCTCCTTACAGCACCGGATTCCACTGCACATTTGGCGCAAATACCTGGCACCGCGGTTGCGTTACCCGTGTGCCGGAGGCCTGCGGGGGCGGTCCCCGCGGCAGCGATTCACAAACTCAGTCGCCAGGAAGGCGACGGCCGAATACGGAGGAATCTGCAATGCTGTATCCGACGATCTGGCGCAAGCGCGCCCCCAGCCTGTGGGATGAGATGTTCAACATCCGGAACGATTTCGACCAGCTGCTGGGCCGCAACGACGCCGAGGTAACCAGCGCCTGGTGCCCGGTGGTGGACGTTAGGGAAACCGAGGACGAGCTGGCCCTGCAGGCCGAGCTCCCCGGACTCACCCCGGAGCAGGTGAACGTGAGCGTCCAGAACGGCGTGCTCACGATCAGCGGTGAGAAGCAGCAGGAGCGCGAGGAGGGCAAGGACGGCTCGGAGTTCCATCTGGTGGAGCGTCGCTACGGCCGTTTCGAGCGCAGCTTCTCCCTGCCGCGCAGTGTAGACGCCGAGAAGGTGAAGGCCGAGTTCGCCAACGGTGTGCTGATCGTGAGCCTGCCCAAGGCCGAGGCGGCCAAGCCCCGTAAGATCGAGGTGAAGGTCAGCGAGAACTAGCCGTCACCGCCTCGCTCCCGCGGGCGCAGCACGACGAAGAGCCCGGCCGATCGGCCGGGCTCTTCTTCGTCTCTACCCCGCGGACGCCGTCTCAGCCGGCGGCGGCCCGTGCAGCCGCCACCACTCGGCGACCGCGTCCTCGGACCAGTGCCCCTTCGGGGCCGCGTCCCCCAGCATCTTCGATAGCGCCCGTGCATCGGGCGGCCGGCTCATGGGGTCCTTCTCGAGACACTGCATGATGACGCGCTCGAGGCCTTGCGGGACCTCGAGCTCCGTGCGGGAAGAGGGGGGCGACGGCTTGTCCTTGCTGTGGGCCACCACCATCGCCATGGCCGAGCCCTTGTCGAACACCAGCTGTCCGGTAAGGAGCCAGTAGCCCACGCAACCCAGCGAGTAGATATCCGCCCGCCCGTCCACCGGCCCCTCGCCCAGGGCCATCTCCGGCGCGATGTAGGCCGGCGTGCCCGTCACCGCCCCCATGGCCGTGAGCTGGGCGTCCTGCTGCTCGGGCTGGGCCCGCTTCACGATCCCGAAGTCCAGCACCTTCACGAAGTCCAGGTCCGCACCGTAGCGGCACACGAATAGGTTGGCGGGCTTGATGTCGCGGTGGATCATGCCCGCCTGGTGCGCCTCGTACAGCGAGTGGCACGCCTGCTTCAGCAGGGCCACCACCCGCTCCGCCGGCTGCGGGCCGTCCTGCTCCACCAGCCGCTGCAGGTCGATCCCGTCCAGCAGCTCCATCACGTAGTAGAAGGTGCCGTCCCGGGAGATCCCGAAGTCGTACAGCTCGATGGTGTGGGGGGAGCGGAGCGACGCCGTGGCCTGGGCCTCCCGCTCGAAGCGCCGCAGGACGTTGGCCGCCCCCGCCTCGTCCTTGGCTCCCAGGAGGTCGGGGTGGATCAGCTTCACGGCGGCCGAGCGGGCCAAGAGCCGGTGGGTGGCTTTCCAGACCTCGCCCATCCCGCCGCGGCCCAGGAGCTCCACCAGGTGGTAGCTCCCCATGGAGCGCGCCTTCTTGAGCCGCTCGCCCAACCCGAACACCACCCTGGAGATCATGGTCGCCAGGGCCACGGCGACGACGTTGGGCCACATGTAGCGCAGGAAGAGCGATGCCTGGGGGAGCTGGTCGTCCCCCACCAAGGCGAACCCTACGGCGGTGAGGGGCTCGGTGGCGGCAGCCAGCAGCGAGGCTATCAAAGTCGCCCGCGGCGTGTTGGGCACGATGATGGGGTAGAGCAGTACCCACACCGCCACCGGCGACCAGAGAATGCCCACGCGCTGCGACTCGAACCAGTTGTACTCCACG
>JBDHDE010000072.1:0-12083 GCA_039591655.1 Gemmatimonadota bacterium
CCTTTTCCATGTCCACCGACTCCGGACTGATGTACAGCATCATCGAGGTCTCGATCTCGTCGGCGTGAGTGCCTCCCTCCTGCTCGGCGACCTCGCGCTCCACGGCGGCGGCGACCTCCAGGATGTTCGTGTAATGCAACAGAATCCCGTCACGGGAGAGGGTGTCGGCCGCTGGTCGGAGCGCGCGGAGGGTGGAGACACCAGTGTTGAGCACGTAGAAGCGCTTGGGGCCGTAGCGTGCCAGGCTGCGACAGATGTCCACCACCAGGTCCCGGGCCGTGCTCACCTGCAGCGAGGTGGAGCCCGGGTACTCGAAGAAGGCCGGGTAGTAGTGATATGGAATCGTAGGCGCGACCACTACGTCGGCCGCATCGAGCACCCGCCGCTTGAGGTACTCAGCCATGATCCAGTCGTTGTCGAGTCGGAGGTGCGGGCCGTGCTCCTTGGCCGCCGCGCCAAGGGCGATCACCACGACTGCGTCTTCGGTGAGGACACGCTCCGCCTCCACCCACGTGAGCTCCTCCAGCAGCACGCCCGCGGGCGCACCGGCGCCAGCGGGCTCCTGGGCAGTCAAGGCCGCTCCGGGGAGCAGCAGCAGCAGAGATATCGCAGTCCGCTTCATTACTACAACTCCGTCATCTGGGTTGCCTGCGTACGCACCGCTACGCCTTTCCCCCGGTCCCCAACCGCCGTATGGTCCCTATCCCGAATGCCGGCCCGAGCGCGAGGACCGCGAACGCCCAGCGCCACCCGATGAGCTCTGCCACGGCGGGCACCAGTTGGATCGTGAGCATGGTCAGCAAGAACCCCAGTGAGGTCTGGAGCGTGAGGGCGGTGCCGACGGCGTGTGACGGTGAGACTTCCGTGACGAGCGCGCTGAACTGCGCGGAGTCGGCGATCACGAAGAAGCCCCACGCAAGGGTCAGGGGAACGAGCAGCCAGAAGCTCGTTCCGAAGAGGGCGCCGATGACCAGCGCGCAGGCGCCGCTCGCGGCCATCGCACGGATGACGAGCCGCTCATAGCCGATGCGATCGGCCAACCAGCCGCCCCAGAGGCATCCCGCACCGCCCACCGCGATACCGAGAAAGGCGATGAAGCTCACCACCGGGGCCGACGGTGCCGTACGGCCGGTGGCCGCCAGCGCCGCTGCGCTCGCCGCGAGGAACGCCGGGATCCACGTCCAGAAAGCGTACAACTCCCACATGTGGCCTAGATAACCTCCTGTGGCAAGGCGCCACTCGCGGTGCCGCAGCACGGTGCCCACGAGCTTCCACGAGAACGGCCGGCGCTCAAACGCGTACGGCCCGTCCCGGTATCCCGCGAACACGAATGCCGCGGCGAGGAGGGCGCCGGCGGACACGGAGAGCACGACAGGAGCGATGCCGGCGGGGACCCATGCCCGCATGAGGTAGGGGGCCGCCTTTCCCACCGTCAACGCCCCGACTACCGTCCCGATCGCCAGGCCGCGGCCATCGCGGAACCAGGTGGCGGCCATCTTCATCGCGGGGGGATACACACCGGCCAGGAAGAACCCCGTGGCGAAGCGGAAGATGAGCGCGACCTCGAACTCCGGAGCCAGCACCAGGGCGGCGTTGGCGACCGCGCCGAGCGCGGCCGAGGCGGCGACGTACCACCGCGCCGGTACGATGTCGGCGAGGTTCAGTACGGCGGCCGTGGCGGTGCCGGCGACGAAGCCGAGCTGCACGATCGCCGTGAGCCAACCGGCCTGCGCTTGCCGCAGTCCCCAGAGCTGCTGCAGCTCCTGGGATACCGCGCTCGCCGAGAACCACAGGCTCATGGCGAGCAGTTCCACCAGCGCCAGCAGCCCAAGCGTCAACCACCGGCCGCTCAGCGCTTGTTGTCCTTTGCCGCGGCGGTCAGGCGTTGGATGAGCTTCTGCGCCCAGCTGTGGACGTCGTGATCGGCTTCACGGAGGCGCAGCGCCTTCATGCGGGCGTGGCGCTCTGGCAGCGGCATGGTGAGGGCCTCATGCAGCTTGGCGGCAGTGTCGTCCAGGTTGTACGGGTTCGCCATCAGCGCCTCCGTCATCGTCTCCGCTGCACCCGCCATGTGAGAGAGCACCAGCACACCGGGATCGTTCACCTGACAGGCCACGAATTCCTTAGCTACCAGGTTCATGCCGTCCCGTATCGGGGTGACGAAACCCACGTCGGCATCGCGGTACAGGGCGCTGAGTCGATCGGGAGGCACGGAGCGATACAGGTAGCGGATCGGCGTCCAGCTCGCGGTGGCGAAGCGGCCGTTGATCTGCCCCACGACCTCGTCGATCTCGCGCTTCAACGTCCGGTATTCGCTCACCTCCGAGCGGCTCGGCACGGCGAGCTGCAGCAGCGTGGTGCGCTGCCGGTGCTCGGGGTGAAGCTCCAGGAGACGGGCAAAGGCCTTGAGCCGCTCCGGTATCCCCTTGGTGTAGTCCAGCCGGTCCACGCCCAGCACCACGCGCTCCTGCGGGGGGAAGCCGGACGTGGGAGCTGCGCGAGCCAACTCCTCGAAGTGGGGGTAGTCGATACCCAGCGGCAGGGACACGACCTGAACGGTGCGTTGTCCGTGATACACCAGGCTGCGGCCGCGGCGCCGGTCGACCTTGTCTCCCAGCAGCCGGTGTACGCAGTCCAGGAAGTTCCGGGCATATCCCGGCACGTGGAATCCAACGAGGTCGCACGCCAGGACCCCCCGCAGGAGCTGCCGCGCCCACGGCAGCATCCGGTACACGTCGTACGGAGGGAATGGGATGTGCAGGAAGAAGCCGATGGCCGCCGACGGCGCGAGACGTCGCAGCCGCGCCGGGGCGAGCATGAGCTGGTAGTCGTTGACCAGCACGATGTCGCGGGGGTCGATGGCCTCCGCCGTGACCTCCGCGAATCGCTCATTGGCCCGCTGGTACGCTTCCCAGTCCGTGGGTTCGAAGCTCGCCCTCCCCGGCATGGTGTGGAACAGCGGCCAGAGGGTCCGGTTGGAGAACCCGTGGTAGTACCCCTTGACGTCGCTGCGGGCGAGGTCGACGGGGATGATCTGGTACGAGTCGTCGGGTTCGGAGACCTCCTCCCCCGGACGGAGCTCCATCCCCGGCCAACCGACCCACAGGCCACCGCGTTGCTCCAGCACCGGACCGAACGCCGCCACGAGCCCCCCGCTCGAGCGCACGCGCTCACTGCCTCGCGTGCCGCGACGCATCGTCACCGGCAAGCGGTTGCTCACCGTCACGAGCGTGGGCCTCCGTCGGGAGCCTGACTGCCCCTCAGACATCGCACTCTCTCCCGCAGGTGGGGTGCGCGACCCACGGAACCGGCGTGGTGCGCAGGCCGCTCATCATAATCTACACGTTCGCCCTGAGCGTGCCCGGCAGTCGGCGTGCCCCGGGATGGACTGCGGCGCACGCCCGGTGAGTTTGCGTCGCGGCCTGATTACATTGCAGCGCCATGGCGACAGAGCTGCAACCCACCACGCGCGTCGTCGAGCTGGAGTGTCCGGTGCCCAGCCGGTACGGCACCCCTGTCATCTCCCGTATCGACACGGACATCTTCCGCCGTACGTATTTCACGCACTGCCTGGACTGTGGGTTCTGCCATGATCACTGCTGCCAGTACGGCGTGGACGTGGACCTGTATCACTTCGAGCGCATCCAGCGGCACGCCGATGCTCTGGAGGCGTTCACGGGGATTCCGCGGGAGCGATGGTTCACCAAGCGCCTTGAGGTCGACCCGGAGGTCCCGGGCGGTGGGTCGCGACGCACGCGGGTCGTGGGCGGCCGCTGCGTGTTTCTCAAGCGACGGGGCCGCGGCTGCCTGCTCCACGCGTTCTGCCTGGAGCGGGGCCTGGATCACCACGAGCTGAAGTCGATGGTGGACTGCCTGTTTCCGCTGAGCTTCTACGACGAGACGCTGTGCCCGGCCGACGAGGTGGACGACGGATCGCTCATCTGTCTGGATACCGGGCCCACCATCTACCGGGGGGGGCGAGCGGAACTGGTGTACTACTTCGGCGGGGAGTTCGTACGGGCGCTGGACGATCTCGAGGGCCGGGCCCTCCGTGGGGTGTCGGGCGGCTGAGCTAGGTCGGTCCGAGCCGGCCTGCCTCGGCGCCGGCTGCGATGGGCACCAGGTCGATGAAGCGGTGGTCCTCGATGTCGACGGTCTCTCCCACAGTGAACTCCACGGGTGATCGGAAGTCGGGGCCGTCGAAGACGTAGGTGTGGTACTCCCCCTGCTCACCACAGGGATCCAGGTCGTCGATGGTGCTGAGATCGGTCACCAGATCGGCGTCGAACTCGCGACCCAGGAAGGGCATGGCGCGCCGCGCGAGGTCGACGCTCACCACGATCGCCCGGTAGCCCCGCTCCACCACCCCCCAAGCGACCTCCACGCCCGGCTCGCCCCACAGAGGCTCGACGTGTTCCAGCCCGGCGGCCCGGACGCGCTCTTCGTACCACTGCCGCACATCGGCCAGGTGCACGTTGCCGAACACGACACCCGTGATTCCCCGATCTCCGAGGATTCCCAGGAGCTGCTCGAAGACCGGCTCGAACGGGGTAGGGGAGGTGGCCGCGGCTACGTACTCGAGGCCGAGAGCCTGCGCCTGCGCGGCGATCAGCTCCTGGCGCACCCCGTGGAACCGGACGCGCCCCGTGGAGCCGTCGTAGATGGTGGCGAGCGTGCTGACGTCCAAGCGCTGCTGCCTGGCACGGTCCAGCGCCAGCATGGAGTCCTTGCCACCACTCGTCATGAGAGCGTAAGGCATGGGGGAAATTACGGGTGGGGACGGGGGGGCGTTAGGGTGGCGGGGGCGTCCGCGACTTGACGCGCCACGGCCCCCCTAGGGTTACTACAGGATCGTGCCTGGCGACCAGAAGAAGAAGAAGAAGCTCGACCCCGCCGTCGTGTGGCGCGAGGCCCGCGAGATCATCTGGACCCGCCGCAAGCGCGTAGCGCTGGGCGGGGTCATCATGATCGTGAATCGGCTCGCCGGCCTCGTCCTGCCGGGATCGTCCAAGTTCCTCATCGATCGCGTGATCGGCCAGGGCGACGCTCAGTTCCTCATCCCGCTCGCGGCGGCCGTGGGTGTCGCGACGCTGGTCCAGGCCGGCACCTCGTTTGCGCTGTCACAGGTGCTGGGGGTCATGGCGCAGCGTGCCATCACCGACATGCGCAAGGCCGTGCAGGCGCACGTGAGCCGGCTGCCGGTCAGGTACTTCGACTCCACCAAGACCGGCGTGCTGATCTCCCGCATCATGACGGACGCCGAGGGGATCAGGAATCTGGTGGGCACCGGGCTGGTGCGCCTCACGGGCGGCCTGGTGACCGCCGCGATAGCGCTGGTCGTGCTGTTCGTGCTCAACTGGAAGCTCACCGCAGCGATCCTCCTCATCTTGGGGTTCTTCGGCTCGGTGATGGCGTTCGCGTTCAACCGGTTGCGGCCCATCTTCCGGGACCGGGGCAAGATCAACGCCGAGGTGACCGGGCGGCTGGCGGAGTCGCTCGGTGGCGTGCGGGTGGTGAAGGCCTACGTGGCCGAGCGGGGCGAGGCGTTGGTGTTCGCCCGCGGGGCGCATCGCCTCTTCCGCCGGGTCGCGCAAGCGGTGACCGGGATCTCCGCCATTGGTGCGTTCGCGACATCGATCATGGGCGTCATCAGCGTCCTGATGATCATCGTGGGTGGGCGCGCGATACTCGCCGGGACGATGACCCTGGGTGACTTCGTGATGTACATCTTCTTCACCGGCCTGGTGGCGATGCCGCTGGTGAGCATCGCGGAGATCGGCACGCAGATCAGCGAGGCCTTTGCCGGGCTCGATCGGCTCCGTGAGATCCGGATGATGGCCACTGAGGAGGACGAGGATGCCGAGCGCAGGGAGCTGGGCGATGTGGCCGGCGAGATTGCCTTCGAGGACGTGAGCTTCGAGTACAACCCCGGCGTGCCGGTTCTCAAGAACGTCTCGTTCACCGCGCCGGCCGGAACCACTACCGCCCTCGTGGGATCGAGCGGCTCGGGCAAAAGCACACTCATCTCACTCGTCATGGCTTTCAACGGCCCGATGTCCGGCACGATCACGCTGGATGGTCGCAGCCTGGACGTCGTGCGGCTGCGGGACTATCGCCGCCTGCTCGGCGTGGTGCTGCAGGAGAACTTCCTGTTCGACGGCACTATCGCCGAGAACATCAGCTTCTCGCAGCCGCACGCGTCGGCTGGGGATATCCGACGGGTGGCGCGCATCGCCCACGCCGAAGAGTTCATCGAGGAGTTCGAGGACGGCTACGATACGATCGTGGGAGAGCGTGGGGTGAGGCTGTCGGGAGGGCAGCGGCAGCGCATCGCGATCGCGCGGGCCATCCTGGCCGATCCCCGGATCCTGATCCTGGACGAGGCCACCTCCAGCCTCGACAGCGAGAGCGAGGCGAAGATCCAGGACGGGCTACGCACGCTGCGAGAGGGCCGCACGACGTTCGTGATCGCGCACCGGCTCTCCACCATCCGCAGCGCGGACCAGATCCTGGTGCTCGAGGGTGGGGAGATCGTGGAGCGGGGCACCCACCCCGAGCTGCTCGCCAAGCGGGGCCGCTACCGCCAGCTGTACGACAAGCAGTACCTCATCGAGCACGACCGGTTCGTGAACCCCGGCGAGGACCACACCCCCGACGAGGAGGATGTGGACATCCCGGTCCGATCCACCGTGCGGGGGCCACAGGACCTGTAGACGTGGTCCGGCGGCGGCGCTAACCTCCAGGTCGCCGAGCCCGCAGGAACTCCCGCAGCTCCCCCAGCCCCGACAAGTAATGCGCCCCCAGCGCTGCCAGCCTGGGCGCCACCCCGGCGGCGGCAGCGCCGCCGATGACCAGCTCCACCCCCTCATCGAGAGCTTCCCGCAGGGCGGCCAGGTACTGCAGTAGCCCGTCGGGGTCGGGGGCGTACACGGCGGAGAGCGCCACTACCCGGGCCTCGGTCTGGCGTGCCGCGTCGGCCACCATGGCGGCGGGCAGGCTCGCCCCCAGCTGGGTCACGCGCCAGTCCTCCGTGGCCGCCACCACCGCCACCAGCATGGCGCCGAGCTCGTGCTGGTCGCCCGCCGGGGTGGTCACCAGCACGCTGGGCGCCGTGGCCGGGGGGTCGAACGCCCCGCCCATCCAGACGAGCACGCTGCGGACGACGGTCGATGCGGCGTGCTCGTGGGCCGGGGTCAGCTTGCCAGCGTGCCACCGGTCGCCCACCTCCCGCAGCAGGGGGGCCAGCACGAGGTCGAGAAACGGGGCGGAGCCCAACTCCATCACGGCCTGCCCCAGGATGAGCTGGAGCCTGCGGCTCTCCAGGGCGTGGACCGCACCCAGCGTGGTGTCCAGGAACTGTCTGGCGGATTCCCGTCCGGCGACCTCCTCCCTCCGCCGACTGCTCTCTGCCAGGGCCGCCTCATCCTCCTGCAGCAGCTCGGCCAGCTCTTCGCTGGAGAGGCCTGCGACCCGCCGGATGGCCCGCCCGGCCTCGGTGGCGCGGTGGAGGAGGGTGAGGCGCTCGATGTCGGCGTCGGAGTAGAGCCGCTGGCCTCCCTCGCTGCGGCTGGGCTCCACCACGCCGTACCGCCGCTCCCACACCCGCAAGACATCTAGGGAAAGACCGGTCCTGCGGGCCACGACCCGGATGGGGTGGCGCGGCTCGTGGTAGGCGGGGTCTCGTCTCATGCCCGCACAGTACCGCCCTGTCTAAGTATTGTCAAGCATTGGAGTTATACATTACCTTGACAAACCGTCGATCTCAGCGTACTTTCCTGGACGTCAGTTCGACAATCACTGGCACCACTAGGCCGGACCCAATTACCAAAGGAGAGCAGCCCATGAAGTACCGCACCTCGATCGTAGCCGCGGCGTTGACGTTGGGCGTCGCGAGCGCGGCACAGGCCCAGACGATGAGCTTCGAGCGCGGCTCCGCCCGCGTTTCCTCTGACATCGTGGATGTCGCGGTCAGCGCAGGCAGCTTCAACACGCTGGCGGCCGCGCTAGAGGCCGCCGGTCTCGTGGACGCGCTCAAAGGCGAGGGGCCTTTCACCGTCTTCGCTCCGACGGACGAGGCCTTCGCGAAGCTCCCGGACGGCACCGTCGAGGCCCTGCTGGCCGACAAGGAGAAGCTCACCGAGATCCTGACCTACCACGTCGTGGCAGGCAAGGTGACGGCCGAGCAGGTCGTTGAGCTGGACCGCGCGACGACCCTCAACGGTCAGGACGTGCGGATCCGGGTGGAGAGCGGGTCCGTCATGGTGAACGACGCAACGGTCATCAAGGCCGACGTCATGGCGTCCAACGGTGTGATCCACGTGATCGACACGGTGATCCTGCCGCAGATGTGAGTTTCCCCGGAGATTGCGTGCGCCCCAAGTACTCGCGAGCTCCGGTGCAGCAATAGATGGGTAGTGCAAGTAGGTTGGGGGGGAGGTCGGCGGCTCGGCCTCCCCCGTCCCGCAGTCGCCAGTCGGCCGTCGTGCCGAGAGGAAAGGAGCCCATGTCCCGCGTTCCACCGATCCGCATCCGTGGCGCGAACGACACGCCGGTGCGGCATGACGGGGCATTCGTGCTCTACTGGATGAACGCGAGCCGGCGGCTGCATTGGAACTTTGCGCTGCAACGGGCCGTGGAGTGGGCGACGGAGCTCGGGCGGCCGCTTCTCGTTCTCGAGGCGCTGAACGCCGACTACCCGTGGGCCAGCGACCGCATCCACGCCTTTGTCTTGCACGGCATGGCCGACAACCTCCGCCTCGCCGAGGACGCAGGCGTCGCCTACTACCCTTACGTGGAGCCCGCCGCTCGCGCCGGGCGCGGGCTGCTGGAGGCGCTGGCCTCCCAGGCGTGCGTGGTGGTGACCGACGAGTTTCCCGCGTTCTTCCTCCCGGGACTGGTGTGGGCCGCCGCCCGGCGGGTCTCGGTGCGGCTCGAGGCCGTGGACTCGAATGGGATCCTCCCCCTGCGGGCCACCGAACGAGCCTACCCGACGGCGTATGCCTTCCGCGGCTTCCTGCACAAGGAGCTGCCGACGCATCTCGA
Source organism: Gemmatimonadota bacterium (assembly GCA_039591655.1). GTDB lineage: Bacteria > Gemmatimonadota > Gemmatimonadetes > Gemmatimonadales > GWC2-71-9 > WVYX01. The sequence goes on from JBDHDE010000072.1 coordinate 9,043, forward strand.
CACATGGCCCGTGCCGGATCCCCTCCAGGGCGAGCGCCTCCCCCCGTTGGGCGAGCTGCCCTCGGAGGCAACGCGCCGCTGGCCGCCCGCCGTGCCCGGGCTGCTGACTGCGGAGGACGCCCTGGCGGCGCTCCCCATCGATCACGGGGTGGAGCCGGTGGCGATGCCGGGAGGCGCGCTGGCCGGGGGCGCCCTCCTGGACCGGTTCATGGAGGAGCGGCTCGGGGGCTACGGGGAGCACCGCAACACCCCGGACCGGGATGGAACGAGTGAGCTCTCGCCCTACCTGCATTTCGGGCACGTCTCCCCGCACGAGATCCTGTCACGCCTCGCGGGACTGGAGGGCTGGACGCCCCTCGACTTGCAGCCCGAGGCCCGCGGCGGTCGGGCGGGTTGGGGGATGCGCGCCTCGGCCACCGAGTTCGTGGACCAGTTCATTACGTGGCGGGAGCTAGGGCTCAACATGTGCGCCCATCGGGATAACTACGACCAATTCGCGTCGTTGCCCGATTGGGCGCTCACCACGCTCCGGGAGCATGCCCGCGACCCCCGGGAGTACCTGTACTCCCCGGAGGGCTTCGAGCGCGCCGCCACGCACGATCCCCTGTGGAATGCCGCCCAGACCCAGCTAGTGCGGGAGGGGCGGATCCACAACTACCTGCGCATGCTCTGGGGCAAGAAAATCCTGGAGTGGTCGGCCTCACCGGAAGAGGCGCTCGCCGTGATGATCGAGCTCAACAACAAGTACGCGTTGGACGGGCGCGATCCCAACTCGTACTCCGGGATCTTCTGGGTGCTGGGGCGCTACGACCGGCCCTGGGGGCCGGAGCGGCCGGTATTCGGCAAGGTGCGCTACATGAGCTCGGTCAACACCGCTCGCAAGCACCGCGTCGCGGAGTACCTGAGCCGCTACGGCGAGCAGGCGGAGCCCGCGGTGATATGAGCGCCCAACCCTTCGTGCTGGAGCGCCGCCAGCTGGTTCCCGGCGACCTGGCGACGGTCTTCGCCTTCTTCAAGGATCCGCACAAGCTCGCCGAGATCACCCCGCGGTGGCTCAACTTCCGGGTCACGTCGGCCACCGACGCCGAGGTGCGGCGAGGCACCCGCATGCGGTATCGCATCGCGTGGCTCGGATTCCCGATGCGGTGGGAGTCCCTGGTCGCAGAGTACGAGGAGAACGCGCGGTTCGCCGACGAGATGGTGGCGGGCCCGTACCGGAGCTGGTACCACGTGCACACGTTCCGGGCGGTGGCCCAGGGAGTGGAGATTGCCGATCGCGTGACCTACCGCTTGCCCTTCGGCCCGCTCGGCCGGATGGCGCACGCGATCCTGGTGCGGCGGCAGCTCCACGGGATCTTCGACTACCGGACGCGACGGATCGCGAAGATCCTCGGTACGGTCGCCGGCGCAGGCGCGCCCCACTGAGCGTCCCGCGGCGGCGGTCGCGCCGGAGACGTGGCACCGTCGTTGGACATCTCCCCGCGCCCCCGGCGACGAGTGCTTGGAATCGGTTTCTCCCCAGCATAGCTTCGATGTATGACCGGCAGCGGCAGCCAACGGTTTCTCTATCTCGTGCGGGTCGGTGGCGAGGTCGCCACCAAAGCGCGGGGAACCCGGCGACGGTTTCAGCAGCGCCTGGTGCGCAACCTGCGCGACGCCCTGCACGCGGGGGACATCACCTCGCGGGTGGACTCGCGCTGGAGTCGCATCCTCGTCGAGGCGTCGGACCGCGCGGCGCTCCAGCGGCTGGCATCGGTCTTTGGCGTCGCGAGCGTCTCCGAGGCAGAGGCCCGCTTGCCGGCGGATCTGGATGAGATCGTGCGGGTGGGCGAGGCCTTGTACGCCGACCGTGTGCGGGACCGCAAGTTCGCCGTCAGGGCCCGTCGCGTAGGCCAGTATCCCTTCACTGCGCGGGACATCAAGGTGAAGCTGGGGGCGGCGCTCAATCAGTACGCCGCGGTGGACCTGGATCATCCCGATGTGACGGTCTGGGTCGAGGTGCGCGACGGCGAGGCATTCCTCTATAGCGGGAAGATGCAGGGCGTCGGGGGGTTGCCCCTCGGGGTGGAGGGGCGCGCGGTTTGCCTCATTTCCGGCGGCTTCGACTCGGCGGTCGCCGCGTGGCTCATGCTCAAGCGGGGCATCGCGCTGGACTACGTGTTCTGCAACCTGAGCGGCGAGGCGTACGAGCGCGCGGTTGTGTCGGTGGCGAAGGTGTTGGCCGACGAGTGGAGCTTCGGTTACAGCCCGCGCATTCATGTGATCGACTTCGAGGGCCCCCTCGAGGAGCTCAAGCGCGCCACGCAGCCCAAGTACTGGCAGGTGGTGCTCAAGCGTTTGATGTACCGAGTGGCCGAAGCCGTGGCTCAGCAAGTAAACGGCGAGGCCGTCGTGACCGGGGAGTCGGTAGGACAGGTCTCATCCCAGACGCTGGGCAACCTCCGCGCCATCGACGAGGTCGCGACGCTGCCGGTGTTTCGGCCGCTGCTGGGGTATGACAAGACGGAGATCATCGCCCTGGCCGAGCGCATCGGGACCGCTGTATTGAGCGCGCACATCAGGGAGTACTGCGCGATCGTCCCCGACCGGCCCGTGACCCACGCCAAGCCGGGGGCGGCGCGGGACGAGGAGTCGGGGGTGGACCTCGCGGTGCTCGAGGAGGCGGTTGAGCACCGGAAGGTGCTGGACCTCCGGGGCCTGAGCGATGTGGACCTGGTCCAGCCGTACATCTTCGCCAGTGAGATCGCCGACGGTGTCGTGGTGCTGGACTGCCGCGAGCCGCACCACTACCGCGCATGGCACTATCCCGGCGCCGAGCGGCGTGACGTAGGCGAGCTCGCCGCCAGCTTCAAGGAGCTCGACAAGGCCAAGACCTACGTGCTGTACTGCAGCTTCGGCGTGCTGACGGCCTACGTTGCCGAGGCGATGCAGCGCGAGGGCTACGAAGCGTACTCGTTCAAGGGCGGAATCCGCGGGCTCATGCAGTACGCCCGGGAGCGGGGAGTGGCGGCGGGCGTGTAATTGCCGGCACTGACCGCTCG
>JBDHDE010000073.1:0-27873 GCA_039591655.1 Gemmatimonadota bacterium
CCACAAAGGCGTTCCTCGGACCTCGCCTGTTCGGTCCCCACTCGTTCACGGGTACGCGGACCATCTGGGGTACCTATGAGCACCGCTGGTGGTTGGTCGATGACATTGCCGGATGGTTCGGGCTCGCCGTTGCCGGCTTCTTTGATATGGGTGGGGCGTGGTACGAAGATCAGGACCCGAGGTTCGGTGGCAACTTCGGTCTTGGACTGAGACTCGGGGGGATCCGAGGGACGGGTGCGTCGTTCGTGCGGTTGGATGCGGGGTTCCTGTTCGGCGACGGGGCGTCCGACGGCATCGTTATCGGATTCGGCGGGGGGTTCGCATACTGAACAGCTGACTTCGTCAGGCCGATCCCGACAGCGACAGCGTTACCACCGTCATCGCCACCACCCTGCCTGTAAACCGACACTTGCTGGCCCTTCCCGAGCCTAGAATCATGCAGATGCAGTGTTGGAGCGGAAGCCGTACCTCCGCGAGATTGCAGATTCCTGTTGGTTCTGCACGCTGCATTCTGCAATTTGCCCTCTCTCTATACCACCAAGGTGGAATAGCTCCCAGTCCGCACGGGGGGCAGACTTAGCACGATGAGAGCTGCACCCCCTTGAGTAGACCGTGTTTGATGGAAACCTGAAGTGATTCCGTTTTGGAGGTGGACCATGCGTGCGAGACTGTTGTTACCGGTGATTTTCCTGGCGCTGCCGCTCTGTGGCTGTGCCTCGGGGATCAAGGTGCAGACGGACTATGACCCGAGCGTTGACTTCTCGGGAATCCAAACGTTTAACGTGTTGGAGGCGGCTGGAAGCTCAGACATGGACTCGTTCACCGAGTCCCGCGTCATGTCAGCGATCGTAACGGCGATGCAGGCCAAGGGCTTTCGGCGCGACTCCAGCAACGCCGACGTCTCGGTGGGATTCCACGCCTCGACGACTCAGGAGACGACCCTCCAGACGGTCAGTACCGGCGGCTGGGGCGGCTATGGTTGGCGCGGAGGGTGGGGCGGAGGCATGTCTACCAGCACCACCACGGCGCAGAACTACGACGTTGGAACCCTGGTCATCGCCATTGCCAATTCTTCCGGCGACATGATTTTTCAGGGTTCCGGCAGCAAGACCCTGAGCTCTGGTAACGTCGCTCCGGATGAAGCCCAGCAAAACATAAACGAGGCCGTCGCGAAGATCCTCGCGGACTTTCCGCCCGGGGGCTAGTCAACCGCTCCCACAGCCTACCGATGATCGGTTTCCTGCCCCCGACCCGACGACTGTCGGGGGCAGCCGGCGTTCCCGACGCTCCGGCTGAGGCCACCGCTGTCAGCCTGGCAGTGGCCGCGAATGCGTTCTGCAATGTGCAACTTGCTATCTCTCCATACCACTAAGGTGGAATAGCCCTCACTCCACCGCAGGGAATATTTCCCAGCGTTCCCTATCCCGAGGGCTGTCGAATGCTCTCGGCGGGATCTGGACGACGATCGCCACTCATCGGCCGGAGTCTCAGGCGCTGAGAGATGCGCAGCGAGGCGAAGCACCCGATATGGCCTGAGCATGTGGGCCACCCAACCCCGGTAAGCGAGTGGCTCAACCGGATTTGCGATGCCAAGCCATAACTGTAGTAGCGTTGCCGCCGTAGTCCTGCTGCTGTGCGCGTGCGCCGGGGCCGCTGCGCAGGAGCAGGAGGAGGCGGGAGGTGTGAGCAAACAGCTGTGGTTCGACTACAATCCCCGCTGGACCGACCCACACCATCGCGAGATCTACGGCGATATCGGCGTGCGCACAGTGGTTGGCGACAACGACTGGGTGCGTTTCGTGGCCCGTCCCGGAATCCGGGGCCCGGTGGGCCCGTTCCGTCTGTCCGGCGGTGTCGGTGTGTTCTACCGGCTCAACAAGGCCGAGGTGGCCGATCAGTTGGAAGTAAGGCCGTTTCAAGGCATCGCAGCCGTTTGGCCCACGTGGCGCTACTTCCGCCTGCATCACTACCTGCGGCTGGAGGAACGACTCGAGTGGGAAACAGAGCATTGGACGCTCGACGCGTCGCTGCGCGGCCGCTATCGGTTGCAGGTAGACTACAGCTTCAGCGGATTCGAGCCCGGTTCGGACTGGCGCGTGATCTTCCACGCAGAGGGTTTTCTCACCTTGTTGGGCGACGCGGGCCAGCTCAACGAGCAGCTCAGGGTTGGCTTGGGTCTGGGTCGGAACGTAGGGTCGGTGCTGCGTCTGAGAGCCGACCTGACCTGGCAGAAGGTCGAGGCCTTCGGCCCCAGCGACCATCTCTACATCCGTTTCCGGGTCTTTCAGGGATGGTTGCGGGGATTGACGACGCACGACGGCTAACCCTTTCCCGGCGGTCTCGTGTTCCCGGCGGTCACGGCGGACGGTGAAACAACTTCTACGAAATCCGTGATCGTTTAAGGTGTGTGGTGGGGTGTGGTGCTCCGTGGCCGTCTGAAGTCGTCTTTCATCTTCTTTCATCTTCTTTCGTCATCCGCCCTGGGGGGTCGAGGTGCACGAAATCTCGGATTTGGCGATACGTTCTCTGGAGCAACCCGACCTCGCCCGGCGCGTAGTCACGATGAACGAGGAGGTCAAGCAGCTCAAGGACGGTTCATGAGGAGCAAGAGGGGAACACATGTTCGGACACCTGGTGGAGTTTCTGCGCAGCAATCCGGTGGGACTACTGTTTGCGGTCTTGGGGCTTGGTTACCTGCTGGGCAAGACGAAGATCAATGGATTCGAGATCGGGTCGATCTCGGGAGTCCTGTTCGTCGGCCTGGTATTCGGCCACTTCGGGTTCGAGATGCACCCCACTGTGCAATCCCTTGGGTTCGTGCTGTTCATCTTCTCGGTAGGCCTGCAGGCGGGCCCCGGCTTCTTCAGCGTGCTGCGCCAGGACGGTGCCAAGTACTTCGCGTTGGCGGTTGTGATCGCGGCCTGCGGCTTCTCTCTTGCGCTGGTCCTCGCGAAGCTGCTCGACTTCGAGTTCGGCGCTGCCGCGGGTCTGCTCGCAGGCGGTCTGACTAGCTCGCCAACCCTCGCCGCGGCACAGGAGGCAGTCCGTGCCGGTGACGTCCCGCTGCCCGACGGCGTGGCAACCGTGGAGGTTCTGACGAACGTCACCACGGCATACGCGATCACATACATCTTCGGCCTGGTGGGCCTGATCCTGATCATCCGGTTCTTGCCGCGTTTGGTGGGAGTGGACCTCGTCGCCGAGGCGGCCACGCTCGCATCGGAACGGGTCGGTGGCGTCGAGGATCGTGTCCACGGCCTCCATGACATCAAGGTTCGGGCCTACCGCTTGACTAACGCGGAGCAGGTAGGACGGCGCGTCGGGGACGTCGCTGAGGTGCTGCCAGGACGGATGTCGATAGACAAGATTCGCCGCGCCGGCGAGTTCGTACCGGTGATGCCGGACCTTCGCGTGGAGCTGGACGACGAGATCTGCTTCGTAGGATTCCTCGACGAGTTCGTTGGCGCCGAGGGGAAAATCGGGCCGGAGCTGTCGGACCCGGAGCTGCTCGAAGCTGCGCTCGAATCGTGTCGCATTGTGGTGTTGCGGAAGAAGATCAAACGAGTGTCCACCTCGCTCGCGCAGTTCACCGCCCGGCGCGGGTGCTTCGTGTCCCGGATTCAGCGTTTCGGCGTCGACATTCCGCTCCAGGGCGAAGTCGAGATCCAGGCTGGGGATGTCGTGCACGTCACCGGGCCCGCCGCACGGTTGCAGGAAGTTGGGGAGTTGGTGGGGCACGTCGAGGGCGCGACCAGCGAGACGGATCTGGCCACGTTCGCGATAGGGATCGCGGCCGGTCTGCTGATCGGTGGACTTTCTGTCTCGATCTTTGGTATCTCCGTCGGGCTCGGCACCGCAGGTGGGCTGCTGCTGGCCGGTCTCGTGATCGGCTACCTGCGAGCCCTTCACCCGACGTTCGGGCGCGTGCCGGAGGCGGCGCGCTGGATCTTCATGGAGCTGGGGTTGACGATGTTCATGGCCGGAGTTGGGTTGCGGGCTGGCGCGGGGATCATCGAGACGCTGGCCGAATCCGGGCTCGCTCTGTTCGTTGCCGGCATTGCGGTGACCACCATTCCGGTGGCCATCGGCTACCTGTTCGGTCGCAAGGTGCTGTCGCTCAACCCGGTGTACCTGCTCGGTGGCATCACCGGATCCATGACTAGCGGCGCCTCTCTCAGCATCGTGACCGGTGAGGCACGAAGCTTGCTTCCCGCGCTGGGCTACACGGGTGCCTACGCGTTTGCCAACGTGTTGTTGACCGTGGCAGGCAGCTTGATCCTGTTCTTCTGAGGCATGTGGGAGCCAACCGTCACGGCGGAAGCCGTTGGAGGGGTTTCTTGTGAAGTGCTCTGAGGGACGGTGGTAATGTGCTGGTCGGACTAGCGTCGGCAAGAGTGGCGTAACCGCAGCAGCCAGATAACCACATCCAGATGTGCGGTCAACGTTCTGCACCAGCGCCGTTGAGACTGGCGGCCGAGCTGTTGAGACTCTGTTGATGCTGCGGCCGCCCAAAACTGTAGCGGTTTTGTAGCGGTCTGGTCGATATTGTCCGTGAAACGACAAGTACGTGTCCACAGGGAACAGGCGTCTAACCGCCAGCGAGAGTTGATGTTACACACGAATGGAAACGGATGGTTACGAATGGACCGGGCGCGTCTTGATCCTTAAAATCCCTTGGGGGCAGGCACACGGCAGGATGCTCTGATGAAAAGTTGGGGGTCAAGGCATGACTTTACGCTCGGCGACGTTCGGTTGCTGTCTTACTCGACTGGCGTGCAGGGCGATGGTACAGAGGAGATGATGTTCACTGGTTATGGCTCTCCGAACCGGCGTCAACACCTTTACTTCCGACGAAGCGGCGACACGGTCGTCGGCGGGGGAACAGTTCTTTCGCAGGACGACAAGCAGTTGAGCAACTTAAGTCTCACAGCCGACCCCCCGGCTCACGTCCTGACCGTGGAGGCGATCTATGATTCACGAGACGATTCCTACGACGTGAAGTTCGTGGAGGTGGTCCCTGGCAGTACGGTCAGTACGCCACCGTGGGAAGCTCGGCCGGCGAAAAACGAAACACATGCTCTGCCAGGTTCGACCGGCGAATCCCATCGATGGGATGTGAGTCTCGGAGTCGGTTCGCAGATGGCTGAGTTACACCGACGAGCTGAAGCGTCGTCGATGGCTACCATTGTCGATTTTCTGCCGGAGAGCAGCGGGGCGCTACTTATCGAGGGGCGTCGGCTGTAACCACAGACCCCCCAATAACCACTCAGTTGCCTCAACCTCTCCTCATCACCTCCGTGCCAATAAAGATCGATGTGCCCAAAAATGTGCCCAACATACGAAAACGGCACACGCACACGCTGACACCGTTCCCACAACTCTCACTGTTTCAACCTCTTACAAAACAGGCCCGGCAGGACTCGAACCTGCAACCCCCGGTTTTGGAGACCGGTGCTCTACCACTTGAGCTACGAGCCTAACAGGGTGGCTGAAGGGGATTGAACCCTCAACCTCCGGAGCCACAGTCCGGCGCTCTAACCAATTGAGCTACAGCCACCACGGCCCCGTAACACCCACGGGCAGTTGAACCTAGTGGGGCCCGAAAACTCGGTCAACCCGAGGGCCAGAAGCCCCCTGCCAGAGCGCGAACCCGGTTATCCTGGGGCACCAGCTCGCCATCCAGTGAGGCCATCGGGACCACTCCGCGCACTGCGGTCATGATCCAGGCGGGGCGGCCCACCAGCGCCGAGCGCTCGAACCGGCCCTCCGCCACCACCATCCCCAACTCCTGCGCCACCTCGATGGCCCGTTTCCGCCCGATGCTCGGGAGGATTCCCAGCTCCAGCGAGGGCACCAGCACACGCTCCCCCTCGAACCAGCCCACGGCGAACAGGGATCCTTCAGCCACATAGCCCTCCGCCGTGAGCAGCAAGCCCTCGTCGGCCCCACGTTCGTGCGCCTCCGCCCGGGCCCGGTCGAAGATCTCCCGGTCCGTGGTCTTCACCCGGTAGCCGGTGTGCACCACGCTGGACGTGATCACATGCACCGGATCGAGGCTCGGTAGATCCCGCCGGGTGATCTCCAACCGTCCGTCCCACTGCACCCTGAGAACGCCTTCGGAGGGACCGGCGCCCGCCTCACGTCCCAGGTGCTCTCCCAACTCGCCGGGCAGCGGCGGCAGGCTCACCGCACGGCGATTGAACTCCAGTCGCTCCAGGTGCCGGTCCAACAGCGGTAGACCGTGCTCCATCACTCGGAGGGTCTCGAAGACTGCGGTCATCCGCCTACTCCGGGGCCCCCAGCGCCACCCGCATCGCCGCTCCCTTGCGCAGCGACTCGCGCCACTCACGAGCGGGGTCCGAGTCCCACACGATCCCTGCCCCCGCCTGCACCACCGCCTTGCCGTCCCGCACCACCGCCGAGCGAATCAGGATGTTCACCTGAAACCCGTCGGGCCCGAACCACCCCAGCCCTCCCGTGTACTGCCCTCGGGCCACCGGCTCGAGCTCGGCGATCACCTCCATCGCCCGGATCTTGGGCGCCCCGGTGATCGTCCCACCGGGGAACACCGCCCGCACCATGTCCCACCGCGACACGCCGGCGGGCACCTGCGCCCGCACCTCGCTCACCAGGTGGTAGACGTGGGAGTACTCCTCGATCACTTCCCGTTCGGAAACGACGACGCTGCCGTACGTGCCCACCCGCCCCAGGTCGTTGCGGGCGAGGTCCAGCAGCATGCGGTGCTCCGCCTGCTCCTTCTCATCCAGGGCCAGCTCCCGGCGCATCGCCGCATCGCGCTCGGCATCGCCCGTCTTCTTGCGTGTCCCCGCAATGGGGCGCGCACGCGCGACGCCCCCCTTCCCCTCTACGCCGCGGAATTCCACCAGCAGCTCCGGCGAGCCGCTCACCAGCTGCCAGTCGCCGAAGTCCGCGTATCCCATCCAGGGAGAGGGGTTGATGGCCCGCAGGCGCCGGTACACTTCCCAGGGGGTGTCCCCCAACGCGAATCGCTCCGCCACGGCGAGGTTCACCTGATACACGTCGCCGGCGGCGATGTACTCCCGCACACGACGGACCGCCGCCTCGTAGCTCTCTTGGCCCAAGCTGCGCTCCAGCAGCCGGGCATTGCCGCTCACCGCGGCCGTATCCGGTGAGGGCAACTCCACACCCGATCCCAGCGACGCGGCCCGGGTGCTGGCCATTGCCTCCGGGGCCCCCATGCTCGGTTCCTCCGAAGTCGCCTTCCGGACCACGGCGAGCCCACTCTCGTCCCCCGTCAGCTCGCCCGTGGCGAAGTCCAGCACCACCTCGTGCTCCGCCTCGAACAGGTCTACCAGAGGCTGCTCGATAGGCGCATCCCGACGCAGGGCGCGGTGTGGCAGGCCCAGCTCGTAGGCGAGCGTGCCGTACAGCGGCGCGGCCTCGACGGGGATTGCATCCAACCAGGCCACGTTCCCGACGTCGACTTCCGCCCAGTCCAACCGGAAGCGGCGGCGCGCCCCCCACGCCAGGCGTGCGGAGCCTAATTGCCCCGCGCCGTCCTCCAGTAGAACCACGGGCCGGGGGAGTGTGGGAACCAGATGCAGGAGGCGCTCCAGCAATACCCCGGAGTCGGGGCGAGCATTGCCTCCGGCGGCGTCCGTCATCGGGAAACGGGGTGGGGTCCGCTGACTAACGCTGCTAGCCCTTCCGTTTCGCCTGATTCGCCACCGCCTGCTGGGCCGCCTTCACCTTTTCGGGATCGCCCAGGTAGTAGCTGCGGATAGGCGTGAGGTCGTCGTCCTTCAGCTCGTAGACCAGGGGTATCCCCGTGGGGATGTTGAGCCCCACGATCTCCTCTTCGGAGATGTCGTCCAGGTATTTCACCAGCGCCCGCAGGCTGTTGCCGTGGGCCGAGATCAGGACCCGCGTCCCCGACCGCACTACCGGGGCAATGGTCTCATGCCAGTAGGGGAGCATCCGCTCCACCGTGTCCTTGAGGCACTCGGTGAGTGGCACCTCGTCTCCGGTAAGATCCGAATAGCGGGGGTCGTGCCCCGGCCAGCGCTCGTCGTCCTTGGTGAGCGCGGGCGGACGGAGGTCGTAGCTCCGCCGCCAGAGCTTCACCTGGTCCTGACCGTGCTGCTCCGCCGTCTCCGCCTTGTTGAGTCCCTGGAGCGCTCCGTAGTGCCGCTCGTTGAGGCGCCAGGAGTTGATGACGGGGATCCACATCAGGTCCATCTCCTCCAGCGTGAGCCACAGCGTCTTGACGGCCCGCTTGAGGACGGACGTGTAGGCCAGGTCGAAGGTAAAGCCCTCCCGCTTGAGGACCTGCCCGGCCTCGATGGCCTCGCGGATTCCCTTCTCCGTGAGGCCCACGTCGGTCCACCCGGTGAACCGGTTCTCCTTGTTCCAGGTGCTCTCGCCGTGGCGCTGGAGGACGAGCTGTTTCATTGGGCTGTGTCCTTTCGCTCAGCCCCGCGGCGCCGGTATGCCCCCCACAGCCCGGGCCTCGAGGTCACTCGTGGCGTTGTAACGCATTGAAGTAACTGAGGTTACGAGCCTACGTCAAGCGTCGCCCTGGGCCTAGCCGCCGGGTGCACGCCAGAGCCGGAACCGCTCAGAACCAGACACCGTTAGCGGAGGGTCGGCAGGCGGGACTGGCTCGATCAGGCCCCGGGAATCCAGCCGGCCGGCCAATGCAACCTTTTGATGCCCTTCCGGCGTCTAATAGCACACGGAACCCTCAAGGCCTCCGGGGGATCCGCAGAGGTCCGAAAAGTGAACCCGTGCTCAGCCGCAACCCCGGAGGGTCCCGTGGCTTCGAAAGAACTCACTCCGATCCGAGGTCCGACCACCCCCACCTGTAGCATGGCGGCGCGCGTCCTGTCGAGCGCCGCCGGATTGCTGTTGTTGCTCGGCGCCGCCGTGCCGGCGCGAGCGCAGAACTCCTCGGACGCCGTCAGCTCGCGGGTGGCACCGCCCCCCGCAGTAGCAATCCGGGCCAACCCCCACGCCCCCAACATCGACGGCAAGCTGGACGACGAGGCCTGGCAGTCGGCCCAAGTGATCACCGGGTTCGTTCAGCGGGACCCCGACGAGGGCGAGCCGGGAACCGAGCGCACCGAGGCGCGGGTGCTCTACACCAACGCTGCGCTGTTCGTGGCCGTCCGCGCCCACGACTCTCAGGCGGACAGGATTGCCGGTAACCTGACACGCCGGGACGAGTGGTCGCCATCGGACTGGATCGGCATCGGCATCGACTCGTACCGCGACCGGCGCACGGCGTTCTACTTCTCGGTGAACGCCGCCGGTGTGAAGCGCGACGTCTACTACTACAACGACAACTGGCAGGACGACTCCTGGAACGCGGTGTGGGACGTGGCCGTCTCCCGCGACCCCGAGGGGTGGACCGCCGAGTTCCGCATCCCGTTCAGCCAGCTCCGCTTCGCCGCCGACCAGGACCAGTTCGGCTTCAATATCTACCGCCGCATCAACCGGCGGGCCGAGGAACAATGGTGGCGGCTGCCGCCCAAGGACGAGTCCGGCATGGTCTCGCAGTACGGCGACCTGGTGGGCTTGCAGGGCCTCAAGCCGCCGCGGCGTGTGGAGATCATCCCGTACGTCTCGGGCACGAACATCCAGTCACAGGCCGTCCCCGGTGACCCGTTCAACACCGGCCAGGACCGCTACGGCGCGGCGGGATTCGACCTCAACATGGGGATCACGTCGAACTTCACGCTGCAGGCGACGTTCAACCCCGACTTCGGCCAGGTGGAGGCAGACCCGGCCGTAGTGAACCTCTCGGCGTTCGAGACGTTCTTCCCCGAGAAGCGGCCCTTCTTCATCGAGGGCCAGGACGTGTTCAGCTTCCGGCTGGGCCACAGGGAGCAGCTGTTCTACACCCGGCGCATCGGCCGCCGGCCCCAGGGCGAAGCCGATCCACGCGACGGCTATGCCGAATCGGTCCTGTGGACCACGATCCTCGGCGCAGCCAAGCTGTCGGGCAAGACGCAGAGCGGCTGGACCCTGGGCTTCACCGGCGCCGTCACGGCCGAGGAAGAGGCCAAGGTCATCGACGGCGACGGCAACCCCCACGAGGACATCGTGGAGCCCCGGTCGTACTACGGCGTGCTCCGCGTTTCCAAGGACCTGCGGGGCGGCCAGACGCAGGTGGGCATGTTCGGCACCGCGATGCACCGCAGCTTGACACCCGACCTCCAGTGGTTGCGGAGCGATGCCTACACCCTGGGGCTCAACTTCGAGCATCGCTTCCTGAACGACGGCTACTCAATCAACGGTTACGTGGTGGGGAGCAACGTGCGGGGATCCCAGGAGGCGATCACGGAGACCCAACTGAACTCGACGCACTACTACCAGAGGCCCGACGCCGACTACCTGACCTTCGATTCCACGCGGACGTCGCTCTCGGGCATGTCCGCGGACCTGACCTTCGAGAAGCGCTCCGGCAACTGGCGCGGGGCCATCGGCGGCACCACCCGGTCACCCGGCCTCGAAGTGAACGACGTGGGCTTCCAGCAGAACGCCGACTATTGGAACCAGTGGGCCTGGGTACAGCGCCGCTGGGTCCAGCCGGGCAAGGTGTTCCGCCGCTTCTACCTCAACTTCAACCAGTGGTCCAACTGGAACTACGGGTGGGACCGGGTGAACACCGGCGCCAACTTCAATTTCAACTATACCTTCCTCAACTACTGGGGCGGGTACGCTGGGATGAGCCGTAATCTCGGCGGCTTGAGCGGCACGGCGCTGCGGGGCGGCCCCGGGTTCATCACCCCCAACCGGACCAACGCCTGGTTTGGGTGGTGGACCGACGGCCGCAAGCCGCTGCGAGGGGAGATCGAGTTCTGGGGCGGCAAGGAGGACGAGAGCGGCGGCTGGAACTGGGGCACCGAGTTGGAGTTGGCGTGGCGCCCCCTGAGCAACCTGGATCTGAGCGTGGCACCGGGCCTCAGTAAGCGGTTCAACTCCTGGCAGTACCTCCAGGAAGACGAGGCGCTGGGCGAGACCCGCTACGTATTCGGCGAGATCCACCAGACGACCACCAGCATGACGTTCCGGGGCAGCCTCACGTTCACCCCCAACATCTCGCTGCAGATCTACGCCGAGCCGTTCATTTCTTCGGGGAACTACGTGGGCTACCGGGAGGTGGACGACCCCCGAGGAGAGACATTCGCCGACCGGTTCACCGACTACACGGACGACCAGGTCTTTGAGGAGGACGGGGAGTTCTTCGTGGACCTGGACGGGAACGGCGAGGCCGACATCGAGCTGGACAACCCGAACTTCACGTTCCTGTCGTTCCGCTCCAACGTGGTACTGCGTTGGGAGTACGTGCTGGGTTCCACCATTTTCCTGGTGTGGCAGCACGGTAGGGAGGACGACACCAGCGACGGCACCTTCCCGGGCGCCGGCCGGGGGCTGAGCCAGATTTTCGACGCGCCGGGCAACAACATGTTCGTGGTGAAGGTGACCTACTGGCTGAGCTTGTAGTCGTCTGGCATGCCAGGCGTATCGCCCTTGGTGGGGCGCAGGCGGCGGGCCGGGTTTCCGGCCCGCCGTTTTCTTGTAGGTCCCGCGCCGGGGCCCCTTCCGATCACCATAAACGACGGATACACTAGGGTTTTAGCGACTGGGGCGTGCAACCTTTGCCCCACACGTACGGGTCTAATAGAGAAACCCCGACCCCCCTGCTCCGTAGGGGCTTACGGAGCCTGAGCGGCACTTCGGCTGGGGGTGCTCCCATGGGTTGTCGCCCTCCGACAACCAACAACTCGAGCGCGCGACACGGCCGCCTGATGCTGAACGGCGGGCTGATGGTGGCGCTCTGCGTCGCACCCATAACGACGGGCGCAGCCCAACAGGCCTCCTCCGGCCAGGCCACCAACGGCCGCCCTGCGACAGAGCGGTCGGAAGTAGCCCTGGCCATCCGGGCCGTACCCGGGCCCCCGCACGTGGACGGCCGGCTGGACGACCCCGTGTGGCGCACGGCTCCGGCGTTCGGCGGCTTCGTCCAGCAGGACCCCAACGAGGGAGAGCCGGCCACCGAGCCCACCGAGTTCTGGGTCACCTACACCGACGACGCGCTCTACGTCGCGATTCGCGCCTGGGACTCCAAGCCTGATGAGATCAGCGCGCAGCTCACGCGGCGCGACGAGGACTCCCCGTCCGACTGGCTCCTCGTGGCGATCGACTCCTACCGCGACCGCCGCACGGCCTTCGTGTTCTCCGTGAACCCTGCTGGGGTGAAGCAGGACTTCTACCTGTTCAACGACAACGAAGACGACGAGACCTGGGACGCCGTGTGGGAGGTGAAGTGCAGCATCGACTCCCTGGGCTGGACGGCGGAGTTCCGCATCCCGTTCAGCCAGCTGCGGTTTTCCAAGGCAGAGGAGCAGGTGTTCGGGTTCCAGGTGGCTCGCGAGCTCAATCGGCTCAACGAGGAGACCCACTGGAAGCTGATGCCCCGGGAGGAGTCCGGGGTGGTCTCCCTATTCGGCGACCTGGAGGGAATCCGGGGCATCGACCCGCCCCGCCGAGCCGAGTTCCTGCCGTACGTGGCCGGCTTGGGGGCGTGGAACGAAGCGGAGGAAGGCAACCCGTTCCGCACCGGCCGCGAGCGCGACGTGGAGGCCGGGCTGGACCTCAACGTAGGGGTCACGTCAAACCTCACCCTCTCGGCCACGGTCAACCCCGACTTCGGCCAGGTCGAGGCGGACCCCGCAGTAGTGAACCTCTCCCAGTTCGAGACGTTCTTCCCCGAGAAGCGCCCCTTCTTCAACGAGGGGCTGGACATCTTCCGGTTCCCCCTCAACGGCGGCAGCGAGCAGCTGTTCTACACGCGCCGCATCGGGCGCCCGCCGCAAGGGGAGGCCGATGAGCGCGGCGGCTACAGCAAGGCGCCCACCGTGACCACGATCCTCGCGGCGGCCAAGTTCTCCGGCAAGACCTCGTCCGGCTGGACTATCGGCCTGCTCGATGCGTTCACCACGGAGGAGGAAGCCAAGGTCATAGACTCGCTGGGCAACGTCCACCACGACCCGGTCGAGCCGCGCACCAACTACTTCGTGGGACGGCTCGCAAAGGACTACCGCGACGGGCTCACGCAGCTGGGCCTCTTCGGCACGGCGGTGAACCGCTCCCTGCCCGAGAACCTGCAGTGGCTCCGCAGCGCGGCGTACTCGCTGGGCGGGGACTGGAGCCACCGGTGGGCCGAAGACATGTGGGGCGTGAGCGGCTGGGCCGTCGGAAGCCACGTGCGGGGATCGGAGGAGGCGATCGACGAGACCCAGCTCTCCTCGGCCCGCTACTACCAGCGGCCCGACAACTCTCACGTGACGTACGACCCGACGCGGACCTCGCTGACCGGATTCGCAGGCCGGGCGATTATCGAGAAGCGGCGGGGTGACTGGCGCGGCGCCACTGGGTTCGACACACGCTCCCCCGGCTTCGAGGCGAACGATGGCGGCTTCATGCGGGATGCCGACCGCACCGTCCAGTTCCTCTGGATCCAGCGCCGCTGGCTGGAGCCCGGCAAGCTGTTCCGGCGTGCCTGGCTCAACTTCAACCAGCACTCGGTGTGGACGTACGGGTGGGAGCGCACCGGGTTGGGCGGCAACGTCAACGGCTCCTGGCAGTTCCTCAACTACTGGGGCGGCAATCTTGGGTTGGAGTTCAACGCCGAGAACCTCGGCACCGGCGCGCTGCGGGGTGGTCCGGCGTTCCTCCGCCCGGTTACCGTGGCGGGCTGGGGCGGCTTCTACACCGACGACCGCAAGCCACTGCGCGTCAGCATGCACGGCTTCTTCTTGTTGCAGCCCGCCAGCGACACCTGGGCCTACGAGCTGACGCTGCCGCTCACCTGGCGCGCAGCGTCGAACATAGACATCACGCTCGCGCCACGATACTTCCGCAACTACGACAGCTGGCAGTACCTGCAGCAGGACGTGGTAGCGGACTCCACGCATTACATCTTCGGCATGTTGAACCTGAACCAGGCTTCGGCGACGATTCGCATGAACTGGACATTCACGCCGAACCTCTCGCTGCAGATCTACGCCGAGCCGTTCGTGTCGGTCGGTGACTACGTGGGGCTGCGGGACGTGCTCGACCCGCGTGGCGAGTCCTTCGAAGATCGGTTCCGCGACTTCACCGACGACGACCTGATCCTCAACGAAGATGGGGACATCCTCATCGACCTCGACGGCAATGGCCAGGGCGACATCAATGTCGGCCAGCCCGATTTCGAGGTGCTCTCGTTCCGCTCCAACGTCGTGCTGCGATGGGAGTACATCCTGGGTTCCACCATCTTCCTGGTGTGGCAGCACGGGCGGGCCGACGTGACGGACAACGATCAGTTCCAGGTGTGGGATGGGATCCAGGGCATGTTCCGGCTCCCCGCCGAGAACGTGTTCATGGTGAAGGTCAACTACTGGCTCAGCCTCTGACGGTCCCCCTAAACTTGCGCGCCGGCCCCCGCGCACGATCTTGAACCGTGCTCGACGCCGTCGTGCAGTTCATCGAGTCCTCCGGCGCCTGGATGTACCTCCTGGCGCCCCTGTTCATGATCGTGGTGGCGATTCTCCCCATCCCGGCGGAGATCCCTGCGATGCTCAACGGGATGATCTTCGGCGCCACCCTGGGAACCGGTATCACCTGGAGCGGGGCGCTGATCGGGGCCATCGTGAGCTTCGAGCTGGCGCGGCGCTTCGGACGGCCCCTGGCCCAGCGGTTCGTTTCTCCGCAGGCCCTGGCCAAGGCCGATCGCGCCGTGTGCTCCGCGGGGTGGCCCGGGCTCCTCACCCTGCGGCTCATCCCCACGGTGGCGTTCACGATGGTGAACTGGGCCGCGGGCTTCACGCCGATCCGCCGCTGGACGTTCTGCTGGACCACCGCCGTTGGGATCATCCCAGGCGCCATCGTGTTCACCATGACGGGCACGGGACTCGGCGCCCTGTACCGCCGCAACCCGGAGCTCGGCGTGGTGCTTGTCGCCCTCGCCCTGGCGGTGCTGGTCTGGACCGTGGCGCGCTACCGCACGAGCGCCGGCCGGCGGTCGTTGACTACCTGATCTGTGCGGGCGCCACCAGGCGACCGAACGCCACAGCGGACTCACACGCATCGGCCCTCGAAGGCACACCATGATCACGCTCGACCACCGCACCCCACTCCACCTCCCCGAGCTCCACCTGTTCGAGAACGACGGCATCTCCTACGCCGTCGACGCCGCCGCACCCAACTGGGTGGCGGTGGACGGCCGGGGGCGTGAACTGCTGGACGCGATGGGGAGCAGACCCGGTGGCATCACCATGGGAGCTCTCGTGGCGCAGCACGCAGCAAGGCACGGCCTGGACGGCGCGAAGGCCTGGGTGCACGTCCATGACTTCCTGGCGGCATTGGCCCGCACGGGCATGCTCGACGACCGGCCGGCGGAGCCGGAGCCCTATCCCGGCCGGGCCGCTTTGATCGCCCCCGACGGCCTACGGGAGTTGTGGATCCAGGTGAACAACGCCTGCAACCTCACCTGCACCCATTGCCTGGTCTCGTCGGGACCGGGCAAGGAACCGGGCCTGCCCCACGAGCACCTCCGCTCCCTAGTGGACCGCGCCGTCGAGTTGGGGTTGGAGCGGCTCTACGTGACGGGCGGCGAGCCGTTCGTGCGGAAGGACATCTTCGAACTGCTGGGGCACGCCACCGAGACCCACGGACTGGAAACCATCGTTCTCACCAACGCCACCGTCCTGCAGGGACCGATCGAGGCGAGGCTGAGTACGCTGGATCCCACCCTGGTGCGCTTCCAGGTGTCGCTGGACGGCGCGCGCCCCGAGACCAATGACGGGATCCGGGGTGCCGGCACCTTCGCGAAGGCCCTGGATGGCGCCCGGCTGCTGGCGGACCGGGGGTTCGACGTCTCGCTGTCCACCGTGGTGGCGGAGCAGAATCTGTCGGAGCTGCCGGACCTCCCGGCGCTGGCACGGTCGGTCGGGGCCAAGAGCCAGCACCTCATGTGGGCTCACAAGCGTGGCCGGGCCGCGGTGAGTGGCAACGGCTTCTTCCCGCAGGTGGGACCGATCATCGAGGCCGTCATGCGCACCGCGGCGGCCGCCGAGGAGCACGGCGTCACCCTCGACAATCTGGAGGCCGTCAAGCGCCGGGTGAACGGAGTGCCGGGGGTGAAGTACGACCTCGGCAATGGCGGCTGGGATTCGCTGGGGGTCTACGTGGATGGGCGGGTCTATCCCACGGCGGCCCTGGTGAACGAGCCGGCGCTGCTGTGCGGAGATACCGGCGCGCAGGACATCGAGCATATCCTGGCGACCTCGCCCGTCATCCGCCGGCTGCGCGAGGCGAGCCTCGTGAAGCGCCAGGAGGCTGAGCGCGACCCATTCCGCTTCCTCACCGGAGGTGGCGATTGGGAGCACGCCTTCTGGTCCACGGGGGACCCGCTGGGACTGGATCCCTACTACCCCGTCGTGCTGCACTTGGTAAAGCACGTGATGACCACGCTGGGCAGGGAGAAGCTCGCACGGCGCAACTTGAGATCCGGCTACGACACCCCACTGGTGCTCCACGCCATGGGCGAGGGGGCCGTCGCCTGCGGTACCGCCGACGGGGCGGCTGCCGAGCAGCCCGTGCTCACGCTGCACTCCAACTGCGTGCTCTCCTTCGACGTGGACATACCGCGGGCCAAGATGCGGGAGTTCTACGGCGCGGCCGCGGAGCAGCCCCAGATGGAGCTCTGCTGCCCCACGAAGTACGACGACGCGGCCGTGGCCCACATTCCCCAGGACGTGCTGGACCGGTTCTACGGCTGCGGCTCACCCATGGCCCGCGCCGACATCCGCCCAGGGGAGACCGTGGTGGACCTCGGGTGTGGGGCCGGGATCGATGTCTTCATCGCCGCCAAGCTCGTGGGCCCGAGCGGGAAGGTCATCGGCGTGGACATGACCGAGCAGATGCTCGCTGTGGCCCGGGAGAATCAGCCCAGGGTGGCAGCCGCCCTCGGCTGGGACGCGGCAGACTTTCGCAAGGGCTTCCTCGAGGAGATCCCGGTCCTCGACCGGTCAGTGGACCTCGTGACCTCCAACTGCGTGGTGAACCTCTCACCCGACAAGCCCCGGGTGTTCGACGAGGTTTGGCGGGTGCTGAAGGACCACGGCCGCATCGTGATCTCGGACATCGTGAGCGAGCGGGATGTGCCGCCCCATCTCAGGGTGAACCCCCAGCTGTGGGGCGAGTGCCTGGCGGGAGCGCTCACGCAAGAGGAGTTCTTGGCACGGCTCGAGCGCGCGGGGTTCTACGGCCTCTCCCTACTCTCCCGCACCTACTGGAAGGACGTGGAGGGCTATTCCTTCTATTCAGTGACCGTCCGGGGGTTCAAGTACGAGAAGCGGGACGGTTGCGTCTACCAGGGTCACCGGGCCGTCTACCTGGGCCCCGGGAAGGCGTTCCTGGATGAGGAGGGTCATCTCTTCCCGCGCAACGAGCCCTACGAGGTATGCACGGACACCGTGGCCAAGCTACGACGCTCCCCGTACGACGGGATGTTCGCCGTGCTGGATCCGGGGGAGGATCACGCAAGCTACGCCTGCTGCGGGCCCGACGGCGACTGCTGCTGAGCGGCGGGCTCCCCGGTGGGCTGTGACGCCGCCGGCGGACGGGCCTGCCGGCCGGTGAGACCCAGGTAGATCGCCCCTAGCGTGATCGCCGCACCCAGCAGCTCCACCGGCGTGGTGGGTCGGCGAAACAGCAGCAGGTCCCAGACGAAGGCCAAGGCCGGCTGCAGCAGGAGGATGAGCCCGGCCCGCGAGGCGGGGATCTTGGGCAGCGCCGCAGAAATGAGGAGCCAGCCCGCCAGCTGCGGCACCAGCGCGTAGGCGAGCAGCACCCCGAGGGTCTCGCCGTCCGGAATCCGGAAGCTCTCGCCCTCCGCCAACACGGCGCCCACCAGCAGGCCCGCCGAAACGAGGGACAGCACCGCCATCGTGCTCACGGCATCCAGCTTCCCGGCCTCCGCCTGCGCCCTGCGCAGGGAGAGGAGGTACGTGGCATAACACAGCGCGGTGAACAACGCCAAGGCGATGCCCCAGCGGTACCCCGGTCCCAGGTCGCCCCAATCCAACCCGAAGATCAGGACCAGCCCTGCTACGGCCAGCGGCACCGCAACCTTGAGCCGCGTGCTAGGCTGCTCGTGCAGCACCAGCACGCCGAAGGCGGCGAGGAAGAACACCTGGAAATTCGCCAGGATCGTGGAGAGGCCCGGGCCGATGAGCGCGATGCTGCGGTGCCACACCGCCAGGTCCAGGGCCAGCACCGCCCCCGCCGCCACGGCGAACCACAGGTGCTTGGGGCCTGCCCACCACCCACGCCGCCGGACCAGGACGACCGCCGCCAAGACCACGCCGCTAAAGAACATGCGGTAGAACGCCGCCGGCGTGGGGCCCACCCGGGCCACGTTCACCAGGACGGGCGAGAAGCTGATGAGCACGGCGCCAACGATTAGCTGCGTCAGCGCCACGCCACCGTCGCTCTTGGCCATCCGTCCAGTTCTCCTTGCTGGAACTTCTTCGGTACAAGTCATCTACAAGGGGTCAGGGATCTGCTCTCACACGGAGGTCAACATGAAACCCCTACTCTCGGCACTCACAGTCTGCTTGGTGACGGCCGCCTGCGGCGACGCGCCGCTGGAGGTGGACTCCTTGAGCGGCCGGTTCGATTACACCGGGCTCGATTCGGCCGGCAGCCAGCTGCTCACGGGGTGGCTCGACCTCGCGGTGGCACAGGACGGATCGATCCAGGGCACCTGGCTAATCGATTGGGCCCCGGACGCCGACACCACGCAGGTCGTCGGTCCTCAACTGGGGACCGGCACCCTCACCGGCCAGCTCGACAACGGCCAAGTCTGGATCGACCTGAATCCCGCAATGTCCGACAACAATGTGATCCTGACCGGCACCACCAGCACCGCGGGGCCCCTGCCACGCCTGGTCGGCGACTGGACCCACGTCACGCTGGGAGGGCCCACGGTCGCCGGCTTCTTCGACGCCATGCGGCGGTAGCCGCGCCACCAACTGCAGATCCCGGCTCGGAGGCTTGCGGCTCATGGTCTACGGGCCGGCCTTAGCATAGACCGGGACCAGGAACGTCCCCTTGTAGTCGACACCGGGGACCTCCGCCTTCACCTCCAACTCCCAGTATCTGGGAGGTCGCTCCCCCAGCCGCGTGGGCTGCTCCTCTTCGGGAAGCGGGAAACGGAGCGCGAGGCCGCGTAGTCCCTCCCATCGGGCACGAGCACCTTCAACGTTCTGGGCATCGGCGTACACCTCGTAACACACGACCCGCTGGGAGCGGTTCTTACCCGAGCCCCGGGTCTCGTAGCGCTCCTCGACGCAGCGCAGCGTGGCGGTCATGCGGTCGAAGATTTCACCACGGCCCGACCCCTCGAAACGCACCGCCAGTTCGTCACCCAGGAAGAACGGAAATGTGTCGAACGAGACGGTGCTGGTGCCGTACTTGAGGTACCGCAGAAGCAGGTAGACAGCACGTCCGATTACCGCAACGGTGACCAGGTCGAACAGGCCGACGATGGCCATCCACAGGCCGCGGCCCGATACATCCGGCATCGCGAACCCGATCCAGTTGAACGGCAGCAGGAAGGCCACGAAGAACACGCTCACGAAGATCGCCCGCCACAGCCGTCTCCGAGTGTCGTCGGAAGCACCGCTCCGATCCCATTCGTAATCCCATAGCCACGGCTGGCCGGGATGAGCTGCACGCCTCCGAGCGACCCCCGCCCGGCGCCTGAGCCCCCGCAGCCCATGGACGATCATCAACAATCCTACCAGCCCGAAGATGCCGGCGAACCACACCATCAGCAGCCGGGGCCCCTGGATACTCTCCGGCGCCAGCCGCTGGACCACGTACGCCCCGATGCCCGCGGCCAGGAACGGGACGCCGAAGAACACCGCTGGCCAGCCGTGAATCGTGGTGGCGCTGCGGGCCTGATGTCCCGTGAGCTCGCGTCGCGTCATGGTCTCCTCACTCCAGCCGCGTTGGGGCGCCGGCCGGCGCAATCTCCCGACCCGCCGACCGGCTGTCAACTCGTTAAACGCCGGTGCAACCCGGCTCCTGCGGCGGGTGTTACACACCAGGGAGGGGTCCGGGCAGCCTGCTGGCGTCCACCGATCGACCCGTCTAGCTTTCGCCATCTCGCACCCAAGACTGAACGAGGAAGTAGAGAATGCATCGAGCTCTGTCCACGACGGCGGCTCTGCTCGTCGCAGCAGGCCTCGCCGCCTGTGCCAGCGGCCGGGCCCAGACCGCCCCGAGCCCCGAGGCCAACGCCCGGCGCAACAACCGGCAAGAAGAGAAGATCAAGCCGTACCACGAGGTGATTACCCGCGAGGCGGTGACCGACTCGGGGCTGTTCATCGTCCACCGCATCGAGGACGAGCTCTTCTACGAGATCGCGGCGGACATGCTGGAGCGGGAGATGCTCATCGTGTCCCGGCGGGCGCGTACCGCGACCAACATCGGCTACGGCGGCGAGAAGAACAACACGGAGACGGTTCGGTGGCAGCGCCACGACCGCAAGATCCTGCTCAGGGTCGTCTCATACACCAACGTGGCCGACGACTCGCTGCCGATCTACGAGGCGGTACGCAACAGCAACTTCGAGCCCATCGTCCAGGCGTTCGACATCGCCGCCTTCAAGATCGACACGATGACGACGGAGGCCGGCACCGCCAGCGTCGACACCTCTGCTGTGGTGATCGAGGTGACCCCCCTCTACACCACGGACGTGCCGATTCTCGGTCTCAGCCGCAGCACCCGGGAGCGCTACAAGGTCCGCACACTGGACAAGGAACGGACGTTCATCGACTGGGCGAGGAGCTTTCCGCAAAACATCGAGGTCCGGGTCGTGATGACCTACAGCGCCCAGGAGCCACCCTCGAACTCCTCCACCGGGTCCATCTCCCTCGAGATGAACCACTCCATGGTCCTGCTCCCGGAGACCCCGATGCAGCCGCGCCTGTGGGACGAGCGGGTCGGGTTCTTCCGCGTCCAGCAGGTGGACTACGGGGTGAGCGACCAGAAGACGGTCACCCGGCGCTACGTCACCCGCTGGCGTCTGGAGCCCTCGGACACGGCGGCGTTCCTCCGGGGCGAGCTGGTCGAGCCGGTGAAACCGATCGTGTGGTACATCGACCCCGCCACTCCCGAGAAGTGGCGTCCCTACCTCAAGCAAGGCGTGGAGGACTGGAACGCGGCGTTCGCGGAGGCGGGGTTCCGCAACGCGATCGTAGCCCAGGATCCCCCCTCGCCCGAGGAGGACCCCGAGTTCAGCCCCGAGGACGTGCGCTACTCGGTAATCCGCTGGTTCCCCTCGCCGGTCCAGAATGCGTACGGTCCCCACGTGCACGACCCGCGGTCCGGTGAGATCCTGGAAAGTGACATCGGCTGGTTCCACAACGTGATGAACCTGCTGCGGAACTGGTACCTCGTGCAGACGGCGGCTGCCAACCCCGATGCGCGTGGCGTGAAGTTCGACGACGAGGTGATGGGCCAGCTCATTCGCTTCGTCGCGGCGCACGAGGTGGGGCACACGCTGGGGCTGCCGCACAACATGAAGGCCAGCTCGTCGTACCCGGTCGACTCGCTCCGCTCGGCGAGTTTCACCTGCGCCATGGGCACAGCTCCCTCAATCATGGACTACGCCCGCTTCAACTACGTTGCCCAGCCGGAGGACGAAGGCGTGTGCTTCCTGCCAGGCATCGGGGTGTACGACAACTACTCCATCATGTGGGGTTACCGGCCGGTACTCGATGCCGCGAGCGCCGATGCCGAGCGGGAGATCCTGGACAGCTGGATCCGTGAGCGGTACGACGACCCCATGTACCATTTCGGCGATCGTAGCCGTATAGACCCCACGTCGCAGACCGAGGCCATCGGGGACGACGCGATGCGGGCCAGCGAGTACGGGATCGCGAACCTCAAGCGCATCGTCCCCAACCTCGTCGAGTGGTCATATGAGGAGCTCGAGGACTACGCGGAGCTGAACGAGCTCTACGGCCAGGTCTTGGCCCAGTGGAACCGCTACATGGGTCACGTGGCCACCTACATCGGCGGGGTGGTGCAGACCCGGCGGACCTACGGGCAGAACGGCAGCGTGTACGAGTTCGTGCCCGAGGCCGATCAGCGGCGGGCGATGCAGTTCTTCGCCGAACAGGCGTTCACGCCGCCCACCTGGATCATCGATGAGGACATCCTGCGTCGCATCGAGAACGCGGGCACCGTTGAGCGCATGCGGGCCCTGCAGGTACGGGTAGTGAACCTCGTCCTGGATCCAGGCCGGATGCAGCGGCTCATCGAGAACGAGGCGCGCAACGGCGGCGGCGCCTACACGCTGGGGGAGATGCTGGGTGACCTTCGGGGCGCAGTGTGGAGCGAGCTGCGTAGCGGGCGCTCGATCGACGTCTACCGGCGCAACCTGCAGCGGGGCTATCTCGAGCGCATGGGGTGGCTCATGACGGAGGAGCCGGGGCCGGCGCTCGGCTTCTTCCGCGCCACCGCCACGCCGGTGAACGTGCCTCAATCCGATATCCGCCCCTTCGTGCGGGGCGAGCTCGAGGCGCTCAAGCGCGAGATCAGCCAGGCCCTGACCCGGCGCATCGACCGATCCACCCGCATCCACCTGGCCGACGCCCTGGTGCGCATCGACCGGATCCTGGATCCGCAGGACTGACCTCTCGCGGCTGAGGCCGCGCGCTTCAGTGGAGCGGGCGTTGGCTGCTGCGAAGCGAGTCGTGAGCGCGCCGGAGCGTACGTCAGTGCAGCCGAAGGTGGTGAGCGAGCGGGTGTGACCCACTGGAGCGGACGTCAGTGCAGCGCACCGGGACGGATGGCCTGCACATGGAGCCAGCCCGTTTGCGGGGGCGCTGACGACTCTGGGAAGCCGAGCCAACTGCAGTTCGCGGAAGTGGGTCAGACCCGCAAGCAACACGGTCGCGGAAGTGGGCAACACCCGCGAGCGACGAGCTACGCCCGCTCCACCTCCACCCGCGCGTCGTTGAAGCACGCACCCCCCCCGACATCGTTCACGTGCGCCGGGCAGAGCGCGGTTGCCGTGAGGCCGCTGGGCGAAGACCGGCGCCAGGCGCCCTTCGGCATGGAAACAACACCCGGGCGCACCCTGCCCCGCACCCGTGCCACGGACACGACCTCACCCAGCTCGTTGTGGACCCGCACGCGATCGCCGTCCGTAATGCCCCGGGGCGCAGCGTCGTTCGGGTGGATCTCGACGTAGAGGGTGGGGAGGTTGTCCTCCCCCAGGGTGCTGGAGATGGTCTTGGAGGTAGCGGGGCTCACCAGGACCAGGGGATAGCCGTCGGATTGCGAGGTCTCGTAGCGGAAAGGATCGGCACCCAAGACCTCTGGAACCAGGTGGACCTTGCGGTCGGCGGTGAACGGAAACACGGTCTCGAACATCACCGGGCTCGCGCCCGAAAAGTCGTAGTGCCGCATGGTGCCGTCGCCGGCCTCGCCGCGGGGGGCCGGCTTCCCAGGAAGCGAGAGGGCTGCATTTAGCTTCTCAAGGGCGGTCTCCTCGCTCCAGGAGAATGGCTCGTCCTGGAACCCCATGGCCTCGCCCAACAGCGCGAAGACCGCGTGATTGGACTTCGCCTCCCCGGGCGCTTCCACGACCGGGCGCACATCGCCGACAGCGTAGCACCCATACGAGACTCGTAGGTCCCGGTGCTCCAGGAAGGTGGTGGCCGGCAGCACGATGTCGGCGTACGCGGCGGTGTCGGTGAGCACCTGGTCGAACACCACGGTGAATCACGGGCGGCACCAGGCCGTATCCCAGGGCCGCGCCCAGCTCCGTCATGTTGATCACCCGGGTGTCCCAGGCCAGGTCCCCCAGGAGCGCCCTCCGGTCTAGCTTCGCAGCGCCGCCGTTGCTCATGGTGTAGCCGCCGCCCCTAACTCCGAACTTCCCGAGCAGCGCGGGGATCGCCAGTACCACGGCTACCGCCCGGCCGCCGTTGCGGTTCCGCTCGAGACCCCAGCCGCAGCGGACCACGGCGGGATCCGTCTCCGCTAGCGCACGCGCGAGCCGTTCGATGTCGGCCTTGGGAACGCCCGCCTCGGCGGCGGAGTCTGCGAGGAACTCCCGATCTAGCGCATCCCACTCGCGCCACAGGTTGACGAGGCCGAGAGCGAGCGGCAGGTCGGCACCGGGCCGCACCGCCAGGTGGAGGTCGGCCTCAGCCGCTGAGAAGTTGCGCACCGGGTCCACCACCGCCACGAAGGCGCCGCGGCGCTTGGCCTCCTTGAGGAACGGCACCAGATGGATGTTCGAGGCCTTAGGGTTGGCGCCCCACACCACGATGCACTTCGCGTGCACGTAGTCCGGGAACGCCACCCCCGGCATCTTGCCGTACATCCCCTTGGCCACCGCAGTGGTGGGCGCGGCACAGAGCGTGCGGTCCAGCCGGGACGCTCCGAGCCGCGCGAAGTAGAGATCGTCGAGCAGACCGTCGCTCACGAGGCCGTTGGAGCCTCCGTAGTGATACGGCAGGATCGCCTCGGCGCCGTACTTCTGCGAGATGCCGCGGAACCGGCCCGTGATCTCGGCAATTGCTTCGTCCCAGGAGATGGGGTCAAACGCCCCCTCTCCCTTCGACCCCGTGCGCCGCAGCGGAGTCAGCAGGCGGTCGGCGTGGTACTGGCGCCGGCTGAAGCGCGCCACCTTGGTGCAGATGAACCCACCGGTAACCGAGTGGGCCCGTCCCGGAGCGATGGCCGCGACACGGCCGTCGCGCACGGTGACTTCCAAGGAGCAGCTGTCGGGACAGTCCAGCGGGCAGGTGGTCGGGAGGGTGTGCTCGGGCATGGGGGAAGTTACGACGGCATGCGCTCCCCCGTCATCTCACCAAAATCTAAGCCGAGAGCCCAACTCCCCACGCAGGCACCGCCGTCCTCATCGAACACGAGGACGATGACCAGTTCTTCGCCGCCCCAGTCGGCCACGACCGTCATCTCCCGCTCCAGGACCGTGACCTCGACAATCGGCACGGGCGGCGGACCCCAGCCGGGCCGCACCGACCCCTGGTATTGTCCTTCGACTGCGCCGGGGTCGATCACGATCGTGCCGGTCACCTGCGCGCCCTGGACTATCGTCTCGAAGCTGAAAGTCCCAGCGGGCTCCAGGGGAGCCGGTCCGCGAGCGCACGCCGCTGTCACAGCCAGGGCGAGGGTGACACCAAACAGCCGTCGCATAGGATTCCCCAGATCGCTGGTTGAATCGGGTGCAGAAACACGACGGGCGGGCGCGGAGCCCGCCCGTCCCGACGTCAGTGGACGGTCACGCGCGTGGTCTTGCGATGCTCCCGCCGCATGTTCATCCGAATGCCCCGGACTTCGTTGCGGATCTCCTCACGCATGCGGTGGATGTCCTCACGGAACTCCCGGCAGGACCCCTCCCCGCTGTGACTCATGTGCTCGCACGGCAGGTCGTGCGCCTCGATATACAGCCCCGTTTCCCGATCAGTCCCGGCAAAGGCGACCGTGCCGAAGCGCACCAGGTCCCCGGTGTCCTCCAAGCATTGCACGGCCTCCTTGAACCCCATCGGGCCTTCGCGGTCGAAGGCGTCGGGATCCAGGTGGAAGCTGCAGTGGGCCAGGTGGTCGACGTCGGCATCCTCCGACAGCGACACCACGATCCGCAGGCTGTCCACGGCGCCGGGCGCCTCACGCTGCACCACCACCGCGCTCAGCTTTCCGATGTTCTCTCCCTCCACGTACATCGGCAGGAAGGAGAGCTTCATCTCAACCGGGTTCGAGCTGTGCTCCAGGCTGTCGGCCCAAGTCTCGATCTGCGCCTTGAGGACGGCGGCATTGCGCCAGCCCCAGACCAGGCCGAGGCCCACCACCAGGACCAGCGGGGCACCAACGGCGATCAGAACTCTGCGGGTTGTAGACATCGTAGCGTCCTCGAAGTGTGTGTCTGACAGGTTCGTCTTACCCTACGCGCCTTGGCTCCGCCGGGTTTCGGCAGGTGGCCGCGCCGAGCAGGCCGCGTAACCCCTTACTACTCAACCAGTTACGGCAACCCTACATCTCGGCCGGGACGCTGGTATTGAACATGTCGGCCACCACCTTCCACTCGCCGTCGATCTTCTGCCACACCACGAGGTACTTGCCGTGATCGACGACGGCCCCGTCCGGCGCGTCCGTAACCCGCCAGGTGCCGTAGTCCCACGCCATGTCCCCGCCTACGGCGACCACGATCCTGGTCGGCTCGAAATGGAGATAGGGCAGTGCCTCGATAATGCCGGCCCACGCCTGCTCGAGGGCCGCCGTGCCCATCACGGGGTCCATTCCGGGAGGCAGGAGCGAGCCGTCGGCCGCATAGAATGAGGCGCACTTCGCCGCGTCCTTGGCGGCAACACACGCTACCCATTCGGCATCCAGGTCGCGTATGGCCTGCTCCTCCGCAGCGTAATCCACGGTGGGCTGGCACGCCGCGGCCACGACCACCAGCGCGGCGGTGAGAGAAAGGATGGTTCCTGCTCGTCGCATGCGTTCCTCCTGGGGAGGGTTCCGGGATTCTAGGGACGCGCGAATCTCTTCAAATACAGCGCCTGTGTCAACGCGAGCCCTTACCCATCACCAGAACGCCGCACCCCACTTGCGACGCCCCGGCAGTTGCGGTTCCCTTTTACCCAAACGCCCTTCGCCTTCGAGGCCCTCAAGTGACGTTCAGTCAGGAACAGCTCGCGCGCGCGAAACCCCTGTGGGACACCATGCTGGCCCACCGCTTCCTGTTGGAGACACGGGATGGGACCATCCCCGACGAGCGCTTCGCCGTGTGGATGCGCCAGGACTACCTGTTCGTCGAGGCGGCGGTTCCCTTCATCGCTGCGCTACTCCCCCGGGCGCCCCGCCGGCATTGGGAGCCGCTGGCCGGCGTGATCACGGCGCTGGAGAAGGAGCTCCAGCTGTTCGAGGAGCGGGCGGCCGCCGTCGGAGTGGACCTCCGCGGGGCACCGCCATCCCTCATCAATCACGGGTATATCCAGTTCCTCATGGCGACGGCCTACCGCGCCTCGTACGCCGAGGCGTACACCGTGCTGTACACCGCCGAGAAGGCGTACCATGACTCGTGGAAGGTGGTGCAGGCCGGGATCAGCACGGACTCGAAGTGGTATCCGTTCGTGGAGAACTGGGCCGGAGAGGCCTTTGCCCAGTACGTCGCCTACCTGGAGGCAGAGCTGGATCAGCTCGCCGCCGAGACCGGCCCGGCGGAGCGCGAGCGGATGGCCCAGTACTTCGAGCTCACCACGAAGTACGAGATCGCCTTCTGGGAGATGGCAGCCACGGGGGAGGAGTGGCCGGGGCTCTAGCCCCGCCGCCGTTTAGCACCCCTCCCGTTTCCCGGCACCGAGGAGGCCAGGCACGTGTCTCTGACTGACGATCTGGGACGCCCAGCGCGAGCATCCCTTCGTGCGTGGACTGGGCGACGGCTCCCTGGATGTGGAGCGGTTCAAGCACTGGGTGCTCCAGGATTACCTCTACCTCAAGGAGTTCGCCCGGATCTTCGCCTGGGCCGTGGCCAAGGCGGACCGGCTCGAGTCGATGAGCTGGTACGCCAAGGTGCTGGACCTCACGCTCAACACCGAAATGGCGCTGCACCGCGCCTATGCGGAGCGCTTCGGGATCTCGGGTGAGGAGCTGGAGGCCACGCCGATGTGGCCCACCACCCGGGCCTACACGGACTTCCTCGTCCGCACCTCGGCCGACGGCGACATGGCCGATCTTCTAGCTGCGCTGCTGCCCTGCGCCTGGGGGTACGTCGACATCGGCCAGTACCTG
>JBDHDE010000074.1:0-10423 GCA_039591655.1 Gemmatimonadota bacterium
GCCCTGACGCCGCCGGCGAGTCCGAGGATTAGGTTGGGATCCGGCGAGAGACTGAGCCAGACGCTCCGTTCGCTGGGAGCAGCTACACCCGGGTACTCACCTTCCCGGTCGAGTGCGTCGGTCACGATCTGGAAGTGCAGGTGGGG
Source organism: Gemmatimonadota bacterium (assembly GCA_039591655.1). GTDB lineage: Bacteria > Gemmatimonadota > Gemmatimonadetes > Gemmatimonadales > GWC2-71-9 > WVYX01. The sequence continues at coordinate 147 of JBDHDE010000074.1, forward strand.
CGGCCATTGGCCGTTCACCTCGAACTCACCGATGCGCGCGAAGGGATCCCCCCGGGCTACTTCCATGCCCGGGGCGAGGCGCAGGGCGTCCTCCCCCAGGTGTCCGTACAGGGTGTAGAACCGCGGGCCGCCGGGCGGCTCGTGCTCCAGGATGACGGTGGGTCCGTAGTCCAGAGCGGCACTGTTGTTCCTGACGCTGTGCACGCGTCCATCCAGCGGGGCGAAGACCGTCGCCCCGGGCTCGATGAAGAGATCGGCCCCGAGATGCACCGTGCGCCTCTCCGGGTGCTCGCCCGGGGGTCCTTCGAACGCGTCGGCGGTGTACACCTGCCGTGCTTCGTCGTACCGTCCGATCCCGATGCGGGCGCCGCGCGCTTCCAGCCGGTCGGATACGAATCGCGTGAACGCCGGCGTGCCGACCATGGCGGCCGCATCCTCCAGTTCCTGACTCGCAACGCTCAGGTCGAGTTGGGCAGTAGAGACGGCGGCCGGGTCCGGCTCGACCACCGGGTGGCAGTCACCGTGCTCCGTGAGCCAGCGCACCACTGCCGGGCTCGTGGGGCACGGGGAGAGCCCACAGCGATCGCGCAAGACGTTCCGGACGAATCGAGGGTGTACCTCCGCCAGGCGCTCCAGGACCTCCCACGCCGGCTCCTCGCTGACGAACAGGTAGTCGTCATGCGGCTCGTCCCGCTGCCGTCGTGCCGCGAGGCTCACGCTGGTGGCCAGCCGGGCGCAGGCGAGCGAGAACAGCACCTCGAGCTCGTCCTCCGTCAGAGGGTGTGTCTCTTGGTAGCCCTCCACCACGAGTGCCGCCGCCGTCACTGGGTTCGACTTGCCCAGCATCGCATAGGCGACGGCGATGGCAGGATCGCAGACGATGCGGCTCTCGTGCATGTCGCCGAGATCGATGAAGCCCGTGACCCGCCGCGGCTCTGCCGGCGATTCGCTCACGAGCACGTTGTAGTCGTTAGCGTCGTTGTAGATGACTCCCGACCGCAGCGAAGAAAGGACCGGCTCCACCACCGTCGCCCACTGCTCCAGCACCCCCTCCAACAGCGCCCGCCGGAGAGCGTCGTCGACTGCGTCGAGGTGGCTGCGGATCATTTCGGGTGCCCGGGTCAGGTTCCACATGAATTCCGGCCGGTGTGCCGCGGGGTGGGAGAACTCGGCCAGGGTCCGGTCCATCTCCCCCAGGCGGCGTCCCAGGTCGCGCAGCAGGGCCGGTGAGTGTGGTCGTGCCTCGGCGAGCACTCGTCCGGGAAGGAAGCTGAGCAGGCGCACGCCGTGCTTGCGGCCGCTCGCGCCTTGCACGACCGGCATCACCTCCCCGGCGAGCGTCGGGCGCAGGCGCTGGATCGGCAGGGCTTCGTTGCGCTCCGCCAACCAAGCCAGAGTTGCGTTCTGGAGCTCAAGATGATCGGGGTCCTCCTCTGCTCCGGAGATCTTGAGGACCCATCGGTCGCCGGCGGGAGTGGTCAGACGGAAGTTCTGGTCGCGCTCGCTGGGAAGAGGTGCGAGATCCCCAGTGAGTCCGTAGAGCTTCTCGGCGAGATGCGCAGCCTCCGGAGGATCGAGTGTGGGACGTTGCGAGCTGAGGGGCATGGCTGTGACTCAGCGATTCAAGATCTCGTCGTTGGGCCCATCGGCCTGGCCGGCGGCTGTCGCAGAAAGAGCGACGGTCGCCGCCACCAGGGTCCTCACTGCACGCCACATACGATCACCCCGCTGCGAGTCGGGAGCCCGTACTCACCGTGCCACAGGTAACCTGTCCTGGCGCCAGGCCCGCATGTCGCCCTGGAGATGGCGCACGTTCGTGAACCCTGCCTGCTGCAGTATGTCCTGGGCCACCTGTGCCCGCGGTCCCACCTCGCAGTAAACCACCACCTCGCGCTCCCGTACTGCTGCGAGGTCGGCCAGGCGCGAGGGTATCTGGCGGTACTCGATGTTGACGGCCCCCGGCACGTGCCCTGACTGGAACTCACGAGGGGTACGGACGTCCAGCACGATGGGCGCGGGAGTGTCCTGCAGCCTGTCGAGCAGGTCCCGCTGCGCGATCACATCGCTGTTGCCGGACCGCTGGCACCCCGTGAGGAGTCCCACGAACGCTGCGAGGGCGAGTGCCCCGCGGGCGTGAGAGACGAGTCTGCCAGTCATGCAGTCACCAGGGCCAACAGGGAGAGCAGCAGCGCGAGTGCCCCGATCACGACGCTCGAGAGCAGGAGCAAGCTACCCCAAGTCATGCCCGGAACCGCGCTGTCCCGCACCAGCCAAGCCTCAATGGCTCTGGGCACCGCGGGCACTCCCGGCGCGTCGGGGTTGCCGGCGGTCCCGCCCAGCACCGCATCGAGGGTCTCCAACAGCTGCTCCGAGGTGAACGGCTTGGGCAGCGTCTTGAGGGCCCCCAGTCCCTCGGCCTCGGCCAGCAGGGCCGGGACGTCCTGGTCGATGGCGCCGGAGATTGCGACGATCCGGGCGCTCGGATCCTCGGTGCGCAGGTCCTTGATCAACCCCTGTCCGCCCTTTCCCGGCATGACGAGGTCGGTGACGACCGCATCGGCAGGGGACTGCCGGTAGAGGTGCAGCGCCGTCTCGCCGTCGGCCGCCTCCAGCACCTCGAAGCCGCTCCTCTCCAGCCGCTTCCGGAGGATTCTGCGGACCTGGTCATCGTCGTCAACGAGGAGAATACGCTTCACGGTTCCCCCTGCGCGGCGCTCTCACGGTGCTCCGGCGTTCTCATTCTGGCTGGGGAAATCTACTAGGTAAGGTGGTCGGGCGTCATTCGGTCATGTGGCGCCACCCGGCTACTCGCCGCCCGCTGCTTGGGCAGGAGCGAACTGCATCAGCTCGACGGGCGCGCCGTTCTCCACGATGAAGGCCACAACCACGCCGGGAGAGGGGCTGTTCGGCTCGATCAGCACCTCCTTGCCTGCTAGCTCCACCTCCAGGTCGTCTACGCGAAACGCCACGTGCGGCACGGTCTGGACCAGCTCCGGCAACGGGCAGCCGGGCTCGAAGCGCATCCACTCTACACCATACTCGCTGCTGTCGTATCCCGAGACGTGCACCCGGAAGCGCTCCAGATAGGTCTCGTCGGGCCGCGGGACCGTGGTTGGGATGCCGATGTGGTGATACCGTCGCACCATGCTGGTCTCGGTCATGTCGCGCTCCCAGATGGCACCTGGCCGGCGTCGCGCCTATGTCGTGCCCAGGGCCTGAGCTCGAGGTACCGCTCACGTGGCTCGCAGGTGAGCCAGTCGATGCCGTGCTGCCGACACCACCAAATGTGGCCCCCGATCCCCAACGCCGGATGGCCGATGATCCAGATGAGAGACCAGTGACCCACGAGCGAGGATAGGACGGCTGAGGCGGCGAGATAGAACGCCAACTTGCCGAAGATCTTCCACCGTGGGGCGATGAAACGACCGAGGAGGGCATACCCGGCAGCCCAAGTGAAGACCGCGACCGTGAGGTCAACCGTCATGGCGGGGTCAGTCGTGATGCTCTGCGGGCCGCAGGTGCTCGGCGCCGGGGAGCTTGTCGATGAGCTGCGCCGGATCATGGATCAGGATCGGCAGGTGCTGGGGGCAGATCCACAACCGGGCGTCCCGGTACTCCAGTGAGATGAGCGGCGTGTGGTCGGGCCCCCGTTGGCAGGCGAGGCACAGCTTGTCTGGTGCGTCGTTCATTCGGACACTCGCTTTCGGTTGTCGGCGGTTTCGATCAGGTCGCGTACTCGTCGGCACCCAGGAAGTGTAGTGACACGTATGGCTCCTCACCCACCACCCAGCTGTCGTGTCCGGGCCCGATGGCGAACAGGTCGCCCGGCCCGAGCTCCAGCTCCCGCCCGTCGTCCATGGCCACCATGACCCGTCCGGACAGCACGAGGCCGACGTGATCGGTCTGACAGCTGGAGGCGCCGGTCTGCGGTCCCACGTGCTCGGACCACTTCCAGCCCGGTTCGTAGCTGGCCCGCCCGATGACGAGGTCCCCGATCTTCACCACTTCGAAGCGGCCCCTGTCGAAGTTCCGTGTCTCGTCGGGCGCGTCAAACCGCTTGATGATCGTGTGCACGGGAATCCTCTCGAGCTCAGGGGAGACCGGCCGCGCCGGCGCTCAGGTGCGCTTCAGCTTCTCGAGAAAGCGCTGCCGCAGCTTGGTGACCTTCGGCGCGATGACGACCTGGCAGTACCCTTGGGTGGGGTTCCGCAGGTAGTAGTCTCGGTGGTAGTCCTCGGCCGGGTAGAACACGTCGAGCGGCGTCACCTCGGTGATGATTGTGTCGGGCCACACCCCGTCCGCTTGTACTTCGCCGATCACCCGCTCCGCCTCCGACCGCTGCTCGTCGGTGTGATGGAAGATGGCCGACCGATACTGGGTTCCCACGTCGGGCCCCTGACGGTTCGGCGTCGTCGGGTCGTGCAGCGTGAAGAACACCTCGAGCAGCTCGGCGTAGGAGATGACTCCGGGATCGAACGTGATCTGCACGGCCTCCGCATGTCCGGTGGTGCCGCTGCAGACCTGCTCGTAGGAAGGCTGGGACACGTGGCCGCCCGAGTAGCCGGACTGTACCCGTTCCACGCCGCGCAGCTCCTGGAATACGGCCTCCAGGCACCAGAAGCATCCTCCGGCCAGGGTCGCGACCTGACGTTCGCTTGGGGGGGAGGTGTCACTCATGTTTGAGAGGACCCATGATCCTCAAGCACCGAGCCTGATGGCGGAAAGCTGTGCCTGCACCATCGACACAAAGAGTCGTGCATGGGATGCAGCGCCGAAGGCGGGCTCAGCGTGCCACGTGCCGCGCTCGCAACTCCTGGAGCGCGCCCCGCACGTAGTTCCGCGTCATCTCCTTCCGCCACGCCAGCCCGAAATCGGTGTTGTCCATCGGTTTGGAAGGCTTGAAGGCGGCTGCGGCGGCCGCCTCGATGGCGTCGTCCTCCAGCTCCGTGCCGACGACAGCCCCGGCTGCAGCCGGCACCGGCATCGGATAGCTGGCCACCGCTCCCAGAACGACTCGTGCATCGGCCACCAGGTCTCCGTCCCATCTGATCCATGCAGCCACGCCGAGGACCGGAAAGTCGAACGACCCTCGCCGTCGCAGCTTCCAGTAGGTCGCGTCCCATCCGTCCGGCGGAGGCAGGCGGACTTCGGTGAGGATCTCGTCCGGGTGTTTGGCCAGATAGCGGATCCCGTCGTCGTTGAAGAAATCGGATGCGGGGATCGCACGCTCATCGTCGGTGCCGGCGAGCACGAACTCGGCCCCCAGTGCCACCGCAACCGGGGCCGTGTCGCTGGAGTTGACGGCCCAGCAGCGGGGACTCGCCGGCGCCACCCAGCAAATCTCACCGTCCCGCTTCATACAGAAGTCGATGGCCTTCCGCCACTCATATGTCTGATTGTAGTAGTTGCACCGCGTGTCGAGGCAGAGGTTACCACCGAACGTTCCCATGTTTCGCAGCAGCGGCGTGCTCACCAGCTCCGCGGCCCTCGTCAGAGCCGGATAGCCTAGCGGGAGACGGCGGTGGGTGTGCACTTGCGTGAGGGTCACGCCGGCCCCGATCGCCACCTCCGAGCCGCCAGTTCCCCCGGTGATCCGGCGCAAGGCCCGGATGCCGGCGAGGGAGATCACGACTCTCGGCGTCTGGTGGCGCCGCTTCATGTTGGGATACAAATCGGTCCCGCCCGCCACGTACATCCCGTCCGGGCCCGCGTCGTGCTTCATCCGAAGCGCCTGTCGCACGCTCTTGGGCTCGAGGTAAGTGAACTCGGGAAGTCGCAGCACGCCTCGCCGTCACTCCTTCCAGCGGATGTCGAACTCCACCGCCCAATCCCCACTGGGCAAGAGTCGCCGATTGCGTTCCGCGACCCGGACGGCCCGGCCGCCCGAGAGGGTCACAGCCTTGGTCGAGTAGCCGAGGCAGGCCGGCCCCAACCAGTCGAGGAACATCTCCGGTAGCTCGAACCTCACCTGCGCCGAGCCCTTCTCAGCCTTCGGGACCTCGACCTTGCCCACGACGAAGAACCGGGTCCACAGCTTGGGGTAATTGCCGATCACGAACGAGGGATTCGCGAATCTGAAGAAGATCTTGTACACCGCGCTGAGACTACGGTCGGCGATGTACTCGTACATCCTGGCAAGCTCACGATCGTCACCCGCGCCGGTCTCGGCCGCAACGGCTGCGGCCATGGCCTTGAACGCGGTGAACGAGTACGCACCGAACGGAACCAGCACCCCGGTCCACACTTTCGCGTTTTGCTCATGAAGTCGCTGGAGGGCGTGGCGCCACACGTCCTCGCCGTGCTTCTCGAGGATGTACTCCTTCGCGAACACGAAATTGACGCCCTTCGCGACTTCGTCGTCCATGGCGCTCCCGCGGGTCGGCGAGTGCTCCATCAGTGCCGGCGCTCCTGGGGAAAGGAGCGCCTCATGGATCGCTCTGCCCCGTCCGTTGCCCGACCGTCGCCGCCCTCCCAGGGCGGAGGTACCCGCGTCGGCTTCGGCCAGTTGATCTCCGGAAACGACGCAGGTCCGTAACGCGGTTCTTCTCCTTGCTTTCCTCGCTTGATTGCCTTCAGGACTTTCTCGGGCATGATGGGGACCTCATCGACCCGGACACCGACCGCGTCGTGCACGGCGTTGGCGATGGCCGGAGCGACTGGGAGCAACGGTCCCTGTCCCACCTCTTTCGCCCCGAACGGGCCGCTCGGATCGGGATCCTCGATGAGGTAGGTCACGACATCGCACATCTCGAGCGTCGTTGGGCTCTTGTACTCCAACATCGACGGGATCTTGTGCACGACGCCCCGGTTCGACCGATACGCCATCTCCTCCATCAACGTCTCGCCCAGCCCCATGTACACGCCGCCCTCGACCTGTCCCACCACGGTGACCGGGTTGATGCAGCGCCCGACGTCGTGGGCGATCCAAATCCTCGGAACCGTGACGACGCCGCTGGGAGGGTCCACCTCGACCTCTGCCACTGCCGCGCTGTAGGAGTACGCCGGTGACGGCCCCACTCCGGCTCCGCGGTAGCGACCGGGGCTTGGTGGGGGCGTGTACGACCCCACCGTGCCTACCGTCCCCTCAGCCGCCTCCGCGAGCTGCACCGCTTCGGCGAAGCTCATGCCGTTATCCGGATCCTCGACGTCGAACACCCGGCTCTCCGCGAACGCGAGGCGCTCCGGGTGCACCCCGAGCCGCTGCCGGGCGTGCCGCGCCAGGATCTCGCGGGCTCGCTCGGCGGCCTGCAGCGCGGCGTTGCCGCTCATGAGCGTCACACGGCTCGAGTAGCTACCCAGGTCCACCGGTGTCAGGTCCGTGTCCGCCGTGACCACCTGTATGTCCCCCACTTCTACCCCCAGCACCTCGGCCACGATGTAGGCGAGGACGGAATCGGAGCCCTGCCCGATGTCGGTCGACCCGCAGAACACGGTGACGCCTCCGCCTCGGTCGAGCTTGAGCTGCACGCCGGAGTGGGGCATTTGGTTCCAGTAGATCGGCAGTCCGGCGCCGCTTATGTAGCTCGAGCAGGCGAGCCCCACACCAAGGCCGTAGGGGAGGCGACGGAACTTCTCAGTCCAACCGGCCCCTTCGGTTACGCGCCGTAAACACGCGCCCAATCCCATCGTGCCGATCGTGAGGTAGTTGGCGGTCACGGAGTCGGGTGGGACGAGGTGCCTGAGCCGCAGCTCCGCCGGGTCCATCCCCAGGTCCTCGGCGAGCTTGTCCATGTGCACCTCGAGGGCATAGCGCGGCTGCGGAGTGCCGTGGCCGCGCTTGGGCCCGCACGGCGCCTTGTTGGTGAAGACCCGCGCGCCCTGGAACCGGTAGCGCTCCACGTGGTAGGTCGTCGTCTGGAGCGCACCGGTGTAATACGTGCTCGCGACCCCGTAGGAACCGTAGGCGCCTCCGTCGAGGAGCGTCTTGAAGTGCATGCCCTTGATGGTGCCGTCCTTCGTGACGCCGGTCTTCACCCACATTAGCGTCGGGTGGCGGCCGCGATGGCAGTAGAAGACCTCCTCCCGGGTGAGAGCCATCTTCACCGGCCGTCCGGTCATCATAGCGAGCTTGGCCACCGCGATTTCGTGACTGAAGGGGTCGCTCTTGCCGCCGAACCCGCCGCCGTGGGCACACGCGATGACGCGGATGCGTGACGCGGGGAGCTCCAACACTTTGGCCAGCGCCCGGTGCACGTAGTGCGGCGTCTGCGTTGAGCTCCACAGCGTGAGCTTCCCGTCGGCGGACCATTCGGCGAGGGCGGCGTGTTGCTCCATCGGGAGGTGCGTATTGCCCTCGTAGAACAGCAGGTCCTCACGTACGTGGTCGGCCTCGGCGAAACCCTGCTCCACGTCGCCGAACTCCAGATCGACCAGCTTGTGGAAGTTGCCGTCGGGGCCGTAGTCGTGTATGCGCGGCTCTGGGGTTCTCACCGCCTCCTCCGCCGAGGCGATGGGCGGCAAGTCCTGGTAGGAGACCTCGATCAGGTCGAGGGCCGAGGTGGCGACCTCCTCGCTGACTGCCGCCACGGCCGCAACCGGATCGCCGATGAACCGCGCCACGTCCGGGGCGAGAACGTGCTCGTCCTGGCTCACCGGGAGGATGCCGAAGGGAATCGGGAGATCTTTCCCCGTGAGCACGGCCTTTACCCCGTCGAGGTCCTGGGCCTTGGAGGTGTCGACCTGCAGGATCCGCGCATGGGGCCTGGTGCTGCGTAGCAGCTTGGCGTGCAGCATGCGTGGCAGGACGAGGTCGTCGGCGTATTTCGTCTGCCCCGTGACCTTCGCAACGGCGTCCACCTTGCGCTGGGGCGTGCCGACGACGCGGAGCTGCTGCCTACCGCCGGCCATGAAGAGACTCCTGCGAGGGCTCGGCGGGCTCGCCCCGCATACGGGCAGCGGCGAGCTCCACTGCTTCATAGATCTTCAGATAGCCTGTGCAACGGCAGAGGTTCCCAGCCAGGGCCTCCTTGATCTCATCACGGGTGGGCGACAGGTTCGCCTCGAGCAGGGCCTTCCCGGTCAGCAGGAACCCCGGGGTGCAATAGCCGCACTGCGCGGCGCCGAGGTCGGCGAAGGTGGTCTGCAGGGGATGGAGCGTCGGTCCCTCGGCCATCCCCTCGACCGTGTCCACTCGCCTTCCGTCGCACGCCTGGCCTAGCACCAGGCAGGAGAGCACGGGCATCTCATCCAGCAGCACGGTGCAGGTGCCGCACTCGCCCAGCTCACATCCGTGCTTCGTGCCGGTGAGACCCAGGTCCTCGCGCAGCACCTCGAGCAGGGTCTTGTGGGGCGCGAACGCGATCTCGACGGGGTCGCCGTTCACCACCAGCCGGATCTGGACTTTCTGGTTTCGCTTACTCCTGCGGCTGGCCAAAGAGGAAGGTCTCCGTCTGCTTCGTGAGAAACTGCCGGGCTTCGGGATCGCGCAGGTCCAACCCGTAGTGGTTGATGATGGCCGTCTGGTGCTGCAGCCAGTCCTGCCAACAGGATTGGCAGATGGAGTCGTAGATCTTGTTTCCCAACTCCCCCGGCAACGGAGGGGCCGTAAGCTGCGCGCCGCTTCGGCCGCAACGACTGCAATTCACCTCGGCCATGGCCCGAATGTAACCTTGCAATTGACCTGACGCGATACCAGCTTTCGCTCGACATGATCCCCGCCGACCCTGCCGTTGGCTTGTGCGCGACCTGCCACCACCGTCGCGTGATCCGCTCCCGCCGCGGATCGGCCTTCTGGTTCTGCAGGTTGTCCGAGGCCGATCCCCAGTACCCCAGGTATCCGCGGCTACCCATTCTGCAATGCGACGGACACGAGTCCGGGGCCCGTGCAGAGGACCATGGGGAGATCGCGCATGAGGAAAGCCAATGATCGGTGACCGTCTCTTGAAGCTGGCCCTGCTGAGCTGTGTCAGCGTGGTCGTTCCACCCACCGTCAGCGCCCAGGAGAGCGACCAGTACTTGGAGCGGGCCAAGGAACTCATGCGGCAGGTGCCCCTCATCGACGGCCACAACGACCTCCCCTGGAGCCTGCGGGTCAGCTACGGAATCAGCGTCGACTCGTTCGACCTCTCGCAGCGCCAATCGCAGGGTCACACCGACATACCGCGGCTCCGTGAGGGATTGGTGGGCGCGCAGTTCTGGTCCACGTTCACGCCGTCCATCTTTGGGAGCGGTGGGGCGGCGCGGGCGGGCATGGAGCAGGGCGATATCGTCCACCGCCTGGTGGAGCGCTACCCAGAGGCCTTCGAGCTGGCCGGAACGGCCGCCGACATCGTGCGGAT
>JBDHDE010000075.1:0-10614 GCA_039591655.1 Gemmatimonadota bacterium
GGCGCGGTTGGGTGTCCCCGTCGTGCCGGTGGGGATCAGCGGCGCCTACGACTCGGGCCCCCGCTGGTCGGACGTGGTGCGGCGGCGCCCGGTGCGTGTGCGCGCCGGTCCCGCCGTGCATTTCAGCGGCCGCTCACCGACGGCAGCCATCGACCAGGCCATCCTCCCCCTGCTGGAGGAGAACCCGCAGCCGGTGCACCTGGACGGGCTCCCGCGTGAGAAGCTTCATCGGGTCCTGTGGCGTTGCCCGGCGTGCTCGGAGGGAGAGCCCTGGCGGCCCGCTCTGCTGGAGTGTGCAGGATGCGGAGCACGGTTCACCGAGCGAGGTGGCCGGTTCGCCGACTCGGCAGGCAAGCTCATGAGCCTGGCAGATCTCGGAGATCTCGGCGAGCGGGTGCGCAGCGTTGTGGACCAGGGGGACGTCGTGGTGCGGGCGGGCGTGTGGCGCGAGCGTTGCATGTTCGGACCCATCGAGCCCCTCGAGCCGCTGGGTGAGGGTCTGGTGACGCTGGGTCCGGCGGGTGTGCGGTTCGGGGACCTGCATATCCCCATCGAGGCAATCATCAGCGTCGGGACGGAGCGCGCGGACACGCTGCAGGTGGCCACGCGGGACGGGATGTGGCAGGTGCGCCTGCTAGATGGGTCGGCGTTTCGGTTGCATCTCGCTGTGAACCGGTGGCGCGGCGTCGCGGCAGCCCCGGGCCGGGGCACCGCCGCGCCGGCCTTCGAGGCGCAGGAGGAGGCGGCCAGGACGCCGAAGGAAGCGGCCTCGTGAGCCCGGAGCCACTGCTCGAGGCCAGGCACCTGGCAAAGTCGTTCGGCAGGCGGCGCGTGCTCACGGACGCCAGCATAACCGTGCGTTCGGGGGAGCTCGTCGGCGTCACCGGCGAGAACGGATCGGGGAAGACCACCCTGCTCAAGATCTTGGTGGGCCTGCTCCGGGCCGACGGCGGAGAGCTGATGCACGACGGAAGGCTGGGGTACTGCCCGCAGGAACCGCTGGTGTTCGATCGGCTCAGCGTCGCGGAGAACCTCTCTTACTTCGCCACCGCGTACGGGCTGGCCGATTGGCGTCCCACCATGGCTCGCTGGGCGGAGCGGCTCAGGTTCGAGCCGCACCTCGGGCAACTCGTGGGCGAGCTGAGCGGCGGAACGCGCCAGAAGCTCAACCTGGCGCTGGCGCTGCTGCACGAGCCGAACATCCTCCTACTGGACGAGCCGTACGCGGCGTTCGACTGGGAGACCTACCTGCGCTTCTGGGAGACAGCGGATGCGCTCCGGTCTGAAGGCCGCGGGCTCCTGGTTGTGTCTCATCTGGTCTACGACCGGTCGAGGTTCGACCGGGTGTGCGACCTGGCCGAGGGAGTGCTCCGGTGCGACTGAGGCAGCTGGGAACGGCGTGGAGCCTCACCCTGCGGGGCCTGGTGCGGCGCCGCATCGTGCTCCTGCTGCTCTTTCTTGTGCCGTCACTCTTCTCGGGCCTCATAGTGCTCACCACTACGCTGAGGCCCATACGCTTCCAGCTGGCATCGCTCGGCGACACCGTGTTCGTGACCGTGCCGCAGCGGCACGAGGGCCTCGTGTTCATCTGCCTCACCGCCGTGGCGGTGCTCACCGCGTTCCTGGCGCTCGACCTGGTGCGGCGGGATGCCGAGGTGAACCGCCGGCTCGTCCTCTGCGGCTATCGACCCTCGGAGCTCATAGCGGCACGGCTCGGGGTGCTGCTCTGCGTGATCGTGGTGGTGGCGGGTTACGTCGTCCTGATCCTGCCGTTGTTCTTCACTCCGGAGCGCTTCGGCCTCGTCCTCCTGGGGTTGATCCTCGGCGGGTGGGTATACGGCTGCTACGGCCTTCTGGTCGGAGCCGTGTTCCGCCGGGAGCTCGAGGGCGTGCTCTTCGTCGTGCTCCTCGCCGTCATCGACGTCGGCTGGCTGCAGAATCCCATCTACTACGCCGAGGCCCAGAACCAGGCGATCATCCGTGCACTCCCGGCGTATCTCCCCGCGCAGGTAAGCATGGCCGCGGCCTTCACCACGGAGTCGGTGCTGCGCCCGGTCGTGGGGAGCTTGGTATACGGCTCCGTGCTTCTCGTGGCAGCGCTGCTCATCTACGCGCTGCGCATGCGGGCGGGGAGCCGATGAGGGCTAGCTAGCCCGCTTCACCCTCGCTACCAGCCGATCCGCCAGCCGCGTCGGCTCCGGCAGCCGGTAGCCTACGCCGCACTGCAACACGATGCGCTCTGCGGTCTCCAGGTCGATGCGGTGTCCCACGCTCACGTAGACCGGCCGCACGCCGTCTCGGGTGCGGAGCACCGTGCCCACGCGCTCTCCCTCGTGCCTCAGAGCCACCCGCGAGCCGCGCTTCCGCGCCGGCTCCCCGTGATTGCCTACGAGCGGGCTCTTGGCGCACCCGACCGTGGGGCGGTCACAGATGACACCGACGTGGCACGCCAAGCCGAAGCGCCGCGGGTGGGCCAGCCCATGAGCGTCGCACATGATGGCGTCGGGCTCGCGGCGCAGCTTGCGCAGGGCGGCGATCACCGCGGGCGCCTCCCGGAAAGAGAGGAGTCCGGGAACGTAGGGAAAGGTGAGGGGCCGCTCGGCGATGCGCTCTTCGAGCGCAACCTGACGCTGGGCATCCCACAACACCGCTGCTGCAATGCAGCGCGTCCCATCGTGCGAGAACGCGGCGTCGACGCCGGCCACCAGCCGGATCTCCTTGCCCGGCGCCGTCAGGCGCACCGTGCCTGCCAGCCGCCGTTGGATCGCCATCGCCCTTCGGGGTGTGACGTCCCAGCGGTGGGGGACGCGGGGAATCCTCATCTGCGATCGGTTGGAGGTGACGCTCCGCTAGCGCGCACTTCCCCGTCCCTTCCGCAGCTCCAGCAGCGCCTCGAGCTCGTGGATCCGCTCGAGATCCCTCGCACGCCTCGCCGTGCGCTTGGCCTTGAGGAGCGCCGGCAGACTCAACACCCGGATTCCACAGCCGGCAAACTCGGCCTCCACAGATTGCTTCACAACCTCGGCGAATTGGCCGACGCCTTCCACCGCGTCCATCACGTCCAAATCGCCCAGGGTCGTGGTGAGCATCAGCACGTGCGAGGTCTCCAACGACTTCGCGTCCATCACGAACGGCAGATCCGGTTCCACGCCGCGCAGGCACGCATTCAACCGTGCAAGCAACGCCGCGAGCCGCTCGCGGTTGTCCGGCGCGGGATCGTAGCAGATATCCAGATCGACCGTGACGCGGGCCGACCCGTGCACCGCCGCCGCCACGCCGCCAACGATCACGAACTCGACACCCGCGTCCGCGAGTCCGGCGATCATCTCGGCGAGCCGCATCAGCCTGCCACCCTGACGGACTCGAGGAACCGGAGCGTGTCGTCCAGCCGGCGCAGCCGCTCCTCCGGCGTGAGCTTCAGCGACTCCTCCAACAGGGTGATATCGATGCCGTACTCGCGGGCCCCGGCGATGCCCCGCTTGGGCCGCTTGCGTGGCCGACCCCGCTTCCGCTCAGCGTAGTAGGCCCGGGATAGAGACAGCCGTACTGCGAAGTTGGAGAGGAAGCGCTTCAGGTCGACGGTGAGCGCCACTGCGCCTCCGGCGCCCTGCAACTGCCAGAACCCGCGCTGCGGCCAGGACGCCAGCGCCTCCCGCGCCAAGGGATGGGTGTTCACCAGCGGCATTCCATACGCCTCGTTGAGCATGCGCGCAAACGCCAACTGCTTGGCGCCCCCGACGGTGTACCTCGGGGGCAGAGCCAGGACGGCCATGGCGTTCTGGACCCAGCGCTTGGGGGCGCCGACGGCAGTGCTGAACTGGCCGAGGGTCACATATTAAATATGTATGGTTACTATACATATTTCAATTACCCGGGGAACGGGAAGTGAATGTTCCCCGCCGCGATCTGGTGGGGCTGCCCTACTTCTCGTCTGCCGACGGCCCGTACACCCCCGGCACTTTGAGTCCGGCCTGGCGCATCAGTACCGTCATCTGCCCCCGGTGGTGGATCTCGTGGTGCAGCACCACCATCAGGGTGACCCCCCGGGGCCACTCCCGGCCGTACAGACGATCCCGGACCGTGAGCGTCTCGTCGCTCCACTCCCGCTCCACAGCGGCCGCCAGGGCCTTGGCGGCATCCACGTAGGTTGAGTGGATCTCTGCGGCGCGGGACGGTGCCGGGTCCCCCTTCGCCGGCGCATCCCATTCGAGCCCCGTCTTTCCCAGGATCCCCCGCTGCGACACGACCACGTGCCACGCCAGCTCGCCCAGCGTCCGGTAGCCGGCGGCCACTTGCTGGCCCAGTGACCCGTCGCTGAGCTGCGCCATGAGCCGGGCCGTCTCGGCCGACTCGTGCGCCCAGGTAGACAGGAAGTGCTTCACCTTCAGGAACATTCTCGGTCTCCCCATGCTCTTTGCGGGCTCGCAACACTGGGGCTCGCGCCGATCCGGGCCCCGCTCCCACGCCGACCACCAGCGTAGCGCCCGCTCCCCGCCTGCGACAGCCCGCCGCGGAACTCACGACCTCGGCTCCCCGTTTCCCACGCGGTGGTCATCAACTCGACGGGGGTTCCGGCCCCCTCTATCTTGAGGCTTCCCCGAGCATCACACGAGCAGGTTTCGGTACACCGTGTTTGAGAACGTTTTCGAGACCGTCAATTCCGGCTTCGCCCAGGCGCTGTACGAGGATTACCTGAGAGATCCTGCGTCGGTGCCCGAGGAGTGGCGCAAGCTGTTCGACAACGGGTTCACGGGGGAGGAGCCGGTGCCGGGCGCGCCGAGCCCGACCGTTTCTGCGGCGCCCACGCCCGCTGCGACGCCGGCCGCGGCCGAAGCGTCGCCTACCCACCCGACTCGAGCGCCCACAGCGCCGACACCGGAGGGCACCCCCGGCGAGCCCATCTCCGGCCCCGCCCTGCGCCAGGTCACGAACATGGAGGCCTCCCTCGAGGTCCCCACCGCGACCTCGTTCCGGGACATCGACGTGTCACTCCTCTGGGCGGTGCGCGCCGCTTTCAACCGCCAGCTCAAGGCCCGGAACCTCAAGCTCTCGTTCACCCACTTCATCGGGTGGGCCATCGTCCAGGCGGCTCGGGAAGTGCCCGCCATGGGCCACACCCTGGCCCGGGAAGGCGATGACTACCACCGCGTCGAGCCGGGGAGCGTGAACCTCGGCCTCGCAGTGGACACCGTAGGCAAGCGGGGGGAGCGGCGGCTCGTGGTGCCGGTCGTCCAACACGCCGACCAGTTGGCGTTCGACGACTTCCACCAGGAGTACGAGCGGCTGGTTGCAGGGGCCCGGGACAACAAGCTGATGCCCGACGCATACATGGGTGGCACCATCACCCTCACCAACCCGGGAATGATCGGCACCGTTGCCTCGGTCCCGCGCCTCATGAGGGGCCAGGGCTCCATCATCGCCTCGGGCGCCATCCGTGACCTGGCCGGTGCCAAGGTCATGACTGCGACCAGCACCTACGACCACCGGGTCATCCAGGGAGCCGAATCGGGGGAGTTCCTCCAGGCGGTGGACCGCTTGCTGCAAGGTGCGGGCGACTTCTATCGAGCCATCGCCCAGGCTATGGACATCGACGGCGCGGCCCTGGCGGCAGCCCAGGCGGCGGTGGCCGCCGGCGTACCACCGGCACAGAGGCCGGCCGCACCGGCCACCGAGCCCGTGGCGGCCATCTCCCACGACATGCTGTACCACACGGCCGCAGCGATGTCGCTGGTCCGTGCACACCGCACCCACGGCTACCTCGCGGCACGGCTCGACCCCCTGGGGACGGAGCCCAAGGGCGACCCGGCCCTCGATCCGGAGAACCTGGACCTAACCCCCGAAGTCATGGGGAAGGTCCCGGCGGACGTGCTCCGCACCTACGTCGGCGGCGAGACGTTGCTGGACGTGCTGCCGCGGCTACGGGAGATCTACTGCGGCGCCATCGCCTACGAGATCGAGCACATCGCAAGCCACGACGAGCGCGTCTGGCTGCGGCGGGTGATCGAGTCCGGCGAGCACCGTCACCCCCTGGCCGACGAGGAGAAGCAGGCCCTGCTCAGCGAGCTCACCCGGGTGGACGCGCTGGAGCGGTTCCTGCACCGCAATTATCTCGGACACAAGCGGTTCGGCATCGAAGGCCTGGACATGATGGTGCCCATGCTACACCGGGCACTGGACCTCACGGCCGACGAGGGCACCTGCCAGGCGGTGATCGGGATGCCGCACCGGGGTCGGCTCAACGTGCTGGCGCACATTCTGGGCGTCTCGTACGAGACGGTCCTCGCGGAATTCGAGGGTGGCCGGGAGGTAGAGGAGACGCTGACGCCCAAGGGCGGCACCGGCGACGTGAAGTACCACCACGGGGCCACCGGCGTTTTCGAGACGTGGCGCGGGCAGGAGATCGACGTGACGCTCATGCCCAACCCCAGCCACCTCGAGGCGGTAGACCCGGTCGTCGAGGGCAACGCTCGCGCTCGGCAGACGACCCGCTCCAAGCCGCAGCCGACGTACGACTTCATCTGCGTGCTGCCCATCCTGATCCACGGCGACGCAGCGTTCGCGGCGCAAGGCGTGGTGGCCGAGACCATCAACCTGGCGCGGCTCGAGGGCTACGGCACCGGCGGCACGCTACACATCATTGCCAACAACCAGGTGGGGTTCACCACCCCGCCACACGAAGCGCGCTCCACCGACTTCGCCAGCGATCTCGCCAAGGGATTCGACGTGCCCATCGTGCACGTGAACGCCGACGACGCCGAGGCGTGCCTCGCCGCGGTGCGCCTGGCGCTGATGTATCGCAAGAAGTTCCGGCACGACGTGGTCATCAACCTGGTGGGCTACCGCCGACACGGGCACAACGAGGGCGACGAGCCGCGCTACACCCAGCCGCTCATGTACCAGCGCATCGACCAACATCCGCCAGCGCGGGAGGTCTACGCCAAGACACTCATCGACCAGGGCGTGCTGACGCCGGAGCAGGTCGAGCAGGATGCCCAGCAGGTCTACGATCGGCTGGCCGAGACCCAGGCTAAGCTGCGCGCCGATCTCGAGCAGGCCGATCAGGAGGGCGAGGAGCCGCAGCGGATCTCCGGACTGTGGATCTCCGTCGCGGAGCCGAAGACCGCTGTCGAGTACTCTCTCCTGGCCGAGCTCAACGAGGAGCTGCTGCGGGTCCCCGAGGGCTTCCACGTCAATCCCAAGCTCAAGCGCGTGTTGGAGCGGCGCCGCACTGCCCTGGCCGAGGGCGGCGACCTCGACTGGGCCCACGCCGAGGCGCTGGCGCTGGCATCCCTGCCGGTCGAGGGCGTCCCGCTGCGCATGGTGGGGCAGGACACGGCCAGGGGGACGTTCAGCCAGCGGCACCTCACCCTGTTCGACGCCGAGAGCGGCACCCCGTACACACCGATCCAGCAACTCTCCAAGGCGAAGGTGCCCTTCGAGCTGCACAACTCACCGCTCTCGGAGTACGCCGCTCTCGGATTCGAGTACGGCTACAGCGTGGCGGTCCCCAACGCGCTGGTGATCTGGGAGGCCCAGTTCGGCGACTTCGCCAACGCCGCCGAGGTGATCATCGACCAGTTCATCATTGCCGGCCTGTCAAAGTGGGGGCAGACCTCACGGCTCACGCTGCTCCTGCCCCACGGCTACGAGGGCCAGGGACCGGAGCACTCGAGCGCCAGGCTCGAGCGCTACCTGGCGCTGGGGGCGGAGGGCAACCTCCGGGTCGCCAACTGCTCGACGCCGGCCCAGTACTTCCACCTGCTGCGACGCCAGGCCAAGCACGAGGAGGCCCGCCCGCTAATCGTGATGACGCCGAAGAGCCTGTTGCGCCTGCCGCAGGCCACCTCGAAGGCGACGGAGCTGGCCGAGGGCGAGTTCCACGCCGTGCTGGACGACCACGCTCTACCGGGCTCCCGTGACAGCGTGCGGCGCCTGGTGCTCTGCTCGGGGAAGGTCTACTACGACGTCATCGCGTCCGAGGGGCGCGCCGCGGCGAAGCACGTGGCCGTGGCTCGACTGGAGTGCCTCTACCCGTTCCCGGAGAGCCGGGTGCGCGGCCTCATCGCGTCGTACCCGCGCCTCGAGGAAGTGGTGTGGCTCCAGGAAGAGCCCATGAACATGGGCGCGCGCAAGTGGGTGGTACCGCAGTTCCTGGCTCTGGCACCCGAGGGACTGTCGGTCCGCTACGTCTCGCGACCCGAGCGCTCGAGCCCGGCCGAGGGCTACCCCGCGGCGCACCAGGCGGAGCAGCGCAGGCTGGTGGACGAGGCCCTCGCCTAAGCCCCGCTCGGCGCAGCCTCCAGGCGATACCGCAGCCGGGCGCGGGCCGCTGCGACCGCCTCCCTATAGGTACGGCCCTCGAGTTGCCGGCGCAGACGCTCGCTGACCGCGATCAACATGGGCGCCGGCTCCCAGAAGACCGCCTCACCCGTGGACGCATCCACCAGGCGCCCCTGGTTCACAGCCTGATTCGCTTTCGCGAGCGAGAGCTTCCGCAGCGGGTCCAACATGGCCTCGAACCGCGCCTGCGCCTCCGGCTGCACGAACCTGAGCCGCCGGGTCCCCACCGCGGCCATGTAGAACTGCGCCGGTACGAAGGCGATGCCGTCCAGCCGTAGCCGCTCGCACACCACCACCAGCCAGACCGCCACGTCCCGCATCAGCCCCAAGCCGGGGTGCTGCTGGCCCGGCAGCTGCGGCCGGCTTCCCCTGAACGTGGCACGCGGGTTCTGCAGCAGCAGCCACTCGATCTCGATCACCTCGTGCTGTGGCACGATGGCGCGGCTGCGGCTCGCCTTGAGCTCCATCAGGAGCTCGGCGCGTGCGGGATCTCCAAAGACTCGCAGGGTCTGCCCCAGGCCCTGCGGCGTGTCGAGCGTCAGCGTGAGGTTGCGAAAGCCCCGGGCCCGCACCCGGTCCAGCAGGCCGAGCTGCTCCAGCTGAAGCTCCACCGCGTGGCGCGAGTACTGTCCCAGGAACCGGGTGTCCTCCTGCATGGCGAGCCCCAGCAGGTCGTCCGCCGACAACCCCCAATCCCCCTCGTCCCTACGTCCCTGCTCTTCCAGATCCCACCGGCTGGAGATCTCCCGGAAACGCCGCAGCAAGAGCTCGGCGTCATCGGGCGGCTCCAGTGCTTCGCCGGTCACGAGCCAACCGAAGAAGCGGGCGGAGTGGCGCCACGCCGCCGTGCCGTAGCCGCCGGCCAGGACGACCACCATGGGTATGGACCGATGCTCGTTGCGAACCTGGCTCGCCACGAAGCGGTCCCGCTCGAGGAGCCCGTCGTCGGTGAGCCGCCAGTCGCCCAGGGCGTCGCTCGCGGCCCCATCCACTCCGGCCACGTAGAACACGAGACCGGGTCGGTGCGACCGCACCACCGGCGGTAGCGACTTCTCGAGTGTCTCCAGGAGGACCTCGTCGGTGACGTCGCTCCCCAGCTCGATGCTGGTGGATGCGACGGCCTCCGTCTCGTCCCACGCCATGTTGTGGATGGAGAACGTGTGCACGGTCTCGTCGTCGGCAAACACCGCACGGGTCCCGTTGCCGTCGTGCAGGTCGAGATCCACCACCAGGATCGGCTCGGTGAACCTCCGTGCCCGCAGGCGCGCGACGGCGACGGCCACGTCGTTGAACACACAGAAGCCCATGCCCTCGTCGGGCGTGGCGTGGTGGAACCCACCGCCGAGGTGCACCGCCACCTTCTGGGTGCGCAGCGCCAGGCGGGTCGCCTGGATCGTCCCCCCCACCATGAGTCGCATCAGATCGAGCGCCTCATGCGCGGTCCGATCGGTGAGCTGGAGCCCGAGGATGCCTCCCACCACCGACGGGTCGGACAGTGTCTCGAGGTACTCCGGCGTGTGGACCCGGAGGATGTTTTCCAGAGAGGCGGGCAGCGGCCGGCTCACGTCGTGCCGGCGAATGAGCCGCTCGTCGGTGAGGAACCCGAGGATCTTGCTGGATCGTGCCGGATCCATCAGCCCGCCGGTGACGCCATGGGTGTAGTCGGGGTGGTGGACGAAGCCGACGTCGGGCGGATGCAGGGTGTAGCGCAGCCAGCGGCCGAGGCGGCCCGACGCCTTCGCGACCCGCTCGAGCATTGCGCTACCTCCCTTCCTTGAACACGAGGCCCCGGAAATATGGGCAGCCCCCGACCCGGCGCGCCACGCGCCGCCACCAGGAGGCGGTCTTGACGAAGGGTGGGCGGCGTCGTGAGGTTTGGCTGCCGCTTGCATTCTGCGGGCGGAGCCGCCTTGGACCCAGAGGGAGCGGAGCACCATATGCCACTGGCATCGGCCCTCGATAGCCTGGATGAGATCGCCCGGCTGCTCCACGGCAAGCGCCCGGTCATCTTCCTGGATTACGACGGCACCCTGACGCCGATCGTGGCGCGCCCCGAGCTCGCCGTCCTCTCCGACCAGATGCGCTCCACCCTGAGGGACCTCGCCCGGGTCCATACGGTGGCCATCGTGAGCGGCCGCGACCGTGCGGACGTGGAGCAGTTGGTCCAGATCGACTCCCTGGTCTATGCCGGCAGCCACGGCTTCGACATCGTTGGTCCCGGACTCGAGCTCCAGCACCAGGAGGGTACCAAGTACGCCCCCGTGCTCAGCCGGG
>JBDHDE010000076.1:0-10100 GCA_039591655.1 Gemmatimonadota bacterium
AGCCAGGGCCCTCGAGGTGATCAACGCGTCCAGCGGACGGTCCAACGTGACCGAGAACCTGATACCCGAGCGGGTCGTGAGCCGGGCCTGGCTGCGCACGTTCCGCCTTGCCCTACTGGACAAGGACATTGGGATCGCCCTCAAGGTGCTAGAGGACACCGGCGTGCCCAGCGACGCCATCGGGATGACCAAGCGGGTGTTTGGCGAGGGCCGCAAGGCGCTCGGGGAAGAAGCGGATCACGTCGAGCTGATAAAGGGAATCGAGCGGGCGGCGGGGGTAGAGATTCGGTAGGGGTGACTGTCAGCGGGGGGGCGCAGCGAGCGGGAGGGACCTGCTGGCGCTAACGTCAGCAGGTACGAAGCGAACGGGTGTGGCCCACTGAAGCGAACGTCAGTGCAGCGCACCGGGACGGCCGGCCTGTACCTGGAGCGAGCCCGTTTGCGAGGGCGCTGACAACTCTGGGAAGCCCAGCCAACTGCAGTTCGTGGAGGTGGGTCACACCCGTAAGCGACGGAATCGCGGAGACAGGTCTCCCCACGCTTCTAGAACTCGACCGTCGGCACCTCCCGTGCGCCCTCCTCGGCCTCGAAGTACTCCTGGGGCCCGGCCCCTATCGCCTTGGCTGTGAGCACCTGGGGGAACCGCCGAATGTAGGCGTTGTACTCCCGCACGGCGTTGTTGTAGTCCTGCCGGGCGACGGAGATGCGGTTCTCGGTGCCCTCCAGCTGGTCCTGGAGCATCCGGAAGTTCTCGTTTGACTGGATCTCCGGATTGTCCTCCGCCAGGGCGATGAGCCGGCCGAGTGCCGACGTGAGGGTCTGGTTCGCCGCGGCCATCGCGGCCAGGTCGCCGCCCTCCACGGCCCCACCGAGTGCTGCCCGCGCCGACGTGACCTCTTCGAAGATCGCCAGCTCCTGCTGGGCGAATCCCTTCACGGTGTTCACCAGGTTGGGCACCAGGTCGGCGCGCCGCTGCAGTACCACTTCGATCTGCGCCTTGTAGCCCTCGGTCTCTTCGTCGAGCGTCTGGATGCGGTTGTAGCCGCACCCCGTAAGGGCGGCCGCACAGATCAATACGAGTACACGCTTCATTTCATGGTCTCCCGCTACTTTGCGCTCGCGGCGCGGGTGGGCTCGAAGGCGTCGACGAATCGAACCAGCCGCTCCAGCTGCTCTACGTAGCGATCCCCGACGGGGTCGTAGGGACGGAGCGGCTGCACGTTGTGGCCGACGATCCTGTCCAGCACCCAGTCGAATGCCGTGGCATCCAGGCCCGCCACTTCGGCCACCTCGTGGACCAGGGCCTTCGGTGTCTGGGGTGGCTCGCGATCCGCGAGGCGGAGCGCGGCCCGGAACAGCACGAAGAAGGTGCCTGCGGAGTCCAGCAACAGCTCGCCCAGCGCCTTACCGTTGGGGGCTGCCGCCACGAACTCGGTGCGCAACCGCAGGAGCTTGCCCCGAATCTCCCGCTCCAGCTCACGGCGCAGGTCCTCCTTGGTCGTCGGCACCCAGCCGAAGGGGTCGCGACCCCTGACCAGCAGGTGCGCCTCCCGCATGTCCTGGATCTCGATGGGGAAGACGTCGGCGGAGCCCCGCCAGCCGTCCTCGGCGAAGATGAGCGGCGGTGGATTGCCCCGCTTGGTCCATGCGGCGATGGCGGCCTCGATGGGTCGCAGCGCCGCCGGTGCTGCGTCGCGTACGATGAGCAGGGTGGTGGCCTCCCGATCCTCCTCACGGGTGTCGTGCCGCACCGCCGGCCCGTAGAGGCAGAACGCCACCAGGTTCTCGCCCAGCGCCTGCTCCAGCTGAGCACCGAGCTCGTCCACGATCAGTTTGATGTTCCTAGCCATTAGAAGCTCCCTCCAGCGCCGCCGCCGCCGAAGCCTCCGCCGCCGCCGAAACCACCGAAGCCGCCGCCGCCGAAACCGCCGCCGCCCCAGCTGCCGCCGCCGCGTCCGCCACCCAACAGCATGCCCAGGAGAATCCACTTGGCCGAGCTGCTCCGGCCCAGGTAGCCGCGGCGGTGTCCATGGGCAGCCATGCCAAACACGGCCGGTAGGACGAAGACGAACAGTATCAGCAAGACGAGCAAGCCGACAATACCGGGTCCGGTGGACTCCTCTTGCTGCGGTGCCCGGGCCGGCCGCTCACCGGTGAGCTCGAACCCGAACTCCTCCGCGTAGGCATCTGCCAGGAGCCATACGCCGACCTCCAGCCCGGCGGCGTAGCTGCGGGAGTCCACCGCGGCGCGACCGATCCGATCACGAATGCGCCCCGCACGGGCGTCGGTGATGAACCCCTCGGCACCGGTGCCCGGTGCGATGAAGAGGTCGGCCTGGCCGTCGCCTGGCCGAGCGCCCGGTTTGAGCAGCAGGACGACGCCGGCGTTTCGCGCCCGGTCTCCCGGCCCCCCCCGGGCGCCGACGCCCCACTGCCGTCCGATCTCCACAGCTACCTGTACCGGTGCCCGGCCACCCAAGTCCCGCAGCGTGACGACGGCAATCTCGCCGCCGCACTTGGCGCGCACCTCCTCGATGACCGCAGTCATCCTGCGCTCGGTGTCGCTGCCGATGACGCCGGCGAAGTCGTTGACGAAGCCCACGGGATCGGGGATCTGCAGCTGCAGGGCGATGGCGAGGAAGATGGCGATCATGCTCGCTTAGACTACATGCCGCGCAGCAGTACCCGCAACTGCCCCGGCGGGCCGCGCTGGTCCAGGCGGGTGAGCCCGGCCTCGCGGGCGATCTGCCCCGCTGCGGCGAACTCCTCGGCGTAGAGCGCGCGATTGATCTCGGCGTAGCGGTTGCGGCCCACCTTCCCCGCGGGGCGGTACTGATCCATCAGGTTGACGTAGGTGTTGGGGCTCAGCTCCCTGGCGATCCACTGGAGGATCGCCCGCGTCTCGTCCAGTTGGCCGGGCATGACCAGATGACGCAGCAGGATCCCCCGGCGGGCGAGCCCGTTTGAGTCGATCACGAGATTTCCCACCTGCCGGTGCATTTCCCCGAGCGCGGCCCGGGCGGCCTCAGGGTAGTTCTCCGCCTTGAGATAGGTGCGGCTGCGCTCCACCGACCAGTACTTGAAGTCGGGCATGTAGATGTCCACCACACCGTCCAGCAAGGCGAGACTCTCGAGAGAGTCGTACGCGCTGGTGTTGTACACGATGGGCAGGGTCAGCCCCTGCTCCACGGCCACGGCGAGCGCCTCCAGCACCTGGGGCACTACGTGCTCGGGCGTGACGAAGTTGATGTTGTGGCACCCCGCCTGTTGCAGCGCGAGCATCGTCGCGGCGATCTCCTCTGGTGGCGAGCCGGGCTCGGCCGGACCCGGGCGGACCGCCTGGCTGATGTCGAAGTTCTGGCAGAAGACGCAGCGCAGGTTGCAGTGGGAGAAGAAGATCGTGCCGGAGCCGTTCCAGCCCCGCAGGCAGTCTTCCTCACCGAAGTGCGCGAAGGCGGAGCTCACCACCGCGTAGCGGCCGGTCTTGCAGGCGGCCCAGCGGTTCTCCAGGCGATTCACCGCGCAGTCGCGGGGGCAGGCGCGGCACTCGGCAAGCGAGGAGACCGCGCGCTGGGCACGGGCCGCCAGTTCACCCTGCGGAAGAGCGAGATACGCCGCCCGAAAGCCGTCGTGGGGCATGAGTGCGCTCCGGAGCGGGATGGCCGCTCCAGGTATGATACCGCTAGCGGCCCTCGGTTCGCTGCGGCTCCCCGGCCCGGATCACGAATCGGGACACCCCGCGCCGTCGCTGGTTCTCCTGCTCCACGCGGGCGGCCTCCTCCTGCCACGCGGTGCGCAGCGAGTCGTTGTGGGCGACGTTCTCCGGGATCGCGGTCGAGGGCCTCTGCAGCACGAAGCCGACCAGTCCTGCCAACGTCACGACGCCACCCACCACGATGCGCACGTCGCGATTGTCGCTGTCGCTGTCGAGCGCCGGTAGGATGAGAGCGGCCCCCATGACGGCGCTGGGCAGCAGGATCTTGAGGCTCCCTCCCGCAGAGCGCGCCTCCGGGAGGAACAGGGAATCCGGCGGGTGCGCCGGCGCCGAGAGGGTACGCAATGGCGCCGCTCGCCAGTCGATGGGCACCTGGACCGATCGAATGGGGGTGCCGGGAGTCACCATCGACACCGCCTCGAGTCGGTACCGGCCCGCGGGGGGTGCGGCGCCGTTGGCGCCGATCCCGTCCCATGAGATCACGAGGCTATCGGCGATCGGCGCGTCGTGCAGCGTGCGGACCAGATCGCCTCCTGCACTGCGGATCGCGACCGTAACGTGGTGGCTCGAGGAGACCCACAGCCGGATCTGCCAGCGCTCGGAGCCCGCTACCATTGTCTGTTCCCGCGGCGACTCGACGGCGACGACCTTGGTGGTTCTGAGCACCTCGTCGAACGTGCGGGTCACCCGCGGCGGGAACACCAACCGGTCCGGCCGGTACCGGGGGTCGAGCAGGGTCAGGGTGCGGAACACCTCGATCCCCTCATTCCTTCGGTCACGGAGCACCTCGGTGGCGCCGAGATACATCAGGGCCTGTTGGCGCTGGGCGAGGGTGAGGGGAGGTTCGCCACCCGGTTCCAGGGCGCGACGCAGAATCCGAGCAGCAACGCCGAACTCCAGGTCCTGGTAGGCGCTGACGCCCTCGTCCAGGAGGGCGCTAGGGGTCTGCGCCGGTGCCGCCGTCGGCAGCATCAGGAGGCACGCGACCGCGAAGAGGATTCCTAGTCGACCTTGGATCACTGCGAGTCCCTGGCTTGTTGCTCGAGCTCGATGTTCGTCAGCCGTGTCTCTGCTCCGGGTGCGACCTCGACCTCCTCCTCCCAGGGTAGGAACCCCTCTTGGACGATGCGGACGAGATGCCGGCCGGGTTGTACGGCGAGTCCCGCCTGGGGGGTCTCGCCTACGAGGCTATCGTTCAGGTAAACGTAACCCCAAGGGTTGGAGCTGACGAATAACAGCCCGGGCGTGGCCGGGACGGTAGTCGCGGCGGGATCGGCGGTGGCCGAGGACGGGGCGGCGCTGGGGCGAGTGATCCAGGTGATCCCCACGAGGCTGGCCATGACAACTGTTGTGGCACCGAGGGCGGCCCAGCGGCGCCATGGGCTCATGCCGCTGCCCTCTACCAGCTCCGTGGGCGCGCTGGCAACGGTGTCGCGGAGGTCCAGGTTCGTGGTGGTCACGAAAGCGGGGGTCGGACGCAGCCCCGTGCCTCCCAGCGTCTGCACGAACTCCAGGACGCTGTGGAACCGGTCGCCGGCGTGCTTGCTGAGCGCCCGGTTCAGAGCGTCGCCAACGGTGGGCGGCAGGTCGGAGCGGCGCTCGCCCACGGGGGGCGGCAACTCCAAGCAGTGCTTCCGCACGATCTCGCCCAGCGACTCCCCATAGAACGGAGGGGCGCCGAGCAGACACTCGTAGGTGAGGATGGCTAGGGAGTACTGGTCCGAGCGGCCGTCCAGCGCCTGCCCGTAACACTGCTCCGTGGACATGTACGCCGGGGTGCCCAGAGTGCCGCCCGACTGGGTCAGGGGCACCGACCCGAATGCCTTGGCGATGCCGAAGTCGCAGACCGTCACCCAGCCCACCTCGTCGATGAGCACGTTCTCCGGCTTCACGTCGCGGTGCACGATGCCGCGCCGATGGGCGTGATCCAGCGCCCCGGCCACCGGCTCGATGATCTGCACCACGTCTTCCAGGCTCATGGGGCCGGTCTCGCACAGGACGTCCCGCAGCGAGCGCCCCTGCACGTACTTCATCGAGTACCACAGGAAGGTGCGGGTGGCGCCCACCCGATAGATCGGAACGATGTGGGGGTGGTCCAGCGACGCGGCGATCTTGGCCTCGCGCTTGAACCGGTCCACGGCATCGGGCCCCATGGTGAGCTGCAGCGGCAGGACCTTGATCGCCACGGGACGATTGAGCTCCCGCTCCCGAGCCAGGTACACGATGGACATGCCGCCCCGGCCGAGCTCGCGCTCGACCTTGAAATCCTGCTCCAGCTCCTCCCGGATGCTGGCTTCCATGAGCGGCGAGAAGAGGTCTTCGCCCACTGCGATGGCAGTGATCGCTTCGCCGCACATCGGGCACGAGACCGTGTCCGGGTTGAGGCCTTTGCCGCATTTCGGGCAGAACGTCCAGGGCGTTGGCATCTCAGGCAGCCATCCTATCCGCTACCATGCTCTACCGAGTCCGAGGCTCACCATGAGTCCGTCGGTCACCTCGCGGCGGGCCCCATCACCCAACCGGTACAACTCGATGCGATAGCCGAGCTTGATCCACAGGGGCGGCCGTGGCAGCGCCACCACCATTCCCACGTCGGCGCCCTCTCCGTAGTCCCAGTCCTCCTCGACATTGACGTCGTGGGCGACGACGCCCCACACCTCCGCGTACCCCTTTGCCAGGTCGGGGATGATGAAGGCCTGCCCCCGGACCATGACCTCCCACAGCCTCCAGCGCTGGGTGCCGATGGAGGTCACGTAGGAGCGCAGGTGGGGCCCCGTGCCGACGCTGAGCCAACTTGTGGGGCGCACTGCCAGCATCAGTCGCAGGTCGGCGGATTCCCGCGTGAGCGTGCTGACCGTCGAGGGGTCCAGGTTGGCCTGGAGGTAACGGACCTCGAGGCCCAGACGCCAAACGTCGGCCACGCCCTCGAACCCGATCATCGGCGCGCTCAACTCCTCGCTCCCACCCGGGAAGGTGCTGCTCACGTGCCATTGGCCGCTCGTCGCACCGAGAGCGAACCGCAGGGGGAGCTGCCCGGCGAGACCCGCCGGGAGGGCCAGCGCGAGCACCGCGGCCGCCACGCAGACCAATCGGGCGCGCCGCTTCATGAACCCTCGTGCTCGATGCGCAACGGTGCGCCTGTTCGGATGTGGAGGCGCACGTCCCGCAGGCGCTGCACGTTCTCGGCGAAGACCGAATCGCGGCGCGCCTGCCACTCGTACATCAGCACCTCGTTGGCCGCGATGTTGTCGGGCAGGGCGGCTCCTGGCGGCCGCATGACGAGACCGATGATCCCCCCAATCGCGATGGCGCCTCCCACCGCGTACCGGCTGTTGGACGCCTCCTCAGAGCCGCCAACCAGTTGGGGTAGCCCCGCGGCCAAAGCCCCGAGGGCCAGCCCCAGACCCAGGGACTTGAGCCCCGGGCCGGCCGAACGCCGCTCCGGGAGGAGCAGAGAGTCGGCGGGCGGCGGTGGATAGGTGAGTGAGTCCTGGCGGGCGAGCTCCACGTCCAGCGGCAGCTGCAGGGTGCGCAGCACCACCCCGTCCGGGGCGAGCGAAGAGACGCTCAGATAGTAGAGACCCGAGGGAGCCGGGTTGCCCTCGGTGTCGAAGCCATCCCACCGCAGGGAGAGGCTGTCGCCAATGTCCCCCCCGTAGAGCCGCCGCAGCATCGTGCCGTCCTCTCGCGCGATGAGGGAGCTGATGCTGTGGTACGAGCTGGCGTACAGCTGGACGGCGAACGTCTCCTCCTCGTGCAGCCGGATGGTCGTGTCGGGGGGCGCCGCGGTGCCGATCACCTTGAGACTCCGCCGCACGCCGTCGTACACGCGCACTACCGGTGGGGGGAAGACCAGCGGGTCCGGCCGGTAGCGGGGGTTGAGCAAGACCATCTGGCGGAAGGCGGCGATGGCCGAGTCGCTCCGCCCGCGGTAATGCTCGGCCGCGCCCAGGTAGCCCAGGGCGGTGGCCCGCTCGGCCTCCGAGAGCCCTTCCTCGGGAGAGGCCGCGAGGGCCCGTCTGATGAAGGCAACGGCCGCACCGAGCTCGAGATTGCCGTACGCCTCGATGCCGTACTGGAGTTGCTCCTGGGCGGATTGGGCAGCGGCGCTCGGGGGCAGGACCGCCGCAACGAGCAGCGCGACCGCCGGGAAAGCCCGCCGCATGCTACGGCTTGATTTCGATGAGGACGATTCCGGTGAGGCGCACCGTCTCACCGGGTGAGACGTTGATGATCTGCTCGAAGGGCTCGTAGAGATCCCGGGCAACACGGAGGGTGTGCCGGCCCGGTGGGATGGCCAGGTTCATGATGGGGGTCTCCTGGAGGATCTCGCCGTCCAGGTAGACATAGGCCCACGGATCCGCCTGGACCCAGAGACTGCCGGGCGCCTGGGACGCCTGTGTCTGGGGCGTACGCTGTACGGTCTGGGCCGGCGGCGGCGTGGGCTCGGGTTGCCGTACCGGCGTCTCGGCGGGGGTCGCCGGCTGATTCTGGTCGGTCTCCCCGGCCGGCGCGCTGGGTGCGCTGTCCTGCTGCTGGCCGGCCTCGGTCGGCGGGAGCGATTCGGCCAAGGCCGCGTTCCTGAGCCGCTGCGCCGCGTTGGCGATCTCGGGCGCCACCGACTCTGGGAAGGGCCACATGACGGCTCCGGCAATCAGGGCGGGCACCGCCACCGCTGCCACGATGCGCATGCGGGGCCGCCGCCAGCGCCGGATGCGCCGTGCTGTGACGATCGGCTGCGGCGTCGCCGCCATCATCTGCTGGAGCGAAGCGTTGGGCATCTGGAGCGACACCCGCCCGCCCAGCGCCTCCACGAACTCGACGATGTCAGGGAACCGGTCGTCGGGCGTCTTGCTCATGCCCCGGAGCACCGTGTTCGAGACCCGCGGTGGCAGGTCGGGCCGCAGGTCCGCGAGCGCCGGCGGCGGCTCGAGACAGTGCTTCCGGATCATCATCCCCAGCGAGTCGGTCACGAACGGCGTCTCGCCGGCCAGGCAGCGGTACGCCAGGACGGCCAGGGAATACTGATCGGATCGGGGATCCAGGGCCTGGCCGTAGCACTGCTCCGGCGACATGTAGCTCGGCGTGCCCAGCGTGGTGCCGGTGTCGGTCAGCGGCAGCGTGCCGAACGCCTTGGCGACCCCGAAGTCGCACACCCACACCCAGCCCTCGCCGTCGACCAGCACGTTCTCCGGCTTGATGTCGCGATGGATCACACCGCGGCGGTGCGCGTAGTTGAGGGCGCCCGCCGTCTGGCCGATGATGTCGATGCACACGTCCAAATCCATGGGGCCCATCTCGCCGAGCATTTCGGCCAATGAGCGCCCCTTGACGTACTTCATCGTGTACCAGAGGAAGCTGGACGTGGTCCCGACACGGTGGATTGGGACGATGTGGTGATGCTCGAGGGAGGCGGCGATCTTGGCCTCCCGCTTGAAGCGCTCGACCGCCGCACTGCCGAGGACGAGCTGGAGCGGGAGGATCTTGAGAGCTATCTGGCGGTTGAGATCCCGCTCCCGGGCGAGGTAGACGAGGGACATCCCGCCCCGGCCGAGGAGTCCCTCCATCTGGAAATCCTGGCCGAGGTGCTTGCGGACGTTCTGCTCGACTTCTTCCGCCGCCGGGAGATCGAGCGTTTCCCGCTCGGAGACTTCCACCCTGCAGGTATCGCAGAGCAGGTCATCGCCAGCGGTAGTCTCTCCGGTGCGGCAGCGAGTACAGATCATCGCGCCCTCTCAAACACCCTCAAACTAGACCGCAACACCGGGTTGGGAAACATCACCCCGACGTCGGCAAAACCGCCAACGACGGGGGGCCCCGAAAGGCTTCCGAAGATATCCCGGTGGGGAGGTGGGGACAAGGTCCACACTGTAGCGTGCTCCCCAGGTGAGGCAGTGCGGTGCGTCACCAAGCCCCTGGGCGTCCGGCAAAGGTACCGCCACTTGCGCGACAGTGCCACTTCTCCCCCCAAAGAACCGGCTGAGCGTGAGGCGGGCGTCATGGGACGTCCACGATGAAGTCGACGCCGGAAGTGCCGAACTCCACCCAATTGCTGGTGTTGCCGTCGAGGTCCTTCGCCCGGGCCCGCCAGTGGTACGAGCCGTCTGCCAGGCCGGTCCACACGACCTCGGCCTCCTGCCCAGTCGAAACGGGCAGGCTCTCTAGGGTGGGTGCTCCGTTGAACGCAGTACCGAACGGCTTGACCTCTACCTCCAGCACGATCTGGTCCCCTGGATCGGGATCCTCGACGGTCGCCTTGAGTGTCACCCGGTTCTCATCGGTAGTTGCGCCGGTATCGATCGGTGTGCTGCCGTCGCTCCTGAACTGACCGAGACTCAGCGGCTGGATGGTTGGGTCTTCCGGCACAGCAACGTGGAAGTCCGCC
>JBDHDE010000077.1:0-10062 GCA_039591655.1 Gemmatimonadota bacterium
CTCGACCTCCCGCGCATAGAACTCGAAGGCCGCCCTGGTGATGGGCCAGCGGCCGCCGTACAGGTCATCGCGGAGGGGCCCGGCCTCCCGCGTCGCAGCCGCCACCCGCCCCTGCTCCTCCAGGACCTCGAGGCGCGCGCACCGCGCCACCAATCCCGCCGGCAGACCGTCCACCGGCACGGAGTCCAGCTGCGCCAGCTCGTCGTACGCGCCTAGCGCGGCGTCGGGGCGGCCGGCCTTCCGCAGGGTGCGGCCCAGGCGGAGCAGCGCTCCCGCGCGAGTCGCCGACTCGTCGCTGCGGGCAAGTCTCCGGTACTCCCCGATCGCTCCGGCGTAGTCGCGCTCCCGAAACTCCAACGCCTCCCCACGGGCGAACGCGCCGCGCGCCGGCTCTGGGGTGCTTGGGGCTACCGGGTGGTAGAGCAGACGAGCCGGGGGATACGCCCGCACGCCGCCGTCGGACAGCGCCACGACGAGCGCGTCGCGTGACAGCTGACCGTCCACGTATGCGGCGGAAGCGATCGGCAGCTCCGAGGCGGGGACAGTCGAGAGCCGGGTGAGGGCTTCCTCGGTCTCCGCCAGGCGGAGTTGCAGCCCGGCGGCGACGAGATCGGCGGCGTGTTCGAGGCGTTCCCGGACACGCTGGCTCTCCAGCGCCCGGTCCTGCTGGAACAGGCGCGACCCGAGCCAACCCAACGCCGCGACCAACACGAAGGTGACCCCGAGAAACAGGATCACGAGGTTGCGCGGCGACCGCACCCACACACGAAGCGCCATTGCCCCCCCGAAAGGTGGGCCTGATCTAGTATCGGGCGCGGGACGGGTGGGCGCCACCTGTCACCGCGGCCACTACGCTATGACGGACCTCAGGCCTCGGTATGGTTGAATCGGCAAGCGGTTGTCGGGGAACCGTCGGCAGACCGTGGAGATCTCTTGACAATCGTAGGGAAGGACGCCTCGAAAATGTAATGGCCGCGCGCGACACGGCCCGGTCGTCGGCTCAGCGCTGCGCCACACCTCGGGCTTCCCGCACCAGCCGCTCGAACCGCGGATAGGAGCGCAGCGCATCCAACTCGGGCGCGCGCAGGCTCTCGGTCCAGAACTCGAGGCCGAGTTCCGCAGTCTCCAACACATCGAGGGCCTGCTCCGGTCGCCCCAGCGCGGCCAACACGAACGCGGTGGGACCGATGTATCCGTGCTCGAGTAGGCGCTCCGCCAGCGCCTCCGCCCTCACAGTGTCTCCGTTTTGCACGGCCAGGACTCCCAGCGGCGCATCGGACGGAACGTACCCCAGGCGGGAGCCGGTTTCCGCGTCGGCCCGCGCGGCCGCCGTATCGCCCAGGCGAAGCGCGAGCAGCGCACGCTGGCCATAGCCGGCGGCAAAGCTCGGCTCGAGCGTGAGCGAGCTATCGAGCCAGCGACCGGCCTCTTCCATCTGCCGGAGCCGGTAGGTGAGAAAGCCCAAGCCGAAGACGGTGATGGTGCGCTCCGGCTCGAGGGCCAGCGCCCGCTCGAACTGGGCCGTCGCTTCCTCATCCTCACCCATGTACATGAGGAGCCAGCCGTACTGGTGGTGCGCCTCGGCGTTGTCAGGATCGAGGGCAAGAGCTCGCCTGAATGCCTCGTGGACGCCCTCGAAGGTCTGGGGATGGCGAAAGCTCAGGAGGTAGCCCCTCGCCATCCAGCCGTCGGAGAGCGACGAGTCACGCTCCAGCGCCCTGCTCGCCGCGCTGAACCCGAGAGCGAGCACGCTGTCCCGGGTGAGACCCGGGTACTCCCACCGCCAGTCGAGGAATAGGGCATAGCCGTAGGCTAGCCGCGCCCAGGCCCGAGCGAAGGTGGGATCGGCCGCCACCGCGTCGCGGTAGTGCTGCACCGCGCGCAGCACCGAGCGGGGAGAGCGATCGGTAAGGCGGCCCTGCCCACGCACGAAGGAGGTGTAGGCCGCGGGAATCACGCCGGCAGGCTCGCCCAAGGCAACTAGGTCCTCCGGCGCCAGTCGTCCCCCGATGTTGCCGGCGATCTCCCGCGCGATCTCCTCCTGTAGGGTGAGGAGGTCGGTCACCTCACGATCGTAGTCGTCGCCCCAGGCACGGAACCCGTCACTCCCCCGCACCAGGTTCACCGTGACCCGAACGTGTTCGCCGGAGCGCCGCACACTGCCCTCGAGGAGGTAATCGACGCTTAGGCTCTCGGCCACGGCGAGCAGGTCGGCGGGCAGCGAGTCTCGGTAGCGCCGCACGGCATTACGGCTCTTGGTTTGGATGCCGGGGATTCGACCCACCCGACTGGTGATCTCCTCGGTGAGGCCGTCGGCCAGGTAGGCGTCCAAGGTATCCGGCGACAGGTTCTCCAGGTACAACACGGCCAACCGCGCCGCGGAGGCCGCGCCACCCGGAATCCCGGCGCGCCACGGCTGCCACAGCCCGAGCAGCACGACGACGATGGCCGCTAGTGCTGCCGCCACCCACGTGCTGCGGCGACTCCGCGGCACAACCGCGCTCACGGCACCTGTGCCCCCGCTGGGCGTCACCAGCGCCTCGAGTTGCGCTAGCAGCTCGTCGGCCGTTTGCCACCTGTCGGCCGGCTCCTTCGCGAGGCAGCGCATGATGACGGCCTCGAGATCCGGCGCCACGCCGGTGCGCAACACCCCCAGGGGCTGCGGTGCCTTCGCGATGTGTGCCGTAAGCACCGCTCGCGGTGTAGGTCCCTCGAACGGAGGTCGTCCCGCCAGCAGCTCGTACCCCAGGGCCCCGACGGCATAGATATCCGCCCGGTAATCGACGTCGGGATCGCCCGCGGCCTGCTCCGGCGCCATGTACGCCGGGGTGCCCAGCGCGATGCCCGCCGTAGTGAGCTGGTGCCGCCCCGAGGCCTCGCTCAGGGCCTTCGCCACGCCGAAGTCGGTGACCAGCGCGTGGCGGCCCGAGAGCAGCACGTTCCCCGGTTTGATGTCGCGGTGGATCACGCCCCGGCTGTGGGCGTGGGCAAGAGCATCAGCGACGTCACGCAGAATCCGCACGGCATCTTGGACCGGTAGCTCGCCCTCACGTACCAGCTTGACCTTGAGGGGCTCTCCCTCGATGTACGGCATGACGTAGTAGAGGAGCCCGTCGGCTTCGCCGGAGTCGATGAGCCCAAGGATGTGCGGGTGGGTGAGCTGCGCCGCGATCTCCACTTCCTGGAGGAAGCGCTGCGTCCCCAGAACCGCCGCCAGATCGGGACGCAGCACCTTGATGGCTACGTTGCGCCGGTGCTTGAGATCCTCGGCGAGATACACCGTGGACATCCCACCGCCACCCAACTCGTGCTGGATGCGGTAGCGGGCTGCGAGGGCGGTTCTCAGGCGGTCGAGGATCTCGGGCATGCGTTCAGGCTCCCCCCAGGACTTCGTAAGCTAACGGCCGCCTGTCGCATGTCGAATCGTTGGCCCAGCAAGTGCGGCGGGCTCTTCGGCCGCCGCCGCGCCCGCCGGCTCTTGCTGGTGCCGACGGGCAACGCGTGTGCTCCTAGAAGAACCCGAAACCCGGCGGGGCCATGCCGTGCTTGCGGAAGTTGGCCACCACCTGACCGGCGGTCCACATCGTGTGCTGGTGCATCTCGTCCCAGACCTGCCAGTTGGGGATTCGGAGCCCACCGAAGAAGCCCACGATCTCGGAGCGATCGTCCGCCGATTGGCCCTGCAGGGTCTCGGCGGCATAGTCGTATGCGCCGTTGATGTAGCCCATCAGAGCTTCCCGGCCGTTCAGCGCCACCGACGTATCGGGGAGCGCAGGCTCCTCACCGCCGAAGAACCGGCCGCACACCCACACGATGGTGGACGCCGCATGATGGATCTGCTCAGCGAAGTCGCGCTGCTCGGGGGTCACCCTGTCACGGTACAGCGCCTCGGGCATGGAGTCCGCCATGGCAACGAGCATGGAGCGCTGGAGCTCGAGCATCTTGAGCTGCACCGCGCGGTACGTCTCGGGCATGGGCACCGGGGCGTCCTGGGCCACAGCGGTGGTTGCCATGCAAGCCAGTAAGGCGAGCGTAGAGATGGCACGCATGTAGATTTCTCGCTTTCGGATGTTGACTGGTTCAGGAAGGAAGCTTAGCGCGGGTCGCCGCCATCGGCCAACGGACCGCGTCCCGCACCTACCTCCGTCCGCGTGTCCTCCAACCTGCGTCTGATTCGCCGGCCTCGTACCGCTACACACCCACCGGCGAGCCGATGTTCCACAGCGTGTACTCCGCCCGGATGTTGGGGCGCGCAAACCACACGAGGAGGAACACCGGGAAGACGGCCACGAGCGCGAAGCCGAATACCACCCCCGCCACCACCGCACCCATGGTCGGCATCAAGTCCGGCTGCAGCAGCGCCTCGAGCAAGTCCCTGAGCCAGGTCAGGGCCAGCACGAGCTGAATCACCAGCCACGGGAGCACGATCCAAGCCCACACCTTGCAGCAGATCACACCTCCGCGCTTCCGTCGCAGCAGGAGGATCGATCCCACGAAGAGGAGCAAGGCAAGCTCCAGATTGATTACGGCGCTCGCCACTACGAGCCCCAAGGGAGGCCCGGCCTTCTTGATGAGCTCCACCGCCTCGGCTCCCATGAGTCGCGCCCAGTCCGCATCGCTCCAGGTGAACAGCCGCACCAACTCGCCGATCTCGTCGATGAACGCCAACACGGCGACGATGATGCCGATCACGCCGAGCACGGTGGGCCAGCGCGTCCGTGGTGTCTCCGTCGCTTCCATGGTCTTGCCTCCCTTAATCTATCTGCGGACGCCGACAGTCGATCGTCGGCGCTCGCTTCAGTCTTCGCTCGCCTGCCCGGTTGCTGTGTCACTTGCCATTCCCGCAGGCGGCCGGTGCTTCTCGATGAACTCGTGGGTCTCTTGGGGCACGAACATGTTGTCGGCGATGTTCGCGATCTCCTCGGCCTGACGCCACTGCAACTCGAGGTCCAGGAGCTCCCCCGCCATCGCGCGCATCTCCTGCTCCTCGTGCAGCGCCATCTCCAGCGCCAACCGCTTCGGCGTCGGCATCTTGTGCACGAGCCCGGGCTTCCTCGCGAAGAACCCTCCCCCGGAGTTCGTCCGGGCCTCGTAGCGCAGCTCGTGCGCGACCTGGGACAGGTAGCGTTCGGGATCGCCGGCGCTCTCGATCTGTCCCACTGCGTTCAGGATCGCCTGCTTCGAGCCGGCCATGCGGTTGACTCCCGCGAGCAGCAGACCGCTAACGCGCTCGGCCTCATCACCCTCGAACGTGCGCTTGCCCAGCTGCACCACCCAGCGGTCGGTACCGGAATCCACCAGAAACCGAGCCTTCTGCAGATCCCCATAGCGCAGCTTGACGACCTTACCGTCCTGCGTCTTGATCTTCACCCGGACGGGGATGTTGATGAGCAGGTTGGGGATCTGCGGCAGAAAGGCCGCGCCGGCGCCCGCTGCGATGGCTCCTGCCGCCAGCGCCCCGAGGGCCACGCCCCCGGCGACCCCGTAGGCTATGGCCCGCCGGCGGCGCCGCCCGAACTGATCACCGTAGCGCCACGCGGCGAACTCGGGCCGTAACGGCTCGCCGACCCGCACCAACTCGAGACCCTCCTTGAGACGGGCCAGGCCGATGTTGTCGGTGGAGACCCGCAACCGGGTGGCGCGGAACCGCCGCTCGCACTCCTCGAACGCCTCCCACCGCTCCTCCAGAGGCGAGAGGTTCCAGCGCTCGCACTTGCGGCATACGACCCACAGCCTGCCTTTGGCCGGATCGAAGGCCAGCCGCCGGCCGACCGGGAATGGCTCGATGACCTCGTTCGTCCCCAGGTCGCGGTTGCAGAAGAGGCAGGTAGAGTACACGCGCCCCGGCTCCCCCTTTCCAGGTGCGCACAAGCGCATCAAGCTCACGCTGCGATCGTGAACCCCTAGTGAAACACGCATGAACCCGGGCCGGTTGCCCGAGGCGGCGACTCCCACGCGTGGGTGATCTCCCTCCGTGCGTGACGGCACCTCATCCGTGTGCGGCAACTCCCCTGCCGGTATATTTGTCTCACACCCGGGCAACCGGAGCCGCGTATGGACTACCAGGTCAAGGAAGTGTTGGAGATGCTCATCATCACTGTGGGGTCGCTGGGGGCCCTGTGGATGATCAGCAGGGTCTTCGTCGCCCGGCGGATGCACGGCGGCTCTCGAGACCTCAAGCAGCTCACCGACTCGGTGGACAAGCTCCGTGAGACGGTGGAAGGGATGCGGGATGAGTTGGGGGAGGTGACGGAGCGCCTGGACTTCAACGAGCGCGTGTTGGCCCGCATGGCAGAGCAGGCCAAGGAGGGGAGACAACTTCCCGGAGCCTGAGAACCTCGCGGCGTCGCCGCACTGCGGGCGACGCCGCCCATCGACTATCCCGCGAGCAGCAGCCCCAACGTCACCACGTTAGCCGTCACGAGGGACCATCCCACGCGCTTGAGCCGCCGTGGGTGTACCCGCAGCGCCCAGATCACGAGAACCGCCAGCGCCGGGGGGACCAGAGCGAGGCCCACTGCCCACGGCAGTCGTCCGATGACGGCGCCGAGCACGCCAAACCCCGCCGCCGCGATAGCGAGCACCGGGACCGCTAAGCCCAGCCCGCCCGCCGTCGACGCTCGCTTGTGAGTGTCCTTGATGCCGTGCACCGCAACCGTGCCCAGCGTGAAGCTCACGAACCACACGCCGGTGGCCGCCCAGGCGAAGCCCCACCCAGCCCCGCCGGCCAGCGCCACGGGGAGCAGCGTGGTGGAGAAGTGCGCGACGACGAGGAGCTCGGCCCCAAGCGTCTTCACCTGACCGCGGATCAGCGCGGGAAGCAGCGCCAACGCCAGGGCGGCCGGGACCAACGCCGCGAGCCGAGCCGGCGGCGTAGCCAGCACGAACCCGAGGATGGCGCAGCCGAGCCCCCCCGCCACCAGCCACCGCAGCCTCGAGCGGGCCGCGACGGCCAGTTCCCGCCGCAGACGATCGCCGCGGCGGCCTGCCAGCACGGCCGCCGGCTCGTGCGCCAGGAAGAGGGCGACGGCCGACACGGCGAATGCGATGGCCGCCACCCCCGGCCGGCCGGCTGCGAGGCCGGTGGCCAGCGGGAAGGCCAGCTCGGCGTAGGCGCCGTGCTCGCGCGGAAGAAGAGAGCGTGAAGTGGACACTGATTGCCGGGCTCCGGGCACGCCTCGGACCGGGTTCGAATCTAATACTCGGGATTCTGTTCTGGGTCGCGCCCATGCGAAGGCGCCCGCCAGTGCTTCCCGGCGGGCGCCTCACCTGCGCAGACACCGTCCCAGCTGGGCTCGCTTACGCCAGCCCCAGCCTCCCCTCCAGGTGACCCCGCACCGAGGGAGTGATCACGCCGCGGGTCTGCAGGTCGTTCAGTGTCTCCGTGATCTGACCCCGGTCGGCATCGAGCTTGCGGTCGCGCAGCTCCTTGATGATGCGTGCGAGCCGCTGGTCGTACTCGCCGTGCTTGAACGAACCCGATGTCATTTCGGCGTGCAGCTCTTCCATCTTCTTCTTGAAGTGATCGAGCGTGATTCTCTCAGGCATTCAGATGCTCCAACGTGGTGGTGGTTGCAGAAGAGTATGCTTCCCGGGAATCGGTTTGTAAACGCCCCCTACCCGCCGTTCTCCTCGCACCACTCCCGGGCGTTCTGGAACATCTTGAGCCAG
The DNA here is from genome assembly GCA_039591655.1 of Gemmatimonadota bacterium. Lineage (GTDB taxonomy): Bacteria > Gemmatimonadota > Gemmatimonadetes > Gemmatimonadales > GWC2-71-9 > WVYX01. The sequence continues at coordinate 7,672 of JBDHDE010000077.1, forward strand.
GGAGAGGCCGCCATGGTGTGCCTCCACTCCTTGGGCACCCAGCCCCATTGCCACAGCTTGAACGCGCGCTCGGGGTGAGGCATCATCACCAGGTGGCGGCCGTCGGGAGAGCAGAGCCCGGCGATCCCCCGCGGCGAGCCGTTGGGGTTGAAGGGGTAGGCCTCGGAGATGCCCCCTGCATCGTCCACGAACCGGATGGGCGCGAGCGCTTCCCGATCGACCCGCTCCAGGACCGCTCCGTCGGGGAAGAAGGCGCGCCCCTCGCCGTGGGCGACCCAGATCCCCAACGTTGCCCCGGCCATCTCCCGCAGCATCAGCGCCGGGCTCTCCTGGATCTGCACGGCCGTGAACCGTGACTCGAAGCGGCCCGAGGCGTTCTGGATGAAGCGGGGCTGCCCGGCATCCCCGATCCCCTCCCACGGCACCCAGCCCAGCAGAGCCAGGAGCTGGCAGCCGTTGCACACCCCCAGGCTGAACGTGTCCGGACGATCCCGGAAGGCGTCGAACTGCTCGCGCAGCTCGTCATTGAATCGAATCACACCCGCCCACCCCTTGGCCGAATCCAGCACGTCGGCGTAGCTGAAGCCGCCAGTCGCTACGACGCCCCGGAATCCCCGGAGGTCCACCCGACCAGCGATGAGATCCGACATCACCACATCCCACGGCTCGAAGCCGGCAGCGTAGAACGCCGAGGTCATCTCGCGGTCCCCGTTGCTTCCTTCCTCCCTGAGAATGGCGACCCGGGGCTTGGTCGCGACCTCGAGGACGGCCGGGGGAGTCGGCTGCGGCGTGTACGGCACCGCGAACACGGGCCCGGTGCGATGCCGCAGGCCCTTCCGTTCCTCTTCCACGCGATCGGGGTCGGCCTGGAGCCGGTCCAACTCGAAGCTCGTCGCCTCCCAGAGATCCCGCAGATCGCGCACGTCTTCCTCCAGCACCACTGCGCCGTTGTATTGCAGGCGAACGACGCTGCCGCTGGACGTCGCGCCAATGGGCACGCATGGGACGCGGGCCCGCTGGAACGCCTCCAGCACGAATGCCTCGTTCTCCCCTGCCACCTCGAGGACCACCCCCAGCTCCTCGGAGAAGAGGAACGACAGGGGATCAGCGGTGCCGCCACTGAGCTGGACGTCAATCCCTGTGTTCCCGGCAAAGGCCATCTCCAGCAGCGTGGTGATGAGCCCGCCGTCCGAGCGGTCGTGGCCGGCTGTTACACGCCGTTGGTCGATGAGCTCTTGCACGACGTTGAAGGCCCGCTTGAGCAGTCCTGCGTCTTCCACGTCTGGCGCTTCGTCTCCCACCTGTCCGTAGACCTGAGCCAGAGCCGAGCCGCCCAAGCGGTGCCGGCCGCCACCCAGGTCCACGTAGAGCAGCTTCCCCGTGCCCGGCAGCTCCAGATCGGGGGTCACCGTCTTGCTGATGTCCGGGCAGGTGACGTAGGCCGAGATCACCAGGGAACCCGGTGCCTTCACCGTCTCGTCACCGCTCTTGCCGGCTGGGGCGTGGGCCGCCATTGACAGGCTGTCCTTGCCGCCGTCGATGGCGATTCCCAGCTGCAGCAGGATGTCGTGGAGCGCCTGGGCCGCTTCGTACAGCGCCGCACCCTCTCCGGGGAGCTTGGCCGCCCACATCCAGTTGCCCGAGCATTTCACGTCCTCCAGGGCACTCACCTTGGCCCACACCAGATTCGTGAGGGCCTCGCCCACGCACAGGCGCGCCATGGCCGCGTTGTCCACCAGGCCTTTGAGGGGCTGCTCACCGATCGCAGTCGCCGCCCCTGTGGTGCCGAAGTGGCTCTGGGCGATCACCGCTGCGTCGCCCACGGTGAGCTGTAGCGGACCGGTGCACTGCTGCTGGGCGATGAGTCCAGTCACGCTGCGGTCGACCTTGGTCGTGAGGAACCGCTTGGACCCCACGGACAGGAGCCGCAGCACCCGGTCCAGGGCTTCTCTCACGGTGAGGTCGGCCGGCAGGCTAAGCGGCTCGAGCCGGGGCGCTATGCGCTCGATCTCGAATGTTTTCTGCGGCATGTCCCCCAGGACGGCATCGAGCGCGAGGTCCACCGGCGCGGAGTCGTCCGCCTCGTCGTGCACCACGATCTTGCCGTCGCCCGTGACGCGACCGACGAAGGCGAAGGGCACCTTCTCCCGCTCGCACAGCGCCTCGAACAACTCGCCGTGCTCGGGCAGCAACAGCAGGGCATCGTTCTCCTGATACTCCGCGCCCCAGATCTCCAGCACCGACAGTGTCTCGTCCCCCACCGGGACCTCCCGCACTTCGATCGTGGCCCCCGCCGGGTCGACGATCTCCTTGAGCACGTTGCAATTGCCGCCGGCGCCCTGATCGTGGATGCTCACGATGGGGTTGCGCTCCCCGAGCTCGACGCAGGCC
>JBDHDE010000078.1:0-9949 GCA_039591655.1 Gemmatimonadota bacterium
ATGAAATACGTGAGAAACGCCCAGATCATCCAGCCGATGAGCGCCGCCCCTCCATCGATGATCAGCCTGAGGAGCCCCACCCCCAGGCCGCTCCCGATCCCCGCCGCAATGGAGGCGAGTAGGATGACGCCCACGGCTTGCCCCAGGGCGTTGGGGTCGGCTTCCACTTCTTCGTAGGTGCGAACGTCCAGCTTCGCCGCGCCAACCACACGATCCATGAACGACGACATGTTGGGAATCTCCTCTCGTCAGGTTGCTTGCTCGGGCGCCCGCATCTCCGCCGTCTCCCCCGGGAGCCGCACTTCGGGCAGGTACTCCTTGAACGCCTCGCCGTAGATCTCCCACACCGTCACGAACAGCGCAGCCACGATGGGACCGATGATGAATCCCACGGCGCCGAACAGGATGAGCCCTCCCAGGGTGCTCAGCAACACCAGCAAATCGGGCATCTTGGTGTCCCTGCCAACAAGGATTGGCCGGAGGATGTTGTCCACCGTGCCGACGACAACGGCGCAATACGCCGCCAGCAGCACCGCAGCCGTGAAGTGGCCCGTGACCGCCAGGAAGATCACCCCGGGGATCCAGATTAGCGCGGTGCCGACACCCGGAATGATGGACAGCACCGCCATCACCGTGCCCCAGAAGGCTGCGCTCCCGATGCCGGCCACGTAGAACCCGAGCCCCGCAAGTGTGCCTTGCACGATGCCGATGACGAACGTGCCCTTGATGGTGGCCCGGGCCACCGACACGAACTTGCTCACCATCAAGTTCTCGCGCTTCGAGTCCAGCGGCATGTAATACAGGATCTTCCGCAGCAGGTCGCGGCCGCCACTTAGAAAGAAGAACATCGCGTACAGCACCACGAAGAGGCTCAGCATGAACCAGGCTGTGCCCCGCGTCGCCGCCGCCACCGAATTCACCAGGAAGGTCCCGATCCGACTCGCGAACTCGCCCACCTTGGCGATGATCTGATCCTGGTATGGCTGGAGGTTCTCATAGAACGGGAGACGCTGGAGCAGCAGGTCCAACTCATCGGGCTGGCGCAGCTGCGTCTCTACCCACGGAGCCACCGACTGGGTCACCTCCACCGCCTGAGCGGCCACGATCCCGAGGAAGGCCGACAGGGGGATAACAGCCACGAGAATGACCGTGAAGATGGTCGCGATCGACGCAGCGGCGCGGCGGTCCTTGAACCGCTTCAGAAACCAGCGGTACACCGGGTGGGACATGCCGCTGAAGATGGCGGCCAAGAACAGGGCGGCCAGGAACGGCCGGACCATCTGGAAGAACAGGATCGACATGCCGATCGCGAGGAGGACCACGAAGATCTTGGTGAGCCGGTCCTGGGTCTCGTCGTGGGTCATCGCACGCTCCGCACTGGGGAAGTCGGGATCGAGGGTCAGGAACGGTGCAAGATGCACCCGTGGTGCGGCGCGTGAAAGGGTGGTCCGAGCTCCCGCGCCCCTGTCGCGAGGGCGGCCGGGCGCGTATCGTCGCTGGTAGCCGCGCCGAGGCGCGCGGCGAGGAACGGGACACGCCAGGGGACGCACGCGGATGAAGATCACGCGCATCGCAGCCTATCAAGTAGACCTGCCGTTGAAGGAAGGCCGCTACGCGTGGTCCGGCGGCAAGTCGGTCGACATGTTCGATTCGACCATCGTGCGGGTCGAGACCGACGCCGGGGTCACCGGCCACGGAGAGGTCTGTCCCCTGGGACCGGTGTACCTCCCCGCCTACGCCGGCGGCGTCCGGGCGGGTCTCGCCGAGCTCGCCCCAGCGTTGCTCGGCCGGGACCCCACTCAACTCGGTCCCGTCAACCGGTCGATGGACGGAACTCTCAAGGGCCATCCCTACGTGAAGTCCCCTATCGACATCGCATGCTGGGACATCCTCGGCCAAGTCGCGCAGCTGCCGGTGTGCACCCTACTCGGCGGGCGATACGGCAAGGACCACGTGCTCTACCGCGCCATCTCCCAGGAATCCGCCGACGCCATGGCCAAGCGCGTGGCGGAGTATCGGGCCGAGGGCTACCGCCGCTTCCAGCTCAAGGTGGGCGGGGACCCAGACGAGGACATCGAGCGCATCAAGTCGGTGGCCGGCCTGCTGCAACCGGGTGACGTGCTCGTGGCTGACGCCAACACCGGGTGGCTAACACACCAAGCGGCGCGGGTGGCGCACGCCGTGCGGGACGTGGACGTGTACATCGAGCAGCCCTGCGCTTCCTACGAGGAGTGCCTCTCCATCCGGCGCCGTACGCCGTTGCCCTTCGTGCTGGACGAATCGATCACGGACCTCCGGGAGCTCCTGCGCGCCTATGCCGACGGGGCGATGGACGTGGTCAACGTGAAGATCAGTAAGTTCGGCGGCCTCACCAGGGCGCTCCAGGTCCGAGACGTGTGCGTCTCCCTCGGCATCGCCATGACCATCGAGGACAGCTGGGGCGGCGACGTCACGACGGCGGCCATAGCCCACCTGGCCCACAGTACGCCACCAGAGCTCCTGTTCACGGCGACCGACTTCAACAGCTACGTCACCGTGAGCACCGCGGAGGGGGCCCCCCGGCGCATACAGGGGCGGATGGCGGCCCCGATGGCACCCGGGCTGGGTATATCGCCCCGCGCGGACGTGTTGGGAGAGCCTGTGCTCGACGTGAGCTGAGCACGGGCCGGAACGCGAGGCTCCCCCTATGAGACCAGACGTCACGTTCTTGGGCAGCGAACTGCGGCAGCGCATCGTCGCGGAGGCGCGCACCGTCTTGGGCACGTTGGGCGTGGAGGTCAACAATCCGGGCGTCCTATCCATGCTGTCCGATCATGGAGCCGAGGTCGACTCCGCGAGCGGCCGCGCCCGGCTGAACGACCAGATCGTCGATCGGGCCCTCGAAACCGCGCCCTCCGGGTTCCGCCTGTATGACACCCTGGGTGAGCAGACACATGACCTGTCGGGCCGGAACGTGCACTTCACGCCGTGCTCGGCCGCCATCAAGATCCTCGACCACGAGGCGAACGACGCGCGCACGCCGACCACGGCGGACTACGTAGAGTACGCGAAGCTAGTCACCCAACTCGATCACCTGGCCTCCCAGAGCACCGCACTGATACCCGGCGACGTACATCAGAACATCTCCGACAGCTATCGCCTCTACCTCAGCCTCCTGCACGGCACCAAGCCGGTGGTCACCGGGGCCTTCACCATCGAGGCCTTCACCGTCATGAAGGACTTGCTGCTCGCGGTGCGAGGCTCGGAGCAGGACCTGAAGGCGAAGCCCCTGTCGGTGTTCTCCTGCTGCCCGACCGCGCCGCTCAGATGGAGTGACGTAACCTCGCAGAACGTGGTGGACTGCGCGAAGTACGGCATCCCAGTGGAGTTCGTCTCGATGCCGCTGGCGGGGTTTGTGGCCCCGGTCACCCTGGTCGGGACTCTGGTGCAGCACACGGCCGAGACCCTGAGCGGCATAGTCATCAGCCAGCTGGCCAATCCGGGGACCCCGATGCTGTACGGCGGCTCTCCGGCCATCTTCGACGTCCGCTACGAGACCACCCCGATGGGCGCCGTGGAGACCATGATGGTGGATTGCGCCTACAACGAGATCGGCAAGTCCCTGGGACTCCCCACCCAGGCCTACATGGCACTGAGCGATGCGAAGCTGCTCGACGCGCAGGCGGGGCTCGAGACGTCCATGGGCGCGACCCTCGCAGCGCTGGCCGGCATCAACAACGTGTCCGGACCCGGCATGCTGGACTTCGAGAGCTGCTTCAGCCTCGAGAAGCTCGTCCTGGACGACGAGATCTGCGGCATGGTCCTGCGCCTCACCAGGGGGATCGAGCCGAGGGGGGATTTCCCCGCCCTGCCGCGGTTCGAGGAGCTGCTCGCCGAGGAGCATCTCCTGATCTCGCAGCACACCCGCCGATATCTGCGGGACGAGCATCACTTCCCCGGGCGCGTCATAGATCGGGCCAACCGCCCCCGCTGGCGCGATGAGGGGAGCACCACACTGGGTGCACGGGCTCACGCGGAGGTTACCCGGCTCGTGGCCCAACACGAGCCTGCGCCGCTCTCCGACGACGTCAACGCCGACATGACCGCGCTCATGACCCGGGAGGCACGGCGCCACGGCATGGACGACCTGCCGGCTGCCGGCCCGTGAGCGAGATCCTCACGTTCCCTCCCGCCCAGGTCATGCCGGCCCGGGATGCGGTTCTCGCGGCCCAGGGCGTCATGGCCGGGAACGCCGTGCCCGAGCACATCGCTGACCTGCACGACACGGCCATCCAGCGCCTGGAGGAGACTGTCGCCCCCATAGCTATGCTCTGCGAGGTAGCGCGAACCGATTTCGCCGACGTCTACCGCGGCGAGGAAAGGAACGAGCCGCGCACCCCCGTGGGCGACATGTTCGGGCGTGCCGACCACCTCGCTCTCTTTGCGGTCACGCTGGGCGAGCCAGTATCCCAGGCCATCGCGGACTGCTTCGGCTCGCACGACTTCGCCCTGGGGGCCATGCTGGATGCGGCAGCCTCGGAGGCGGCCGACAAGGCGGCCGACCTGGTGGAGCGCCGGTTCGGGGAGACCCTGCACGGCAGAGGGTGGACGATGCCGCCGGGTGCCGTGTTGCGGTACAGCCCGGGGTACTGCGGCTGGCATGTCAGCGGGCAGCGGCAGCTATTCGATCGGGTGCGCCCGGAGCAGATCGGGCTGTCGCTCACGGAGAGCTATCTCATGCAGCCCCTGAAGTCCGTATCGGGCGTGATCATCGGGGCGGCTCGAGACATCCACAAGTTCGCCGCATCCTATTCATTTTGCAGCCAGTGCGAGACGCGCGGTTGCCGCGAGCGAATACGCGCGCTATTCCGGGAGTAGGCACTTCGCGTGGGGAGACGTGACATGGACCAACTGGCCCAGATCGCTGACGGTGTGATTGCCGGTGCCGACGAGCAGGTGGGAGAGCTCACGCGGCAGGCGATTCAACAGGGGACGCCGCCGAAGATGATCCTGGACGACGGGCTGATCGCCGGCATGAATGTCATCGGCGAGAGGTTCAAGGCCCACGAGATCTTCCTCCCCGACGTGCTCATGGCGGCCAAGGCGATGTACGCCGGCATGAACGAACTGAAGCCGCTCCTCATCAAGGAGGGGATTCCCTCTCTCGGGAAGGTGGTCATCGGCACGGTACGGGGCGACTTGCACGACATCGGCAAGAACCTCGTGGGCATCATGCTGAAGGGCGCGGGCTACGAGGTCATCGACCTCGGGAAGGACGTGGCACCCGAGGCGATGGTCCGGGCCGCGCAGGAATACGACGCCTCGGTCATCGGCATGTCCGCCCTGCTCACTACCACCATGCCGGCGATGAGCGAGGTCGCGGAGATCCTCCAGCGCGAGCGGCTGAACGGCCGGATCAAGACGATCGTCGGGGGCGCCCCGGTTACCGAGGACTTCGCCCGGGATATCGGCGCGGACGCGTACGGCTACGACGCGGCCAACGCGGTGGAGCGGGTGAGGAGCCTCATCGGGAACACCTAGGATGGAGCCCCTCGCCGACCGGCTCGCCGCCGGGGACATCCTCCTGGCCGACGGAGCCACGGGCACCATGCTCCTGGAGCGGGGCCTGGAGCCGGGCCAGTGCCCCGAGTCCGTCACGCTCTCGCATCCCGAGTTGCTGGTGGAGGTCGGGCGGCTCTACGTCGAGGCCGGCGCGGACATCATCGAGACCAATACGTTCGGCGCCTCCCCCCTGCGCCTGGCGCAGCACGGCCTGGGAGACAGGACCGAAGAGCTCAACCGCGAAGCGGTGCGCGCCGCACGCAAGGCCGCCGCCGAACGCGTCTACGTGGCCGCCTCCTGCGGACCCAGCGGCAGGTTGCTGAAGCCCTACGGTGATACCGACCCGCAGCAGGTATACGACGGGTTTCGCCTACAGATGGAATGTCTCGTAGCCGCCGGCGTGGACTGCGTCTGCGTCGAGACCATGATCGATCTGGCCGAGGCGAAGCTGGCGATCCAGGCGGCCAAGGAGACCTCTCCGACGACCCCGGTAATGGCGACCATGACCTTCGACGCAACGCCCCGCGGGTTCTACACCCTCATGGGGGTGAGCGTGGCGGACGCGGCGGCGGGGCTCAAGGACGCGGGGGCCGACGTCATCGGGTCGAATTGCGGCAACGGCATCGAGAGCATGATCACCCTCGCCAAGGAGCTCCACCGGCACAGCGATCTCCCCCTCATCATCCAGCCCAATGCCGGCCTGCCGGAGACGCGGGATGGCAAGACGGTCTACAACGAAACACCCGGCTTCACGGCCGAGAAGGCGGTCGAGTTGATCACCACCGGGGTGTCGATCATCGGCGGGTGCTGCGGCACCACGCCGGACCACACAGCCGCCCTACGAGCGGTGATCGGAGACTTGTCATGAGAGGAGCGATGATCCTGGCGGCCTGCCTCGTGGCGCCGGCCACCGGGAGCCGTACGGTCAGTGCGTGCTGCAGGCGGGACGCGCATTCCTCCAGACCCCGGACGGTGTGATCGCGCTGGATCAGGCGGCGCCGGGGGGCTAGCCCGTCAGCACCTCCTCACCATCCAGCGTCGCCACGATCACCGCGCCGCACGAGTCGCTGAGCACGTTTACGGCGGTGCGGAACATGTCCAGGATGCGATCCACGGCGAGGATGATGGCCACCCCCTCCAGGGGCAGTCCCACGGCCGTCAGTATGATGGACATCATCACCAAGCCCGCCATCGGCACGCTCGCCGCCCCGATCGACGCCAATAGCGCCGTGACGACGACCAGGAACTGCTCGCCCAGCGTGAGTGTGATGCCGTAGACCTGGGCGATGAAGATGGCCGCCACGCACTCGTAGAGCGCCGTCCCGTCCATGTTCACCGTCGCCCCTATTGGAAGCACGAAGGACGAGATCTTCTCCGACACCTTCGAGTTGTCGGTGACGGCTTCCATCGTGAGAGGGAGCGTCACGATGCTCGAGCACGTCGAGAAGGCGGTCACCAGCGCCGGCGGCATGCCTTTGTAGTGCCGCATCGGGTTCCTGCCCGTCACGAGCCGCAGGAGGAGCGGTAGGGTGATCGCGGCATGAATGAACAGCCCGATAAGGACGACCACGAAGTAGAACCCCAGAGACCGAAAGGCCTCGAAGCCCGTGGTCGCCACGATCTTGGCGTTGATGCCGAATACGCCGAGCGGCGCCGACCAGACGACGAACCGCGTCAGCTTCATCATGGCCCGGAAGGCCGCCTGGAAGAAATCGCCCAGCTGGGTCCGGTACGGCTCCTGGAGCTGCGTGATGAAGTAGCCCAGGAGAATGCAGAAGAAGATGACCGGGAGGACCTGGCCCTCCGCCAACGCCGCGAAGGGATTCTCGGGGATGATGTCGATGAGCAGGTCCCGGAAGCTCTGCCGGGCCGCCGGGACCTCGCTGACCGCCTCCTCGAGCTGGATCGCCGAGCCCACGCCCGGCTTCAACAGGTTGACCAGGATCTGTCCGGTCACGATCGCCATCAGGCTGCTGACCACGTAGTAGCCGAACGTCCGGGCACCCAGGAGTCCGAGGTTCCTCCGCTCCCCGACGCTGATGACGGCCGCCGTGATCGAGGTGATGATCAGCGGCATGATCGCCATGCGCAGCAGCCGCAGGAAGACCTCGGACAGCAGGTCGGCCGTTGGCACGATCGACTCCCCGAAGAGCCGGCCGCCGAGCATGCCGGCGAACAGGCCAACGAAGATCCAGAACGTCAGCGATCTGTAGGGTATGCGCACGTCCAGATAATGCAGCGCCCTCCGGGCAGGGGGAAGGCGCACCGGTGACGCGGCGCACATCTCGTGACCCGGTGTGCCCGGTCACTGCACCGGAATCACCCAATTCTTAGCGTCTCTGGAGATACGTCAGCGACAGGCTGCGCGCTGACATGTGATCTAAGTCACAAGGGACCGCCACGAAGGAGGAAGCGATGCTACGGGCCACTCTGCGTGCTGCGTTCGCAAGCGGCTGCGCCTTCATTCTCTGGGCCGGACTCCTGGCCACTCCGGCACAGGCCCAGTCCGACTACGAGAACCAGGTGCGTTTCCAGCTCGGTATCGTGAAGACGTTTGCCGAGAGTACCGGATGGGAGCAGACCCACGACTACGAGATCGGATCGCTGGACGACGGTGAGAGCGACTCCTTCACCGGCACGTTCCGCGAGGGCTGGGAGTACCGGATCGTCTCCTTCTGTGACGAGGACTGCTCGGACATCGATCTGTATCTGCGGGATGGATACGACAACGAGATCGACTCCGATGTCAGTGTGAACGACGTGCCTGTCATGGAGTGCCGGCCCAGCCGGACCGGGGAGTACTCGATTCAGGTGAGCATGTATGAGTGCTCCACCGAGCCCTGCTACTTCGGCATCGGCGTCTTCGGCCGCCCGCGACGCTAGGAGAGCGATCCAGGCAATCGCAGGGCCCGTAGACCACGCACATAGGGCATGAGCGAAGCGCCCGGCGCGAGCCGGGCGCTTCTCGTTGCGTACCGCGTCCCCCGTTCGGCGTCAGCCTCGCGCGACGCCAGCCGGATCGGCAATCAATGCGTCGCGTGCCGCACGGCCCTGGCACACCACATGAGTCTCTCCGGCTGGAGGCGCGTCCAACGTTCGGAAAGGGTGTCAAGCCGGCGTCAAGCAGAAGCGATCAGCAAGAGGGCTCCCACCAATGGCGGGAGCCCCAAGGCTGACAATCACTCCGATTGGCGCGCCGTGCGGCCTACCGCTCCTGGCTCCACCCCTCGTACTCGAGATCCACCGGTGGCGGCGCATCGCCGCGGTGATCACCCGCTCTCAGATAGTGATCGAACCACCGCAGCGCGCGCAGCGCGTAGTCGTAGCGGTAGACATTGGTCCGGTTGCCGTGTCCTTCGCCCGGGTACTGGACGTAGCGGACCGGAGTCTCGGTACTGGCCTCGACCGCCCGATAAAGCATGAAAGGCTGGCTCGGGTGCACTCGTGTGTCGCTCGTGCCGCCGAGCAAGAGCAGGGGAGTGCGACACTGTGGCGCGTAGGTCAACGGACTGCGCTCTTCCATATACTCCCACTGTTCGTGCGGCCACTTCTCCTCGTAGTGAACGTAGAAGTACTCCCACGGTATGTCCGTCGTGAGCCACGTGGCAGCGACGTGCGTGATCGGCACGAAACTCACGGCTGCCGCAAAATGCTCTGAGTGACGTGTGGCGGCCCATGCTGCCGTATACCCGCCGTACGATCCCCCACCTACCCCCACCCGACCGGCATCGACCCAGCCTCTCTGGGCGAAGTGGTCGATCGCGTCGAGATGGTCCTCGAACTCGCCTCCCATCAGGTCACCGTGATCCGCTTTGGCGAACTCGACGCCCCGCCCGGTGCTGGAGCGGTAGTTCGGGTACCACACGAAGTAGCCGTTCCTGCTCAACAGCTGGCCCCAGCTCGAGTAGCCCGTCCTCCATCCGTTGGTGTAGTGGCTCTCGGGTCCGCCGTGAGCCACGATCACCAGCGGGAACCGCCGGCCCTCCTGGAAGTCGAGCGGATACAGCAGGATGCCCTCTATCTCCAAGCCGTCACGGGCCGCGAGACGATAGACCTCCTGGCGGCTCAAGCGCACGCCATCGAGCCAGGAATTTGAATTCGTGTGGCGGACCCAAGTGCCACCATCCAGGGTGTAGACCTCGGAGGGATGCGCTGGACCCGATATGACCGCCGCCACCGTAATGCCGGCCGAGTGAACGGAGCCAAACGCCATGTCGTTGGCGGGGAGATCATCCCAGCTCCGGCTGCTCAAGTCGAAGTCGCTCACCAGACTCTCAATGCCCCGGCTGATGCGGAGGCGCAGTCGATCGGGCTCCAACCACTCGACCGAGTGTACCATCCCCTCAAAGCCCGGTGTGAGACTCGTAACCTCGCCGGTTTGCGCATCCGCCACATAGAGCATCCCCGC
>JBDHDE010000079.1:0-9636 GCA_039591655.1 Gemmatimonadota bacterium
GGAGGTGTACGTCCGGCCGTTCCCCGAGACCGCCCGCGGGCGCTGGCAGATCTCCATCAGCGGCGGCACGCATCCGCGGTGGGCGCCGAATGGTAGGGAGATCTACTACCTGTCACCCGATCGGAACATGATGGTGGCTCGAATCGACGCCGGCACGATGTTCGCCGTGCTGGATCGTGCGCCCCTCTTCGCGTTGGACCAGGCAATTGGTATAGACGCGTGGCACACGTCGTACGAGCCGACCCCCGACGGCCGCGGGTTCCTGTTTATAGCGACGCCTGCCAGGATAACTGGCGGAGCGGGCGGCGGACGGCTCGTCTTGGTGGACAACTGGTTCACCGAGCTGAAGGAGAGGTTGGGGAACTAGTGGTCATTCCGGAGATCCGCAGTGGGCTGGGCCGGCAACGAGAGGCGGGGAGACAGCTTCGAGGAGCTTCCGCCTTCGATGGCTGACATCGGCGACCGGCTGAAGACCGCCCTGGCCGACCGCTACGCCATCCAGCGCGAGCTCGGTGAGGGTGGCATGGCCACCGTGTATCTGGCCAGGGACCTCAAGCACAACCGCGAAGTCGCGGTCAAAGTGTTGAAGCCCGAACTTGCCGCGGCGCTAGGCCACGAGCGCTTCCTGCGGGAGATCGAGATCTCGGCCCGCCTGCGCCACCCCCACATCCTCCCGCTGTACGACTCGGGCGAGTCCGACGGGTTCCTCTTCTACGTCATGCCCTACGTGGAGGGCGAGTCGCTGGCGGAGCGCCTCCGCCGCGAGAAGCAACTGCCGCTGGAGGACGCGGTGCGGATCGCGCGCGAGGTGGCTGATGCGCTGTCCTACGCGCACGGGCGCGACGTAGTGCATCGGGACATCAAGCCTGACAACATTCTGCTCGAGTCAGGGCACGCAGTAGTGGCCGACTTCGGGATCGCCCGGGCGATCACCGCGGCGGGAGGAGAGCAGATCACCGAGACGGGGATGGCAGTGGGCACTCCACGCTACATGAGTCCCGAGCAGGTGGCGGGGCAGCAGGATCTCGACGGCCGCAGCGACCTCTACAGCCTGGCGTGCGTGCTGTACGAGATGCTGGCCGGGCAGCCGCCGTTCACCGGTCCCACCCTCGAGAGCATCATCGCGCAGCATCTGAGTGCAGAGCCTCCCTCGATCACTGCGATTCGACCAGCCGTCCCCGCAGCGCTGGCGGGAGTGCTGCAGCGGGCGTTGGCCAAGACACCGGCGGACCGGTTCAACCCGGTGGCGCAGTTCTCCGATGCGCTCGCCGTGCCCGCGACACCAGCGGCAGTCGCGCCACCGCGGTCGAGATGGCTGATGCCGGCCATTGCCGCGATTGCCGTGCTGGTGGCAGCGGTGGCCGCGGTCGTGCTATTGCGAGGTGACGCGTCCGTACTGGTGGTTGGCGCGACGACCCAGGTCACGCTGGATCCGGGGCTGGAGGTGGACCCCGCGATTTCCCCCGACGGTGAGTTCGTCGCCTACGCAGCGGGTCCGGCGAGCCGGATGCAGATCTACGTGCGTCGCGTGAGCGGGGGCCGTCCCATCGCCCTCACTCAGGACTCCACCAAGAACCACCGCTGGCCTCGCTGGTCGCCGGACGGGTCGCTCGTGGGTTACGTGACAGGTGGAGCGATCCACGTCGTGTCCGCACTGGGTGGGGCGTCGCGGGTGCTCGTCCGGGTGGCAGCGCCGAGGCTCTTCGCCCGGGCCGGCTCCGACACCGTGCCCGGCTTCGGCTGGTCCCCCGACGGCCGGCGCATCGCGTTCACCGCCGGATGGCCGGGGGAGATCTACGTCCAAGAGCTGGATGGAGGGGGACCCAGAGCCATTACGTCGGGTCAGGAGACGCACTCGCTCGCCTGGTCGCCGGACGGCTCACGCATCGCATACGTCGACGGCAACGCGATCTTCGTGTTTGGGACGGTGAACTTCGCGAACGAGGGCATCTCGACGATCTGGGTCGCACCGGTAGACGGAGGCGAGCCGGTACGCGTCACACCAGACGGTGCGCTCAACGTGAGCCCGCAGTGGACCCCCGATGGGCGCCATCTCCTCTGGATCTCGAATCAAGAGGGGACGCGTGACGTCTACCGGGTCCGGCTGTCGGACTCCGGGGAGCCCCAGGGGTCCCCGGTGCGACTCACGACGGGGCTCAACGCCCACGGCCTGAGCCTGTCGGGCGAGGGGACGCGACTCGCGTACGCCACGCTGGTGAGTTACTCGAACATCTGGTCAATCCGAGTCCCGCGGTCAGGGTCCATCTCGATTCGAGAGGCACGTCCGGTGACCACCGGCAGCCAGACGATCGAGGGAATGGACCTGTCGGCCGACGGGCGCTGGCTGGCTTTCGATTCGAACCGGGGAGGCAACGCCGACATCTACAAGATGCCGGTCGACGGTGGCGAGCCGGTGCGTCTCACCACCGATCCGGCGGGCGACTTCATGCCGGTCTGGTCACCGGACGACAGGACGATCCTGTTCCACTCCATGCGCAACGGCAACCGAGACTTATTCACCGTCTCGGCAGACGGCGGTGGGGTGACGCAGCGAACCAGCGGGCCCGATCACGAGTTGGACGGCGATTGGTCGGCCGACGGACAAGAGATCGTGTACCAGTGGTGGGCGTCCGATGGGACGCTGCTCAGGGTGATACCAGCGGTTGAGGGTGGGGGCCCGGAGCGGGATCTGGAGCCAGGCGCCTTCCCGGAGTGGTCTCCATCAAACCGGGAGATCGCGTACCTGTGGGATGGTCTGCTGGTGATCCCCGCGGCGGGTGGCGAGTCGCAGATCCTAGTACCGGGAAGTGTTGCGTACAGCGGACCGCAGTACTGCGCGTGGGATCCCGACGGCCGCACGCTCTACTATCTTGAGCCGGGCGAGTCGGGCTGGGGGATCTGGTCCGTGCCGGCTACGGGCGGCACGCCCCGCATGCTGGTGGACTTCGACGATCCTACGCGCCAGCACGCGCGCTACGGGTTCGCCACGGACGGTGAGCGCTTCTACTTCACGCTGGGGAGCCACGAGAGCGACGTCTGGGTGATGGATTTGGAGCGGCGATGAGAGGTGTCTGGAGGAGCCGACGGTGAAGGCTGGCGGGCGTGGAAGCGGCAGCGCGAGATGAGTGACATCATTGAACGGCTGAAGAACGCCCTGGCCGACCGTTACACGGTCGAGCGCCAGCTCGGTGAGGGCGGGATGGCAACGGTGTACCTCGCCCACGACCTCAAGCACGACCGCAAGGTCGCCATCAAGGTGCTACGCCCCGAGCTGGCCGCCGTGTTGGGCGCCGAGCGGTTTCTCAACGAGATCAAGGTCACCGCCAACCTGCAGCACCCCCACATCCTTCCCCTGTTCGATTCGGGCCAGGCCAATGGCTTCCTCTACTACGTCATGCCGTACGTCGAGGGAGAGTCGCTGCGCGACCGCCTGGACCGGGAGAAGCAGCTCGGTGTGGACGAAGCTGTCGAGATCACCCGGGCCGTGGCGAGCGCGCTGGACTACGCCCACCGGCACGACGTGATCCACCGGGACATCAAGCCCGAGAACATCATGCTGCACGACGGGCAGCCACTGGTCATGGACTTCGGTATCGCGCTGGCACTGAGCGCCGCGGGCGGGCAGCGCATCACAGAGACGGGGCTCTCGCTGGGCACGCCGTACTACATGAGCCCCGAGCAAGCCAGCGGCGACCGGCACGTGGACGGGCGCAGCGACGTCTACTCGCTGGGCTGCGTGCTGTACGAGCTCCTGGCGGGGGAGCCCCCGTTCACGGGTGGGACCGTGCAGGCCATCGTCTCCAAGATCGTTACCGAGGAGCCCCGCAGGGTGACGGACAGTCGGCCCGCGGTGCCGGCGAATGTTGTAGCGGCGATCCACCACGCGATGGCCAAGGTCCCCGCCGATCGGTTTGCCACCGCGGCGCGGTTCGCCGACGCATTGGCCGATCCCGCCTACATAGATCGGGCTGCGCCGTCGCGTGTGGTGGAAGCGAAGCATTCTCTCACCTTGGCAGTGATTGCTACGCTCGCCGTTGCGGTGGTCGTGCTGTTGGGCATGGTAATCTTCGGGGGTGAAGCCACTCGGGCAGCTGGAGTGCAACGCTTGGCGATCAACCTCCCGGACGGCGTCACGCTGGAGCTGCTGGGACCCGGATCGGGTGTCGCAATCTCCCCCGACGGGAATACCGTCGTGTTTGTGGGCCGGCAGCAGGACACGACGCGTCTCTACGTACGGAACCTCGACCAGTTCGACACGCAACCTCTGCCCGGTACGGAGGGAGCGTGGGGGCCGTTCTTCTCACCGGACGGCCGTACTGTCGGATTCCTGGCAGACCACAAGCTGAAGACGGTTTCGCTGCTGGGCGGCAATCCCCTGACCGTTGCGGATGCGGGCGATGCTGGTGGGGGAAGCTGGACAGCGAATGACGTGATCATCTTCGACAACTGGCCCGAGCAAGGCATTTGGCGGGCGCCTGCCGCGGGAGGCGACCCCGAGCCGCTACTCGGCGACGAGGGCACACTCGGCATCTTCATTCGAGTCCTCTGGCCGTGGTTGCTTCCCCATAACGCGGGTGTTCTCTACACGCGCCTCGACGCGCGGCGCGTGTCGGTCGCTGCGAGGCGTATGACTGGGGAGAGTGAGGCCATCCTGGTTGAGCGCGGCATGGCGGCCCGGTATGTCAGCACCGGACATCTGGTCTACGCGTGGGGCGGCGAGCTCTTGGCCGCGAACTTCGACCTCGATGAGCTCGAGGTCATCGGTTCGCCGGTGTCTGTGGTGCAGGGGCTGTTGATGGAGCGCCTGCGGCCGCGGCTGCGCTCGACGTCGAGTGGGTACCTCACCGGTCAGACGGCACACTTCGACGTATCGCCCAAGGGCACGCTGGTGTACGTGCCCGGCACATCCGATGCCGGCCAGCGCAGTCTGGTGTGGGTCGACCGCAGCGGCCGAACGGAGCCGTTGGGGCTGCCTGTGGGTGACTATGCCGGACCGCGTGTGTCCCCTGATGGGCAGCGCATTCTGTTCGGGAATTCCAGGGACGGTCGGTTCGATCTCTGGGTGCATGACAGGTCGCGGGGGTTCACGCAACCCGTGACTGGTGCCGAGGGAAGCGATTACTGGCCGATCTGGACGCGGGACGGAGAGGGAATCGTGTGGAATAGCGCCCGGCCCGGATCCGCGGGCCTGTTCCTGAAGCAGCTGAGCGATCCGGCTGCGGAGCGTCCGCTCGCCCGGCCTTCGACCACCCAAACGCAGCCGGGGGCGTTCTCGCCCGACGACAGGTTACTGGTGTTCCAACGGGGCGAAGCCGATCGCGATCTTTGGGTCGTCGATGTATCGCGTGACACTGAACCGGAGATTCTCGTCCAGAACCCGGGCGGTCAGTTTCATGCCGTGCTATCGCCGGACGGTAACTGGCTGGCTTACGCGTCCGACGAGTCGGGCCGCACCCAGGTGATGATCCGGCCCTTCCCCGGTCCCGGATCGGCGACGCAGGTGTCAACCGATGGAGGCCACGAGCCGCTGTGGTCGCACGATGGCCGCGAGCTGTTCTTCCGGGACTACACCGGCACCCGCATGTACACCGTGGCGATCCAAACGTCACCGCGCCTGAGAATCGGCCGCCCGCAGCTGCTGTTCACCGGGCCGTTCATGGAGGGCCGAGTTTACGGGCGTAACTTCGATGTGACGCCGGACGGCCGCCGGTTCCTCATGGTGATGGACGCACAGCCGGAGGCCGTGACCCAGATTCGGGTCGTGATGAACTGGTTCGAGGAGCTGGAGCAGCTCGTACCATGAGCGACACGATATTCGATCGTCTGTCCACCGCTCTCGCCGACCGCTACGCGATCGAGCGCGAGCTGGGTGAGGGCGGGATGGCGACGGTGTATCTGGCTCGGGACCTGAAGCACGATCGCAACGTTGCCATAAAGGTCCTGCGCCCCGAGTTGGCCGCCGTCCTCGGGGGCGAACGTTTTGTCCAGGAAATCAAGACCACGGCCAACCTCCAGCACCCGCACATCCTCCCCCTGTTCGACTCCGGTGAGGTAGCTGGCTTCCTCTACTACGTGATGCCCTACGTAGAGGGTGAGACCCTCCGCGACAAGCTCAACCGCGACACCCAGCTGGGTATTGAGGAGGCGGTGAGGATCACAGCCGACGTGGCCGATGCGTTGGACTATGCCCATCGGCAGAACGTGATACACCGGGACATCAAGCCCGAGAACATCCTGCTGCACGATGGCCGGCCCCTGGTGGCGGACTTCGGAATCGCACTGGCGGTGAGCGCGGCGGCAGGCGGGCGGATGACGGAGACGGGGCTCTCACTCGGGACGCCGCACTACATGAGCCCTGAGCAGGCAACGGCGGAGAAGGACCTGACAAACCGATCGGACATTTACTCGCTGGGTGCAGTGTTGTACGAGATGTTGGCGGGGGAACCGCCGCACACGGGCTCGTCGGCGCAGCAGGTCATCATGAAGATCGTGACGGAAGAGGTGCCGCCGGTGACCAAGGTGCGGAAGGCGGTACCGCCCCATGTAGCGGCGGCAACCGCCAAGGCGCTGGAGAGGCTGCCGGCGGATCGGTTCCAGAGCGCGGCAGAGTTGAGAGATGTGCTCACAGGCGCTCGCGCGTTGGTGTCAGATGCCGCCCAACGGAGTGAGGGGCTCGCTCCGCGGCGTGGCCGGCTCTCTCGCGCCGCCCTCTGGCTGCTTCCTTGGGTGGTATCGGTTGTGGTCGTGCTGGCCGTCTTGGCTCTTTCTCGCCCCGGCACGCCGGCTTCTTTGCCGCGCCACTTCGACCTCCTACTCCCTGACTCTGCTCCCGTGGAGTTCATCGGTGAGGCGTTCGGTGGTGTCGGCCAAACCGCGCTCGCGCTGTCGAGCGACGGGACTCTGCTCGCCTACGCGGGGAGCGCGGGAGGAACGACGCAGCTCTATCTGCGCAATCTCCGCGACGGTGCGTTCCGTACCCTCGCCGGGACGGAGGGCGCAAACTATCCGTTCTTTTCCCCAGACGGGAGCTGGATTGGCTTCTTCGCCGACGACGTGCTCAAGAAGGTATCGGTTGGAACTGGTCAGGTAATTGCGCTTGCACCTACTCCCAATCCCTATGGTGCCGATTGGGGACCTCGGGGAGATATCGTCGTCAACATCAAGGATGGCACTGAGAATATCCTCGTTCCTGAAGCGGGTGGATCAGTGCGACCCTTTCCAGCGCACACGGAGGGCGCCGCCCCTCGGGCAATCGCATATCGAGCAATCCAATTCCCCCGCTTCCTTCCTGGCGGCGAGTGGATCCTAGGTGGTTGTCTTGGAAACGCAGTATGCATCCGATCTGTGGAAACGGGCGATCAGCTGCTCATCACGAGATCGGGGCCTCAGAAGCAACTTCCAAATGGCGAGGACGCCGTACGGGGCACGCATCCGATGTACATACCGTCCGGGCATCTGATCTACGGGCGTCCTGGTGGAGTGCTGGCGGCGGTGGCCTTCGATGTCGGCTCTTTTAGTGTGCAGAGTGACGAAGTCCAGTTGATGCAAGGAATCAGGCGTGAAAGCCCGCTCACTAGGACGTTTCAGCTGGCGGTTTCAGAGGATGGCACGGTGGTGTGGGCTGCAGGCGAGGACGCTCGCATGGGCGTCTTCGTGTGGGCGGACGGAGCGGGCCGATTGGATACGCTGGATTTTCCGCGCGCGCAGTACAACGAGTTCGACTTGTCGGACGACCGACGATGGCTTGCCACGATCACTACCAGTGAGAGCGGGCAGGACGAACTGCGAGTTCTCGACCTCGCTCGCGGTGGGACTTTCCCATGGCGGGACGCGCGGTTCAGGCCGACCTGGGTTGGGTGGGGACCGACCTCGCAATGGCTGTTAGTAACCAGTCGTGGAGGGGTCGTTCTCCGTGTCCGACGCGGTGCACCCAGCGGCGGCGACACGGTCTTCAATGAACCGGGTATCTACCCGAACGCATTCTTGAACGACACTACGCTGCTGGCCCTACGTTCCTCTGTCTACGGCTTGCGTGCGTACACGGTCCGCTTCCCTGCTCTCGGTGCCGACTTGATCGCCGGCGACATTGCTGAGACTCCGTTGATTGAGGATGGAGGGAACCACCTGTTTCCCGAGCCGTCTCCCGACGGTGCCTGGATCTCGTATACCTCGAATGCCTCGGGTCCCTTCGAAGTGTATGTCACCAGGAATCCTCCCGAGGGTCAACCGATACGGGTCTCGCGCGGCGGCGGCGAATTAGGGATGTGGTCTGCTGATGGTCGGCGGCTGTACTACAGAAACGGGCGACGTTGGCACTACGTCGAGCGGACTGGTGATGTGGAGCCCTTCTCCGAGCCCAGGCTCTTTCTTCAGGGGAGCTTTCACAACGTGTCAGGGAAGGATCATGCCATCTCCGAGGATGGCCGACGCCTGCTGCTTCTCCGGGGACCGCCCGACGAGACCACTAATGTGCTGCACGTGATCACTAACTGGTTCGAGGAACTCGAGCGGCTGGTGCCGCGCGAGAGGAACTAGCGAAGAGAGTGCGCTATATGGCTGTCCGACGAACCAGCCATCTGGCGCGCGGCACCCGGCACCGGCATCTTAGCTTGTTGTAAGCGACCCAAAACCGATGACCCAAGGCGCTCCCACCTCCCATGCCTGAAATCACCGAGCAGCTGAAGACCGCCCTGGCCGACCGCTACCTGATCGAGCGCGAGCTCGGCGCCGGCGGTATGGCCACAGTGTATCTGGCCCACGACGTGAAGCACGACCGCAAGGTGGCGCTCAAGGTGCTGCGCCCCGAGCTGGCCGCCGTGATCGGGGCCGAGCGGTTCCTCAAGGAGATCAAGGTCACCGCCAACCTGCAGCACCCCCACATTCTCCCGCTGCACGACTCCGGCGAGGCTGAGTCGTTCCTCTACTACGTGATGCCCTACGTCGAGGGCGAGACGCTGCGGGAGAAGATGACCCGGGAGAAGCAGCTGGGGATCGAGGACGCGATCGAGATCACCCGCTCCGTAGGGGCTGCGCTGGACTATGCTCACCGCCACGAGGTGATCCACCGGGACATCAAGCCGGAGAACATTCTGCTGCACGACGGCCAGGCACTGGTGGCTGACTTCGGGATCGCGCTGGCGGTGTCGGAGGCCGGTGGCGCGCGGCTCACGGAAACGGGGCTTTCGATCGGCACGCCGCATTACATGAGTCCCGAGCAGGCGATGGGTGACCGGGAACTGGACGCCCGGAGCGACGTGTACTCGCTGGGCGCGGTGCTGTACGAGATGCTCACCGGCGATCCGCCGTACACGGGGAGCACGGCCCAGGCGATCGTGGCCAAGGTGATCACTGAGAAGGCGCCGCCGGTCACGGCGACGCGAGATACGGTGCCGGCCCACACGGCGGCGGCGATTCAGAAGGCGCTGGCCAAGCTGCCGGCGGACCGGTTCGGCAGCGCAGCGGACTTCGCGGAGGCGCTGGTCACGCCGGGGGCCATGCTGGCAGCCGGCACCGGCGTCGCCGTCGAGGCCGCGGCCGTGCGTCCCGCGCGTGTGTTCAGCTTCGGACAGTTCGCCGTGGTTGCGGGCCTTGCCGTGGTTGCGATTGTGGCAGCGCTGTGGGGCTGGCTCCGGCCGC
>JBDHDE010000080.1:0-9462 GCA_039591655.1 Gemmatimonadota bacterium
CCGCGAGGCTACGTGATGAGACGTACGCTGTCCCTGCTGACGCTTTGGGTGGTAACCTCCGGCTCACCAGCCGGAGCCCAGGGACTGCCCGACCACGCCGCCTTCAGCGCCGTGCTGGCGGAGCACCTGTTCGGCTGGTCGATTGACTACGCTGCGCTGCAGGCCGCTCCGCAGGGGCTGGACGCGTATCTCGCGGAGTTGGCTGCGATCCACCCCGACTCGCTGGCCGCTGCGACCCGGGACGCCCAGCTGGCTCTGTGGATCAACGCCTACAACGCCTGCGCCATGAAGCTGGTGGTGCAGCACTATCCCATCCGCAAGGCGGGCTTCCCCGCGTCACTTGTCCGGTCGCTCCAGGGGGTTCCCGCCAACTCGATCCGCCAGATCACCGACACGTGGTCGCGGGAGTTCTGTTACGTGGCCGGGGAGGCGCGGTCCCTGGACGGCATCGAGCACGAGATCCTCCGTCCCATGGGGGAGCCGCGCATCCACTTCGCGGTGAACTGCGCGTCGCGCTCCTGCCCGGTGCTGGCACCCGAGGCGTACACTGCGGAGGGGCTGGAGGAGCAGCTCGATGCCGCCGTGCGGCGGCTCCTGGCGGACCCCGAGAACTACCGCTTGGAGCGCGGCTCGGATCCGGTGGTGCGGCTCAACAAGGTGCTCGACTGGTACAAGGGCGACTTCGGCGGCGTGGACGGCGTCGTGGAGTTGTTGCTCCCCTACCTGGCGGATGACGACGCGGAGTACATCCGCAGCGTCGAGCCGGCGGTCGAGTTTCTCGAGTACGACTGGACCCTCAACGACACCGCGGTGTGGGGGACTGAGCGGTGAGCGAGCCCGGCGGCGCCGCCCTGGGCGTCGTGATCCCCACCCTCAATGAGGCCCGCGATCTTCCCTCCCTGCTGCAGGATCTCCACCGACTGGGCGTGCCTACGGAGATCGTCGTGGCCGACGGTGGCTCACGGGACGAGACCGCTGCGGTCGCCGCACGACACGGCGCGCGTGCCGTGACGGTGCCCCGGGGCCGGGCCTCCCAGATGAACGCCGGCGCCGCTGCGGCGCAGGCGCCGTGGCTGTGTTTCCTGCACGCCGATGTCCGGATGCCGGCGCCGGCGCGCCGCGAGCTCGAGCGGGTCGTGGAGCAGAACCGGGCGCAGGCCGCGGTATGGAGCCTGGCCATCGACGCGGTGGGTATGTGGCCCCGCGTGATGGAGTGGGGCGCCCGCGTGCGGGACCGCCTCGGCGGGCTGCCGTACGGCGATCAGGGCCTGCTCGTCAGGCGCGAGCTGTTCGCGGCACTGGGAGGCTATCCGGCGATCCCCGTCATGGAGGACGTGGCGCTCATCCGTGCCCTCAGGCGGCGCGCCCGGGTGGACCGCCTGCGCGCGCCACTGGTGGTCTCACCACGGCGCTGGCAGCGGGAGGGGCCGTATCGGACATGGCTGCGGAACAGCCTCCTCATCGGCGCCTATCTCGCCGGCGCCCACCCCCGGCGGCTGGCGCGGTGGTACCGGCCCGAGGCGTCGTGACCCGGGTCCTCCTCTTCGCCAGGGCACCGCGCAGGGGCCGTGTGAAGACACGGCTGGCCGCCGAGGTCGGTGAGGACACCGCGCTCGCGGCGTACCGCGAGGTGGGGCGGCGGGTCATCGACCAGCTGGGTGCCGCGTGCCCGGTGACCGTGTGGTACGACCCGCCGGATGCCGTGGAGGAGATGCAACACTGGCTTGGCAGTCGGGAATTCACGCCCCAACAGGGTGAGGATCTCGGTGCCCGGATGGCCCACGCCTTCGGGGAGCACTTCGGGCGGGGTGACAGCCCGGTGATCGCCGTGGGTGCGGACGCGCCGGGGGTAGACGCCGCCACCATCGCCGCCGCCGAGGAGGCGCTTGGGGAGGCGGATGTGGTCCTGGGACCGGCTCTGGACGGCGGGTACTACCTGCTGGGGCTCGCCCGGCCCGTCCCCGAACTCCTGGAACACGTCCCGTGGGGCACCTCCAGTGTGCTGCAAGTCACTGTGACGCGGTGCTTTGAGTGCGATCTTCGAGTGAAGCTGCTGGAACCGCTTCGGGACTTGGACGCGGCGGCGGATCTCGAGGCGCTGGGGCTTGGGCGGGCTTGACCGGCTAAGCAGAGACCTGGCATATTCGTCGGACTTGCGCGCTTCTGGAACCACTGTGGGGAGTTGGCGATGGCGTGGAGAGTGATTGACACCGGCGAGGAGGTCTGGCACGTCCATCCGGCTGCGGAAATGCGGCCCGATGTGAGGATGTGGCAGCTCACGCTCTCGTTCCGTGCGGCGGATGCCGAACGAGAGCCCCGGGCATTCTGGGCGGCGTTTCCGTTGGAGTCGTCCTCCAAGTCATCGCTGTTCCAGGCTGCGGACCGCCTGAGCGACGACGCTCTGAAGCAAGTGTTGGTCCAACACCTCTCCTGATACTCCCTACTATCCGCGTGTCGTTCACTCCCGTCCAAGACCTGCGCCGCATCGCCGAGGCCATCAGTCAGCTCCGGGGAGAGACGGTCCAAGACGTCGAGCTCCGATCCGACTGTCGCCAGCTCCGGGTCACGTTGACCGACGGACAGCTGTTTCTGGTGTCGGTCCTGTTGGACGATGCCGGGAAGCCGCGCCTGGACATCGATCTGTTGCGCGCGGTACAGGAGACTGCTCATCGGCAGCTCGAAGTTCGGTTCGAGGGGGCCGAGTAGTCTGAACCATCGGCGGGAGCGCAGCGCGTGACGCCTCCAGATCAACGGGAACGGCTCAAAGTCCTGGACTTCGAGTTCGAGCGCCTGCCCAGCGGTCGCTACCGCGCGCAGGTGGTGCTCGAGGCACAGCCTGGCGTGCGGTTCGAGGGCTCCGCCGAGGGACTCGGGTCCCAGGCGGGGGAGCTGCGTTGCGCGGCGGCGGCGACGGCGGACGCCCTGAGTAAGGTGACGGGCGACAAGATGGCGTTCGAGCTGTTGGGTGTGAAGTCGGTTCGCGCGTTCGACGCCACGGTGGTGATCGTCGCGCTGTCGTGCCACGACGGCAGCACGGCCACACGCTTGGTTGGCTCGTGCCTCACCGAGGACTCACCCCACCGGAGCGCTGCCATGGCGGTGCTGAACGCCACCAACCGATACCTGGGCAACCTGATCTTCGCGAGATGACCGGAGCGATCGGTACGGTTCGACTCGGCGCTCTGGCGCCGCTGCTGTGCGGCCTCGCCGTCGCCTGCGGGACGGGGCGGGGCGACGTGGCGCTGGAGCCCCGAGCCTCGGACGCCACGGTGGCGTCGGCCCCGGTCGCGGTGGCGGCACCGCTTCCCACAGCCGAAGACTCGCTGGCCGACCTGGCGGCGCTGGAGGCGCTGCACGACATCGGGTTTACGAGTCTGGCCAAGGGCGCGGAACACGTGCGGGGCGTCATGCCGGCACCGACGGTGACCGGCTTCGACGACGAGCTCGGCGGCGGATCTCGCGGTGGCCCGGCCAGCGCGGCAGCACCTACCTACGACATCGACGTCGAGTCGTTCGCGCAGCGCGCCCGCGTGCGGTACTACGTCGACTACTTCCTGGGACCTGCGCGGGAGCGCTTCACCATCTGGCTGGGCCGGCTGCCGCGCTACGAGGGGATGATTCGGGACCGCTTCCGCACCCATGGAGTGCCGGAGGACCTGGTTTACCTGGCCATCATCGAGAGCGGGTATTCCAACACGGCCGTGTCGCGGCGCAACGCCGTCGGGATGTGGCAGTTCATCGCCTCAACGGGGCGGGGCTACGGACTGTCGGTCAGCGCCTGGGTGGATGAGCGCCGGGATCCCTTCAGGGCGACCGAGGCCGCCGCCCGCCACCTCTCCGATCTCTATGGGCGGTTCGGGTCGTGGTATCTCGCCGCCGCCGCATACAATGGGGGTGCGGGGCGGGTGGAGCGTGGCATCCGCCGCCTCAGCGCGGCGGACTCGGTGACTGACGAGACGTTCTTCGATCTCTCGGACCGGCGCTATCTGCGGCGCGAGACCCGGGACTACGTGCCCAAGCTCATCGCCGCAGCCATCATCGCGAAGGACCCCCTCCGCTACGGGTTCGACAGCCTGCCAATTCTCCAGCCGCTGGTGTACGACGAGATCACGGTGCCCGACGCCACCGGGCTGGATGTGCTCGCCCGTCTGGCCGACACCACCGTCCGCGCCATGGTCGAGCTCAACCCCCAGTACGTGCGTGGCGCCACCCCGCCCCGGCGTACGTCCATCGTCCGGGTGCCGAGGGGGACCGGCACCAAGGTCGCGCAGCGGTACGCCGAGCTCCCCGCGAACGAGCGCGTGAACTTCATCGAGCATGTCGTCAGGCGGGGCGAGACCCTCTCGGAGATCAGCGAGCGCTACAGGGTGAGCGTGCGGCTCCTGAGGGCCGCCAACAACAACGTCCATCCCCGGCGGCTGCGGATCGGCATGCGGCTCGTGATCCCGATCAGCCCGGCCGCCCGCAGCAACGCGGCCGCTGGCCGTGCTCCCCGGCCCCGGGCGGCCGTCTCGGGAGTGCGGTATCACCGGGTGCGGCGCGGTGAGACGCTCTGGATCGTCGCCCAGCGCTATGGGGTGACGGTGGAGCAGCTGCGGCAGTGGAATGGGATGGCAGCGTACGAGACGCTGCTCAGGGTGGGTGAGGAGTTGGCCGTGGTCCCGCCCAGAGGCGGGACCCGGTAGTCAGGCCCTACTGCAGCCCGGTGTAACCCTCCATGATGATCGACGCGTATCCGTTGGCCGGATCGCGTCCGGCATCCATCAGTTCCTTGACCCGTCCGGGCCCCCGGTTGTACGCCAGGAGCGCCAGCTTCACGTCGCTGTAGGCCTCCAGCAGGTAGCGCAGGTAGCGGAAGCCGATCCGCAGGTTGGTTGCCGGATCGAACAACTGCTCCGGTGTGATCGCGGGCTCGTAGAAGCGGGCCGTGGCCGGCTGTACCTGGGCCAGCCCCAGGGCCCCGGCGTGACTGTGCGCCCGCACGTCGAAGGCGCTCTCCAGCCTGACGAGGCGGAACGCCAGCTCGGGGTCGATCCCTTCCCGCAGCGCGATGTCGTAGATCAGCTGGACCAGGTCGGCGGGGACCTGATACCGCCCCGAGTAGTGGACGATGTCCTCTGCGCGACTCAGCCTGAGGCGCGTCAGCTCCAGCTCCCCGGTCGTCGTGTCCAGGGAGACGCGCAGGTAGCGGAACTGCGACTGGATCGCAGTGCCGGTGTAGGTGGCGCCATCGTCGGTGACGGCGATGGGCCGGGGTGCCCAGGCTCCCACTACTGCGCCCAATCCCAGGACCGTCGCCACAATGGCCACGCCCCGCAGGGTGAGCTGCTGGGTGGCCGACAGCCGGTCCCAGGCCGCGTACATCGCTGCCGCCATACGCTGCACGATGAGCTTGGTGCGGATCATGTGGTAACCTCGTCCTCGCGTTTCCAGTCGCCCCTCGTGCCGCCCGTCTTCTCCATCAGTCTGATCGCTCCGATCTCCATGTCATGCCCGGCCGCCTTCACCATGTCGTAGACGGTGAGGAGTGCGACCGACACCGCCGTCAGTGCTTCCATCTCCACCCCGGTGCGCCCGACGGCCTTCACGTCGGCCTCCACCGCGACTCCCGGAATGGCCGGGTCGAGCGTGGCGGAGACCGCGACCTGGTGGATGCCCACCGGGTGGCACAGCGGGATCAGCTCGGCCGTCCGCTTTGCAGCCATCGTGCCAGCTAGCTCCGCCGTGGAGATAACGTCGCCCTTTGGTCCAGAGTTTCCCTCGACCAGGGCATAGGCCTCGGGAGACAGCCGGATCGAGCCGCGGGCTCGCGCCGTCCGGACCGATTCGGGCTTGCCGGCCACGTCCACCATGCGGGCCCTTCCTCGCTCGTCGACGTGCGACAGCTTCACAGCAGGCGCTCCAGATCGCCGGCCAGCACCGCGAGGGCGAGCTGGGGGTTCGCGTTCCCCTGGGCTGCGGCCCGCGTCTGCTCCACCCGCCGCAGCGCCTCCAGGCGGCCTTCCAGCCGGGCACCGTCTGCGTCGGCGGCCTGCTCCAGCCCGGCTCGCAGCTTCACTGCCAGGGCGTCCAACAGGGCGGTGAAGTCACCCCGGGCCGCCCAGGGAGCCTGGCCCAGGGCCACGGCGGCCCACGCCTCGGGCCCCTGGCCCACGGCCTCCAACAGCTCGTCCGCGCGGCCATCGGGCCCGTCGGACCCCTCGTCGGCCGCCAACGCCCGGCCGATGCTGCCCCCGGCCAGCAGGGTCCGCCGCTCGAGCGCCGTACCCTTGAGCGGCGGATCGAGTTCCTGACTCAGGAACCGCCGTACGTCCTCGTCTCCGACCTGCGGTACCCGCAGCGTGGCCAACCGGGAGCGGATCGTGGGGAGCAACCCCTCCGGGTCGGCCGCCGTGAGGATCAACGTCGTGTCCGCCGGAGGCTCCTCCAGCACCTTGAGCAACGCGTTGGCCGCTTCCTGACTCGCCTCCTGCACCACCAGCCGCTCGGCGTCGCCCAGAATGAAGACCTTGCGGCTCCCGGCGAAGGGCGTCACCCACACCCGCCGGTGGAGCAACCGCACCGATGCCAGAGAGTGGCTGACCATCCCTTCGGGCCGCTGCCACAGGGGGTCCTGGCGGCGCTCCTGCATGACGCCACCGAGGCTGTCCCCGGCCTCGTCGACCTGCTTGTCGGGGTCCCCCGCCTTGGGCCTGGGGATGGGCACGAACCAGTGCAGGTCCGGGTGCGCGAGCCCCCGGACGCGCCGGCAGGAGTCGCACTCGTTGCACGGCGCTCCGGGCCCGCTGTCACACAGCAGCCCCTGGGCGATCCACAGAGCGACGCGCTGCTTCCCCACACCCGGCGGGCCCACCAGCAGGGCCGCCTGTGGGAACCGGCTGGAGGCAAGGGTGCCAGCCAGCCGGTTTAGCAGAGCCTCATGACCGTAGATAGGCCGTAGACTCATGACCGCGCAATCTACCCAGGGCAGTCCTCAAACGGTAGCGCCCCGGCGTAAGTCGATGGGTGACAGGTAATTGCACTGATTCAATGGTAATGCCGTTCGGCATTGGGGCAAATATAGCACAAAAGTGAGCGCTCACTAAGGTAGGTGCTATTTGCGAGCAACTACTCACAAGCGTCTGGCTCTAGGATCCGCCCACTGCGTGCTCTCGGTTCCACCCACGGCGGTGGCTCTCGATTCCACCCACTGATAGTCCGGCGACACGCGGCACCCGCACGGGTTTGGTTCTCGCAGCCGCCGCCGGTGATCCAGCGACAGGGCCCTCTCATCGTTCCTTCTTGTCGGCTCCACAATGCGAGATCCGGTGGCGCGCTTTGCGGCGATGCACACCCCGCGTGTTGATGGGAGGGACGCGGGTCACCGACCGCCGTTTCGTCGCCGAAACTGCATGCGTGTTTCGTTGTGCGCAGTGCCGTCGCTCACAAGTGCCGCGCCACAGTAACACCGCGACACTGCGGTACGTGCGCGGCAGTGTCGTGAGCGTTCTCGCCTCACTTGGATGCGGTGCGCAGTGCTGCATCACGTGTTGCGCGATCCGCGCCGCTGTCGTTCGCAGTGGCGCGATGGTCGCTTGTGCGACGGCGTCGTGATAGTGTTCGAGGTGCCCTGAACCGACGCTCTACATGCTGCCACGCGACTTCGACGGAGGCCAACCATGCTGCGGCGCTACCGTGGCCTTTTTCTCCTCGTGGGGACGATGCTGACCGGATGCTCGCGGGACGCGGACGTGGTCCTGGTGGGAGGCCGGGTGTGGGCCGGCCCCGGGTCTCTTGTGGTCGGCCCCGGGGTGCCCAGCGCCATCGCCGTCGTCGACGGCCGCATCGTCGCCGTCGGCTCCGATGAGGAAATTGAGCGCCGCGCGGGTCCCACCACCCGGCGCATCGCCCTCGGCGGCCGGCGGGTGGTCCCCGGGCTCATGGACGCACATACCCACTTCATCGACGGCGGCTTCGTGCTGGCGGGAGTTCAGCTGCGGGACGCGGCCACGCCCGCGGAGTTCGCCCGGCGCATCGGCGAGTTTGCCGGGGCCCACCCGGGGGAGTGGGTCACGAGGGGGACGTGGGACCACGAGCTGTGGGGCGGTGAGCTGCCCCGGCGCGACTGGATCGATTCCCTCACCGGGGAGACCCCGGTGTTCGTCACCCGGCTGGACGACCACATGGGCCTGGCCAACACCAAGGCCCTCGAGCTCGCAGGGGTCACGGCCGAGACGCCGGACCCCGAGGGCGGCACCATCGTGCGCTACCCGGACGGACGCCCCACCGGGATCCTCAAGGATGCGGCGCAGCGTCTGGTCTACGCGGCAACGCCGCCGGCGTCCGAAGCGGAGCTGGATCGCGCACTCCAGGCCGCCATCGCCCATGCGGTGGAGCGTGGGGTCACCATGATCACCGACATGGGATCCTGGCGCGGCCACGAGACCTACCAGCGGGCCTACGACCGGGGAGAGCTCCCCCTCCGGGTCTACTCGGTGGTGCAGATCGCGGATTGGGAGCGGCTGGCACAGTACGTGGCCCGCCAAGGCCGGGGCGACCACCGGCTGTTCTGGGGTGGGGTCAAGGCGTATGTGGACGGCTCGCTGGGATCCACCACGGCGTGGTTCTACGCTCCGTACGACGACGACCCGTCCACCACCGGACTCATAGTGAGCGACACGGCGGAGCTCCACCGCGACATCCTGGACGCGGACGGAGCCGGCCTCCAGCTGATCGTGCACGCCATTGGTGACCGGGCGAACGATTGGCTGCTCGACGTGTTTGCCGAGGCGAGGGAGCGGCACGGCCAGCGGGATCGCCGTTCGCGGATCGAGCACGCCCAGCACCTCACCCCCGAGGCGATCCGCCGGATCGCCGCGGACGGGGTGATTCCGTCGATGCAGCCGTACCACGCCATCGACGATGGGCGCTGGGCCGAGAAGCGAATCGGCCCGGAGCGCATCAGGACCACGTACGCGTTCCGCGACCTGCAGGAGGCCAACGCGCGCCTCGCCTTCGGCAGCGATTGGACGGTGGCGCCCATAGACCCCCTGTACGGCGTGTATGCGGCGGTGACCCGCCGGACCCTCGACGGGGCCAATCCCGCAGGCTGGGTTCCCGAGCAGAGGATCACCGTGCAGCAGGCACTGGCGGCCTACACTGCCAACAACGCCTACGCCTGCTTCCTGGAGGATCAGCTCGGCACGCTGGAGCCCGGGAAGTACGCGGATCTGGTGGTCCTGGCGGAGGACATCCTCGCCATCGATCCGGTGGACATCGAGCACGTGCAGTGGACATCGAGCACGTGCAAGTGGATCTCACCATGGTGGGGGGTGAGGTGCTGTTCGAGAGGGCGGCCCCAACGCCCTGAGGGCGGTGGGGCCGCTTCGTTGTCCCCGAGGGTAGCTCGGGGGAGCGGTTCAGCTCGCTGACGGATCCATCACCCTCCCCACGAACAGGATCGTCCCGGACAGGCGCTCCCGA
>JBDHDE010000081.1:0-8931 GCA_039591655.1 Gemmatimonadota bacterium
GATCTGCCCGCCCTCGATGAGATACGTGCCGTCGCGCGTGAGACCCGTGTACACCAGGGCGCGCGGATCGACGGCCCGAATGTACCAGAACCGTGTGATCAGCAGCCCGCTCTCCACGCTGCGCACCAGGTCCTCCACGCCGCCCGTTCCTCCCTCGAGCTTGATTCCTCCGCCCATGGGGACGGGAGGCGTCTGCTGCTGCTCCGCCCAGAAGCGGTCGTAGGCCAGATTGTTGAGTACGCCGCCCTCGATCCAGACCGTGCGCCGCAGCGGCTGACCCTCGGCGGTGAAGGGCACCTCACGTAAATCGGGATCCTGCGGATCCGAGTACAGTGTGACCCGCTCATCCAGCATGCGCTCACCGATCCGGTTGCCACCCCCTGGACGGGAGAACGCCGACCGTCCCTCGTCCGCTGCTCGCGCGCCCAACCCGAATGCTACGCGCCTGACGAGACTGCCCACGGCCGTCGGCTCCAGCACCACGGTGTACGGCGCGGGCTGCACACCCACGGGCTCTACACTCTGCTCCGCCTTCGTCCCCGCGCGCTCGGCGAGCACCCCCGGGGTCGTCATCCATTGCCAGTCGTTGTGCGTCGTTCCGGCCCACCCCGAGCCACCACCGTCGGTCGTTCTCACCGTCACCGTGTGGGACGCCAACGTGGACCGGGCGTAGGCGAAGAGGCCACTCGAGTTGGCGACGGCCGTGCTCGACGCCGCCCGAGCGATGAATCCCGACGCCACCAGGCCAGACTGCTCGGTCGCGTCCGTGACCTCCCGGGCCGCCGCTGCGCGGGGAGCCGGGCCCAGGTCTTTCGTGCTCTCAAAGAACGCTGCACTCTCGCCGTAGGCCTGCTGCTCCAGCAGCGGCATTTGCTCGGCATTCTCGGGCGCGAGCCGCGCCAACCCCTCAGCCTTCCGCACGGCCGCAGCGATGCCGCTCTGCTCCAACGCATTGAAGGTCACTGACGCGCTCCGGCGTCCGAACCGCACGGTTGCCGTCGCTTGCGTGTCGGCGACCTCGCCAGCCGTCGTGAGCTGGTTCACCGCATAGCGCGAGTTGCCGTCGACGGTCGATTCGACGCGGACCTCCGCCTCGGTGGAGCTCGCACCCAGAATGCGCTGGCACAGCTCCCGGGCTTCCGCCTCGCTCAGGACCTCGGTCACGACCTTCCTGTGTTGATCACGCTCACCCCCCGAAAGCGCGCCGGGGGGCAACCGTGACTCACCGCGTTCGATTGGGAGGGCTGGCCTTTGCCGTCGTAGAACGTCCCGCCCAGCTCGTAGCTGCGCGCTCCACCCAGCATGTCGAGCGAGTTCCAGAATTCCGGCGTCCGCCCCTGGTAGGCGACGTCCTTGAGCATTTCCGTCACCGCGCCGTCCCGCACCTCGTAGAACACCTGCCCGCCGAACTGAAAGTTGAAACGCTGCTGATCGATGCTGTACGAACCCCGTCCCTTGATCAAGATGCCGCGGTCCGTCGCCGCGATGAGATCGTCGAGGAGGTAGTCCTCCTCCCCGGGGAGGAGTGAGATGTTCGGCATGCGCTGGAACTGCACGCGATCCCACGATTGGGCGTAGGCGCAGCCGTGGGAGTGGGTCACCCCGGTGAGCCCCGAGATCCAGTGCACCTGCTCACGGGTGGTCTGGTAGTCGACGAAAAACCCGTCCTTCACGATGGGCCAGCTGTCGGCCGGAACGCCCTCGTCATCCCATCCGACAGTAGCCAGCGCACCGCGCTGAGTGCGGTCAGCCAGCACGTTCATCATCTCCGGACCGTACCGGAACCGCCCGATCACGCTTTCCGGCGGCGACAGGAAGGAGGTCCCGGCATAGTTCGCCTCGTATCCCAGGGCGCGATCCAGCTCGGTTGGGTGCCCGATATTCTCGTGGATCGTCAGGAAGAGGTGCGAGGGATCCAGTATCAAGTCGTACTCACCCGGCTCGACCGGGCGCGCGGACAGCTTCCGGACTGCCTCCTCGGCCCACTCCCCTGCGCGGCGATCCAATTGCGCCGCGTGGACGTGCTCGTATCCCAACCCCATGGGGGCGACTTCCGTCGAGGACCGTGACTGAAAGTCGGAGTGGTCCGGCGAGACGGCCGTCACACTCATCGACGGCCACGTACGGTAAAGCGTTTGCTCGATGATGCTGCCGTCAGTGGAGGCGAAGGTGGTCTGGAGTCGTACGAAGGCCATCGACGACGACACGAACCGCGCGCCGCCAACCCGCAGAGCCTCAGCGTTCGCCGCGAGCAGTAGTTCGACCTTGTCTTCAACCGGCACGGCGAACGGATCGATCCGGATCGGGGTCTCCCATACGCCGTTCGGATACGCGTCGACAGGAGCCAGCTGCACCGGCCGTCGTGTGGCCGGCTCGTTTGCCCGGGCCTGGTCGACGGCCGCCCGTGCCACCCGTGCCGACTCAGTGCGGGTGAGATTACGGCTTGCAACGAAGCCCCAGGCTCCCCCCACCAGCACGCGCACCGCGATGCCGACTGTCTCGTCATCCCGCAGAGCCGTGATGCGATCCTCCCGTGTGCTCACGCTCTGGTTGCGCACGCTGGTGACCCGCGCATCCGCGTACGACGCGCCGGCGGCCATTGCCGAGTCCAGCGCGTGCATGCACAGTTCTCTATGCGCGGAATCAGGTCGGGCGACGATCGTTGCAGGGGGGGATGCTAGTAACTCGCCTGACCGAGTGGTGGCGAGTGCAGCGGCCGCGAGCGAAGTGTGCTTGACGAACTCTCTTCGCGTGACGGACATCAACGGCGCTCTCTAGGGCGCGATAGCACGCAGCGAATATTGTGAATACCTGCGAATCACGCAATAGTTTTCCGTGGGTTAGTGATACCTCTTTTCATCTCGTTCTGACGAAGGTCGACCATGGATCTGAAGCTTGAAGGACGGGTCGGGCTGGTGTGCGGCTCATCAAGCGGCCTCGGCCTCGCGATCGCCACCACGCTGGCGGAGGAAGGGTGCCGTGTGGCACTCAACGGGCGCGATGAGAAGCGCCTCGAGCACGCCGTAACGACCGTGCGGGCGCGTGGCGGCGCCGATGCCGCCGGCTTCGACGCCGACGTGAGCGTACCGGCCGAGGTGGAGACGCTCATCGGCCGCGTGGCACAGCAATTGGGGCCCGTCGACATCTTGGTGTGCAACGCCGGCGGTCCACCGCCGACACAGTTCAGAGATGCGCCCCCACAGAGTTGGCAGGAGGCGATCTCCCTCAACCTGCTCTCCACGATCCATCTCTGTCGCGCCGCCGTTCCCGGGATGCGAGAGCGCCACTGGGGCCGCGTGATCTGCCTCGCCAGTGTCGCGGGAAAGCAGCCGCTCGGGAACCTGATCCTCTCCACGACTGCGAGGGCCGGTGTGCTCGGCTTCGCGAAGTCGCTGGCCGACGAGGTCGCAGCAGACGGCGTGACGGTGAACGCCGTTTGCCCGGGATACACGCGCACCGAGCGGGTGGAGGAGTTGCTCGACGAGCTGGCGGCCAGGCAGGCTCGGACGCGGGACGAAGTGGCGCGGGACGTGGTGCTCGACATTCCGGCAGGTCGGATGGGCGAGCCGGCCGAGCTCGCGGCGGCCGTGGCGTTCTTGGCTTCGGAGCGCGCGGGTTACATTACGGGCGTTGCACTGCAGGTGGACGGCGGGTTCGTCCGCAGCATCGTGTAGCCCCATCGAGACGCGGGTGCGAGACAGGGGGAGGTCATGAAGCCGTCGGTGGAGCAGCGGTTGCAGTCGGAGCTGGCGCAATTCAAGCAGGACGGCGTGTACAAGCGCCTCAACTACCTCGACTCGCCACAGGACGCCAGGGTCCAGATGGAGGGCCGTGGCGAGATCATCATCCTCAGCAGCAACAACTATCTCGGGCTGTCGGCCGTTCCGGAGTTAGTCGAGGCAGGCAAGGCCGCCCTCGACCGCTTCGGCGCCGGCACGGCCAGCGTCCGATTCATTTGCGGCACCTTCACGATCCACCGTGAGCTGGAGGCGGCCCTGGCCGACTTCGTCGGGACCCAGAGTTCACTGACCTACGTCTCCTGCTGGAACGCCAATGAGGGACTCTGCGCCACCCTACTCGGGCCCGAGGACGTGGTGATCTCCGATGAGTTGAACCACGCATCAATCATCGACGCCATCCGGCTCGCCCGGTCGATGGTCAAGTGCCGCGCAGCCGTGTACAAGCACTCCGACATGGGGGATCTCCAGGAGAAGCTCGAGGCGGCCCGAGATGCCCGGACCCGGCTCATCTTCACGGACGGGATCTTCTCCATGGAAGGCGACGTCGCCAAGCTCGCCGACATCCTGGAGCTGGCGCGCCGGCACGATGCGATCGTGGCGGTGGACGACTCTCACGCGACAGGGGTGATGGGCGCGACCGGAAGGGGGACCCCCGAGCACGCGGGGGTGCTCGGCGAGGTGGACATCGTCACCTCCACGCTCGGCAAGGCCCTTGGCGGCGCCGCAGGCGGATTCACGGCCTCCTCCGAGGCGCTGTGCGACTATCTCACGCAGCGCTCGCGCCCGCAGCTGTTCTCCAACGCCCTGCCGTGTACCGTGGCGGGGAGCGCGTTGGGGGCGGTGCGCTACCTCCGAGCGCACCCCGAGCGGGTCACCCAGCTCCACGACAACGCACGCTACTTCCGGGGGCGCCTCACCGAGCTGGGATTCAAGCCCCTGGAAGGCGACACGCCAATTATCCCGGTGATTCTCGGCGAGACGGCGAAGGCGATCCAGATGAGCAACCTCCTGCTCGACGAGGGTGTGTTCGTGACCGGGTTTGGCTACCCAGTGGTCCCCAAGGGCCAGGCGCGCGTCCGCTGCCAAATCTCCGCAGGCCACACGAGGGAAGATCTGGACGAGGCGCTGCGCGCCTTCGCCAAGGCCGGGAAGCAGCTGGGGTTGATCTAACGGACGCGGGCGAGGCACCAGACCGTGAGACCCGATATCACCGCGCGGCGCCACCGGGGCCGCCTCTGCGTACTGCGCATCCTCGCGCTGCTCGCTCCGGCGCCCCTTCTCGCCCAGACCCCCGTGCCCTCACCCGCCGAGGTGCTGGGCTTCGAGGTGGGGACGGATTCGCTGCTCGCCGACTGGAGCCAGATCGGCACCTACGTCTCCGCGCTGGCGCAGGCCTCGCCGTCCGTGCGGCTGGACACGATGGGGCAGAGCACCCTGGGGCGCCCGCTGCTGCTGCTCACCGTAACCGCGCCGCGTCACCAGGCTCGCCTCGACGCGATCAAGCGCGGTCAGGCGCAGTTGGCCGACCCTCGTATGCTCACGCCCGCCCTGGTGGACTCACTTGTCCGCCACGCGCCGGCCGTGGTGTTCATCAACAACGCCATTCACTCCACCGAGATCGCCTCGAGCCTCTTCTCGATGGTGCTGGCCCACCGACTCGCCACCGAGGAACGGTACCGGACATTGCTCGAGCGCGTGGTCGTGCTCATCACCCCCTCGGCCAACCCCGACGGGCTGGACACGGTTGTGGCGTGGTACCGGCGCTACAAGGGCACCCCGTATGAAGGCGGGCCCCTGCCCTGGCTCTACCACCCATATGCCGGGCACGACAACAATCGCGACTGGTTCATGCTCACCCAGACGGAGACCCGTGCCATCTCGCGGGTGCTCTACCACGAGTGGTTTCCCCAGATAGTCTGGGACGTGCACCAGATGGGGAACCGGGGCGCCCGGTTCTTCCTGCCTCCCTTCAGCGACCCGGTGAACCCCAACCTCGATCCGATCCTGGTGCAGGCGACCAATCTGGTCGGCAGCGCCATGGCTGCCGCCGTCTACGACGGGGGGAAGACCGGCATCCAGCACCAGAGCCGCTTCGACCTGTGGTGGCATGGCGGCTTCCGCACCGTGCCGGCGCGCCACAACATGATCGGGATCCTGTCCGAGGCAGCGAGCGCACGGCTGGCCTCGCCGATCCACCAGGAGGCGGACGACCTCCGAGAGGCCCGGGCCGGCGTGAACCACCCGCAACCGTGGGAAGGCGGGTGGTGGCGCATCGGTGACATCATCGAGTACGAGCTGCTGGCAGCCGACGGGCTACTCAACCTCGTGGCGGGGCGGCGGGAGTCCTTCATCCGCCGGTTCGTGACCCTGGGCCGCCGGGCGGTCGCCCGGGGGGCCGCGGGCGATCCCTACGCGTATCTGATCCCCCCAGCGCAGCGCGACCGCTGGGGGGCCGCCCTCCTCGCGAACACCCTCCTCGGGGCCGGCGTGGAGGTCCGGCGTGCCACAGCGGCGTTCACCGCCGATGGCCGGCCCTATCCGGCGGGCACGCTGGTGATCCCGATGGCGCAACCGTTCCGCGCGCACGCGAAGGACCTCCTCGAGATCCAGCGGTATCCCGACCTGCGCCGCTACCCCGACGGCCCGCCCGTCCGACCCTACGACGTCGCCGGCTGGACCCTGCCTCTACAGATGGGGGTGGAGGCCCTGCGGGTCGACCGCTCCTTCGAGTTCGCGGGAGAGCCGGTAACCCAGGTCGTGGTCCGGCCGGGCACCTACCGGGGATCCGGCCCGCAGTGGGCCCTGGCGAACCGCTCCACGATGGAGAGCCGGCTCATCGCGGAAGCCTTGCGGCGGGGCGCCCGTGCCTGGGTCGTCCCCGACTCGCTGCGGCTCGGCTCCGCGGGGCTCCCGCCCGGAGCAGTGGTGCTGGAGGATCCCGCCGACCCGGCGGGTCTCGACTCCCTCGTCCGGCTCCACACGGGCCGGTTCGGGTTCGATGCTTGGGCCACCGCGGGGCTCCGGCCCGGGGCCGCCGTCACCGAGGGACTCCCCCGCATCGGGCTGTACCGCCCCTGGACGGCCTCCATGGACGAGGGCTGGACCAGGTGGGTGCTGGAGCAGTCCGCCATTCCATATATAGGGATCACGGACTCCGCGATCCGGGCAGGGGACCTGGGCAGGCGCGTCGACGTCCTGATCATGCCCGACGTCACGGATAGCGTGATTGTGAATGGGCGCTCACCCACTAGCGTCCCAGCGGAGTTTGCCGGGGGGATCGGGGAGGAGGGAGCCCAGCACATTGGGGAGTTCGTGCGGCAGGGAGGCGTGCTGGTGACCCTCGACGCTTCAAGTACTTTCGCGATGTCGCGGCTTAACCTCCCTGTTCGCAACAGCCTAGCTCAGAGCTCGGAGGCGTCCGGGGTATCGCGTTTTTGGGCTCCAGGCTCTATTTTCGGGGTGGCCCTGGTGCCGGGGGATCCGCTCACATCCGGATTGGGCGACTCCGTCTATGTGTACTTCTCGAACGGAGTTGTGATGGACGCCGCGGCCCCGGCCAGAGTCCTGGGCCGATATTTGCCGGCGCCGCTCCGCTCCGGTTACCCCGTGGACGAGGAACGGCTTGCCGGAAGGGCGGCACTAGTGGATGTGCCCGTGGGGAGGGGCCGCGTGATCATGTTCGGGTTCCGGCCCCAGCACCGCGGGCAGACGCACGGAACATTCAAGCTCCTGTTCAACGCGGTGCTGCTGAGCGCCGCGCCCTGACGGGGACAGGGGGGTCGGGAGCTCAAGCGCGGAGGAAGGCCCAATGCGAATCGTGTCTGGAGTCTCACTCGCCGTCGTGCTCATCGCCGCGTTCGCCGCGCCCGCACAGGCGCAGGACGCGGGGTGGCAAAACCGGTGGTACTGGGGTGCGCAGGGGAGCATGCTCCGGTACAAGACGCCCACCATGAATTGGAGCAACGCGTACGCCGTGGGCGCCAGCTGGCTCATCACCAAGCGCCAGGGCGGGCTGTACGTCGCGTTTGACCAGGCCTTCTTCGACGATCCCTCGACCCTGGTGCGCAACGGCTTGAGCCCTACTGGATTCACCACCGTCAGGTGGGAGCACAGCCAGCGCTGGCAGGCCCTGCTGTACGCCGTACCGATGTCGGGCGCGTTCCAGCTCTATCTCGGGGCTGGGTTCGCGATCCACAACATCACTGATGCCGTGCCCGACACCACCGGTGCGACACAGCAGGAGATCGTCGCTGCCATCGAGGAGACCGAGAGGAGGAAGAGCCGGGCGTTCCTTACACTGGCCGGCGGCCTGCAGCTCAAGCTCGGGCGCTTAGCGGTCTTCGGCGACTACCACTTCATGCCCGCGTCCGACAACTTCCTGATCACGAGCTCCCAGCACGTGTTCATCGCGGGCATCCGCTTCGCCGTCACGAGCTCGCAGACCCAGGTGGGCACCGCACGCTGAGCGCTGCAAGACTCCGACCCCCGACTACGGCACAGGGCCCGGCACTCCGCCCGGGCCCTGTTGCTATTGAACCCCACCGTCCCGCTGGCGGCGCGACAGCCAGTAAGATCCCGCGACCCAGAACCGGAGCGGCCAGTCTGCCGCGCGAGTCACGCCGATCCGGGGACCCGCCTTCACCACCAGCGAGCGGCGGCGGGGAGGTGCCAGAATCCTCACCGGGCCCCGCGCCACGCTCCGGCCGCTGTGCTCTCCGGTGATCCCCAGCGCCTGGCACAGCCGGCCGGGGCCGGAGCAGAGCAGGCGGGGCAGCGCCGTCCCGCGACGCTGCGCCATCATCTGCATCCCTTCCAGGGGCTCCAGTGCGCGAACCAGCACGGCCGAGGGATGCCCGTCGCGC
This sequence comes from Gemmatimonadota bacterium, assembly GCA_039591655.1. GTDB lineage: Bacteria > Gemmatimonadota > Gemmatimonadetes > Gemmatimonadales > GWC2-71-9 > WVYX01. Next base: position 8,603 of record JBDHDE010000081.1, read on the forward strand.
TCCGTCACGGCGTTGAAGCACCAGTGCACGCCATAGCTCCGGTAGACATAGGACGTCCCGGGCGGGCCGAACAGGTCTTCGTTTCTCCGGGTGCGCCGGTTGCCGAACCCGTGGTCCGCTGGATCGTCGGGCCCCAGGTAGGCCTCGACCTCCACGATGCGCCCGGCGGTGCGCCGGCCCTCCGCCCGTGACTCGAGGACACACCCCAAGAGCGTGCGCGCGACCCTCTCGGTGTCGCGCGCGTAGAACCGCCCCGTGAGGGGGCTGCCACTGGGGCCGGGCACCCCTAGGCGTCCGGGCTCTCGGGGTCCCCCCCGGGCCCCTTCACC
>JBDHDE010000082.1:0-9321 GCA_039591655.1 Gemmatimonadota bacterium
CTTCCGGCCCGTCGGGGTCCACCGTGTATGACCTGCCGTCGGAGCTGATCGTGCCGACGTCCCGACCGTACACGCTGCGGTCGAGCGTCCGCGGCGCGTCGTACTCCTTGAAGTCCGTGAACTGGTTGCTGGCGATGAGCGGCTGGAGGAAGACCTCCAGCGTGAGGTCGGGCGTGAACGTCACGTTCAACCGGGTATTCATCGAGAGGAAGTTCTGCTCGAGATCGGAGAACACGTAGCGCCGGCCGTAGAATGCCGTGGCCGTGGAGTCGTCTACGGCGGTCACGTACTGCGTGGTGTACTCGTAGTGGTTGTACTCCGGTCCGAGCGAGAGTGAGATGTTGGACATCGGCCGCCACGTGATGTCCAGGTTGAGCGTGTAGTCGCAGGCGCCGTCCGTGTTGCAGCCGAGCTCAGGGTATGTCGCCAGCGCGAGCTTCTTCCGCGTGTCGGTGGAGATCCCGAGATGCCAGAAGTTCACGGCGGGACGCATGACCACGGGCCCACCCCGAGTGAGCCGGTCCTGCAGCAGATTGGGGCGGTGGATGTAGAACGTGGTGATCACCTGCCGGTCGGTGATGTCGCCGTCGAAGTTGTACTGCTGCTGTCCCCCCACAATGAACACCATGCTGCGGTACCAGCTGGTGGGCGTGGTGAACTGCCGCAGGACGTTCGCGCTCATCCAGATCCAGTCGGCCCGCGTCAGGAAAGCCAGGTCGTTGCTCTCGAACCCCGGGTGGCGCACGTTGAGCTGTGCCTCCCACAGCCAGTTGCCGGACTCCTTGGAGAGCCGGGTGTAGCCGGCAAAGCCCCGCATGGACGTGAGGGTGGGGTCGTAGGCGTCGGTGAAGATCCCGTTGCTGCCGTGCTTGCGGTCGGGACGCTGGAAGAAGCGGGCGCTGGAGTGCTGCGCCAGCAGGATGGCGCTCGGCGTACCCGAGATCTGGGAGACGGCGAACTCTGACGCCAGCCGGTAGGTGCGATCCTTCCACCAATACACCAGGTCGAGGCCCGCCCCTTCGGCGTGGCGGTTGAGCTGGAGTGCCAGCGCCGGATCGCGCAGGTCCCGCACGACTGACGTGAGCACGCCACCGAGCACGAGGTTGCCTTCCTTCAGGTCGCGCCGCACCCGACCGACGAAGTAGTTGGTGAGGGGCTCCACCTCGACGGCGATCCGCACGTCGTCGGGATCCAGCACCTTGGCTTGCTCCCGGGCCGTGACGGCGTCCAGCAAGCCGATGGACCATCCGCTCGCCGTGCGGCCCGTGATCTTGGCAGCTCCCAAGATGGTGGTGTTCTCCGGCACGCGGGCGAACTGCCCGGCGGCGTACGCGTTGCCGGCGCCCTGCGGGTGGCGGCCCACGCGTCGCGAGTAGTACAGGTCGATGCTCGAAGTGTTGCTGCAGAAGAAGCACCACAGGCTCCCGTACGAGAGGAAGCCCTCGCCCTCCACGAAGAACGGCCGCCTCTCGGGGAAGAATGTCTCGAACGCCGTGAGGTTCACCACCGCCGGGTCCACCTCCACCTGCCCGAAGTCGGGGTTGACGGTGGCCGACAAGGTGAGGTTCGAGGTCAGGAGGTACTTCATGTCGAGCCCAACCCGGTAGTCGAACTCGTGCGGACTCTGGAACGGGTTGTCGGAGCGGGGCACGCTGGAGCTGACGGAGCGGCCCACCGCGTAGGGCAGGAACTCGGCGCGGGAGGGCGAGCGGCTGATCTGCAGGCCGTCGAGATGGCCGTAGCGCGTCGGGCCGCCGGACTCGTTGAGCCGCCAGAACGCCCAGCACGATTCCTCGTTGAGCCGGTTCACATTGCGGACTATCTGGAGGCCCCAGGTCTGGATCGAGTCCCGCGGGAACCGCAGCTGCGACAGCGGAATCCGCATCTCCGCCGTCCAGCCCACGGAGTCGATCCGAGTCTCGACCTTCCACACCGGATCCCACGAGTCGTCGGCGTGCGAGCCGCCCGGACCGAACGCGTCGCCCTTCACGCCTGACGGGTTGATGCTGAATACGGTCCGGCCCAGATGGTCGTGAAACGTGTCGAAGGTGACCGTCAGCTCGTCCGAGTCCTCGGACTGGTCCCGGCGCACCAGGCGCGACTGCACGCCCTCCGCCCCGAGCTGGTCGTACATCCGGGCACCGATGTAGATGGCATCGCCGTCGAACAGGAACCGCACCTCGGTAAGCTGGGTGGCGATCTGGCCCTCGTGGGGCTCCCACTGGTAGAGGTCGCTGGCGGGCGCGGCCGTGCGCCAGTCGGGCTCGTCGAGCTTACCGTCGAGCTGGATGGAGCTGGTGCGGGGCGCCGCCACGACGGTGCGCGGAGGCGGGGGCACACCAGGGGTCTCCACGCCTGCGTCCTGGGCCCGCAGCGAGCCGACGAAGACAACGGAGTGGACCAGCAGGATCGCGCAGGAAATGCCGCACGCGCCGCGTTTCATGGTGCACACTCGAGATGCAGGACGAACGTCCCGGTACTACAACCCTAGGACGCGCCGGGTGCGCAAACGGTTGCAAAGGAGACCGTGATCATCGGGATAGGGTGAGGTTGCGATCGTCGCGACACGCCGGGGCTTGATTGATCGGCGTCCGGCATCCCACCTTGGCGCATCCTCACGCTGGCCATGACTGGCGACGCAACGAGGCGTCGCGATCGGACAACGAGATGTCTGATGCAGCCGAAGCGCTATTCCGGCGGCAACACGAGCGCGGCGCATTCCCCGGCGGGCAGGCGGTGGTCCGTGCAGGCGGGGAGGAGTTGCTGAACCTCGCGGTCGGCGTCGCGCGTGGCTTTCGCCCTGGAGAAGGCGCGCCGGTCCCTGTCACCGCGGACACTCCCTTCCAGGTGATGTCGGCGTCAAAGCCTATCGTCGCGTTCTCGGTGGCGGTACTCGAGGATCGCGGGCTGCTCGACGTGGAGCGCCCTGTGTCGCACTACATCCCGGAGTTCGGACGCGAGGGAAAGGAGGACATCACGGTTCTGGACGTCCTCACCCACCGCAGCGGTGTCTTGGTGCCTCGGCTGTGGAACGCTCCTGAGATGTGGGGCGAATGGGAGCGTGTCCAGGAGGAGATCTGGAGGTCGCCACCACGCTACCACAAAGGCACCCTGGCGTATCACCCCTTGGAGTTCGGGTGGATACTCGGTGAACTGGTGCGTCGGGTGGCGGGACTCTCTCTCCCGGGGTTTCTGGGCGAGATCCTGCCGGGACCACTGCGATCGCTTCGCCTGCAGACCGATCCTGACGGGACGAAGCGCGTGGCGCACACCTACTGGCTCGGGCCGAGACGGTATCGGCTTGGCAGTGAGGACGTGGCCGCGAGGTTCGAGGAGATCTACAACGCCGACGCGACGCTCACGAGCCTGGTGCCGGGTGCGTCCATGACCACCACGGCGTCGGCCCTGGCGGCGTTCTACGAGATGATCCTGGCGGGGGGAGCGGCGCCGGACGGCAGCCGCCTCATCAGATCGGAGACCCTGGAGCGCTATCTCATGCCGAACGCCGTCGGACTCGATCGGGTGCTGCGGTCGTACGTGGTCCTCGGCAGGGGCTTCATGCGTGGCTGGCTCCCTCCCCACCCGTACGGTTTGTGGGACAGCCGTGAGTGCGTCGGCCACGGCGGGGGCTTCTGCGTCGTGGCGTTCGCCGATCGGCGGGCGGGGCTGGCAATCGCCATGGTCACCAACGGGAACAGAGGTCTGGGGGACGTGCTGCGGCGGTTCGCGCCGCTCAGCAGCGCAATCCGCAAGTCGTTCAGACCGTGACATCTGGACAGCGCCCCGGCCGCCCGGCGATCTTCCGGGCGTTGGCACCAACGCTCTCCCCTTTACGAAACTGATTGCCGATGCATATGAGATTGCCGACGCTAATAGCACTGGGCGCACTGCTCGCCTGCGCGGACCGGCCGCCCGAGACGGTCGTTGACGACCCGGTCCCCTGTACCATCGACGGACTGCGCAATTGCGCGCAGACCGGGGATGTCGTGTTCGGGGGTCAGCCATCGGAGGCCGTGCTGGAGTACCTCGCCGCCCAGGGGTACCAAACCGTCGTCTCCACCCGCGGGGCCGACGAGCTCGACTGGGACGAGCAGGCCGCGGTGGAGACGCTAGGCATGACCTTCGTGAGCATCCCCATGGATGCCCCGGTCACCGCGATCACCGACGAGCAGGTGGCCGCCATCGCCGAGCTCATGGAAAGCCACGAGGGGCCGATCCTGTTGCACTGTGGCTCGGGGAACCGCGTGTCCGGGTTATGGGGCGCGTGGCTCGCGGAGTACAGGGGCGTCGACCCTGCCGAGGCGCTCCGGTTGGCGGAGCTAGCGGGGATGACCGGCGTGCGCCCCGTCGTCGAGCGGCGGTTGGGAGTGGCCTCCGGAGACCTCTAGGGCGCAGTCGCCCTCCCGAACCGAATCCCGAGTAAGAATCCCCTTGTTCACTGGTCACATACGGGAACAAGATGGACGTGGATCCGTCGGACCGATTCGATGACTCGCCACTGCGGTGCGCCCGGCCGATGTCTCGAGGTGGAGGGTGGGCAGGCGGTCGAGGATTCGGAGGCCGAGGGTGCGACCCTAGTTTCTAATTTCGGGGAGGGGGAGAAAGATGCGCATCAGGGACATCCTCGAGGTTGAGAGCGACGTAGTGACGATCGACGCCGATGAGACCGTTCAGGCGGCCATGTGCAAGATGAACGAGCACCGGATCGGTGCGCTGGTCGTCACGGATTCGGGCGCCAAGAGCGCGGACGTCGATCCCACTACGAGCCACAGCCACCTCAGGTTCTCTTGGGGTGGAACCACAGCATCGGCGATCATCAGCAACGCGATCTGTGGAGTCATTACCGAGCGCGATATCCTGCGAGAGTGCGGGGAGAACTGTAGCCGTCTTGCGAAGCCTGCCGAACAGGGAGAAGGTCCGTGTCCGGCGCGGGTTAGGGACGTGATGACGACCGATAAGGATCTGATCATCGGTCTACCGGACGATCAACTTGAGTACGCCTTGAGGGTCATGACCAAGAGAGGCATCAAGCACCTTCCAGTACTCGATGGTACTGAGCTCGCCGGGATGATCTCCATCGGCGATGTGCTCAAGGCACACCTGGATAAGCTCCACTCCGAAGTGGACTCGAAGGAATTTGAGATCCGCATGCTGAACGACTATGTCCAGGGGCGATTGTACTAGACGTCGGACCCGCCGTAAGCAAGGAGCCCCACGCCGTGTGCGGCGTGGGGCTCGTGTCATTCCGTAGGCGCGACCTCGACGTGACTCAGGTCGCACCGTGCTGAGGTGGGACCCTACTCCGGCGGCCCCGCGTTCACCTTGAACTCTCTGACCACCGTGGTGAACTCGAGGTTGCCCCCTTCGAGCATCTGCTCCAGCCGTTCCATCTGCGGCTTCATCATGCGCTCCATCATCGCGCGCTGCTCGTCCGACATCTGCTTCATCTGCTCCTCGAGCTCCCGCATGGACTGTCGCGCTTGCTCGAGGTCTTCCTCGGATATGTCGGCCGTTGGGAGGCCCTCCACGGTCATAACCGTGCGGAAGGGATAGAGCAGGCCGCCGACGTCGCGGTAATCTCGGAGCAGCGCGATCATAGTGCTGGTGTGGGTGGTGCCTTCATACTCGTACTCACCCTCCAGCATCATCTTCCGCACCACATAGTCATCGGTGTCGACGTACAATGTGCCCGTTCTGGGGTGGAAGTCCCCACCCCCGGGCTCCATCCCCTCCTCCAGCGCGATGTCGGCGAGATCGTCGAACACGACGACGTAGCATTCCCGTTCTTCCACCGTCTCGCGACCCTCGAGGCGGGCCCGCTCCGCGTAGGTGTCGAGCCGCCCGTAGATGTCCCCCGCCCGCCGGTCGCCCACCGCAGCGGTGGGCGTGCGGAAGACGGGACGCCCGTCCACCATGGACTTTTCCATGTAGGTCACGACCTCGTGCCCGCCTATGTCCTCCACCAGCGTGTAATTCTCGATCCCCGCCACCCCTGACTCGTACTTCTCGTACATGGTCTTCAGCACCGCCTCGGCCGACTGCGCCGCGGCGGGACTCGCGCTCAGCATTGCGCCGAGCAGCAGAAACGGGATCAGGACATGAGGGGCGCGACTCATGGTTCCTCCAACCGTTGGGGGGGATAGCAGTGCCTCACTGATGCTGCGTCTTCGTACCCCGCCGTGCAAGTTGCGGCTTGCGGCGGGCTCAACTCGGCCACAACCATCCGAACGTCCCCGCCGTGAACAGCGCGTAAACCAGGCCATCGAACGTGCTCTTGAGTGTCGTGCTCCACTTGCGCTTGTACCAGATGGAGTTCTGCCACAGCGCCACCGCGTAGCCCAGAAACGCCGCGGCACCGACGAAGCGGAACACCGCCAGGTAGTGGGCCCCCGGGTCCAGCGCCCGGCTGGCGATGTAGGCAGCGAACAAGCTGACGACTGCGCAGTAGACGAACCACTGCGCCAGGCTCGCCCCCATCTTGGGCATTCCCGTCGGGAAGACCGTGATGAACGCGACCGGTCCTCTGTTCACCTTCTCGACGAACTCCGGCGACTTCATGTTCTTGCTGCTCCCCGCGCACGGCACGACATAGTCTCCGGGTGGGATGTTGAACGGTCGCAGGGCGTCCATCACCTGATCCTCGGACGGAACCTTGCCGAAGTCGTTGCTGTGGTAGCCCAGGAACATGTGGATGATGGAGCTCACCACGAACACGAAAACAGCCGAGAGCAGGATCGGGAGCCACAGGGACATGAGACCAACCATCGTGACCTCCTGGAGCAGCGGGTGAGGGGCGGCTCGACGCCGCCCCGAGTCGGCGTCGTCGGTCCGTGTGGTGCAGCCTATATAATGAACCAAAGGGGAGTGATTCGCTAGGAGATGGGCTGCGAAGGTGCGCCTGTGCCGCGTCAAGACGAAGCGCACCCGCGCCTAGCCACCCCGCCAACCGCCCCGTAGCTTTCCGACCTCCAGCTGCCTGAGTAAGTCAGTGGTAGCGCGCGTCCCTCTCTCTTTGACACCACATGACTGACGGCGCACGGCCACGGGGCCGGATCTCGTTCGCGAGGGTGCCCTCGGAAGCGCTCAGCGACCGTTGGTGGCACCGGCCGCTGGTGCTCGCTGCCAACGCTGCGCTGCTCGCCTGGATCTACCCTTGCTGGCGCACCGTCGACATCCGCTGGACTCCATCGTTCGACGTCCTGGAGCGGCTCCACGAGGACACCGCGAGGCCGCTGGTCTTCTACTCGTGGCACGCCTACGAACCGCTCACCATGTGTGCGTTTCGCGACATGCCGCCCGAGCTGGTTCCCACCGGCATCGGGCACGACGGTGTCCTGTCGCGCATGCTGCAGCGGGCCACGGCGCGGCTGGGATTCCGCCTCTGGATCTACCGCCGCGATTCACCCGTGCGGCCGAAACAGCAGATCATCGACATGGTGCGGGAGCGCCGGTGCAACATCGGGCTGTTCTGCGATGCCGGGGGGCCCTACGATCGGGTGAAGCCCGGGCTGCCGGAGATCGCCCGGGCCACCGACGGGTGGCTGGTGCCGCTCATCGTGCGCGGTCGGCCGACCATTGGGCTCCGGCGGCCGGTGCGCTACGCCTTCCCGCTGCCGTTCAGCAAGCTGAGGGCCTACCACGGTGACCCGATCGACGGGCGGGAAGCCACGGTGGACAGGTGTCAGGAAGCCCTGGAGGCGGTGGAGAAGCTGAGCGCGACGGCTGAGCGCCGGGAGTGACGGCCGGTTCGCCGCGCCACAACCTGGCCTCCGCCGACCTGGTTCCATACCTTAGTCTCGAAACCCGACCGGAGCCGTCCCTGACCAAGCTCTTGGGCCGCGTAAAGCACGCGTTGGCCGACCGCTACGACGTCCAGATAGAGCTCGGTCGCGGCGGGATGGCCCTCGTCTACCTCGCGGAGGATATCAAGCATCGGCGTCAGGTGGCCATCAAGGTCCTGCGACCCGAGATCACGGGATCCATCGGGGCCGAGCGGTTCCTCCGTGAGATCGAGATCTCGGCCCGGCTGAGTCACCCGAACATCCTCACCCTCATCGATTCCGGGGAAGCCGACAGCCTGCTGTTTTACGTCATGCCCTACGTGGAAGGGGAGTCGCTGAGGGACCGCATGACGCGCGAGAACCAGCTTCCCGTCGACGAGGCGCTGCGGATCACCCGTGAGATCGCCGACGCCCTGCACTACGCCCACTCGAAGGGCATCATTCACCGGGACATCAAGCCGGAAAACATCCTGCTCGAGGCCGGCCATGCGGTGGTGGCCGACTTCGGGATCGCCCGTGCCGTCTCGGAGGCCGGTGGCACCCAGCTCACGAAGACCGGGTACGCCGTCGGGACCCCAGCCTACATGAGTCCCGAACAGGCACTGGGCCACCGGGACATCGATCACCGAACGGATATGTACAGCCTCGGCTGTCTCTTGTACGAGATGCTCGGCGGCGAGCCGCCCTACATGGGTGCGACGCCGCAGGCCATCCTGGCGCGGAAGGCGGTGGATCCGGTTCGCAGCATCAGGGTGGTGCGGGCCGCTGTGCCCGAGTCCCTTGAAATCGCCGTCACGAAGGCCCTGGGGAGAGATCCAGAAGATCGGTACGCCACGGTGCAGGAGTTCGCCGAGGCGCTGGAGCAGGAACCTGCGCCGCCCAAGAAGAAATCTTGGATCGGGAGACTCTGGTCAGGCTCGTAGCTTACCCACCGCGACTGCCAGAGCCTCGCGCAACAACTCGAAGTCCCTCTCGTTTTCCGTCAGCACCCGTGCATCGACGACAAACGCCGTGGCCGCGACGAGCGCGTCGTTGCGGAGCGCGCGGAGGCGTTGGGGCCCGAGACGGCGCCGGCTGCGAAGCACGCCCAGCGCCCGCCCCGAGAGAACCCAGGCTGCGGCCGGTGGGTTGAGCAGGGTCCGGGAGGCACGGGCGAGCCGATAGAGCCGCCGGAGATCTCGTGCCTGTGCGTCGTCCTGTACGCCGGCCCAGAGTTCCTGAAGAACCACGGTGGCGACCAGGACACGGGGACGCGGCTCGTCCGCTTCTGGCTCGGGCAAAGTCCGCTCGCGGAACCAACGGATCCAGACATTCGTGTCGGGGACGACGTTCACCGGACTCCCCGCCGGACCAGTGGTGAGCGAAAGCGCCGCCAGCTAGAGGACGCCTTTGCCACCAGATCGTCGAGCCGCCGCTCGTATTCGACGCGGTCGAGCAGATGGTCGATGACCTCGGTCTCGGTATCGAGGCCGAGGTACTCTTTGGCGCGGCGCAGCTTGTCCGCGTCGATATTGAGGGTCTTGCGCACTTTACGGCTCAC
>JBDHDE010000083.1:0-10141 GCA_039591655.1 Gemmatimonadota bacterium
GCCCAACTCGCCAGGATCGCCATTCTCGAGGAGCACGAGCAGCTGGGCCGCCGCTACATGGACCAGTACCTCCAGATCGACAGCACCTCGGATTGGGCGGAGCTCATACGCCTGGTGGACACGCTGCTCTACGCCAGTCCCGGGGAGCGGCTCAGCGCGCTGGGCTCGTTCCCCACGCGACCTCCCATCGTGCTGGAGATGTTGGCGCTGGCGGCGGGCGAGTTCGAGCAGTCTTCGGTCGACCGTGAGGCCGCCCACCGCGCGATCAACAGCCTGTGGGACCGGGCCACGACCGAGGCGGATCGACGCGTGGCATTCCGCATGCGCGTGGCAGCGCTGCTGGGGACCGGTCAGATTGCCTCGGCGGACACCCTGCTGCACCGGGGGCGCCGGCGCGGCGTTCCGCGGGGCGACCTCGATCGGTGGATCGTCCTCAGCGCCGCCACCGGTGTGGCCGTCCTCGGCGACCCGGCCGCGCAAGCCGCCGCCGCGGCCCGCCTGCTGCAGGACCCGTCCGACGATCCGGTATCCCTGTGGCTGGCCGCGCGGTGGTATCGGGGGCGAGACCCGGGCGCCGCTGCCGAGGCGACTCAGCGGCTCCGGAGCCGCATGGAGGCCGCGCCGGCACCCACGCCGCTGGAAATGAGCCTGCGTGACGATCTCGCCGCGCTGGACGCGCTTGCGGCCGGCGACACGGCCGGGGCCTTGGAAACCTGGCACGCCGCCACACGACGCTACAGCCTGGAGGATGTCATTTTCGGGCTCGTGGGCTCTCTCTGGCCGCTGCATCTGGACCGCGCCCGGGTCGCAGCTTCCCTGGGTGACCACGACGAGGTGCTCGCCGCGACGGCGAGCTTCCAGCGCATGGCGGGATTCGTCGACCAGGTAGCCTGGCCCGAGGTGTGGCCGCTCCGGGGCGAAGCCCTCATCGCCACGGGCGACGTCATCGCCGCGCGGCGCGTCTACCGGGCGCTGCGCGACGCCCTGCGGGAGGCCAGCGGCGACCGCGCCGCGCTGCGGGACTCCGTGGTGCAGTGGCTCGAGGAGCTCGAAGGGGTACCCGAGCCCGTCTCGCCGGGCTAGCACCATGCCGGCTCGACGACGGCTGGCGCTCCACACGCTCCTCTGCCTCGTCTCAGCCGGGCTCCCTCCCGCTGCCACCGCCCAGCAGGCCACGCTCACCGGCACCGTCACGGACTCCTTGACGGGCGCACCCGTCGATGGCGTGCGGGTGGATCTCATGGCGAACGGTGCGCAGGTCGCGCGGGCCACGACCGATGACTCGGGCCGTTTCAGTCTCGCGGGCCTCGACGCCAACAGCTACACCCTGCTCTTCACGCGCATCGACTACCGCCAGCTCCGCGTCGAGGACGTGACGCTGGGAACCGGCGAATCGCGCACCCTGGCGGTGCGGATGGCTCCCCTCGCCATCGCCCTCAACCCCGTGGTGGTCTCCGCATCCCGCACCGAGCAGAAGGTGCTGGACGCCCCCGCCTCGGTCTCCGTGATCGAGCGCCGGGAGATGGAGGAGCGCACCGAGCTCACCGCGGTGGACTACACCGCCGGTGTCGCAGCCGTGGACTATGCGCAGACCGGCCTCAACACGCACGAGGTGGTGGTCCGGGGATTCAACAACGTGGCCTCGGGCGCCCTGCTCGTCCTCACGGACTACCGGTACGCCGCGGTGCCTTCCCTGCGGATCAACGTCTTCAACTTCATCCCGCTGGCCGGCGACGACTTGGCCCGCATGGAGGTGGTGCGGGGACCGGGCTCAGCGCTGTACGGCCCCAACAGCGCAAACGGGGCCTACCATCTGATCTCGCACCGGCCGATGGACGCGCCCGGGACGGTGGTGAGCCTCACCGGCGGCAGCCAGTCGCTGTTCCAGGGCACCCTGCGGCACGCTTCGAGGCTGGGACGCCGCTTCGGCCTCAAGGTCTCGGCGCAGTACCTGCGCGGCACCGACTGGGTATACGTCGACTCAACGGAGCTGCAGAGCCGGCAGGACGCCATCGCCGGTGGCGCCGATTCCGACACGCTCCTCATCGGGGCCCGCGACCCCGACGTCCAGCACCTGGCGGGCGAGCTGCAGTTCGAGTGGCGCCCATCCGACGGCACGTCGTGGATCACGTCGCTCGGCGCGAGCGACGCGCTGAGCAACGTGGCACTCACCCCGCTGGGTGCGGCTCAGGTAAACAAGTGGAAGTACTACTACCTGCAGACACGGCTGAGCCACGGCCGGCTGTTCACCCAGGCGTTCGTCAACATCAACAACGCGGGCGACACATACCTATTGCGCAACGGCAACACGGTGGCGGACCGGTCCCTGATGCTGGTGGGCCAGGTGCAGCACGCCGCGACGGCCGGCCGCCGCCTCATCCTCACCTACGGGCTGGACCTGCAGAGCACGATCCCGCGTACCGACAGCACCATCACCGGCCGCAATGAGGACGATGACACCATCAACGAGGCGGGCGCGTACCTGCACAGCGAGACCGTGCTGCACCGCCAACTCGACCTGGTGGCGGCGCTGCGCCTGGACTACCACAACCGCATCGAGAACTTGGTCCTGTCGCCGCGCGCCGCGCTGGTGTTCCGGCCAGCACCGTCGCACGCCCTGCGGTTCACCTACAACCGGGCGTTCAGCACTCCCAACACCAACAACCTGTCCCTCGACCTGTTCGGTGATTCCCTGAGGGTGCCCGGAGACGCCCCGCCGCCGTTCGCGGGGGCGACGCTCCCCTACGCGGTCCGGCTGCAGGGCGTGCCCGAGACCGGGTACACCTTCGATCGCTCGTGTAGCAGCGGGCTGTGCATGCGGTCGCCGTTCACGCCGGCGAGCGTCGGCCAGCCGACCGACTACATCGCAGTGGATGCCACGCAGCTGTGGAGCTCCGTGGTCGATTCGCTGGCCAACTTCGGCATCGACCTGTCGGCCATCCCGGCGCCGACCAGCGCAGAAGTGGAGACCGAGCTGAAGCGCCTCGACATCGCCTCGGGAAGTTACGATCCGGTGAGCGACGTGGCCGACATCCCGGCGCTCCGCCCCACCATCACCAACACGCTCGAGCTCGGCTACCGGGGCGTGATCGCCGAACGGCTGAGCCTGGCCGCGGACGTGTACTACACCTGGAAGAACGACTTCATCAGCGCGGAGCAGGTCGAGACCCCGAACGCGTTCTACGACGTCACGACGCTGGCCCAATACCTCGCGAACTTCCTGCCGCCCGATCAGGCGCTGGGCATCGCAGCCGTGATGGCGGAGCTGCCGGTGGGAACGGTGGTGCCCCAGCAGGCCCTCGACCCCTGGGACATCATCGTCACGTACCGCAACTTCGGGAAGATCACGCTGTGGGGCGCCGACCTGGACCTCACCGCTTTCCTGTCGCGATACTTCGCGCTGCGGGGGACCTACTCCTGGGTGAGCCGCAATAGGTTCGCCGTAGTGAACGTGGTGGGCCGGCCCGACACGCTCCTGCTCAATGCACCGACGAGCAAGGGGTCCGCCGCGCTGCTGTTCCGCGACGACGTGATCGGGCTCAACGCCCAAGTGCGGTGGCGGGGCGTGGAGCGATTCCCCGTGCGCTCCGGGGTGTACGCCGGCGAGGTGCCCGGCTATGGCGTGTGGGACGTTGCCATCGGCTATCGGCTGCCGTGGCACTACGATTTGCTGGTGGTGCTCAGCGCCCGCAACGTGCTCGACAACGAGCACCAGGAGTTCGTTGGGGCCGCGCCGATCGGGCGGCTGGTGACGCTGCGCCTGCGGGCGGGGTTTTAGGACGCCCGCCCACTGGAGGGCGGCGCACTACCTCGCGCGACTATCGGTCCCGGGAGGGGCCTCGTGATGCAGCTGCAGTCCCTCAAGCTCCTGACAACGTCCGCCTGGAGCACTCTCCAGCGATTCCCCTTCGTGCTCGGTGCGGCCGCGGTGGCAGCGGTGGGGTGGATCCTCGGCATCGAGTACCCGGACCAGTTCCTCTACCTGCGTCTGGCGAGCTCGGCCGCCCTGGGCATCCCGCTGTTCGTGGCGCTGGCGCTACTCGCGGAGCGCCGGGCCTGGCGGGGTGCACCACGCGCCGCCGCCGAGATCGGGGGAGTCCTCGTCCTGCTACTGTTCTTCTTCCTGTGGTCCCGGTGGCCCGAGGCCAGTGGGTGGATGCGGTTCTTCCACCTCGCCGTGGCGCTCCACCTGCTCGTGGCCGTCCTCCCTTACGCCGGCGTCGATGAGCCGAACGGCTTCTGGCACTACAACAAGAGCCTGTTCCTCAGGATTCTCACCGCCCTGCTCTTCTCCTGGGTGCTGTGGGGTGGGTTAGCCGTGGCGCTGCGTGCGATAGAGATGCTGCTGGGCATCGACGTTCCGGTGGAGCGCTACCCGGAAACCATGGTGCTCGTGTTCTACCTGTTCAATACATGGTACTTCCTGGGCGGTGTTCCCCGGGATCTGCCGGCGTTGGAGGGTCGCGGCGACTACCCCGCGGTGCTCAAGGTCTTCTCGCAGTACATCCTGGTCCCAATAGTGACAGTCTACCTAGCTATCCTCTCCATCTACCTGGTTCGCGTGATCATCACTTGGGTGTGGCCCAGCGGGTGGATTGGGTGGCTTGTCTCCGGCGTCGCCGCGGCCGGCATACTCGCCCTGCTCCTGGTGTACCCGGTGCGGGAGCGGGAGGAGAACCGCTGGATCGGTCAGTACGCCCGCTGGTTCTACATCGTGCTGTTTCCGTCCATCGTGATGTTGTGGCTCGCCATCTGGCAGCGGGTGGATCAGTACGGCGTCACCGAACGACGGTATTTCCTAGCGATCCTCTCCATCTGGCTCGCAGGCATCGCCGTGTACTACACGCTGCGGGGCTCCCGCAAGATCATCGTGATCCCGGCGTCCCTCTGCGTGGTGGGCCTCGCCACGTTGATTGGCCCCTGGTCGGCCTACGCGGTCTCCCGGCGGAGCCAGACAGGCCGCCTCGAGGAGCTCCTCACCCGGAATGACCTGCTGGAGGAAGGAGCCGTCCGGCCGGCGGAGGGGGATGTCCCGTACCTGGACCGGCGCGAGATCAGCGCCGTGGTGCGGTACCTACTCGAAGCCCACGGCCCAAGAGCCATCAGCCCCTGGTTCGGTGAGGAACTGGTGGCCGCCGCCGATACCACCGACGACGGCACGGGTTCTGCATATGACAGGGTGGACGGGCAGGCCCGGGCCGTAGTGGCGCAGCTCGGCCTGGCGTACGTGGACCGCTGGCAGCGTGGTACCGAAGAACGGTTCGATTACTTCGCAGCAGCGTCCCTGGAAGCGGTGGCGATCGCGGGATACCATTATGTACTGCGGGTGGACCGCGATTTGTTCGATTCCACCGCCGTGGTGGGTGAGAAGCGGCTGGCGTGCGACTCGGTGGAAGTTTCGCTCCGACTCATCCACGAGGACGGAGTCGCCCTGGCGATTCCCCTCGAGGCGGCAATCGACCGGGCGGCGGCCCACCGGCAGACGGGCGGCGAGAGGGGCATCCCGCGGGATTCCCTGCACATCGTCGCGGAAGACGACCGGGCCCTGGTGGCGGTCTACGTATCGAGCATTGCAGGGCGACACACTGCGGCGGGGCCGGTGCTCAGCAGCCTGGCCGCCGACGTGTACGTGAGGGTCAAGTAAGGTGAGGGGAGTCGATGCCTGAGACGTCAGAGGACGAGCAACGCCAAGCTGAGCGACGCCAGGAACTGGTACGCCGTACCGCCTCAGCCCGGCGCTCGGGTGAGGACCCGCGCCAACGGACCGAACCCACGACTGTGGCGCAGGAGCGACGCAGCGGCAGCGAGCGCCGCATCACGCTACGCCGCGCGGGCCGGCGCCGTCGCCGCTTCGACCGCAGGGTCGCAGACCGCCGCGAGCCCAGCCCGTCGGCCTACACCCGGGAGGAGGTGGCCCTCATCCGGAAGCTCCTCACGACTCACCGGCTCCCCTTCCTGTGCCCCCGCTGCGATGGCCTGCTCGCCATGGGCAGCCCCATCGCCCGAGAGGGAAGCACGATTCGCACGGTCCGCTGCACCTCGTGTCGCCGCAGCGTCTCCCTCGCCGATTACAGCGTCGCCCGCATCCTGGTAGTGGACGAGGATGAGCGGGCCCGCGAGGTGCTCAGGACGATCCTGGGCATCGCGGGACACGAAGTGGTGGCGCTGCCCGACGCCAACGCCGCTCTCCGCTCCTGCCGGCACAACCCCGCCGACGTGATCTTCGTGGATGTCACACCGGGAACCGGAGCCGTCGCGTTCCTGCGGCAGTGTCGCAAGGAGTTCCCCAAAGCCACCATGGTCGCCATCGGCGGGCGACCGCGCTACGCGGCGGGCGATCCCTTGCTCGTTGCCTCCAGGCTGGGCGCCCAGTACGCGTTGCGGAAGCCCTTCGCCCCCCACGACGTGCTACGAACGCTGGACGACGCCCTGGGACTCGCCCGAGCCAGCTGAACGCTACTTCGCAGCGGCCGCCTTGGCCGCGATCTTCGCCCAGGTGTCTCGCAAAGTCACCGTGCGGTTGTAGACCAGGCCGCCCGGCTTCGACTCCTCGACGTCGCTGATGAAGTAGCCCTGGCGCTCGAACTGGTAGCGGGTGCCGCAAGGGTCGTCGCCCACGCCGCGCTCGATGCGGGCCTCGGTCAGCGAGACCAGCGACTCGGGGTTCAGGTAGTCCTTGAAGTCCTTCCCTTCCTCGACACCGTCAGGGTTGGCCTTGAGGAACAGGCGGTCATACAGCCGCACCTCGCACGGCAGCGAGTGCTCGGCCGAGACCCAGTGGATGGTTCCTTTCACCTTGCGGCCGTCGGGGGTGCCGCTCCGCGTCTCGGGGTCGTAGGTGCAGCGCAGCTCGGTGATCTCCCCCGACTTGGGGTCCTTGATCACCTCTTGGCACTTGATGATGTACGCGTAGCGCAGCCGCACCTCCCGCCCCGGCGCGAGCCGAAAGAACTTCTTCGGCGGATCGTCCATGAAGTCGTCGCGCTCGATGTAGAGCTCGCGCGAGAACGGCAGCGTGCGCGAGCCCTCCTTGGGAACGTCCCGCGGATAGTAGGGCGCCTCCAGCTCCTCGACCTGCCCCTCGGGGCAGTTGGTGATCACCACCTTGAGGGGACGTAGCACGCACAGCACTCGCGGCACCTCGGGGTTCAGGTCGTCGCGGATGGCGAACTCCAGCTTCTCAAGGTCGACCCGACTGTCGGTCTTTGCCACGCCCACCATGTCGCAGAACTTGCGGATTGCCTCCGGCCTGATGCCGCGGCGCCGCATCCCGGCGATCGTGGGCATACGGGGATCGTCCCACCCCGAGACGACTCCCTCCTCCACGAGTCGGATGAGCTTCCGCTTGGACATCACCGTGTGGTCGAGTTTCAGCCGTGCGAACTCGGTCTGATAGGTGCGCGGCTTCTCGATGCCCACCGCGTCGAGCACCCACTCGTACAGCTCGTTGTTGTCCTTGAACTCGATGCTGCAAAGGGAGTGAGTGATGTCCTCGATCGCATCCGACAGGCAGTGGGTGTAGTCGTACAGCGGGTACAGGCACCACCCGTCGCCCCGCCGGTAGTGGGCCGCGTGGCGGATGCGATACAGCACCGGATCGCGCATCAGCATATTGGGGTGTGCCATGTCGATCTTGCCGCGCAGCACATGCGCCCCGTCCTCGAACTCCCCCGCCTTCATGCGCCGGAAGAGGTCCAGGTTCTCCTCCACTGAGCGGTCGCGGTAGGGACTGTGGCGCCCCGGCTCGGTGACCGTGCCGCGGTACTCCCGAATCTCCTCCTCGGAGAGGCTGTCCACGTAGGCCAGTCCCTTCTCGATCACCAGCTCGGCCCACTCGTACAGCTGCTCGAAATAGTCCGAGGCGAAATACATCCGGTCGTCCCAGTCGAAACCGAGCCACCGGATATCCCGTTCGAAGGCCTCGACGTACTTCATGTCCTCGCCTTCGGGGTTGGTATCGTCGAACCGCAGGTTGCAGGTGCCGCCGTACTCCAGCGCGAGGCCGAAGCTCACGCTGCAGGCCTTGGCGTGCCCGATGTGGGGATAGCCGTTGGGCTCGGGCGGGAACCGGGTGGCTACGCGGCCGCCGTATTTGCCCGTGCGGTTGTCCTCCTCGACCATCGACCGGATGAAATCGAGGCCGCGCGGCCGCGCTTCCTCTTTGGCCTGCTTGTGGCGTGCGCTTCCCAACGAGCCTCCTGGCGGGCCGCCCGGTGTCAGGTGGCTCTCGCGCGGTAGAACAGAGCGTACAGTGTGGGCACCACCACCATAGTAAGCACAGTGGCCACTCCCAACCCGAACATGACGGTCACGGCCATCGACACGAAGAACGCGTCGGGCACGAGGGGGAGCATGCCGAGACAGGCTCATGAAGCCGAGCAGCGCCATGAAGCCGAACGGCTGTGAGGTGGAGAGCAGCCCCAGCGTGACGCCGATGAGTGCGAGTGGCACTACGAGCCAGACGACGGCGGTCTGCTTCAGCGAGTTGAACAGTGCCACGGTGATGAGCACCATGAGCAGCACGAAGACCGGGAACGATGCGGCCAGGGACGCTTGCGCCCTGCGGCTGTCCCTGTACTCGCCCCACCACTCCAGCGTATACCCCTCCGGCAGCTCGATTGCCTCGACCAGCGGCCGCACCCTGGCGAGCATAGGCGGCGCCTCGCCCACCCGCGGGTCGGCGAGAGTCTTGATCGCGCGTATGCGGTTCATGCGGACGATGATCTCGTCCTCGAAGGTGGTCTCGAAGTCCGACACCACCTGGCGCAGCGGGATGGACCGGCCCGCAGCGGGACTGAATATCTGGATGTTGCGGATGTTGGTGACGTCAATGCGCTGTGGCGCCGGTGCACGCGCCACAATCGGGAGCAGCTCGTCCCGTTCACGGTACACGCCGAACGTGGCGCCCTCGAAGCTCTCGAGCAACGCGGTGGCGATGTCGGTGCGCGTGATGCCCGCGAGGTTGGCCTGCTCCTCCGCGACGACCGGCCGAACGACCTTCACACGCTCGCGCCAGTCGGTCTTGATCCCGTACAGGTTGGGCTCCGCCCGGAAGATCGCCTCCGCCTCGGAAGCGAGGCTGCGCAGCACGTCCGGGTCGGGCCCGAAGAAGCGCGCCTGGATCTTGCCGGGATCTCCCGGACCCAGAATGAACTTCCGGGTCTGCACCATCGCCCCAGGGTGCGACTCCTCGAGCTCCCGCTGAAACTGCAGCATCATGCGGTCGATCTCGCGGAAGTCGTCCACATCCACCAGGAACTGAGCGTACGCCGGATTCTCCTTTTCCGGCACGTAAGTCAGCAGGAAGCGCATGGCGCCTGCTCCGATCACGGAGGAAACGTTCGTGACGCTTTCCTGCTCCATGAGCCACTGCTCCACCTCGGCCGCGCGGTTCTCGGTGATCGCGATCTGGGTCCCCTGGGGCAGCCAGAAGTCGATCATAAACTGGGGGCGCGTGGAGTTCGGGAAGAAGCTCTGCTCGACCCTGCCAAAACCGACAATCGAAAGCACGAACACCGCCACGACCACGCCCAGCGTGATCGCGCGGTATCGAATGGCGCCACTCAGGAGCCCGCGGAACTTCCTGTAGAAGGCACCGCCGTACGGGTCTGGAGCCGTCTCGCCGGGCTTCGGCAGCTTCGGCTTGAGCACCATGATCCCCAGCAGCGGTGTGACCGTGACTGCAGTCACCCAGCTCAGGAGCAGCGAGATCAGGATCACCGTGTATAGCGAGCGCGTGTACTCACCCGTCGCGTCCTGTGACGTGCCGATCGCCGCGAAGGCGAGCACCGCGATGATCGTCGCCCCGAGCAGCGGCCAGGCCGTCTGCTGTACCGTGTCGACCGCCGCGCGGACCTTGTCCACTCCCTGTTGCAGCTTCACCAGCATCCCGTCCACCACCACGATGGCGTTGTCCACGAGCATCCCGAGCGCGATGATCAGCGCACCGAGGGAGATGCGCTCCAGCATCACGCCCATGCGCGGCATGATGATGAACGAGCCCGCAATGGTGAGGAAGAGAATGAACCCGATCAGCAGCCCCGACCTGAGCCCCATGAAGAGGAGCAGCACCACCACGACGATGGCCACGGCCTGCAGCAGACTGACCAGAAAGCTGTTGATGGCGGTGGTCACGGCTCTC
>JBDHDE010000084.1:0-9564 GCA_039591655.1 Gemmatimonadota bacterium
CGTGATCGGGGCCGAGCGCTTTCTGGCCGAGATCAAGGTGACGGCCAACCTGCAGCACCCCCACATCCTGCCGCTACACGACTCCGGTGAGGCCGACTCGTTCCTCTACTACGTCATGCCCTACGTAGAGGGCGAGACCCTGCGGGACAAGATCCAGCATGAGAAGCAGCTGGCGGTGGACGAGGCGGTGGAGATCACCCGCTCAGTGGCCGCTGCCCTGGACTACGCCCACCGTCACGAGGTGGTGCACCGGGACATCAAGCCCGAGAACATCCTGATGCACGACGGCCAGCCGATGGTGGCGGACTTCGGGATCGCCTTGGCTGTGAGCCATGCTGGTGGAGCGCGGCTGACGGAGACGGGCCTCTCAGTGGGCACCCCCCACTACATGAGTCCCGAGCAGGCTATGGGGGACAGGGAGCTGGATGCCCGGAGCGACGTGTACTCGCTGGGGGCGATGCTGTACGAGATGCTCACCGGCGAGCCTCCGTATACCGGTCCCACAGCTCAGGCGATCGTGGCGAAGGTGATCACGGAGAAGGCGCCACCGGTGACGGCGACACGTCCCACGGCGCCGCCGCATGTGGCGGCGAGCATCGACAAGTCACTGCAGAAGCTGCCGGCGGACCGGTTCTCCAGTGCGGCTGACTTTGCGGCTGCGCTGGCCAACCCGTCGTTCAGCATAGCGACGGCGGCCACACCCGCTGCGATAGCGGGTGGTGGGCGGCCACGCTTGAGCGTCATGACGATCGGCCTCGCCACCTTGAGCGCCGTGCTGCTCGTGGCAGCGCTGTGGGGCTGGTTGCGGACCACCACCGAGACCGGACCGGTCGCCCGATTGAACGTGGTGTTCCCGGAGGACCAGCGTCGCGCCTCGTACATCTGGGGACCCACCGCCACCCTCTCGCCGGACGGCTCCCGCATCGTCTACATGGGGCCGTCCGCCCAGGCGGGCGTCTGGCAGCTGTGGAGCCGCCCCCTAAACCGCTTGATTGCGGAGCCGATCCCCGGGACGGACAACGGGTACAACTGGAGCTTCTCGCCGGACGGGACGAAGCTGGCGTTCATGACGGGGAGCGGCCTGGCGACCCTGAACGTGGTATCGCTCACGGGCGAGCCGCCGATAGCTCTCCACGACTCCGCGCAGTGGTTCGGGGGAGACTGGGGCGCCGACGGCATGATCTACTTCACCAATAACGTCTGGGGCCTTAGCAGGATACCGGTGACGGGTGGCGCCGTCGAGGTGGTTTCGACTCGAGACAGCACGCAGCGGGAGGCGATACATCACTGGCCCGACGCGCTACCGAACGGCAGGGGTGTCATCTTCACCGTGGGCCACGGCGCTCCGGCTGCGACGGGCGAGTACGACATCGCCGTGCTGGATCTGGGATCGGGCGTTCATCGCACTCTCATGCGGGGCCTGTACGCCCGCTACACGCTATCCGGACACCTCGTGTTCGTGCGGTCCGACGGTGTGCTGTTGGCCGCTCCCTTCGACCAGGACCGGCTCGAGGTCACCGGTCCCGCAGTGCCGCTTCTCGAGGACATCTCAGTGAAGCAGTGGGGCGCCGTGGACATGGCGATATCGGAGTCCGGGACGCTGCTCTACGTCAGCGGAGCGAACGTGGCACCCGATCAGATCGTGCGCGTGTCCCGCGACGGCGAAGAGGAAACCGTCGATTCGGATTGGACCGGCACCTTCGGATCGCTGGAGCTGTCGCCCGACGGCACTCGGCTCGCGGTCTCGGTCGAAGGCAGCGATGGGCAGCACATGTGGGTGAAGGAGCTGCCGCGCGGCCCGCTCGCCAAGCTCTCGTTCGAGGGCAACCTGAACTACCGCCCCGCATGGACGCCGGATGGGATCTTCGTCTACTACGTGTCGGATCGTGACGGCCTGTGGGATCTCTACCGGCGGCGTGCCGACGGGAGCGCGCAGGATGAGCTGGTGCTGCACCGTGAGCGCGGCATCGAGCAGGCGACGTGGTCCCGCGACGGCGAGTGGCTGGTGTTCCGCGAGGGCGGCGACGCCGGACAGCGCGACATCATGGCGATCCGTCCCGGCCGGGACAGTGTGCCCGTTGGTCTCTTGACGACACAGTTCGAGGAGTACAGTCCCGCGCTCTCTCCGGACGGCCGTTGGTTGGCTTACGTCTCGGAGGAGACGGGAGCTCCCGAGGTATACGTGCGCCCGTTCCCGAATGTCGGCGACGCGAAGTGGCAGGTCTCATCAAACGGTGGGGCTTTTCCCCTGTGGGCCCACAGCGGCGATGAACTGTTCTACGTGGATGGGAGCAACGAGCTCACGGCGGTCGCGGTGTCGGGCGGGACGACCTTCATAGTGGAGGACTCGGAGACGCTGTTCTCCACCCAGGATTACAAGGCCAACGCCCAGTACCATCCCTACTACGCCGTGTCAGCGGACGACCAGTCGTTCTATACGATCAGGATGGGCGTGGGGGTGGGCGGCGACATGGTGCTCGTGTTCAACTGGTTTGAGGAGTTGAAGGAGAAGGTGGGAGAGTGAGGGTGGTGGACTTGAAAGTGCCTTTCGGCGGAGCTGACGCATGCCACAGCCCCACATGACCGAGAACGACAACGACGCCACCGTCACCATCAACGGCCGGATCATGTCGGGTTACGTGGCCCATGAGGAATCCTGCAATACGTGCAGCGAGCCATCGGTCTTCAGCCTGGGCCACTGGGCGCACTTCTGCCCGGTGTGCAACTACTGGATGACTACACACTGCGGTGACGCGACCTGCATGTTCTGCATGTACCGCAAGACAGTGCCACTGGCGTAGGGTACGCACAATAGAGAGGAAGACCTCGCACCTCCCATGACTGAGCAGACCGAACAGCTGAAGACGGCTCTGGCCGACCGCTACGTGATCGAGCGCGAGCTCGGGGCCGGCGGGATGGCCGTTGTGTACCTGGCCAACGACATCAAGCACGACCGCAAGGTGGCGCTCAAGGTATTGCGCCCCGAGTTGGCGGCAGTGATTGGGGCCGAGCGGTTCCTGGCTGAGATCAAGGTCACGGCCAACCTGCAGCATCCCCACATCCTGCCGCTGCACGACTCCGGAGAGGCTGACACGTTCCTCTACTACGTGATGCCGTACGTGGAGGGTGAGACGCTCAGGAACAAGCTCGATCGGGAGAAGCAGCTGGGTATCGAGGAAGCAGTCGAGATCAGCTGCAACGTGGCCGCCGCCCTCGACTACGCCCACCGCCACGACGTAGTACACCGCGACATCAAGCCCGAGAACATCCTGCTGCACGATGGACAGCCCATGGTGGCCGACTTCGGGATCGCTCTGGCTGTGAGCCACGCAGGCGGTACGAGGCTCACTGAGACAGGGCTCTCGGTGGGGACGCCGCACTACATGAGCCCCGAGCAGGCGATGGGCGACCGGGAGCTGGACGCTCGCAGTGACGTGTATTCGCTGGGTGCGATGCTGTACGAGATGCTGGTGGGCGAGCCGCCGTACACCGGCCCCACGGCCCAGGCGATCGTGGCGAAGGTGATCACGGAGAAGCCGGCGCTGGTGACGGCGGCACGGCCCACGACGCCGCCGCACGTGGCTGCGAGCATCGACAAGTCGCTGCAGAAGCTGCCGGCCGATCGCTTCTCCTCGGCGGCACAGTTCGCCGAGGCGCTTGTGAGCCCCGGTGCTGCACTGCTGATGACGGTGACGCCGGGCGTGCGGGCCGACGCTACCGCGGGGCGGACCCGCGGATCCCGGAGCCCCACGAGCATCGCCACCGTCGCAATAGCCGGTTTGGCGATCGCAGCCGCCGCCTGGGGCTGGCTGCGCCCGGTGCCACGTCCGGTCACCCGGTTCGCCATCGCGCTGCCGGAAGACCAGGCGCTCGATGGCGCGACCCCCAACCAGCACATCGCCCTCTCCCCGGACGGGACACAGTTGGTCTACGTGGGGGGCGGGCAGGATGAGGCACCCCGGCTCTGGGTGCGGGCCCGAGACGAGCTGATTGCCCGGCCGTTGGCGGGTACCGAGGGTGCATACAACCCGTTCTTCTCGGCCGACGGCCGCCAGGTAGGGTTCTTCACTGAGCAACCGCGGAGCTTGAAGGTGGTCCCGCTCAGTGGCGGCCTTCCACTGACGTTGACCGATACTCTGCTCGGAGTGAGCGGCGCCTCGTGGGGCCCGGACGGCTACATCTACTTCGACGCCGATCCGGGTGGCCTGCAGCGCATCAGGGCCACGGGAGGTCAGCGTGAGGGCGTGATCGCTCTCGATTCGGCCGAGCGGGAGGTTGGAGTGGCATGGCCACAGGCCCTGCCCGACGGCCGGACCGTGATCTACCGGATGCGGCATGCGGGTGACGGCCCCGCGAGCTTCGACATCGTGGCCGCCGACATCGAGAGCGGAAGACGGCAGACGGTGGTACGGGCGGTGTTCGCGCGGTACACCTCCTCGGGACACCTGCTACATGTGACGGCAGAAGGCACCCTGCTCGCTGCCCCGTTCGATCCGGGGAAGCTAGCCCTGAGCGGTTTGCCTGTGACGCTGGTCGAGGGGATCCGCGTCGCCGGTGGCTTCGGGGCGGTGGACCTGACCCTGTCCGAGACCGGGACGCTGCTCTACCTGGTGGGGCCGCCCGCCGGCACCTCGGAGGTCGTGTGGGTCGAGCGGGACGGCACAGTGCAGCCGGTGGACCCGGATTGGAGCGACGACCTGGCCGTGAACTCGCTGGCGCTATCCCCGGACGGCACCCGGCTGGCCGTCAGCGCGCGCAGGGGCGACGAGGAGAGTGCGGACATCTGGGTGAAGCAGCTCCCCGACGGGCCGCTCACGCGGCTCACCTTCGGGGAATCGACGAACTACCGACCTGCGTGGACACTGGATGGCCGCTCGGTGCTGTTTCTGTCAAATCGGGAGGGGACCTACGCCGTGTATGTGAAGCGGGCGGATGGCACGGGCTCCGCGGAGCTGGTGGTCCAGGCCGATCGGGCCATCGGCGAGGTGCTGCCTTCGCCCGACGGGAGCCGGCTGGTGCTGCGGACCGCCTATGCCGCAGCTGGCAGGGGGGACATTGCCGCGTTCCGCATCGGCGCGGACACCGCCCCGGCACCGCTCTTGGGGGCGGAGTACATGGAGGTGACTCCGACGCTCTCGCCGGACGGGCGGTGGCTGGCGTACGTCTCCAACGAGTCGGGACGCCCCGAGGTGTATGTCCGACCCTTCCCCGACGTGGACGGTGCACGGTGGCAGGTGTCCACGAACGGCGGGTGGTCGCCACGCTGGGCGCACAGCGGGCGGGAGCTGTTCTTCCGTGGGTCGAGCGCGCCGGACCTGTACGCGGTGGAGGTGCAGACGAGCCCGACGTTCGTGGTGGGTGAGACGCGCACGCTGTTCCAGACAATCGCGGAGTTGGGATTTGTGCGTCACCTGTATGCAGTCAGCCCCGACGATCAGAGGTTCCTGATGCTCTACCCGCCGCACGGAAGCGGGGACGTACAGCTCGTGCGGGTGGAGAACTTCCTAGAGGACCTGAAGCGAAGGATGCAGCAGTGACGCCCGCCGGAATCCAGCCGCCGATGGGAATACCTGCCACCTCACCATGGCTGAGCAGACCGAACAGCTGAGAACGGCCCTGGCCGGTCGCTACGCAATCGAGCGGGAGCTCGGGGCCGGCGGGATGGCTACCGTGTACATGGCGCGGGACGTGAAGCACAACCGTCCCGTCGCGCTCAAAGTGCTGCGGCCCGAGCTGGCCGCCGTGATCGGGGCCCAGCGGTTCCTCAAGGAGATCGAGGTCACGGCCAACCTGCAGCACCCCCACATCCTCCCGCTGCACGACTCCGGTGAGGCCGACTCGTTCCTCTACTACGTGATGCCGTACGTGGAGGGGGAGACCCTGCGGGAGAAGCTGGACCGCGAGAAGCAGTTCTCGATCGATGAGGCCGTGGGGCTCACGCGGAGCGTCGCCGCGGCGCTGGATTACGCACATCGCCACGATGTGATCCATCGGGACATCAAGCCCGAGAACATCCTGCTGCACGACGGGCAGGCGCAGGTGGCGGATTTCGGGATCGCACTTGCGGTGAGCCATGCGGGCGGCGAGCGCCTCACGGAGACCGGGCTCTCCATCGGGACGCCGCACTACATGAGCCCCGAGCAGGCGATGGGCGACCGGGAGCTGGACGCCCGGAGCGATGTGTACTCGTTGGGCGCCATGCTGTACGAGATGCTGGTGGGCGACCCGCCGTACACGGGCTCCACTGCCCAGGCGATCGTGGCGAAGGTGATCACGGAGAAGGCGCCGCTGGTGACGGCTGCCCGTCCCAGCGCCCCGGCGCACGTGGCGGCCGCCATCGACAAGGCCCTTCAGAAGCTCCCCGCCGACCGGTTCTCCTCCGCTGCGGTCTTCGCCGATGCTTTGGTGCGGCCCGGCGCAATCGAATCGCCGGGCCCCTCCGGCGAGCGCGCTGCGGCTCCTGCCCCCGGCGTGCGTCTGCGCAGCGCCAACCTGCCCTGGGCGCTGCTCGCGATTGCCGCGGTGGTCATTGGTGGTTTGGCGGTCGCTTTGCTCCAGCGGTCGCCCGCACAGCCTGCGGGCGTAGTGCGAGCGGTTCTCGAGCTGCCCAGCAATTCGCAGCTGGCTGATGTCGGTATCACACTGGCGCCCGACGGCAGCCGTCTCATCGTCTCCGCAGTGCAGAACGACACGCTGCGACTGCTGCAGCGCCGGCTCGATCAGTTGGAGTTCACGCCGATAGCCGGTAGCCGTGGCGGGGGATACCACTTCCTGTCACCGGACGGTGCGTGGGTTGGCTTCCTAAGTCCCGACGGAATGATGAAGGCTCCGACCGACGGTGGCCCGGCGGTGCAGCTCGACGATGATGCGCTGCGGGCCGGCGGCGACTGGACCGACGACGGCATCATCGTGTACAGCCCGAGCTACCGCAGTGGTCTGTGGCGCATCGCGGAGGACGGCGGCGCACCCGAGATGCTCTCGGAGCCCGACAGTGCTCGGGACGAGCTGGCGCACTGGTGGCCCCAGGTGCTGCCCGGCGGCCGGCACGTGCTGTTCACCGCCATGCGGACGCCGGTGGACCGGGCGAGCCTCGAGGTGCTCGACCTGGAAACGGGCGAGAGAAAGGTGGTGCTCGAGGGCGGCGTCTCGGGCCGCTACGTGCCCACCGGTCATCTGTTGTACGCGCGCAGCGAAGTTCTGTTCGCCGTCCCGTTCGATCTCGGCAGCCTGGAAGTGTCCGGGTCCGCCGTACCGGTGGTTGAGGACCTGGCGATGGACAAGCCCAACGGCCTGGGCGGGTTCGCCGTATCCGACAACGGTACGCTCGCCTACGTGGCGGCTTCCGAGTACAACGCTGAGGTGGAGTTGCTGTGGCTCGACCGCCAGGGCAACAGCGAACCGGCAATCGCGACCCGGGGCCGCTACAGGATGCCAGCGGTGTCTCCCGACAAGCGGTGGATTGCGCTCACGGTGGAGGAGCCGGGCGAGAACAGAGACGTCTGGGTGTTCGACCTGGAGCGGGGCACCCGCTCTCGCCTGACCTCGGGCGGCGCAGCGGACTTCCATCCGGTCTGGACGCCATCGGGTGACCGGGTCATCTACGTTTCCGAACAGCCTGTGTTCGACCTCTACTGGCGCCCCGCCGACGGCAGTGGACCCGCCGCTCCGCTCCTGGTGACGCCGTTCGACAAGTTCCCCTGGTCGTTCACGCCGGACGGCTCCGCGCTACTACTGGTCCACAGTGTACTGCCGCGAGCCCAGCTGTGGATCGCGCCGCTCGACGGTACTGGCCAAGCTGAGGTGCTGTTGGAGTCGGAACTCGGAGAGTTGGGAACGCCGGCGCTGTCGCCCGATGGACGGTGGCTGGTGTACGTGTCCGACGAGTCGGGCCGTGACGAGATCTACTTGGTGCCGTATCCCGACGTGACCGGCCGCCGCCGCCAGGTGTCGGTGGACGGAGCCGGGGAGCCGAGGTGGACCCGCGGGGGCAGGGAGCTGGTATTCCAAGCCCGCGGCAGCGATCGCTTCATGGCGGTGAGCATCGATCCCGCCACCGGTGAGCCGGGCCAGCCGATGACGCTGTTCAGGGACTCTACGCTGGTCGGGAGCTACGACGTGACGCCGGACGGCGAACGTTTCCTCATGCTCAGGCGCCAGCCGTCGGCGGTGCCCCGCCAAGTGGTCGTCGTCACCAACTGGTTCGAGGAGTTGAAGCGGAAATTGGCAGAGTAGCGGGAGCGATCACCTCTTACGATAGCGAGGCTCGAGCGCAATCATGGCAGCATCAAACGCCGCCTGCCGGGATCCTGAAACCGCGGACCCAGGACATCGACGCCCACGGGCTCACGCACCGCGGGAAGGTGAGGTCGGAGAACCAGGATCACTTCCTCATCGCGGCGCTCACCAAGCAGATGATGGTCGAGGGCACGAGCCTGCCTGCCGAGGCCGAGCTCAAGGCGGAGCCGGAGCGGCTGGCTTCCCTGGCAGTGGTAGCCGACGGCGTGGGCCGCGGTGGAGGTGGCGAGGAGGCGAGCCGTTTGGCCTTGCAGGCGGTATCCCAGTACGTGGCGCAAAGCACGGATGCCTTCTTCGCGTCGTATTTCGAGGGCGCCGAGGATCCCGAGGTATTCGCCCAGGTCCTGTCGGACGCCGCGATGCGGTGTCACGCCAGCCTCTTAGAGCGAGCCGAGCAGGACCCGGAGAAGAGGCGGTTCGGCACCACGCTAACGCTGTGGCTCGGCCTCTGGCCCCACGCATACCTGCTGCAGGTGGGCGACAGCCGCTGCTACCTGTATCGCCACGACCAGCTGACACAGCTCACCCGTGATCAGACGATGGCCCAGGATCTCGTAGATCAGGGCGTGCTATCGGTCACCGGCGCCCACAGCACTCGCTGGGCGCACGTGCTCTCCAGCGCCATTGGGGGCCAGGAGGCGGCTCCGGTGGTCACCCGGGTCACACGGGATTGGGGCACCATCGTGCTGCTGTGCAGCGACGGGCTGACGAAGCACGTGTCGGACGAGAGGATTGCCGAGCGGCTGGCGAACCTGAAGAGCGCCAAGCAGACGTGTGAGGAACTGCTGCAGGATGCCCTCGACGACGGCGGCAGCGACAACATCAGCATCATCATCGGACGGACTGTCAAACCGACGGACCAGGGAGAAGTGTGATGATCCGAGCATCCAGCGCCCTCGCGGTCGCATCCCTCGTGACGCTCACGGCCTGCTCCAGCGAAGCGGCTCAACAGGGAGAGCAGGAAGTCACGACGTCGATCCCAGCGGCGATCCTCGGAGAGGCGCCCCCGCCTCAGGGAGAGACTGTGATGTACCTGCCGGGAGATACGGAGACCGGTGGGTACCTGGCAGTTCCCGAGGGTGAGGGTCCGTTCCCCGCGCTGATCCTGGTGCACGAGTGGAACGGACTGGTGGATCGGGTGCGGCAGGTGGCCGATGCTTTCGCCGAGCAGGGCTACGTCGCGCTTGCCGCAGATCTGTATCAGGGGCGGGTGGGCACCAGCCGCGAGGAGAACATGGCGCTCATGCAGGAGGCGCGCGCCAACCCGGA
>JBDHDE010000085.1:0-8111 GCA_039591655.1 Gemmatimonadota bacterium
CGGAGAGTGCCTGGGAGATCACCCTGCGCAACCACAAGGACGAAGATGCCGAGGTGCAGGTCGTCGAGCCGGTCGGAGGCGACTGGGAGATCCTGGCGTCGAGCCACGAGTACAAGAAGATCGACGCGTTCACGTTCAGCTATACCGTGACGGTCCCGGCCCGCGAAGAAGCCAAGATCGAGTATCGGGTTCGGGTCAGGTGGTGCTAGCCCGCTGAGCCGGATGAGAAGAGGCGGGGGGCCTCGGGAGAGGCTCCCCGCCTCTTTCTAGGGGACCGTGACGGTCCCCAATGCTTGCCGGCTGAGCGTCGCGCGCTGAAACCGGTGGTGCAGCCGGCTCGTAGGTGAGGCTGACCTCCAACCCCTCTACTCGAACATGATGCGACCGAGCGCGGCGGTCCTGATCGTCCTTCTCCTCGCGGCGTCGCACCGCGCGCACGCTCAGGAGCGGGACTCGCTGCCGGAGGAGCCCCCCGAGTCCAAGCCCGGGTGCGGGGCGGCGCTCAACATCGGCGCCGGCTGTAGCGGACTCAGCATCGGGAACTCGCACCGCTGGAACGGGCTGCGCATCAACTTCATCGACCGCCACGTCGAGCTGATCAACGGTCTCAACGTCACGTTCTGGCGCTCCAGCAAGAACGAGTGGGCCACCGTCAACGGGCTCTCGGTGGGCATCGCGCCCCAGGCCGGGTGGTACCACGGCGTGCAGCTCGGCGTTGTCAGCGTGGTCGCCGACCACGACATGGTCGGCCTCTCTGCCGGGGTCCTGGCAGCGGTCTCCGGTGCGTCGATGACGGGGGTCAACGTCGGCGGCTTGGCCGTGGTCTCCGGCAGCAGCATGGAGGGGCTCAACGTCGGCGGCCTGGCCGCGGTCTCCGGCAGCAGCATGGAGGGGCTCAACGTCGGCGGCCTGGCCGCGGTCGCGGGCTCCTACATGGGCGGGGTGAACGCCGGGATTCTCGCGGCCGTGGCTGGCTCCGACATGATGGGACTCAATGTCGCCGGGCTGGCCACGGTGGCGGGTACGGCACTGCGGGGCATCAGCGTGGCCGGGCTCGCGGCGATCGGGGGCACCAGCGCGACGGGACTCAACGTGGCCGGGCTGGCAGTGGTGGGTGGTACCGAGCTGACGGGCCTCAACGTGGCGGGTCTCTCAGTCGTGGGTGGCACCACCCTGCGCGGCGTCAGCGTGGCAGGCCTGGGCGCCACCGGCGGGACGGAGATCCAGGGCTTTGCCGCGGCCTTCGCGCACGTGCGCGCCAAGCTGTCCATCGAGGGATTCACTGCCTCCCTCTGGAACCGGACCGACGACATGACGGGAGTCGCCATCGGCTACGCCAACACCTTCGAGCGACGGCAGCGCGGACTCAGCATCGGGCTGGTGAACTACGCCGTGGAGCTCGAGGGCGTGCAGCTCGGCCTGCTCAACATCGCGGAGAACAACCGGGGGATCTTCCGAGTCCTGCCGCTGGTCAACCTGCACTTCGAGTAGCGGCAACTAGCATCCGTCGTCGGCCCCCGACCCAGGAAGGCGGCCTCCCTCCTTGACGCTCTGTGGGCGGCGCATGACCTTGCAGGCCGGTTTCCCACGGGACGAGCGGTCATGCCCGATGCCACCCCACAGGCACTCATCACCGACCCCACTGCGGTGTTCGGCTATATCGCTGTGGTCGCCGGCGGCATGTTCTGGCTGAGCACGCTCCCGCGGTTCAAGAGGCTATTCAGCGTCACCCCACCCGTCATCTACGCGTACTTTCTCCCCACGATCTCCACCACCATCGGCATCATACCCTCGGCGTCCCCGGCCTACGAGTGGATGACGCGTTACCTGCTTCTGGTGGCCCTGGTGCTGCTCATGATCTCGGTGGATCTCAAGAGCATTCTGCGGCTGGGTCCCATGGCACTGTTCATGGTGGTGGCGGGGTCGGTGGGCATCGTGACCGGCGCGGTTGTGTCGTTCCTGGTATTCGGGAGCTTCCTGCCGGCCGAGTCATGGAAGGCGTTCGCCGCCCTCTCGGGGAGCTGGATCGGGGGCACGCCGAACATGGTAGCCATCGCGGAGAGCGTGGGCACGCCCGACGCGCTGATGGGACCGATCATCGTCATCGACACCGTCGTGGGGTACAGCTGGATGGGCGTGCTGCTATTCCTCAGCGCGTGGCAACACCGGTTCGACCGGCGGATCCGCGCCCATACCGAGAAGGTCGAGGAGACCAACCGGCGCCTGGCCGATCTCGCCGCTCACCGTCATCCCCTCACGGTGCCCAACTCGGTGATGATCGTCGGAATCGGTTTCGGGGCCGCGGTCGTGGGGGCCACCGTGGGCGACCTCCTTCCACCGCTGGGCGATCCCACCATCATCAGTCACACGACCTGGGCCGTCCTGTTCGTCGTGACCGGCGGCCTCGCCCTGTCGTTCACGCCGGTGAGCAGGCTGGAGGAGCACGGCGCCTCTCACTTCGGGTATACGGCGCTCTACCTGCTACTGGGGGCCATCGGCGCCCAGGCCAACCTCCGGGCGGTGCTCGAGGCGCCGGCCTTCTTCGGCGCCGGGGTCTTGTGGATTGCCGTGCACGGCGCCGTGCTGCTCCTGGCCGCCCGCCTCGTGCGGGCACCGCTGTTCTTCCTCGCCACCTCCAGCATGGCCAACATCGGCGGCGTCGCGTCGGCGCCGGTGGTGGCGGGTGTGTACCACCGTGCCATGGCGCCGGTGGGACTGCTCATGGCCGTTGTCGGGTACATCCTGGGGATCTACGGCGCGCTGGGGTGCGCCTGGATACTGGGACAGATAGCCGGGTAGACGCGGCTGAAGTTGCACCGAGGCTGCGACTCATAGAGTCGCAGCCCCGTGCTCACACGATCGGTTCTCTCGCCGGCGCGAGGCGCTAACGCCCGTTGTCGCTCCGGCGCCACCAGCTACTGTGAATCTTCGCCTCGATGAGGTCGTCGGCCGAGAGCCCTGTGAAGTTGTGCTCCGCAAGCTCCTGCACGAAATCGGCGTCCACCCCGTGGATCCGCATGCGGATCAGGGTCTCCGTAGGGATCTCCTCGTAGCCCACCTCGGCCATCTCCCGGATGAACCCGGTGCTCACGCCGTGGATCCGCATCCGGCGCAGCGTACCTGCTGACAGGTCCTGATATCCCATCTCCGCCAGGTCGTTGATGAACCCTGCGCTGACCCCGTGGATCCGCATCTGGACGAGATCGTGCATCGAGAGATCCTCTAGCCCGGCCTGCCTCATGGCTTGGACGAAAGAGGGGCTCACGCCGTGGATGCGGGCGCGGCGCAGGTCGCCGGCCGACAGGTGGGTGTAGCCCATCTCCCCCAACTCGGCGATGAACTCAGGGCTCACCCCGTGAATCCGCATCCGCACCAGGTCGTCGAAGGTCAGGCGCTCGAAGCCCGCCGCCGCGATCTCGGCGACGAACTCCGGGCTCACGCCGTGGATGCGGGCGCGGACCAGGTCGTCTGGTGAAAGATCGGCATAGCCCGCCTCGGCCATCTCGGCGACGAACTCAGGTGTGACGCCGTGGATGCGGAACCGGACCAGCTCCCGGGCCGGGAGGTCGCCGTACCCCGCCCGGGCCAGGGCGTCCACGAACTCCGGGCTCACGCCGTGGATGCGGAACCGGATCAGGTCCCGGGCCGAGACGTCCCGGTACCCCCGCTGCTGCATGGCCGTGACGAACCCGGTGGTCACGTCCTGCAGCGTCATGGAGAAGTGCTGGCGCAGGGAGATGCCGGGATATCCCAAGCGGGTCATGGCCTCGAGGAAGGTCTCGCTCCCCGTCCAGACGAACTCTCCCCAGGCCTCGTCGCCGTCCTGCCCGCCCTCGAAAGCAATGGTACCGGCCTCGCGCGCCAGCTGGAACTCCACATCGCCCTGGCGGCCCGAGCGCAAGTCCAGGCCGCTCAGCTCGTGGGCGGGGAAGCTGTTCCCGTGATGGATTCGATCACCGTCGATCTCGGCTCGGAGGTTGAGCTGGACCCGGTCCCGGCCGTTCCAGGAACGGGTCTCGGCCTCCCAACGCCCCTCCACGGTCCGCTGCTGGCCGGCTGGCTGCATGACCAGGGGGACCACGAGGAGGGAGATCGTAGTCAGTGGCAGTAGGGCTCTCATGGCGGTGCTCCACTCAGATGGGTGTCCAGCCGTTAGATACCCTGAGGGAGCGTTTGGTTGGCGGCCCCGAGCCCGGGCCGGAGGTCAGAGATACGGCGCTGCTAGCCGCGCCACGCCGTCGCGCAGCTTCACGGGCAGACTGCGTCCGTTAACCTCCTTAGCGGTGATCTCCCGCGCTCCCTGCAGCTTGGCGTCGATCACCCGACCGAGATGCGCCGCGAGGGTGGTGTCGTATGCCTCCACTACGAACTCGAAGTTGAGCCTGAGCGACCGGGGGTCCCAGTTGGTCGAGCCGAACAGTGCCCAGCCGCCGTCCACCAGCATGAGCTTCGAGTGGTCGAAGGGCGGGCGCGTGTAGAACACCCGGCAGCCGCGGTGCAGCACCTGCCAGAGCTGGGCGGTGGCGGCCCACTGCACGAAGGCGAGGTTGTTCTCCTCGGGCAGAACGATCTGGACATCGACGCCCCGCAGGGCGGTCACGTCAAGGGCGCTGATCATCCCCTGATCAGGCAGGAAGTAGGGCGTCACGATGCGGACCGACCGCTCCGCGCACGCCAACGCCCCGAGGAGCACGAAACGCGCCCGGTCGAGGTCCTCGTCGGGGCCGTCATTGATGCCCCGGGCCGCCGCGCTCCCCACGGGCGGAAGGATCGGGAGCCAGTGCTCGCCGTCGAGTTGCTCGTGCGTGGTGAACGCCCAGTCCTCCGCAAACGTCTGCATGAGCTGGGACACCACCGGCCCCTCCACCCGGAAGTGGAGATCCTGCACGAGACCGGCGGTGGCGCGCTCGAGGAGGTGGCCTTCGCGGATGTTGATCCCACCGGTGAACCCGAGGCTCCCGTCGACCACCATGATCTTGCGGTGATTGCGGAGGTTCACGTAGGGCATCCGCCAGGGGAGCACCGTGCGGCCGAACAGGGCACAGGGCACCCCCCGCTGTTTGAGCTCGTTCACGATGGACGGGCGGGAGTAGCGCGCCCCCACCGTGTCGATGAGCACCCGGACCTCCACGCCTCGCCGCGCGGCCCGCTCCAGAGCCTCCAGGAAGAGCCGGCCGGCGTGGTCGTTGTCGAATATGTAGGTGCTCAGGGCCAGGGTTTGCCGGGCGCCGTCGATGGCTTCGAGCATTTGGGGGTAGGCCTCGTCGCCGTCCAGCAGGGCCGCCACGGCATTCCCGGCGGTGAGGGGCCGTCCCGCGACCCTGTCAACCAGCCGGGCCAGTGTGTGGAGCTGGCTCAGCTCATCGGAGAGCTGAGCGGTGGATGCTGGAGGCAGCATCCGGGGGAAATCGCCGGAGCCGAGGGGTGACCGCTGGGCTCTCAACTCGGCGGCCTGGCGGCGAATCCGGTTTATCCCCAGCAGGACGTAGAGCACAGAACCTACGAGGGGCGCGAGCCAGACGAGCCCCACCCACCCGACGGCTGCCCGACTGTCCCGCTTGTAGAGCACCACGTGTGCCGAGGTGATCACCGACAGGAGAATGGTCAGGGCGACCGGAATGGCGCCCAGGGCCTGGACGAGATCGAATAGGGGTTCCACGGGCACAAAGATACGGCAAACCGCACCGGTGGGGGACGTACACCGCGCACTGCAGCTCGTTGACCAGGTTACAGATACGGATGACCGCCGGGCTCTGGCCTCAGGGGGGGGACTGCCCTACCTTTCGAGATCCCGCGATCCCAAAAAGAGGAACACCCTTCTTGAGCGCCCTCCCGGACCGCCTACAAGCTGCCCTGGGTGACACCTACCGCATCGAGCGTGAGCTTGGCGGCGGAGGTATGAGCCGCGTCTTCCTGGCGGAGGAGACGCGTCTCGGGCGCAAGGTGGTCATCAAGGTCCTCCCGCCCGAGATGGGCGCCGGAGTGAACGTCGAGCGCTTCGGGCGGGAGATCCAGCTCGCCGCAAAGCTGCAGCACCCCCACATCGTCCCGTTGCTCACCGCCGGTTCGCACGAGGATCTGCTGTACTACGTGATGCCCTACATCGAGGGCGAGTCACTGCGGGCCAAGGTGGCGCGCGAGGGCGAGCTCCCGGTGGCGGAGAGTCTGCGCATCCTGAGGGACGTCCTCGATGCGCTCTCCTACGCGCACGAGCGCAGAGTGGTACACCGCGACATCAAGCCCGACAACGTGATGCTGTCGGGTAAGCACGCGCTGGTGACGGACTTCGGGGTGGCCAAGGCGGTGAGCGCTTCCACCGGTGAATCTTCGCTGACCTCGATGGGAGTGGCCCTCGGCACCCCGGCCTACATGTCACCGGAGCAGGCGGCCGCGAACCCCAACGTGGACCACCGCGCGGACATCTACGCGATCGGGGCGCTGGCGTACGAGATGCTGTGCGGCCAGCCGCCGTTCGCGGGGCCCAACCCGCAGGCGGTGCTCGCAGCTCACGTGACCGAGACGCCGGAGCCGGTTACGTCGCGCCGCACCACGGTGCCGGCCGCTCTGGGCTCGGTGGTGATGCGCTGTCTCGAGAAGCTGCCGGCGGACCGGTGGCAGACCGCCGAGGAGCTGTCGCCCCACCTGGAGGCGTTGCTGACTCCCACTGGAGGGGTGACGCCAACGGGTACCCAGCCGGTCGAGGCGGTGCAGGCCAGGGAGGCCGTCAACCGAGCGCATCCGGCCCGTGTGGCGGGGCTGTTCGCGCTCGCGTCGATTGGCGCGCTGGCCGTCGTAAACCTCCTGGTCCAGCAGGTGGGACTGCCGAACTGGGTGTTGTGGGGCGCGATCGCCCTGCTCGCCGTCGGGCTGCCGGTGATGCTGCTGGCCGGCTACCACGAGCGACGCCGCGCCATCGCACGCACGACCGGGGTGATGACCGCTACCCCGCCGGGCGGCCTGCAGCGGCACTTCACCTTCCGCAAGGCCATCCTGGGCGGATGGCTCGCTTTCGCCGGGCTCGGTCTCGTCACGACCGGGTACATGGCCATGCGCCTGCTCGGAATCGGGCCGGTGGGAACCCTGATGGCCACCGGCGCCATCGGCGAGCGGGAGCCCACTGTCCTGGCGGAGTTCGAGAACGGCACGAGCGACTCCACGCTCGGTTCCACGGTGACCGAGCTGTTTCGGGTCAGCATGACCCAGTCGCCGGTGGTCAACGTGCTGGAAGCGCGACAGCTCGGTCCCATCCTGGCCCGGATGAAGCTGGAGCCGGGGACCACCGTCGACGGAAGCCTCGCCATCGAGATGGCCGAGCGCGAGGGACTCAAGGCCGTGTTCACCGGAGAGGTCAACTCGGTGGGCAGCGGCTACGTTATCTCGGCGCAGCTCGTCTCGGCGGAGGGGGAGGTGCTCACCGCCCACCAGGAATCGGCGCGGGATGCGGACGAGATCTTCGCTGCGGTCGACCGATTGTCGGGCAAGATCCGCGAGCGGATCGGCGAGTCACTGCGCACGATCCGCAGAAACGAGCCGCTGTTCGCCGTTACGACCGGCTCGCTCGAGGCGCTGCGGCTCTACTCGCAGTCGGATCGGGCGCACAACGCCGGGGATGACGACAGGGCTATTCAGCTGCTCGACGAGGCGATCAGGCTGGACAGCACGTTTGCGATGGCGTACCGCAAGCTCGGCGTGATCCTGGGGAACAACTTCGAGCAGCGCGCCAAGATGATCGACGCCACCACCAAAGCGTACGAGTACCGCGACCGGCTCCCGGAGCGGGAACGGCATCACGCCACCGCGATGTACCACGTCCGGGTAACCGGAGAACGCGAACAGGCCATCAGCGCGTACCTCACGCTGCTCGACACGTACCCCGACGATCAGACGGCGGTCAACAATCTCGGCGTGATGTACTTCGGGTTGCGCGACTACCCCAAGGCGCTGGAGTACTACGGCCGAGCGCTGGCGCTCGATTCCTCCGTCGCGGTCTTCCACACCAACGTGGCCGCCGTCCAGATGATCCTGGGGCAGTTGGACGACGCCGATACCACCCTCGCCGCCTTTGAGCGGCTCTTCCCAGGCCATCCCGCCGCATACACCAACCGCATCAA
>JBDHDE010000086.1:0-8619 GCA_039591655.1 Gemmatimonadota bacterium
GAGGACCCTCGCAAACTTCGCGCGTGCCAGCGCCCGGAGCGCCGACCGGCCCGGGTTGCCCCTCGTGGTGGCCAGCACCCTCCTGGTGCCGGGCTATGTCGATCCGAATCAGGTAGGCAGAATCGCCAAGTTCATCGCATCGATCGATCGGGACATTCCCTACGCGCTCCTCGCCTTCGCACCCCACTTCTACATGAGCGACCTACCCCACACCTCTAGCGCTCACGCTCGCGAAGCGGAGGCGGCCGCCCGGGCCGCAGGGTTGAGGAACGTGCGAATCGGGAATCGACACCTGCTGGGATTGGGGAGGGCGTAGCGGAAGGGTCAGAGCCTCAGCAACGCTATCATCACCCCGAGCACCGTGACTGTCGTCCCGGCCCAGAAAAGGAACATCCACTTGACCAGCTCGGCCTTGAGCTGGTGGAGTCCTACGTCGAGGTCCCGCCGGAGTTCCGCAACCCGCTGCTCCAACTTGGCGTCGAAGCGCGCGAAGTTCAGCTCGTTGAGCTCGCGGAGCTCGGCTCGGTACGTTGCGTCCACCTGGTTGAACCACTCCACCAGTTCGTTGGCGATCTCGTCGCCGAAGGTCTCGTAGAACTTCCGGGACAGCTTCGCCGTCACGGGCATTGCCGTGTCTCCGTCGGTGGACGAAGACACCCTAGAACGTATGCGTCGCAGTTGACGTCAGCAATCGAGCG
The DNA here is from genome assembly GCA_039591655.1 of Gemmatimonadota bacterium. Classification (GTDB taxonomy): domain Bacteria; phylum Gemmatimonadota; class Gemmatimonadetes; order Gemmatimonadales; family GWC2-71-9; genus WVYX01. The sequence goes on from JBDHDE010000086.1 coordinate 699, forward strand.
CTGCCCATGGCCGTTTCGCTCCAGCAGTGACCAAGGCTTAACCAGGCGGAAAGTCAGCGCGCGACGCTTGCAACGACCTGCACTGCCGAGTTGCGTGCCTGACTGCGCAGAAAGGCGAGTCTGCTCCTCCCCTTCACTTCTAGCCTACGGCACAATCGACCCGTAACGTTGCCACATCGGGCAACCAGGAGAGTGCCGTGCCCGACCAGGCCGCCGCGGTTGACTCCCAGAGCACCCGCGGCTTGGGTCCGGTTCGCCCCGCTGAGCGCGTAGAGATCCTCGACATCCTGCGCGGCTGGGCGCTGTTCGGTGTCCTCCTCTGCAACATGCGGTGGTTCAGCGGGGTGTGGCCCGACTTCTACGTGTGGAACGACCCGGTGAACCTGTCCGCGGCGGTGCTGATCGACTACCTCGCCAACGATAAGTTCTACACCCTCTTCTCCTTCCTCTTCGGGCTAGGGTTCGCCCTGCAACTCAGCCGGGCCGACGCGCGCGGCAAGCCGTTCATCGGACTCTACGTGCGGCGGCTCATCGTGCTGTTGCTCATCGGCCTGGTGCACACTTACCTGGCTTGGTGGAACGAAGCCCTCCACGTCTACGCGCTGCTCGGGTTCGCACTGCTGCTATTCAGGCGGCGCTCGAATCGGACGGTGCTGATCCTGGCAACCATCTTCCTCATCGCCATTCCGGCCTCGTACCACACGATCGAGTTTGCGCGGCCCGAAGACCCGGAACGGGAAGCTCTAGCCAGTCGGGAGTTCATCGCCTCCGCGACCGAATACTGGGCCGGCGAGGAGTCATACACCTGGCATGTGACACGGGCGTCGGCCACGCAGTGGGTGGCCTTCCGGGCTAAAGGGTGGATCCAGGGAGGTGTGGAGTACCACACCATCCCCTATTACAACTTCCTGTGGTTCCCACCGATCCTGGGGCTTTTCCTACTGGGCCTCTACGTGGGGCGGCGCCGGATTCTCGACAACGTAGAGGCGAACAGGAAACTGATTCGCCGCACCATGTGGGTAGGGTTGGCCCTCGGGCTTCCCTGTACCATGGCCACACTGGTACTGCGGGTGCAGGGTGGCGCTGCGTGGCGCAGCGAGTTGCTGGCGGAGCTCACGTGGATCGTTGGCGCTCCCGCTCTCACCTTTTTCTACGCCGGCCTGATCGCGCTGCTCGCTCAGCGCAAGCGTTGGCATCGGCTGCTGGCACCGCTCGGTGCCGCCGGCCGCACGGCACTCACGGGCTACGTCATGCAGACCGTCGTCTGCGTCCTGCTGTTCTACGGATTTGGCCTGGGATTGTTCGGCAGGGTGGGACCGGCTGGGGTCGTGGTAGTGACGCTGCTGGTCTTTACCGCTCAGGTGTTCGTGTCCATCTGGTGGCTGCGCTACTTCAGGTTCGGGCCGCTGGAGTGGCTGTGGCGCTCGCTCACCTACGGCCGCATGCAGCCTTTTCGAGTAGAGCGCCGCGGCATCACAGCAGAGGCAGTGGCGTGAGTCGCGTCCCAAGAGCGGCTGTTCTCTTCGGCGCCGCAGCACTCATGGCAGGGACGGTCCGCGCCCAGGACCCTGCCCCCCGCGCCTGGATCTGGTCCAACCCGCTGCCCCAAGGCAATGAGCTCTACGCCGTGCAGGCCATCGACGGCCATACGGTGGTGGCCGTGGGCGACGTAGGGACGGTCATCCGCACCGACGACGGCGGCGAGACATGGGTCAACCATTCCATCCACACCCGCCACGCACTGCGTGGCTTGTGGTTCGAGGGCCCCGACAGCGGCACGGTCGTGGGAGACAGCGGCGTCGTTTACCGCACTACCGATGGCGGAGGGAGCTGGGAGGAGCAGTCGAGCGGTCTGACCGAGCGGCTGCGCGCAGTGGCATTCAGCGGGGCGCGAATAGGGACCGTGGTGGGCGACCGGGGGGTGATTCTCCGCACCACCGACGGGGGCAGAACGTGGGTGAGACTGCCCTCCGGTACTAGGCGCGAGCTGCGCGCGGTGGCATTCGCAGACTCAAACCGCGGGACCGTCGTCGGCGTCAACGGCACCCTGTTCCGCACGACGGACGGCGGCTCCACGTGGGCAGCACAATCAAGCGGCACCGGCCGCTCCCTGCGAGCAGTCTCTTTCGCCGACCACGGAAGCGGGGCGATAGTGGGCGGCGACGCGGGATTGTTCTCGCGAACGCAGACCATCCTCCGCACGTCGGACGGCGGCGCCACCTGGGCACCGCTAGAGGGCGTGGGATCGGAGCGGCTGTACGGCGTGTCCTTCTCCGACGAAGGAGTCGGAGCCGCCGTCGGAGAGTCCGGCACGGTGCTCACAACCACGGATGGCGGCGCCGCGTGGGCACGGCAGGAGCCCGCCACGTGGCACTGGCTGAGTGCCGTGTCCTTCGCCGATCCCGACACTGGGTTCGCCGTGGGCGCGGGCGGCGAGATCCTCCGCTCAACGGACGGCGGTCTCACGTGGAACAGCCTGGCAGCCGGCCAGGGACCGCCATTCCTGGGCCTGTCCTTCACCGGCCGAGACACCGGCACTGTGGTGGGCGTCGGTGGCAGGATTCTGCGCACCACCGATGGCGGGAGAACATGGATCCCTCTGGAAGCCGCACCCGGGGGGTTCCTCATCGACGTCTCGTTCATCAACGCCGACCTGGGTACCGTGGTGGGTGCGAACGGCATGATCCTGCGGACCGAGGACGGAGGTGAGCAGTGGACCTCACTCGAGAGCGGCGTGCTGCACCGACTCCTGGGTATCGCCACGCTCGACGCGCACACCTGCGTCGTGGTCGGCAAAGGGGGGATCATCCTGCGCACAGGAGACGCCGGAGCGACCTGGACCAGGGTGCCGAGTGGGACGCTGAACCTGCTCAAGAGCATCCACTTCGTGGATTCCATGACGGGGACCGCGGTGGGTGGCGGCGGAGTCATTCTCCGTACGACGGATGCTGGGCTCACCTGGACATATCAGGAAAGTGGCACCCGCGCGTACCTAGCCGGTGTGCACTTGGTTGACCCGGATCATGCATTCGCGGTAGGACACGGCGGCACGATCCTCCGCACTGACGACGGTGGCACGACGTGGATGGAACAGGAGAGCGGCACGACGGCACACCTGAGTGACGTCTACTTCAGCGACATGGACAGCGGTATCGTCGTCGGGTACGACGGTACCCTTCTGAGCACGAGCGACGGGGGTGCGACCTGGACCGCCGAGTGGAGCGGCACGAGGGAGCACTTCATGAATGTGCTGATCACCCAAGATGGCACCGCTCTGGCGGTCGGCGGGCAGGGGACCATTCTGCGGTTGAGCGCGGGCGCACCGTGAGGTCAATGGCGTTGGAACCACGACTAATAGTTGCCTTTGTGGCAGGAGGAGGCTGTCATGCGACACGTACTTCTGACGACGCTTTCTTTCCTTCTCTTCGTCACAGCTGCAATGACTCCAGCCACTCACGCTCAGCAGCAGGAAGACGCCGAGCGCGTGGCGATGTACCGTCACTATCTGCGCTACACATCCTACGTCACGGGTTGGTACATCGAGCCTAATTGGCTGGCTGACGGCAACAGCTTCTGGTACGCATCTGGGGCTCCCGACAGCATCGTCATATCGAGAGTGGATCCCGTTGCCAATACGGAAGCGGATCTTTTCGACGTGGTGCGGCTCCGCAGCGTGCTGGCGGAAGAGCTCGGAGAGGACCCACCCGGCAAGGGCGTGCCGTTCGCGCAGTTTCATTTCGTCGACGACACCGAAGAGGCTGTCAGGTTCGCTATCGAGGAGCGGGAGTTCGTGCTACACCTGGACACGTACGCGCTCACCGATGGGCCCGACGCTACCGTCGACGTCGCACCGCTGTCCACTCCCCAAGTACTGCGACAAGGCGCCCACGGCAGACCCGACATCAGAGAGATCCTGTCACCTGATGGCCAGTGGCTCGCCCATCTGAAGGAGCACGATCTCTGGCTGCGTAGCGCATTCGATGACGACCTCGAGCGGATCACCAGTGACGGCACGCCAGAGCACTACTGGGGCTACGGCGGCATCACCCGAGCTCTTGAGAGCGAGCTGGCGTGGGCGTGGTGGTCGCCGGACAACCGTAAGCTGTTGGTGCGCAAGGGTGACTCCCGCGGCGTGCGCAAGATCCCGATCGTCGACTGGCTCGATCCCTCCGCGGAGATCGAGTGGATACAGAGCGTGCACAACGTCGAGTCCGGAGGTACGCTCCCACGGGAGCAGCTATACATACTCGACGTCTCATCCAGGGGGCTCATCGGCGTCGATCTCGGTGACACTGAGAATCAGTATCTGGCCGTGCTCGGCTGGATGCCTGACGCGTCGGAGGTCTTCATCGCACGGGTCGATCGGGAGTACAAGCAGCTCGATGTGGTGGCAGCGAACGCCGAGGCCGGTGACACCCGCGTGGTTCTTAGCGAGACAGCAGAGACTTTCATCGGCGGCCCGCTCTGGTTCGGACCTCCGTCGTTCGTCCTGCTCGAAGACGGGACGCGCTTCATCTGGTCGTCGCAGCGGGATGGCTGGTATCACCACTATCTCTACCGGACCGACGGGACGCTGGTCCGGCAGCTGACGGCCGGGTCCTTCATCGCCGGCCGTGTCATTACGGTGGATGAGGCGAACGGGTGGGTCTACTTCTACTGCTTCGCTGGGGAGCAGCCCTACGATGCACCGGTCTGTCGGGTGGGCCTGGACGGCGAGGGCTTCACCCTCATCACGGATCCGGTCGGGCGCCACTGGCCGGTCACTTTCTCACCATCCGCCGAGTTCTTCCTGGACACCTACTCCAGCGTCGCCGTCCCGCCTGCTGTCGCACTGAGGAGCACCGACGGCACGCTGCTCCGGACCCTGGCCCGAGCCGATGTCAGTCGCCTGGAGACAGAGCTCCGCTGGCAGCCGCCGGAGCCATTCGTGGTCAAGGCCTCCGATGGGAAGACCGATCTCTACGGCGTGCTGTACAAGCCCTACGATTTCGACTCGACCAAGCGCTACCCTGTCCTCGAGTACATCTACGGCGGCCCTTTCGCCAACAATGTCTCCCATGCCTTCTACCAGAGCCCCCTACCGCTGGCATGGGCCCAACTGGGCATCATCGTCTTCGTGGTGGACGGGCGTGGTACCCCCGAGCGCGGCAAGGCCTTCCAGGATGTCACCTACGGTAACGTGGGGCGCTACGAGATTCCGGACCATGTCGCCACGCTCCGGCAGCTGGCCGCGGATCGCCCCTACATGGACCTGGAGCGCGTCGGCATCATCGGTTCATCCTTCGGCGGATACTTCACCACGCGGGCCTTACTGTTGGCCCCGGAGATCTATCACGTCGGAATCGCGGTGTGCCCAGCGGCGGACCTCTATGTCAAGGCGACGGTCACGGAGCAGTACATGGGGCTGCCCGAGAACAACCGAGAGGGTTATGAGTACGCCTCCAACGCGGACCTCGCGGAGCGCCTGAGCGGAAGGCTCCTAATCATCCACGGTACCAGCGATGTGAACGCGCCCATATCCGAGATGATGAAGATGGCCGACGCCTTCATCCAAGCCGGAAGGCCGTTCGACCTGATCATCTTGCCCAATCACGACCACCAGATCCTCCGAGCACCAGGTCCCCAAGGCGAGTACGCGCGGGAAGCGGTGCGGCGCTACCTCCTCGAGCAGTTAAGGCCGTAGTTGGTTAGTGAATCCGGCGTACGCGGGCGGATTCGACCTCAAAGGCGCCGCACTAACACCTGACGATCGAGACGACAGAAGCCCGAGGCTTACCGCCTCGGGCTTCTCGTTGCAGGTCTTCACGCGCCCCATCGGGCGGAGCGATCGGCAACAGTACTATCCCTCCGCCAGATACCCCCTCGCGTGCTGCAGCCGTTCCCGGTCCGTATCGGCGTTGGCCGTCACCTCCACGAGGGCGTCGTAGTAGCCCCTAGCCACCTCCGCGTCTCCGCTGAGCTCGGCGGCGCGCCCTGCGCCGTACAGGCTGTTAAACCGGTTGGGACTGCGGTCGAGTGCCGCCTGGTACTCGGTGAGTGCTTCCCCTGGCTGCCCCAGATCCAACAGCATGTCGGCCAGGAGCTCACGAGCAGGGAGAACTTCGCCCGGCGTGATGGGGTGCTTCTCGGTGCTCGCCTCGAGTTCGGCTGCCTGGCGCATGGTCGCCAGCCCCGCGTCGCGACTGCCCTCCTCGAACTGCAGCCACGCCAGCGCCGACAGCCGCTGAACCTCTACCTGCGTGCCCCAATATGGGCTCTTGGCGGCAACGCGCTCTTGCAGCTCGGCAAGCGTCTCGAGATCCGCCCGGGCCTGCTCGAACCGGCCGCTGCGCGCTGCACCCATTGCCCGCGCGAAGTAGGTGATCGCCTCCATAGCGGCCGCCGCCTCCCAGGGATACTCCCGGGGCATGCGCGGCGTCAGACGTGCCGCGGCCTGCCATTGGTGCCGTTCGAGAGCGAGACGCGCGGGCACCGCGGCAAACGTGTAGGCGCTGGCCGCATGCGCCTGATATGGCGGTTCCACCCCTTCCAGCTCACGCAGCACATCCTGTGCCTGTTCATCGCGAGCCTGCTGGAGATACGCGTAAGCCAGGTAGTCCAGCGCGTGGAAGTAGTGGAGCGAGGTCGCGGCTCCGACCGGACGCTTTAGCGCCGCGTCGGCCGAACGGCGGTTCCAGTCGATCGACTCCTGCCACAGGCCGAGTCGCGTAAAAGTATGAGTGGGCATGTGGAGCGCATGAGGGATTTCCGGCGCCACCCTGCCGTAGCTCCGGGCCACCTCCACCGCCCCGGCCGACAAAGCCGGGTTGTCGTAGGCGTGGATCACGTAGTGGTGCCCGCCCGGATGATCCGGAATGTCCTGCAGCACCTCCTCGGCCAGCGCTCCAGCAACCCGCTGCTTGCTGAACGTCTTGTCGCCGGGGTCCACCGTTCCGAGCTGGGCCAGGGCGTAGAATGCGCTCCCTTCCGGATCGCCAGGGTACCGCTCGTGAAACTCGCGCCACCCGCTCTCGAAGGCAGCGAGGTTGGGCTTCTCGGACTCGCCGCGGCCCGCACCGTAGTAGCCGGCCAGGGCATCCACGTACGCTCGCTCGTGCTCGGACCCGGCCAGGGTGCGCGCCTCTTCCAGCATGGCGCTCCCGCGCTCGAACGTGGCCTCGTCCGGCGGGTCGGACCACAACGGGTGGACGAAGGTCATTGCCTGCCCCCAGTAGCCCATGGCGCAGTTCGGATCGGCCTCGGTTGCCGAGACGAACGAGGCTCGCGCTTCCTCGTAGGTCATGCTGTGGAGCAGCGCCAGGCCCCGACCCAGATGGACGGTGGCCGAATCGGTGCAGGAATGGGCCAGCCGGACGGTGCCGAGCGGCGCCCCGGACGAATCGGACACGGCGATGGCCGCGCCGTCGCCCCGTCGCCGGACCGCTGTCCTCCACTACAGGCGGCAAGGATCAACAGGACCGTCAGGCTCTGCGGTGCGTAACGCATGGTGTTATCTCCTCTTAGGAGCTCTTTGCGGGTTCCGGCGGACCGGGACCGGTTTCGTCTACAAGGCTATGCGCGGCCGGGGGCTGGAACCGGACAGCGAGGGCCCCGCCGACTCCTGCTCGGCGATCCCGAAGCCCCAAGCCCCCTCTAATCTGAGCGCTTTCCTCGGGCATGCCGTTGGACCGAGTCCGTTAGACGGCTTATCGTGACGGCATCCGACCGACCGTTCGATTCGAGGGAGGCGAGGTCCCGATGAGCGCCAACATCCGACAGATCGACTCGCAGGCCGACCGCAGGAAGTTCGTGAAGGTGCCGTGGGCTACGCATCGGAACGATCCGCGCTGGGTGCCCCCACTGCTGCAGGATGTGCTGGACTCGATCAACCCGCGGAAGAACCCCTTCTTCGAGCACGGTGAGGTGGCGCTCTTCCTCGCCG
>JBDHDE010000087.1:0-8062 GCA_039591655.1 Gemmatimonadota bacterium
GCACTTGTCGTTGAGGCGGAACGACTTGACCTTGGCGCCGTCGCCCAGTCGGCTCGCCTTCATGGTCTGGCCGCCCACGTCCAGAATGGTGCGGGTCTGCGGGAAGAAGTGGGTGGTGCCGCGGGCGGCGGCCGTGAGGTCGGTGACCTGCACGTCGCCCCCGGTCGCCTGGTGGCGCCCGAAGCCGGTGGCCACCGTGTACTCCACGTCCGCGGGCGAGAGCCCCGCCTCCGCCACCGCCTGGGCCCGGACGCGCTCCGCCACCTCGGTCAGCTTGAACCCCGTGGGCTCCATCGAGCGGCCCACGATCTCGTGGTCCTCGCTGAGGATTACCGCCTTGGTGTAGGTGGATCCGACGTCGATTCCGGCCGTGTATGTGGTCATAATGCGTCTCTCGTTGCCTTGGATGGAGCCCGACTGGCGAGGATGTGGTCGAGGGCGAAGAGGGCAGCCCCGATTGCGCCCATGTAGTGCGACTCCTCGCTCACGTTCACCCCGAGACCGAGGCGTTGGTTGAGCGTCTCGATCATCGCCACGTTCTTGGCAACGCCGCCGGTGAAGGTGACCTGCTCCTCGATGCCTACGCGCCGCAGCAAGCCGGCTGACCGCGCCGCGATCGACTGATGCACGCCCAACAGGATATCCTCGATCTTCTTACCCTTGCCCAGCCAGCTAAGCACCTCGGATTCGGCGAACACGGTGCAGGTGGTGCTGATCTTCACCGGCCGCTCGCCGGTGAGAGCGGTGGGGCCGAGCTCCGGCAGGGGGATATCCAGGGCGCTGGAGGCGGCGCCGAGGAACCGCCCCGTGCCCGCCGCGCACTTGTCGTTCATGCAGAAGTCCACGATCTCCCCCGTGGGAGAGACGCGAATGGCCTTGGTGTCCTGGCCGCCCATGTCGACGACGGTGCGGGTCCCAGGGAACATGTGGACCGCGCCCCGTCCGTGACAGCTGATCTCGGTGACCTGGGTGTTTCCAAACGTGACCTTGTAGCGGCCGTATCCGGTCCCCACCACGTACTCGACCTCCTCTTCGCGCAGGTCCCCATTGCGCAACGCCTCGGCGAATGCGTTCTCGGCCGCCAGCATGACGTTCGCCCCAGTTTCGGTCAACGCGTGGCTGACGATCTGCTTCTGCTCGTCGACAATGACGGACTTGGTTTGGGTGGATCCGACATCCACGCCTGCTGCATACGCCATGAGCTGCTTCCCGTGATGAGGTTACGGTTGCCGGATTGCGGCCTGTTGCCGCCGTGAGGCGAGACCTTCGAAGAACGCGTCGATCCGGTTCTTGAGTTGGGCCTCGGAGACCACCCGCCGGTCCATCATGTCCGATTCGACGAACAGGCTGGGGACGTCCCTCTCAGCCATCAGCGCCCGCCGACTGTCGGCAAGACCGGTCGACACGGTCCGGCAGCTCTTGATGGGATGGTAGACCACCCCGTCCGCCTTGTAGGCGTCGATCATGTCGGCGAGGATCCTCGTCTGGAAGAACATGCTGTCCATCGCGTCACGAACACTGATGAGGACGCCCTCGGCGAGGCTCTCCAGGGGACGGTCGAGGTCATACTGGAAGCCGACGTTGGAACCGCCTGATGCGAACCACAGATAGGTGGAGTTGACGAAGGTCCCGCCCAGCTCGGTGAACAGTTCGGTGAAGCGTCGGAAGATGGGGTAGCACGGCACACCCACGAAGATGAGCCGGTACAGCTCGTCGGTTAGCGTCCCGATGCCGCGGGCGCTCTTGTACTCCATCTCCTCCACGAGCTCCGTGAAGTAGTCGGCTCCCTCCTCGGTGCCGCGCAGGCCGTTGGCGACGCCCAGGTAAATCGTGCCGTCGGACAGGGCATTGAACAGCGAGGGCTGGCTCTGATTGAGCTCCAGCACGCGCTTCCAGCCGCGGTTCATGATGTTCGCGTGCGCCATCGTTTCCCGCAGCCGGTCGACGTCAAACTTGATGCCCGTGACGTCCTCTAGCGTGGCGATCAACTCCTTGAGCTGCGCCAGCACGTAGCGTCGGTCATTCTCGAAGTCGGGATCGCCCGGCCATGTTTGCGCGTCCGCAGCGCGAGAGCCCGGAACGTCCAGCACGAAAGTCGGCGCGCCATGCATCCGCTCCCAGATCTCCGCCCATTTGATGTAAGTGTTGCAGGCATTGGTGTAGACGGCGATGGCGGGCTTGGGAATGCGCCCCATCGGGAGCTCGCCACGGCGCAGCTGAGTGGCCACGTCGGCCTTCACATAACCGCAGATGTCGGGGGAGTAGCCGTAGTCCTCGGCTTCGTTCAGGTACTCGTGGGCAACGCGCCGCACGGCGGTCTGCAGCGAGTTGATCTCGGGGAAGACGATCGGGAGATCGAACACCCGTAGCAGCTCGCACAGGCTGCCCATGACGAATACGTACGCGCCCCCGCGACCTTCCTCAGCAGCCTGGGTGAGCTCCTCGAACCACTCGCGGAAGAGACGGGCACCTTCCTTGTTGCCCCGTCCGACCTTGGTGCCGTCAACTGTCAAGTCGGTCATTGGATTACCTCGTTGCTCACTCGAAAAGCAGGTTTTCCACGAACGTCTCCAGCTGGATCTCCAGATGATCGAAGCTGGTCATGTTCTCCTCGAACTCACTGACGAAGTAGGGCACGTTCTCTTGATCGAGTGCCCGGGTGTAGGCGACCTGCTCCTCAAGGCCCGGCTCACACATCTTGGCGGCGGTGACGATGACGGCCTGTGCACCGGCGTCCGCGATGCGCTTGAGCAGCATCCTCTCCTTCGGTTTCCGGAGATCGTGCTGCACGGGGCTGTAGGAGGAGCGCTCCAGATAGGCCTCGGCGAGGTTGCGCAGCGGGTCGCGGTCGTGTGGCACGTCTTCCAGGATCCAGCGGAGGCCGATGAGCAGATCGTCATCGACGATGTAGCAGGAGCGGCCAATGGCGCGGATCAGGTCGAGCGGCGGCTGCTCGCAGAAGCCTCCCTCGAACACCACGCGGATGCGGTCCTGCCGTTTCGCGTCGCGCTGCCGGAGGAGCGGGAGCACGGTGCGGAGGAGTGCATTGTGCTCCTCGCGCGGGACGAGCCCGCCGACGGCAACGAGCACGTACGCGTCGTCGGCCGAAACCAGCCATGGTGTGTCGCGCTTGATCGCGTACAGCTGCCTGAGCAGGTCGCGGTTCTCGTTGAAAACGGCGAGGGACCGGCGAAGATCGTCGTCGGTGACTGGACGTCCTGCGATGTCCTCGATGGTTCGCTTCATCCGCTGATACTCGCCGCGTAGGTACTCGACGGCGTGCCGGGAGTTGGCGTTCTGCGGCAGGTAGAGGATTTGGCACGGGTAGGGGAAGTTCCGTCCCCACACCGCCGCGAGGTTACGTGCCGCGTCGCAGATGGGGTGCGTCACGAACATGTCCAACTCGATGCGATGGCTCAGCACAAGCTCCAGCGAGGTCTTCAGGATCGAGCAGAGGTACGACCCGAACCGCGAGTCCGCCTGCGTGGGCTCGACAGGGGCGCCCCGTACCTTGAACGGCAGCAGGCCGGCAGCGTGGGCGATCTCCTCGGGGAAATAGACCTGGAAGTGGCCTATGACCTTCCCACCGGCCTCACGCCAGCGCCGCACCGTCGGATAGTCGGGATCCTCTACCAGCTCGCGGCACTGGTAGAGCACCTCGTCCAAAGGTTGATCAATCCACTCGGGAAATAGGTTGGGCGTCAACTTGCACTCCTTGGCCTGGTCAATGCCGTCTAGGAGATCCTGCTCGCTCAGCTGTGGTGGTGACTATGCTCGTTACGGGTAGCTCCACGTGCGCCGGCACCTCTCACGGAGGGTGCACACGCGGCCGTGGTAGGGTCCGGCCCGACTCCAATGAGGAGGAAGGCTAGAACAGATCATCGAGGTCCTCATCGCCCTCTCCGGCTGGCATGCAGCCGTGTTCCTGCAGATACTGTTGAATGATCTCGCTCTCCCGCTTGGAGAACATAGGGTCCTCATCGTACAGGAAGAACCTGGCCTTGGTGGATGTGGTAACGACCTGTGACAAGGCGTGCCGCAGGTTGTCTACGCCCTTGATGGCGTACACCACCTTGTTCTCGTCCAGGAGCCGGTAGACCCCCTCCGATTCCGGCACCGTGGCCACGCTCTCGATGGTCAGCTCACGCCAGGGCGCCGGCGGGGCGGGTACCGGGGTGAGAGCCAATCTGAGGTCGCAGCCCAGGCAGCGGCTGGCCTCGGCAACAGCCTCAGTACCGGCCAGCTGGAGCGGGCGGAGCCTGGCGAGGTCGGCGAAGCCCTCGACGCGCCCCAGCGCGGCATCCGGCTCAACCTCCTCCAGCAGACGGAAGTGGAGATCACCACTCCCGCCGAGGTAGCGGTCGATCCCCGATGCAGCCCTGCGTGCCTGTCCGATGGCCTCCACGACCGATGCCGGGCCCGATACCACTTCTCCTGCTGCGAAGACACCCTCGATCGAGGTCTGCATCGATTCCGCGCCTACTCCGATGTACCCCACCGCTGTCGGCCTGATGCTCTCGACGCCGTCGAGGAAACCGAGATCCGGCTCCTGGCCGATGGCGAGGAGTACCCGATCGGCTTCCTGGGAGGCGCACCGGCCGCTATCGAGCGTGGGGGCGAATCTCCCCTCTTCGTCGAAGACGGAGACGCACTCGCAGAAGTCGACCCGCTCGACCTTGCCGCGGCCCACGATCTGCATCGGCCCCCAGCCGGGATGCAAAACAGCCCCCTCGCTCTCGGCCGCCCCGACCTCCCAGTCGTGAGCCGGCATCGCGCCACGCTGCTCGAGGCAGTAGACGTGCACGTCGCGGGATCCGAGGCGTAACGCGGTGCGGGCCACGTCGATCGCGACGTTCCCTCCGCCAATGATCACGATGCGCTGGCCTGCGAACGAGGCTCGGTCTTCCCTCTCGGACGTCGCTACCCCCTGTAGTAGCTCGAGACCACTCTCCACTCCAGGAAGGTCGCCGCCTGTGCAGGCAAGCTGCTTGGCGCGCCGGGCGCCGGCGGCGACAAGCACGGCATCGTATTGCCTCCGGACTCCTTCGAGAGCGACGTCCTTGCCAACCTCGACGCCGGCCTTGAAATCGACGCCCATCCCGAGGATGTCCTCGATGTCAGCCTGGACAGCGGCCGCCGAGAGCCGGTAGCGAGGGATCCCGTCGCGCAGCCAGCCACCCGGCGAGGACTGGGCGTCGAACAGCGTTACCGCGTGTCCCTTCAGCCTGAGGAACCAGGCAGCCGTGAGTCCGGCGGGTCCGGCCCCGATGATAGCGATCGTCCTGCCGGTGGCCGGGTCGGGATGGAGATGCGACTTCCATACCGGCGTGTCGGCGTGCTCGACCGCGGCGCGCTTGAGCGCGCAGATGGCCAGCGGCTCGCCCAGGTGTGTGCGGAGGCAGTGCTCCTCGCAGGGATGATAGCAGGCCTCCCCGAGCACTCGGGGCAGTGGCGCTGCCTCACGGATGACCGCCTCCGCCCGGCCAAAGTCACCGCGCCGAATCTCGCGGAGGTAACGGGGGACGTCCATCTCCGCTGGACAGGCAGCCACGCAGTGGGTGAGGCGCTCTCCATCCTGCCTGGGATCTTCCACCTTGAGCCGCAGCGCCCCAGTCGGGCATACCTCCACACAGCTCAGGCAAAAGCGACATCCCGAGGCCCCCAACGTGGACCGTCTCGTGCCCACGACAGGCTGTCCGCGCTCGTCCAGCACGAAGCCGAGTGCATCGACCTGCCTCACGTCCCGACAGATGCGCACGCAGCGGAGGCAGCCGATGCACAGATTGGCGTCCCATAGAAGGAGCGGCTCGTCGTCGACGACCGGCAGACCGGCGGGACGGTAGCGTGGGGTGTCCTCGGGGATACCGACGTGCTCGGCGACCCGCCGAAGCTCGCAGGTGTGGAAGATCGGGCAGCAGCGCTCGTTCTTCGCGACGTTGGTGGAGCATGGCTCGAGGGGGCAACCCGCTCGCTGCGCGCACTGAACGCACGCGTGGGGATGTGTTGCGAAGAGCTCTCGGAGCTTCGCGCGGCGGCGTGACTCGATATCCGGGCTCGAGGTCTGGACCCGCATGCCTTCGGCGACCGGGGTGACGCAGGCCCGGGCCGGCTCCCCGTGTCCATCGAGCTCCACCAGGCACAGCCGACACCCGTCGTACCGGCCATTCGCCTGAGCGGTACGTCCGGCCGGGGCCGTGCGTCGCGACGTTCGCCCCTGAAAGACCTCGTCCCACGGCTCGAGTTCCGCCGGGTCAATCGGCGGAAGATCCGGATGCGAACACAGGCGGGGGACGTAGATGCCGGCGCCATCCGCCGCCTCCAGCACGGTGGCGTCCCCAGGCGATCGAATCGCGACTCCGTCGATCGTCAGGTCGATCATCGAGTCATCGCTACGCGGTCCCCGGCTCTCACCACGAGTGGGTGATCGCGCCGGGTGTACAAGCGGTGACGCAGGGAAGTGGCGGTCGGTCACGGTCCGGCTTACAGGGTGCGCAGGAGTATTTGATCTTCTTGCGATGATCCGCAACCACGGCCGCGACTTCGTCGTCGTAGTCGTCAGTAATGATCTCCAGTACACCCTCCGGGCACGCCGGCACGCATCCCTGGTTCCCACAGACGATGCACCTGTCGGTATCGATGATGATGAAGAAATCGCCGGCACCGTCCTTGTACCCGTAGTGTGCTTTCATGTCTTCTTCTTCAAGAGACTCTGCGCGAAGAGGGCGCCACCGAGACCCCCAGCGATCTGTGTATCGAACCTGGCTGGTTGGGCCTCGACCCCGATCTCATCTTCCAGCCGTCTGACCACACCGACGTTCTTGGCGATGCCGCCCGTAATCGCGAACTCCTTCTCGATGCCCAGCTGCTGCAGCAGCGTCGCCACTCGGTGCGACATTGCTGAACAGTAGGCTGCCAGGACCTTGCTCTTGGGCCAGCCCTCCCGGAGGAGGGCGGTGGCCTCGGACTTGGCGAAGACTACGCACGTGCACGACACAGGCGGAGGCTCTTCGTCGACCTGGAACGAGAGCTCCCCGACCTCTTCAATGGGAAGGGCCAGGAGGTCGGCGAAGACCTCCATGCCGCGCCCCGTACCGGCAGCGCACTTGTCGTTCATGAGGAAGGCGCTCACTTTGCCCCTCTCGTCACAGCGGATCACCTTGCAGTCTTGCCCACCCATGTCGAGCACGGTGCGCACACTGGGCCCGTACATGTAGTTGGCGCCCCGGGCATGGCAGGCGATCTCGGTGATCGCCTTGTCCGAGAATGGGACGTTGACCCGACCGTACCCGGTTCCCACCACGTAGCCGATGCCATCCAGCGTCAAGCCTGTCCCCTCGAGCGCCCAGTCCATCGCCTTCTGAGCGCTCTCGGGACTATTGGACCCGGTTCGCATGCTGGAAAAGGCGTAGAGCTCGCCGTCCAGCACGACGACTGCCTGGGAGGAGACCGATCCGACATCCACCCCGGCGGTAACGAGCTTCGCGCCGTGCCAGTCCTTTTCCGGGTCATCCCAGCGGTATTCCTTCCAGCGCCAGTACTCAGACATGCCTCCGTTCCCTCCCACCGCTCGGGCTCATCTCTCCGCGGCAGCCAACGCTGCTCCATAGGCACCGGTGTATTCGGGATCCTCGGGGATACTCACCCTGCAATCCAGGGCCCGTTCCAGCGAGTCGACAAACCCCGGGTTGCGGGCCAAGCCGCCCATGAGGACCACGTCGGGCTCGAACCCGACCTTCCGGGCCAGGGAGACGATGCGGCTCGCAATGGCGTCGTGCACAGCCCTGGCAATGTCCTCCTTGGGCGTCTTGGCGTGCAATAGCGATACGACCTCGGACTCCGCGAACACGGCACACTGAGCGTTCATGGGTATTGCCTGCGTCGACTCGAGGGACATCGGCCCCAGCGCCTCGATGTCCACCTCCAGGGCGCGGCTCATCGCCTCGGTGAATGCGCCAGCCCCGGCCGCGCACTTCTCATTGAGGGCAAAGTCCAGCACCTTGCCTTGCTCGTTGCACCGGATGGCCCGTCCCTCCTCCGCACCTACATCGAGCACGGTTCGCGC
>JBDHDE010000088.1:0-7920 GCA_039591655.1 Gemmatimonadota bacterium
GGAGGCGATCCGGGTGGCGTACCGGTCCATGGACGGCCAGCCCTCCATGGGCAGATCGGGAACCAGGAGGACGTGGGTCACCTCGTCACCTCGCTCAACAGGCCGCGGTCCTCCACGTCCCGCATCATGGCCAGCTTTACTACCGCCCCGAAGAAGAACCACCAGATGATGCCGTGGGGCATGGAGGAGAACGGCGACCCGATCAGCACGATGATGGCAGTAGAGAGCAACAGCGGGCCGAACCCCAATGCCACATCATCGGCCTCGGTTTTTCGCAGGCGCCGCATGGTCCACGGCGCGTAGCGCACCAGCCCGAAGATGACCAGTGCCAGGAGCACCAGTCCGACTATACCCAGCTCCACCGCTGCCCGTCCGATGTCTCCGTCGGTGAAGACGAAGTAGCCCTGGGGCATCCGGCTTGTGATGGCGAACGGCACGCCGATCCCGGTTCGCCCCAGTCCCAGGCCGAACGGATTGTCGACGAGGTGGATCCACGCGGTGCGCACGGGGGCGGTGAGGTAGGTCCAGAGGAGTCCCTCCTGCAGCACCACGCTGCGATACCGCTCGAGGATGCGGCCGGCAGTTAGCACCGTGGCGAGATGCACGGCCACCAGTCCCAGGGGGATGAGGAGGATCTGGCGCAGCGACAGGCGGCGATACCAGGCGAGCACGGTGAGCCCGGCCAACAGGATGATCAACGCTGCCCGCGTGCCAGACACCGTCATGCCGATGAAGAACAGCGGGATCATGAGCGCGGACAGCAGTCGCGCCGTCCGGGAGCGCGCCGCCGAGGTCACCACGCCTGCTGCCAGCAGGATCCCGAACACCATCATGCTGGCGAACGGGGCGGGGAATGTGAACGTCGAGAAGGCGCGAAAATCCCAGCCCCCCGCGTGACCCATGGTGTAGTAGATGGAGCTGCCGTGCCGCCGCAGCGCGAGCTCGCCGGCCTCCACCACGATCTGCGGCCCCTGGAGGTATTGGTAGATCCCGTACAGCGCGGTGACCGCGCACAGGAACAAGATGAGGCCTACGTAGGCCCGCAGCTGTCCGCTGTTGCGCACCAGAGTGAGACCGATCAGCGCCGCGACCGGGAACAGGCTCCACCCCCGCAGTCCGGCCAGCTTGATGAGCATGGGGGTGCCGGGGACGAGCACGTACAGGAAGGGCACCAGCACAATGGTGAGGAGAATGGCAGGCACCCAACCCGGGCCGCGTATCGCGTCACGCCTGACGGCGAGGCTCCCGAACCACAGCAGTGCCGCAACCAGAAAGGCGCCGTCCGCCAGCGCGTAGGGCAGCGGTCCGCCGATGCGATCCTTCAGGTAGCCCTGGAAGCACCCGAACGCGATGCTCAGCATGATCGCCACGTGTATGAGACCATCGGCGCGAAACACGTCGGTCCAGCGCCCGGTGAGCCCGGGGGAGGAGGAGGTGTCGTTCACGTGGCGATATGCGCCCATGCCCGTCCGTTTCAGGAGCTTAGCGTGTAAGTCCCGCCGCTGGGGGCCGGAGGCGGCGAGGTCGCCGACAAAAGTAGCGCTCCGGCTGGCGCCCAGGCTAGCGCCGTGGCTTGCGCCCGATGATCAGAACGTTGTCCGAGCACGCTCGCGGAAAGGCGCGGGAGAGCAGTCCGGGATAGTGCCTGGAGGTGAACACGATGCGGCCGTGCTCGCTGTACGCGATGGCGATGTCCTCCAACCCGCATTCGGCGGCGAGGCGACGCAGGTCGACCTCCAGGAGCGCGGTGCGATGCGCGGGGTAGTGCACGTCCTGGAAGGCAGAGAACCGCTGCTTCGCGACGAGCGTCGCCAGGCTGAGCAGGCTTAGTTGGTTGGGTGTGGTGACCACTACCCACCCTCCCGGCTTGGCGAGCCGGGTGAGCTCGCGGAACAACGCTCGCGGGTTCTCGAGATGCTCGATGGTCTCCACGGCCGCCACCACATCTCCGGTGCCGTCGGGAAGCGGCGTGGCACCGGTGTCGAGATTGAGCTCCACGAAGCTGCCCTCCGCTGGGAACCCCTCGTAGCGCGCCACGTCGACGCCGGTGTAGTGGTCGAATCGCGACCCGGCGTGCTGCCACAGCGCTCCCGATCCGCACCCCACGTCCACCAGCCGGCCGCCGCGCACGTCCCGCGTCTCCAGGACCCGGGCCACCATCCGGTGGATCGCCGGCTCGCTTCCCCCACCGCTCAGGCGGGCGCGGGATTCGGGGGAGATCGTCACGGCGCGGTGGCGACGGCGGCGAGGAGCTCGTCGAGCCGGCTGAGCTGCGCGGCAGGGTCGCACAGCTGCCGCGCGCGGGCCGGGGCACCATGGGCGAGTGCGTCGCGACGGTCGGGATCGTCCAGCAGATCTCGGAGAGCCCGAGCGAGGGCCTCGGTGTCGTGCGGCTCCACCAGCACGCCACAGCTCTCATCGATGATCTCGAGTGCCCCGCCCATGGCTGCGGTCACCACCGGGAGCCCGGCATACAGCGCCTCCACGAACGTGATGCCGAACGGCTCGGGACCGGTGTTCGCCTGACAGAACAGGTCGGCGGCGGCCAGCAGGTCGGCCACGTCGGAGCGCTGTCCCAGGAACCGCACGCGCTCGGCCAGGTCCAGGCGGCGAGCAAGCGCCTCGAGCTCTGCCCGATAGCGGCGCTCCCGGGGCCGTTGGGCCCCCCCCACCACCCAGCACTCCCAGTCGGGCCGCGCCCGCAGGTGCGCCAGGGCGCTGAGTAGTGCGCGCTGCCCCTTCCACGGTTCCATCCGGCTCACCTGGACGATGACTTGGGCTGCGGTGTCGGTCCCGACCTCGCGGCGCAAGTTGGCACGGGGTCGGACTCCGCCCGGCGGGGGTGCGATCGCGTAGTACAGCAGCTCTGGTCGGATGCCGGGATAGATGTGTGGCAGGGTGCCGGCCGTGAACCGGCTGTTGCAGATAGCGAGGTCCGGCGGTGTGCGCCGCGCCCAGCGCTCCACCCAGTGCTTCCCGTCGATGGTGCCGTGCTGCCAGAAGACCACGGGCCGCCCGGCCAGTCGCGCGGTGGGGCCGAAGATGGCCTGCGCCCACGGCGCGTGGCAGATCACTACGCCGGGCTCGATCTCGGCGATGAGCGATCGCAGGGTGCGCCGGCCTCGCCTGACGGTCCACGGACGGCTGGTGCGCACCGCTCCGAGATGCCACACCGGCGCGCCGGTGGCGGCGAGACCGTCGGCCAGCTCGCCGTGGAACGCCAGGGCAAAATGCTGCTCCAGCCCGGGCACGGCCTCGCGCTCGGCTGCCAGCGTGGTGAGCGCCGTCTCGACGCCGCCCATGAGATTGCCGCTGTGCACGTGGAGGGCCCGGACCTCAGGCATCTCGAGCCTCCAGCACTGTGCGCCAGAACCCAACCAGTCTTTCGGCGAGTGCGGCGTGGGTGAATTGCGCGGCACGCGCTCGCCCGGCGCGCTGGAGTCGGGCACGCTCATCACCGTCCCGAGCGAGATCGTCGAGTGCGGTGGCGAGGCCGTCCACGTCCCCTTGCGGGAAGACTATCCCGGCGTCGTCGATCACCTCGGGGATCGCACCGCAGTCCGACCCCACGGCAACCGCCCCCGCCGCCATGGCCTCCAGCAGCACGTGACCGAATTGCTCGGCCCAGCGCGCCGTGCCGCGGGACGGCAGGACGAGGATGTCCAAAGTCCGCATGAGGGCCGCGACTTCGTGATGCGCCACGGCTCCACGGAATGTCACCCGGTCGGCGAGGCCGAGACTAGCAGCCCGCGACGCTAGGGCGGCGCGCTCCGGTCCGTCTCCCACGATGGTGAGACGCGAGGGTGCCGTCACGCGTGCCAGGGCGTCGAGCAGGTCGGCGACCCCCTTTTCGGGGACGAGACGCCCGACGAAGCCGATGTGCGTCGCCGCGGTGGGATCTCGCCGGGGCATCTCGCCGGGGGGCGGGTCGACTCCCAGTTGCGGCAGGATCACTAGCGGACGGGCGGCATCCACCCGTCGCAGCAGCTGGGCGGCCGCGGCGTTGCCGGCGACCCAACCGTCATACCGGCCCAGAACGCGGCGGGCGAGCAACCGCAGGGGCCAGGGCGGGTACCCGGGGAGATTGTGCCAGGTGAACAGCACGGTAGGCAGCCGGAACCTGCGGGCCTGGCGCACGGCGGCGCGGGCCGCCAGGCTCCACGGCTCCTCCTCGACGTGCAGCAGATCGTACGGCCCGCTGCTCAGCGTAGCGGCTAGGTCGTGGGCGTCCCACACCGCTGCCGCCGGAGTGGCCAGCAGGCGCCGCACCCCGACGGGAACGACGCGCAAGCCCCCGTCGCTCTCGGGCTCGGTACGCCACTCCCTCCCCAGCGCCGCTTCGCGCCAGGCGGCCGGGGCCAACAGCGTGAGCTCCACACCTTGCTCCGCGATCGCCCGGAGCTTCTTGCGGTTCACGGGCTCCACGTAGGTGTGGGACAGGACGGCGACGCGCATCAGGAGCGGCGCACCTCGTCGTACACGGCCAGCGTCTCCCGCGCCACATCGTCCCAGCTGCGGCTCTGGGCCACACGCCGGGCTTGAGCCGCGAGTCCGGCCCGGAGCTCCGGGTCCGTTGCCAGGGCCCGGAGGGCCGCAGCCGATTCCTCGGGACGGCGGGGACGGACGACCCAGCCCGAGACCCGATCGGTGACCAACTCCGCCACGCCGGCCTGGTCGGAGACGATGGGGACGACACCGTGCGCCATGGCCTCGGCCACCACGAGACCGAACGCATCGTAGATGGTGGGGTGCAGCAGGACATCGGCGGCGGCGTAGGCGGGTGTGAGCTCGGGAAGACCCCTCACCCACCACACCCGCTCCGCGATGCCCTGTGCGCGGGCTTCCGCCTGATGGGGTGCCAGGTCGGAGCGGCTCACCACCAGGAGTCGCACCCGCTCTACGGCGGCGACGGCCCGCAGAGCGATGTCGAGACCCTTGCGCGCGTCGCCGGCATAGAGAGCCACCACTCCCTCCTGTGGCAGGTCGAACCTGCGGCGCGCCTCCTCGTGGTCGACCGCGGCAGGAGGCGGGAACCCGTGGGGCACTACGGTGACGCCATCCTTGCGGCCGTAGTGGCGCGCCAGGTCTTCGCGCACCCTGTCACTTGGGGCGATGACGGCCGCCGTGCGCTCCCGGTAGAACGCCGCCTCGCGGGACTCCACCAGTCCGCCCAGCAGCCGCTCGCCCAGACCCGGGGTGACGCGGGCGCTGCGTACGGCGTTGCGCCAGGCCGCCAGGACGATGTGCGCCGTGGCGACGTCGGCGGAGGGTGCGCTCCAGCCCTGCACGTGCAACACGTCGTGGCGCGTCCGCACCGCGGCAAGCGCCGCGGGGAAGGTGAGCATCGTGGCATGGGCGGGCCGGCGGGGGGCGGGGACGACCCGGAAGTTGACGCCTTCGGGGAGCGGCTCCGTCGCTGCGGTGGCGTACACCGTCACCCGATGCTCCGGAGCCAGGCGGCGAACCAGCTCTACGGCGTAGCGTCCGTGTCCCTCCCGGGTGTCGTAGTCGTGCACGACGATGCCGATGTTCATCTCAGGTGCCGCCTTGCTGTTCCCGCCGCGATGGCGGCGCCGAGCCCCACTGCGGCGCACACCATCAGGAGCGGCTCGGCGGTGAGCCGGTGGCGCAGGCCCACCGCGGTTAGCGCGGAGAGGCCCCAGGCCACCACCACGCCCGCCACGACGAGCCACTCAGGGCCGAAGGTGGGGAGGCGCCCCGCGAGGATCACGAGACCCGCCAGCGCCAGCAGCGTCGCCGCCGCATACATCCCGATCCCGATCCAGTGGAGCGGCGTGCTCACACGCCGGGGGACGGGCCACCAGTATTTCAGCATCCGCACCAGTGTAGCGCGGGCGAACCGCACGGGATGCTGAACGATGTTCTCTGCCGCCCGGGCGCGAAAGTGCGCGTCGCGCTGCGCTTCGTTGAGGCCGCCGAGGTCGGGCCATCCCGGCGTGTCGGGGGGACGGTTGAACATCCAGAGGTTCACGCCGGACTTCGTATCCGACGGTACGAAACGGCCGTAGGCCGACGCGTTGCGTGCCACCCACGGGGTGAGGGTGGCGGCTGCCACTACGGCGAGGACGGTGCCCTGCCGCAGCGCGGCACTGGCTGTGAGCCTCCCCCGCTTGGCGCCCACGAGCCCGGCCGCCGCCGCAACGACGATCGCCGTCACCCCCATGGGGGAGCGCAGCAGGAACGCCGCGCCGATGAGGAGGCCGACGAGCGCTGCCCGGCGGGCCGTGGGGCGGGTGGCCCAGCCCGCCGCTGCCAGCACGACGGCTACGATACACGGGATGCTCAGGGCCTCCGTCATGAGGAGGGAAGGTGCCATGACGAGCCCCGGGTGGAGCGCACCGCCCCATGCCGCCAGGAGTCCCACCGTGTCCCCGCCAACCATGGTCCCGATGCGCCACATCCCGTACACGGCGGCCACGGAGAGCGCGATCTGCACCAGCACCACCACCGGGAAAGCGTTGCCGGAGGTCTTGTAGAGCAGCCCCACGAACAGCGGGTAGAGGGCACCCCCGTATGCCGTGGGCTCTCCGGCTTGCGCGATGACCCAATTGCGCTCCGGCACGAGCCCGTCGCCGCGCCCCAGCGACCGCGCCAACGCGTCGTACGCAGTTTCATCCTCGGCGATGGGAGCGTAGCGCGGGCGGTGGAGGATGCGCTCCACCGTCGAGAGATCAGCCGGCGCCACGGCCTCGTATTCGCGCATCGGGAACCACTGCGGAGCGGCGAGGAGCACAACCGCGGCCGCCAGCCGGAGAGCGGCAGCCGCAGCCACGGCGGCCCGCCAATCGAGCCAGCGAGGCAGGGTCATGGTCGCTCCTATTCCGAGTGCGCCTCGGGGTTGGGCCGCTGCAGCACCGACTGGAGCCGCGCGCGATTCACTCGGCGCTCTTCGGGAGTGAGCATGACGAGCCACCAGAGCCCGAGGAAGACAGCCGCCGCAGCGCACATCTCCGCTGCGAGTTGCGCCCATCCGATGCTTGGGGTGCGGTGGGCGAGCCACCAAACGGCCAGCGCGAAGGGTATACCCCAGAGCACTGGGAGGGCCACGGCACGCAGCAGCGCTCGCAGCGAGATCCCGAACGTACGGCGCAGTAGCACCGGCACGTACCACAGACTCGTGACGGTCGTGGCGCACAGTGTTCCGAGCAGCGGGCCCACGACGCCGAGCCTGGGTGTGAGAGTGAGGCTCAGCCCCAGGTTGATCACAGTGGACACAATACTCACCGGCACCAGACGGGCTACCTGTCCGGTACCTCCGAACGCCCAATCCCACAGCGTGATGGCGGAGAGCAGCAGCGCGTTCGCTCCCGCCACCAGCGTCACCAGCTCGCCGGCGTAGCGCTCGCCTCCCACCCAGAGCGGCACGAAGTGGTGGTTGTATGCCACGATGGGGACGAGCACGGCGAGACCCACGGCGAACACGATGCTGGTAAGCTCCACGATGCGTCGGTTGAACGTCGCCGCCTCCCGCTGGGCGTGCAGCTCTGCAAGACCGGCCCAACTGGCCACTGAGAAGCTCTGTAGCTGGCCCCGTGCCAGGTCGGCCAGTCGCTGAGTCACGAACAGGGGGACCACCATTGCGGGGCCCAGGAAGGCGGCGACGATGATGCGGTCCGACAGAAGGGCCGCGGAGCCGCACAGCTGCCGGATTAGCGTGGGCCAGTTGAGTTGCCACAACTCCCGCCAGGCGGGAGTGTCCTTCACCCGGCGCAGGCTCGCCGTGAGAATCCCCCTGTCCCGGGCGAGCTCCCGCACGGCCAGCGCGCCGAACAGGAAGGCGCCGCCCGCCACCAGGGCAACCGTCTGACCGGTGATGCCCCAGCCGCTGTAGGCGAGCAGCAGCGCCAGGGCGACCATCAGGAGTGTCTGGAGCAGCAGTAGCAGGTTGACGCGGTAGCC
>JBDHDE010000089.1:0-8885 GCA_039591655.1 Gemmatimonadota bacterium
GCAGTCAGAGCGGAATGTTGCCATGCTTCTTGGGAGGCTGCCCCTGTCGCTTGGTGAGCAGTGACTGAAGGGCCGAGATCAGGCGCGGCCGCGTCTCCCTGGGATCGATGACGTCATCGAGGTACCCCCGGGCCGCTGCCAGATACGGATGGGCGAACATCTCACGGTATTCCGCCACGAGCTTATCGAGCTTCGTGTCGGGATCCTTGGCCGCCGCCAGGTCCCGCTTGAACAGGATCTCGGCGGCGCCCTTCGGTCCCATGACCGCGATCTCCGCCGTGGGCCAGCCCACGTTGAAGTCGCCCCGAACGTGCCTCGAGCTCATCACGTCGTAGGCGCCTCCGTAGGCCTTCCGCGTGATGACGGTGAGCTTGGGGACGGTGGCTTCGGCGTAGGCGTACAGCAGCTTGGCGCCGTTCTTGATGATCCCACCGTGCTCCTGATCTACCCCCGGGAGAAAGCCCGGCACGTCCTCGAAGGTGAGCAGTGGGATGTTGAAGGCGTCGCAGAACCGGATGAAGCGGCCGCCCTTGACCGAGGCCTTGATGTCCAGCACCCCGGCCAGCACGGCGGGTTGGTTGGCGATCACGCCGACGGGATGCCCACCCAGCCGTGCGAACCCCACGATGATGTTCGTCGCGAACTCGCGGTGAACCTCCAGCAGCTCCCCGTCGTCCACGACCCGGCGGATCACCTCATGCATGTCGTAGGGCTTGTTGGGATTGTCGGGGACCAGCGTCAACAGCTCCTCGTCCATCCGATCCGGCGGGTCGTCCGTCGGGCGCACCGGTGGGCTGTCTACGTTGTTGCCCGGCATGAACCCCAACAGGCGGCGGATCTCGGCCAGGCACTCCATCTCCGAGTCGTGCGCGAAATGCGCCACGCCCGACACCGACGCGTGGACGTCCGCCCCGCCCAGCTCCTCCGGCGTCACTTCCTCATGCGTGACGGTCTTCACGACGTTGGGCCCCGTCACGAACATGTACGAGATGCCCCGCACCATGAACACGAAGTCGGTGATGGCCGGACTGTAGACCGCACCGCCCGCACACGGCCCCAGGACCGCACTGATCTGCGGCACCACGCCCGACACCTGGGTGTTGCGCAGGAAGATGTCGGCGTAGCCGCCGAGGGAGACCACGCCCTCCTGAATCCGCGCCCCGCCCGAGTCGTTGAGGCCGATGAACGGCGCGCCGTTCTGTACTGCGAGATCCATCACCTTGCAGATCTTCTCGGCGTGCGCCTCAGCCAGGGACCCCCCGAACACGGTGAAGTCCTGGGAGAACACGTACACCAGGCGCCCGTCGATCCGGCCGTACCCGGTCACCACGCCGTCGCCCAGGATCTTCTTCTCCGCCAGACCGAAATCGGTCGAGCGGTGGGTCACGAAGCGGTCCAGCTCCACGAACGAGGCGGGGTCCAGCAGGAGGTCTAGGCGCTCCCGGGCGGTAAGCTTGCCCTTCTTGTGCTGCTGCTCGACACGGTCCGTGCCTCCACCCTGTTCCGACTCAGAGCGGAGGCGATGCAGCGTGTCGAGCTTCTTCTGGATTGTCACAGGGACAAGCGATCCGGGACACGTGGGGTTGGGAGTGCCACCGGACTCCTCCCGCTCACTCGGCGGTCTTCTCGGCTTCGCCCTCTTCCGCTGGTGCCTCGGCGGGCTCCCCGCCCTCCGCCTCGGCGGTCCCTTCCGCAGCAGCCTCACTCGGCTCCGCCGCGGCTTCGGCCTGCGGCTCCTCCTCGGTCTTCACCTCGGCTACGGCTTCGGCCTGCGGCTCCTCCTCGGCCTGCACGTCGGCCGCGGCTTCGGCCTGCGGCTCCTCCTCGGTCGCGGCTTCGACCTGCGGCTCTTCCTCGGCCTGCACGTCGGCCGCGGCTTCGGCTGGCGGCTGTTCCTCGGCCGCAGGCTTCTCCAGGAACTCCGTGGCGGCCAGGATGATGCGGTGGTGGATGGGATCCACCTCCAACAGCTTCAGCGCCACGGCCTGCCCGGCCTGGGTCGCCTGCTCCGCGGACTTCCCGCTGGGGAGCGGCAGCTGCGACTGGGGCACGAAGCCCTCGAGATCGCTACCCATGTCCACGACGATACCGTTGTCCTGGTAGCGGGCGATGGTGCCTTGGAGCTCCATGCCCACCGGGTGGGTCTCCGCGATCTTGAGCCACGGATCTTCCAGCAGCTGCTTGAGGCCCAGCGAGATCCGCTTGTTCTCGGGATCGATGTTCAGGATCGCGACCTCGACGGAGTCACCCTTCTTCACGATCTCCGACGGGTGCTGCACCCGCTTGGTCCAGGACATGTCGGAGATGTGAATCAGGCCGTCGATTCCCGGCTCGATCTCCACGAAGGCCCCGAACGACGTGAGGTTGCGCACCTTGCCGCTGATGCGGGTGCCCACCGGATACTTCATAGGCAACATCATCCACGGGTCCTGCTCCGTCTGCTTCATCCCCAGGGAGATCTTCTCCTCCTCGGGATCCACCTTCAGCACAACGGCCTCGATGGTCTCGCCAATGGAGACGACCTTGGAGGGGTGCCGCACGTTGCGGGTCCAGCTCATCTCGCTGATGTGCACCAGACCCTCGATGCCGGGCTCCAGCTCCACGAACGCCCCGTAGTTGGTGATGCTGACGACCTTCCCCTGCACCCGAGCACCCACCGGGTACTTCTGCGCGACGTCTTCCCAGGGGTACGCGTTGAGCTGCTTGAGGCCCAGCGAAATGCGCTCCCGGTCCCAGTCGATGTCGAGCACCTTGACTTCGATGTCCTGGCCCAGCTCGACCATCTCGGAGGGGTGGGACACCCGGCCCCAGCTCATGTCGGTGATGTGCAGCAGTCCGTCCACGCCGCCCAGGTCGATGAAGGCACCGAAGTCCGTGACGTTCTTGACCACGCCCGTCCGCGCCTGACCGACCTCGAGCTCCTTCATCAGGAACTCGCGCTTGTGAGCCCGCTCCGCCTCCAGGATCACCCGCCGCGAGACGACGATGTTGCGGCGGCGCTTGTTGAGCTTGATGATCTTGAACCTGTAGCTCTGACCCAACAGCTCATCGATGTTGGGCACCCGGCGCAGCGCGATCTGGCTCCCGGGCAGGAATGCATCCACGCCCATGAGGTCCACGACCACACCACCCTTGATCTTCTTCTGTAGCGTTCCCTCTACCGGCTCATCGTTCTCATACGCCTGCCGGATCTTCTCCCACACGCGCATGAAGTCGGCCTTCTTCTTGGACAGCACGATGGAGCCTTCCTCGTCCTCGAGGCGCTCCAGCAGGACGTCCACCTCCTCGCCCGGTTTCATGGACTCGGGGTCCTTGAACTCGTCAATGGAAACCGCGCCCTCTGACTTGAAGCCAACGTCCAGGATGACGTGGCTCTCTGTCACCCGAAGCACTTTGGACTTGACGATCTCCCCTTCCTGAATGCTCTGCAGCGTGCCTTCGTACAGCTGCAGCATCTCCTGGTACTGCTCGTCGGAGTAGTCCTCGTCGTAGAGATCGGATCGGACTGGAAACGCGGAACTTGTGTCGGGTGCCGGATTGAGCACCACATCGGGGGGGTTGGTGGGTTCGGGTGACGAATCGAGCATGACCAAGGCAACAACTACCGGGTAAAGGTGAACCATCCTCACGTCCGCCATTTAAGCGAACGCCGCCCTCGACTCTGAGAGCGGGAAGCCTTTAACCCTAGACCCCGTGGAGTGCTATGTCAAGTTAGGAGAATACGTTCCGCGCCCGCTCCACGATCACGTCCACCTGTTCCTGGAAGCTCAGGTCCGACGTGTCGATCACGACCGCGTCTGGGGCCTGGCTCAGGGGGGCGACGGCCCTGGTCGAGTCCAGACGGTCGCGCCGCTCGAGCTCCCGCACCTCCCCGGCCACGGCCGCGTCGTCCACGCTGCGGCCATCCTGCCGCAAGCGGCGGAGGGCTCGCTCCGCGGGCCGGGCGACGAGGAAGATCTTGAGTGCCGCGTCGGGGAACACCACCGTGCCGATGTCCCGGCCGTCGAGCACGGCCCCACGGGGATGCCGCTCCACGGCCGCCCGCAACTCCTGGTTGACCCACTCCCGCACCTCGGGGATGGCCGACAGCTGCGAGACCCTCGCGTTCACCCGCTCGCTGCGAATCGGGCCCGAGACGTCGATTCCGGCCACCTCGGGCCGGAACCCGGCATCCGTCAGGTCGAGACGCACGGGGAGCGCCCGGGCCAGGGCCACCAGCCGCTGACCGGCGAACGGCGCACCGGCGTCCAGAGCCGCCAGGGTCAGGGCCCGGTACAGGGCACCGCTCTCCACGTGCGGCAGGTCGAGCCGCTCGGCCACCGCGGACGCGGTTGTCGACTTGCCCGATCCCGCCGGTCCGTCGATCGCGATCACTCGACTAGCCATGCTGGCGTACCCGCTCCAGGTCCTGGAAGAAGCGGGGATAGCTGACCCCCGCCGAGGCTGTCTCGGAGAGCTCCACCGCAGCATCGGATGAGGTTCCCAGCACGGCAAACGCCATCGTCAGGCGATGATCCCCCGCCGTGTCCACCGGGCCCCGGGGAGGCTCGGCGTGTCCCACCACGACCAGGTCCTCCCCGTCCACCTCGGCCCGCTGCCCCAATGCCCGGAGGTTTCGCGCCACGAGCCCGAGCCGGTCGCTCTCCTTGACCCGAAGCTCGCCCACAGAACGGAACCGCGTCACCCCCTCGGCGCGAGCCGCCAGCACCGCGAGCAGCGGCACCTCGTCGATCAGGCCGGGGATCTCTGCGGCGGAAACCTCGGTGCTGCGGAGTCGGGCCGGGCGCACCACAAGATCGGCCACGGGCTCACCCGCCGCCTCCCGCACCCGGCGCTGCTCCACCACCGCTCCCATCCGCGCCAGCACAGTGAGGAACCCTGTCCGCGTGGGATTCACACCCACGCTCTCCAGCACCAACTCCCCGCCTTGGGCGAGGATCGCGGCCCCTACGAGGTACGCCGCCGACGACGGATCGCCGGGAATCTCCAGTTCCAGGGGCGGCAGCCGCGGCCAGCGATCGCCGAGCCCTCCCAGCTTCACGGTGGTGCCGCTCACCCGCAGATCGAATCCCAGGTGGGCGAACAGCCGCTCCGTGTGGTCCCGGGAGCGCACCGGCTCGGAGACGGTCACGGGAACGCCCCCGCTCACGCCCGCTAGGAGCAGGGCGCTCTTGAGCTGCGCGCTCGCCACCGGCGTGTGGTAGGTAAAGGGACGCAGCCCACCGCCCCGGATCCGCAG
The DNA here is from genome assembly GCA_039591655.1 of Gemmatimonadota bacterium. Taxonomy (GTDB): domain Bacteria; phylum Gemmatimonadota; class Gemmatimonadetes; order Gemmatimonadales; family GWC2-71-9; genus WVYX01. The sequence goes on from JBDHDE010000089.1 coordinate 5,240, forward strand.
GGGGAGTCCCTCGCCGCGCTCCTCCTCGACGGCTGCTCCCATGGCGCGGAGCGGTGCGGTGATCCGCCGCATCGGCCGCCGCCGGAGCGAGGCATCCCCCGTGAGTCGCGCCGCGACGCGCTGCCCCGCCAGGGCGCCCAGCAGGAGCCGCGCAGTGGTCCCCGAGTTGCCGCAGTTGAGCGTCGCACCCGGGTCTCGCCAGCGCCGGCCCTCCACTGTGACCACCCTTCCCTCGCGCAACACACCCACCCGCACCCCCAGCTGCCTCAGGGCCCTGGCCGTGGCTCGCGCGTCCGCAGCGGTCAGAGCGCCGCTCAGGGTCACCCGGGTGCGAGCGAGCCCCGCCACGATCAGTACCCGGTGCGTGATGCTCTTGTCGCCGGGGGGGCGCACCGCACCGGCCACCCTCATGTGTCGAACCGCGACCGCCACCGGCGGCCCTCCTCGAGCCACTCACCCAGTGCCTCGCGATCCCCCCGCTCGAGCAGCGTGCGCAATTCCCCCACTCCCCGGGTGAGCCCCTCGAGGGCTGTCAGGATGGGCTGCCGGTTCATCCACAGCACCTCGGTCCACAAGTGGGGGTCCGCTCCGGCCTCCCGCGTGATCTCCAGGGCAGCGGAGTCGTATGTCACCCCGTCGGGGGCGCCCTTGGCGAGGGCGGCGACGAGGGCCGCAGCAACCGAGCGCGGCAGGTGGCTGGTCCACGCCAGCTGCTCGTCGTGCCGCTGCGGGTCCACGGTGACGGCATGCGCCCCTACCACGCGCTCCCAGAAGTCCGCCACCTCCCGAGCTGCTTCCTCGCCACCGGGAGCGGGCGTCACGTACACCAGGGCACCCTCCAGCCAATCCGCCCGGGCCACTGCGAAGCGCGGGTCCTGCGGCACGCCCAGGGGGTGGGAGCCCGCGAAGCGGGCGCCCAGGCCCAGCTCCTCGGCCCGCGCTACGATTGAGGCCTTCACGGCAGCGACATCGGTGCAGTACGGCCCCGCGTCCCGCAGCAGCCCGGAGAGGCTCTCCAACCGCTGGGCACTGGCTCGCGGTCCCTCGGCGAGGATCACCAGATCCGCCCCACGGACCACTTCCTCGGGCCCGTGGGTCACGTCGGTGATGGCGCCGGCCCGGGCGGCGGCCACCGCCTCCCGGGGCTGCGTCGCGTAGCCCAGAATGCGAGCGACCCCAGCTTGAGCCGCCCGCCAGGCCACCGATCCCCCGAGCGCTCCCAGGCCGATGACACCCAACGTCGCTGGACGCACCGCGCTATCGAGCGAGCAGCATGCCCGCGGCGGCTACCACGAGCGTGGCGAGGGCGTACCACCCCAGGTGGTGGCGCCCTCTCAGGGAGGCCAGCGCGATACCCAGCAGGGCGAAGAACGGACCGGCGAGCAGGGCCGCAACACCCAACTGGGCGAGGGGGATGCCCGCGATCGCCCCGGAGCCTGGTGAGCCGTCTCTCGCCAGCGCCAGGCCCAGCAGCACTGCCAGCACCGCCACGACCTGGCACCCCACGAGCAGGCGAGCTAGCCCGAGGTCCAGCGACGCCCGCGACGAATCAGAGTGCTGCGACACCGAGGCTCACCATACGCACGGCCACATATAGCAGGAGCAGGACGAACGCCACCTTGAGCAGCCGCCGGTCGAGTCGCTCACCCAGCGCTGCCGCCACTGCGGCACCTGCCAGCGTTCCCAGCATGGTGACGCCTGCGATGGTGGGCTCCACCGCGCCCCGCACGAGGTAGACAGCGGCCGCGGCGGCCGCGGTCACACCGATCATGTAGACGGAGGTTGCGGCGGCCCGGTCGAAGGACCGGCCCAGCAGCAGGTGCAGGATGGGCACGTTGAGGATTCCGCCCCCGACACCGAGGAGGCCAGCCACTGCGCCGGCCCCCACCGAGGCCCCCGCGGCGACGGCTCCCCGCCGCCCGTCGACGGGGTGCGCGTCGGCGTGCTCCCGCCCGCTCCGGGGCCACATCCGGTAGGCGGTGACGACCAGCAGCAGGGCGAAGGCAAGGTAGAGAGGAGCGGCCGGGATGGCGGTGGCGACCAGGCCCGCTGCCACGGCGCCCACCACGGTGAAGAGCTGGAGCCGGACCGCGACATCCAGCTCGACGCGGCCGCGACGCAGGTACACCACCGAGCCCGACACCGACGTCGCCACGACGCACACGAGGCTGGCCGCCACGGCGCTGTGGAAGGGGAGGCCGGCGAGGAGGATCAGCCCAGGAACCAGGATGATGCCCCCGCCCACGCCCAGCAGGGCACCGAGGCCGCCAGCGGCAACGCCGACGGTGACCAGCGCCAGCACGTTTGCGTTCACTCTGGGCGGGAAGCTACTACCGGATGCCTGCCCGGGGCCACCTCTTCGCGCGGCAGTGCTACACGCTCGCCACCTCGGCGACGGACAGCACCACCTCCGCCTCCCCACGGGGTGGCACCGCGGACACTCGGCGCAGCGCATCCACGACGTCGGCGGCGAAGAGCCTTCCCACTCCCCTCGCGATCTCGTCAATCGCGCTCCACGGTGCGAACGCCGGTCTCAGCGGCGTCGGTGCCTGGAGCGTCTCGAAGCTGTCCGCCACCGCGAGGCGCTCGTAGTCCCGCAGGATGTCCACCGCGCCGCGCATCGCTCCGGCCAGCGGCAGCTCACGCACCGTGCCCGGGAAGCCCGACAACAGTCGGAGCAGGCGGGGATCCCGCGGACCGACCTCATGCAGCAGCGCCGCCACGCGGAGATTCTCCAAGTCGTCCTGCCGCAGGCCGAGCTCCGTCCCCAAGAGCACGGCGAGTCGTGCCACCCGATGGCTGTGGCCCCGCAGGGCCCTGTCACCCGATTCCAGGTGGAACGTGAGCAGCTCCAGCATGGCCAGGTAGGCGGCCTTGAGATCCTCCACCCGCTCCTGGCGCTGGTCGGCCAGTGATCCCACCACGTGGCCCGTGAGAATCAGAAAGCCGCCCCAGGGAATCAGGGTGTAGAGGTTCACCGCAGAGAGTCCCGCCTCACCGAACAAGCCCGGTACCGCCTGGAAGAAGAACACCAGCGCAACGACGAACACGGCGGCCATTACGGCCGCCTTCCGACCCAGGAGGAACCCCGCCGCGATAATCGGGAGGTAGTAGAAGCTCAGGAACGCCAACTTGTAGTCGATGAACCAGTGGATCAGCAGCAGCGACAGCACCAGCCCCATCACGAGCACCCGTTCGAAGTGCACGTAGAGGAACCGCTTCACTGCCTCCATTCCCGAGCGTGGCGGCATTGGTGTCCCCGTTCCAAGGGCTCCCTGCAATACGGCAGGTACGGCGAGCGCTGCCCCAATGTGGACGGGGGTGAAGCACGGTCAAGGCCTCGGCAGCAGTCTCACGGCACCATAACGAACGGGGGTCGGCGCCCTACTCCTCGCTCACCCGCTGCGATAGTGGGATGCCCGGCGGGGGCCCAGGGTTCGAACGGCCCGGCGAGACGGAATTGCGGCCGGCGCATTGCCAGATAGTTTTAGGCGCCGGTTCCCAGCGCCTAATCCGAAAGGAAAGTGATGCGACCCGAAGTTCCGCAACACACGCTCCTCGCCGACTACCCGGTGGTGGTGACCATCCCCATCCAGTGGGGGGAGATGGACGCCTACGGCCACGTGAACAACGCCGTGCTCTTCCG
>JBDHDE010000089.1:8898-11816 GCA_039591655.1 Gemmatimonadota bacterium
ACCCGAAGTTCCGCAACACACGCTCCTCGCCGACTACCCGGTGGTGGTGACCATCCCCATCCAGTGGGGGGAGATGGACGCCTACGGCCACGTGAACAACGCCGTGCTCTTCCGGTACTTCGAATCCGCGCGGATCGAGTACCTGGATCGCTGCGGGTTTCTGAAGGCGTACGACGAGGATCGCATCGGGGCCATCCTCCACTCTACTGACTGCCGCTTCCGGCGCGCGCTGGAGTATCCCGACACCGTGCAGGTGGGAGCCCGCAGCCTCGCGGTGGACCGCGACCGGTTCACCATGGCCTACTGCATCGTCTCCCTCACCCACGACGAGATCGTGGCCGAGGGCTCGGGCGTTGTCGTCTCCTTCGACTACCGGACGCGGCAGCGCACGGATCTTCCGGAGAGCGTACGCCAGGGTATCGACACGGCGGAGGGCCGCTAGCAGCCCCCCGCCGGCTCAGGCCTGTGCGTTGCCCGACAGTGCCGCGAAGCTGAGCACACCCACCAGCGTGAGCAGATACGTCACCCCAGCCATCACGACGGTCACTACGATCCAGATGATCGCCGCTTCACCCCAGCTCGAGTCGAACACGATCTTGTAGAGGACGATGGGGATGAACGTGTAGGCGATGGCGAGCGCGACGATGAACGGCAGCTGGAAGTAGAGTCCGAACACTGCCAACGCCGCCAGCGACAGCGGTCCGATGAGGAACTGCGCCACGAACGCCTTGACGTAGGTGGGGTGGTGGAGGTTCTCGATCTTCTTGGCCGTGAAGCCGGTGACGAACACCGAGACCAAGAAGAGGATGACCATCCCGAGCCACACCGCTCCCACGATGTCGCCTTCCGACGGCCCTTCCTGCGCCGCCTGGGTGAGGATGGGGAGGAGACTCACGCTCATGTCGCGACTCCTTTCCGTTCGGTATGACCGAGGTTGCGCCCAACCGGCTTCCTGAGGGTCGCCGCTAGCGTCACGCCAGCGGCCCGGGCGAGACCCACCGCCGCCTCCGGCTGGAGGGGCAGGTCGTAGCGCTCGTCCAGCCACTCACCGAGGCCGAGGGCCCCAAACAACAGGGCGACGGCGCACACCCCTTCCACTATGCCCACCACTATCCAAATGAGCACCGCCTGCACGACCGTGGACGAATAGACCAGCTTGATGACCGTAACGGGGAATGCCACCAGGACGATGAACAGAGCTAGGCCAACGGGAAGCCCGAGCCCGATGAGGATGCCCGAGACAAGGCCTGTGCCCAGGTTGATGATGACCGTGGCCCACACGGCCTGCGTGAATTCGGGGTCCTCGACGTCCAGCCGCTTGGCCATGGAGCCGATGGTGTAGACGCCGATGGGAAACAGGAGGACGAGGGCGATACCCAGCAGCAGGGTCTGGGAGAGGGATATCTCAGGGGCCTCGGCCTGCCAGAGGGCCCCTGCGATGGATAGCTCCATGGGCGCCCGCGCCGGAAAAGGCTAGGCAGATACTAGGAGTTGACGCCGATAACGCAAGCGTTTGATCAGAGCAGGCCCGACTTCGCGGCACTCCACAGCTTGTAGAGCCGCTCGAATCCATCCTGCAGGATGTCCACCTGTTGCGGACTGGGGCTCGCCTTGGCCCAGTTCGTTAGCTCGTCGCACAGCCTGGGCATCTCCCGCCGTCCCTGCCCCGCCGACTGGGTACGGATGACGCCCAGGAGCTCCAGGATGCGCGCCCGGGCATCCCCGTCCTCGGGCGCTTGCCACAGGAACGCCGCCTGTTCGCGGCCCTCCACGATGGCCTTACCAAGGTCGTCCAGGAGGGGCTCCCGGGGTCTATCCTGAGCGGGGTTGTCGCCATTCATGCCCTGAAGGTACCCCCGCCCAGCCCTTTGGCTCCGTGATGCGGCCCACGCCGCGAACGTGCCCTCACCTACAGTGCCGGCCTCAGCGCTCCTCCTGCACCGTGTCCCCCTCCTGGGCATCACCCTCCACGATGCGGCACACGGACGACTGGGAGAGCACCCGGGTCACCTCGACAGTGCCCACGCGCTCCGTGACACGGTCGAGCACGTTGCCGTAGGCGTCCGTGATCTCGTCCACCACACGGTGCACGGCGAACCGCTGCCCCACCCGGATGTCGTAGTTCTGGCCGCGGTCGATGTAGACGTTTGCGTCTCGGGCGCCCACCACGTTGGCCATACCCGGCGGCGGCGCGAGCGAGGCCAGCTCGCCGGCCTGGGCGGCGAGCCGCTCCACCACTTGCTCGACCGCCGGGCGCAGCGCCTCCTGCGCCAGGCCGGCGTCGAAGCTCTGCTGGAAGTTGATGTCCTTGTATGCGGCGCCGCCGAACCGTTTCTCCCCCTCTCCCTCCGCCACCGACATGATCTCGGCGGTCGTGGTGTTCACCAGGCGCACGTCCACGGCGCTCTCAGCCTCCGAGTAGGACGCCGCGAACGGGCCGATGCCACCCGACTTGGTGTCGATGGAGAACTTGGTGATGGACCCCACCAACACGAGCTGGACACCCAGCACCTGCCCCAACTGGGCCGCCGTGGCCGGGTTCACCACGCCCATCTGACCGAGGTCCTGCTCCGCCAGCACATCCTGCAGCTGGCGCCGCTCGATCACCGAGAACTGCCCCGTCTGCACCAGCTGCGTCGCGAGCTCGTCGGCAGCCGCCTCGCCGAGACGGTCTCCCCAGTAGGACCAGGTGCTGTTGTTCGCGAAGGTCGTGATGGCCACACGGACCTTCTGGGTCTGGGCCCGCGCCTCCGGAGGCGCGAGCATGAGGATGGTGAGTAGCCCCCACACGATGCCGCCACCAACCGCCCAGTTGAATCTGACGGTGCGCATGACTTCCTCCTGCCGATCAGCGGATCGGGAAACCTCCGGCGCTGCTTGGTGCGAAAGTACACCCCGCGGGACCGGGGCGCGAGGTG
>JBDHDE010000090.1:0-11547 GCA_039591655.1 Gemmatimonadota bacterium
AACGATGGTGCTGCGCTGCCCCACCTGCCAAACCAACGCCTGGTACGTCCGGGGCGACTTCTTCGGCAAGTGGGTCGTGTGTCCCAAGTGCGAGCGGCCGTTTCCGTGGCGCGACGCCGAGAGGGATGACTCCCGGATCTCGGGTCCCTACGCGACGCGGCTGCCGCAGAAGGAGGAGAAGTAGATGCAGCAGGTCCGTAACGCATGGCCGCTCCCGGCGCTCGTCGCGCTGGCATTGGCCGTCCCGGCCGCCGCCCAGGAGCCCCAGGCTCTGGTGATCTCGGCCGAGAACCTCATGGCCGGCGATCAGCAGCACCAGGACCTCGCCCAGCGGGGCGGCGATCCCAACTCGCTGCTCCCCGGCGACGTGGTCCGCTACCAGCTGGTGTTCACCAACATCATCAGCGACTCGGTCCGCAGGGTCGAGTTCACCGACCCGATCCCCGAGGGCCTGCAGTACGTGGGCGCGAGGACGTCGTCATCGAGTTCTCCAACGACGGCGGACAGACCTACTCAGCACAACCAATGAGAGAAGTGGTCGAGAACGGGTTGCGGGTCATGCGACCCGCCCCGCCTCAGACCTACACGCACATCCGCTGGCGCGTCGGGGGCTGGATTCAGCCCGGCGCGCAGGTAACGGCGGAGTTTCGGGCACGCCTGCCCGAGCCGGGCAACGACTAGACCCGGCGTAGGACCGAACCGAACAACCCCATAGGAGGGAGCGATGCAACGGAAGTTCCTCACCAGGCTAGGAGGCTTGGCCCTCGTCGGGCTGTTCCTGGCCGTGGTCGCTGGCCCAGCATCGGCGCAGACGCCGGAGGGCACGACCATCACGAACTTGGCGGTCGTCAGCTGGACGGACGCCAACAGCAACAGCTACGCGCCGGACAGCGCCAGCGTCGACGTGATCGTCGGCTACCAGGCTGGCGTCGACGTGATCGCGGCTGCCGCCTCGGTCACCCCGGCGTCGCCGAGTACAGACGACACGCTGTACTTCGACGTGGCGAACATCGGTAACGGCACCGAAGCCGTGCAAATGGACACGAACACCACGGTGGCCGGCGTCATTACCAACGTTCGCTGGTGGTACAACTCCTCCGTGTACGCGACGCTGGCTGCCCTCAACGCGCAGCTAGCCTTGTCCACGGACTCCCTGGCACAAGGAGACACGATCGCGATCCGGGTGATCTACGACGTGAACTCGGGCCAGGGCGGCCAGTCGACCCGCTTCGATCTGACCGCAACCACCCAGCGAGCTGGCTCGCCGGACACCGACACGGATTCGACGTTCATCAGTCCGCCCGCGGCGTACGCAGTCGCCGTGACGCCGGATGATTCGGCGGTGAGCCGGCTCCCCAGCAACGGGACCAACTACACGCTCCAGTTCACTGTGACCAACAACGGAAACAGTGACGAGGACATCGACGTCATCGCGAGCGTGGATCCCGGAACGGCGCTCACCATCGTGTCGGTGGGCGGCCTGGCGGGCGACAGCAACCAGGTCAACGTCACCGCCGTCGGTGGAACCGCGACGGTCGACGTGGTGGTCTCGGTCGGCGACGTCGCCGCGGGAACACTCGACACGCTGTTCCTGCTGGGTCGCGTCGTGGCGAACCCCGCTACGACGGACAACGGCAACTACAACGTCACCGTCATTCGCCCGAGCATCAACATCGCGAAGGCGGCCTACCGGGACGATCAGTCCACACTGATCAACACCGGCGGTGGGGACCGCGTGGTACCTGGTGAGTTCATCCAGTACCTCATCACGGTCACCAACAACGGCGACGCGGACGCCTCCAGCGTGCACGTCGACGACACCCTGCCGGGCCAGGTGACGTACGACTCGAACACCCCTGACGCCGGGGGCTGGACGATCAACGAGGCGGCGGGCGACATCGACGCCGATCTGGCGGGAACGCTGGCTCCAGCGGCCAGTCGGTTCTTCTGGGTCCGGGTCCAGATCAACTAGGAGCGATGCAGCCTCCTATGAGGTGTTTCGGGGTTTCGTTCGGTAAGGACGGGCAGAGGCCCGCACGCGGCCTTCGGGTCGTGCGGGTCCTCTGCCTGCTCCTGCTGCTCGGGGTGCTGGCGCCGGCAGTGCGGGCCCAGACCCCAGCAGGGACGCAGATCAACGCGTTCGCCGTCGTCAGCTACGAGGCACCGAACGGGGCCGTTTTCACCGCGCAGTCCAGCGTAGTCGTGATGATCGTCGCGCAGGTAGCAGGCGTGGATGTGGAACCGCCGCGCTCGGCTATCGGCGATCCCGGAACGACGGTCGTGTTCAATCACACGCTGGTCAACGTGGGGAACGGCACTGACGACATCACTGTGACCGCCACCTCTCGAGTGGGTTGGCCGGTACGGGTGCACGTGGACGCCAACACGGACGGCACCCTCGACGCCGGCGATCCCCAGGTGAGCGGCCCTGTTACACTGGCCATGGCCGACACCGCATACCTCTTGGTCGCGGTGGACGTGCCGGCATCAGCCATCGTTCGCGGCACGACCGACACGGTCGACGTGGTCGCCACCAGCGGCTTCGACCCGTCCGTGACGGACGCGCTGATCGACGAGCTGTTCATTCAGGATGTCGGCGTCCTCGTCTCCCTGACGAAGGTGGTGGACCGCCCGACGGCGACCACCGGGGACGTCCTGACCTACACCATCACCTACATCACGACGGGCATCAACACGGCCACGAGCGTGCAAATCGCGGACGTGATCCCGGTCGGCGCGACGTACCTCCCCGGCACCCTGCTGTGGAACGGAACGCCGCAGACCGACGCCGCCGATGCCGACGCCGGCTTGTTCGACAACCCGGGGAATCGGGTCGTCTTCAGCGTCGGTGACCTCAATGGCGGCGACAGTGGTACGGTGAGCTTCCAGGTGAGGGTCGGCTGATGTCGCGCCGCAGCCGCCGGATGGGCTTCAGCCATCTCGCGCGTCGCGCGGTCCAGCTGTTCGTGCTGGCCGCCGCGGTGTGTGGGCCGGTCGAGCTGCGTGCGCAAACCGTCGTGAGCAACACCGCCGGCGTGTTCTACGGAACCCTCGCCGGCCCGGATTCGAGCTTCTCGAATGCGGCCAACACCAACCTCATGGCCCGGATCGGCGAAGAGCTCGAGTACACGATCCAATTCGACAACGGATCTGCCACGACCGAAGCTCGCAGCGTGCAGCTGGTCGACACTCTGCCCACCGGTCTCGAGTACGTGTCGGCGACACCAGCCGCAGTTATAAGCGGCCAGGTGCTGACATGGGACCTGGGCGATGTCGCGCCGGGTGCTTCCGCACAGGTCGTCCTCCGGGTGCGGGTGACCCAGGACGTCCGCGACACGCTGCGCGTGCGGAACGTGGCGGTGCTCGGTGCGCTCAATGCTCCGGCCGAGCTGGCCATCGCACCCGAGGTCGAGCTGCTCGGTCCCGACGCCTCACTACTCGGCATCGAGAAGACCGCCGATGTCGTGGAGGTCGGGCTGGGTGAGACGGTTCCCTATACCATAACGTTGGAGAACACCGGGGTCGTGCCGGTCAGCGACCTGCGGATCCACGACTCGCTCCCGGCGGGCGTGGAGTTCTCGGGGGGATCGCTCCTCGGTGCAGATTCGATGCAGCTCAGTGGACGTGAGCTGATCTTCTACGTTGCGGGACCGCTGGATCCCGGCGAGACAGTCAGCGTGCACTACGCCGCTGCAGTCGTCTCCCCAGAGACAGACGTAATCGAGAACCGCGCCTACGCGACTGCCGAGAACAACCTCGTGGTGTCCGAACCGGTAGTAGCCTGGGTGCGTGTGCGGACCAGCTATCCGATGGAGACCCGGACCGCTATAGGTAAGGTCTGGCTCGACCTGGACGCCGATGGCTACCAGGACAGCGACGAGCAGGGCGTAGCCGGAGTGGATATCTGGACCGACGACGGTGAGGTCTCGACCACCGATAGCGAAGGCAAGTTCTCGTACCCCAACGTCCGTCCGGGACACCACGCGTTCCGGCTGGACCGCAGCCGCAGCACCGTGCCGGCGTCCTACCGCGTCGATGAGGACATCGTCGTTCTCGACGCAGACGGCTGGACGTCGCCGCGCATCACCTTCCGACTCGTCCCCGCCGAGGCGTTCGTCTCGCAAGTGCAGCTGCCGGTGTCCTGGCGGCTCCACGCACGACCGGTGCACGAGACCCTCGTGCCCCAGGGGGCGCCGCGGGAGGAGGATCGTGTGACCCTGGCCCGGTTCGAGTCGGGCAGGGCCCAACCGATCCTCGCGTTCGAGAGCCGGAGGTTCCAGGCGCGTCTCGCGCAGCTGCTCGAAGCGCGGCGCGATTGCCGCCTCGAGATCGCCGGACACGCCGACTACCGTCCGATCCTGCGCGGCCCGTACCGCGACAACTGGGAGCTTTCGTCGGCTCGAGCTGACTCTCTCGCCGCGTATCTGGAAGCGCTCGGCCTCGCCGCTGGTCAGGTCAGCACCGAGGGCCGTGGCATCAACGAGCCCGTGGCTGCAGGCAGGGATCCCGTCTCGCTCCAGCTCAACCGCCGGGCCGAGGTGCAGTTGGTCTGCCCCGGCGTGGACGCGCTGACGGCCGAGGCACAGACGGTGGAGTATGAGGCCCTCATCACCAACCCCTTCGACGTCCCGGTCAGCGGGATCGCCGTGCGGTTCGAGCCCGCCCCCGACTCTGCGGTGGTGCTCCTCGGCGACTCGATCCTGGGACGCTTCGCTGGCGAGCGGGTAGACCTGCCGCTCGTGCCGCCGCAGGCCGAACTGTTGGTTCGTGCCTGGGCGCCCGCCGGCGCGGACTCTATTGCCGCCGTGCTGGAGAACGTCGGCCGGCAGCCTGAACGGCTGCTCGCTCAGGTCCACAACCCGATCGTCGAGTACGAGGCGACCAGCCTCGGGAGCGCCGTGGTGGATAGCGCTCTCCCGCCGACGGTGGCGCCGCTCGGCACCACTATCGACATCGTGCTCCAGCCCGAGCCGGCCGGGTGGCCCGCAGTGACCTACCCGTTGCCGGAAGGCTGGCAGTTCGTGCCGGGTTCCGCCCGGATCGGCGGAGAGCAAGCACCCGAGCCCAAGGTGGAGCAGGACCGCACCGGCGCCCCGGTGCTGGCGTGGCACCTCAGGGACCGGGAGATGCAGCCGCTGACCATCACCCTGGTCATGGGCAACGCCATCCCGGTGATGGAAGAGGTGGCGATACCGGCCCTGCGGACCGCAGCGGACCGGGAGGCCGATGCGGCCAACGCCTTCCTCGCAGGCCCCGCGGTCTCGTTCTTCAACCCCGCCGACGGCAGTGTGCTAGCAAGCGACCGGCTGTTCGTCGGCGTGAAGGGTGAAGCCGGACAGCCAGTTGTCCTGCTCGACGGCGACTCGGTGATAGGCGAAGCCGTCCTGCGGCCCGACGGCGTCCACGACTTCATCGGTGTCCCACTGTCTCGCGGGCCCCACCGGCTCCGGGTGCGGATGCACAACTCCTGGAACCAGGACCGCTGGGACAGCCTGGACGTCCACGTGACCGGTCTGCCTGCCCAGTTCGAGGCCCCGCGCCGCGTCGAGCTGATGGCGGACGGACACAGCATGACCCACGTGCGAGTGCGGGTGCTGGACGCCTGGGGCGTGCCGGTGGTGCACCCCACGGCTGTCACCGTCTCGGCGGAGGGCGCCGAGCCCGTGGGCGACGACGCCGATCACTCATCGGTCGGCCATCAGATCCGCACCAACGCCGCCGGCTGGCTCACAGTCGCCTTGACACCGGGTCGTAACGTGGGCCCCGGCCTGCTGACGCTCACCTACGGCGACGTGATCAGCGACGTAGAGCTCGAGCTCATCGCCGCCGCGCGGCCCCTCATGCTCACCGGCGTGGGACGCATCGGCGTCGGTGCGGCCCCTGACGCGATGGGCACGATCACGGCGCGCGGGCGCCTGGACCGTCGCACCTCGGTCACCCTGACCTACGACTCCCGCCGGGTCGACGGCGGTCGCGGCGCGTTCGGCCGCGACGTCAACCCGTTGGACGAGGCGCAGGATCCGATCTTCGGGGACGCCAGCCAGGTTCGCACGGTGAGCGCTTCCCGCGAGGTGTTCTCCGCCCGCATCGAGCGCGGCTTCGACTGGCTGGCGGCCGGCGACGTGAGCACCAGCGATTTCTCCGCAGGCCTGAGGCTGAACGCCTACCAGCGCTCCCTCTCCGGCGGCGCGGCCCGGATCACCACGGGTCCGGTGGTGTGGCGCGGCTTCGGGAGCCTCACCAGCCAGCACATCGCCCAGACACAGATCCGAGGCGACGGGATCTCCGGACCGTATCAGCTAGCGCTGAACATCCTTCCCGGGACCGACCGAGTCGTCATCGAGACCCGGGCCCGGGAGAACGCCGAGCGCGTCCTGAGCCAGCAGGCGGTGACGCGCCACATCGACTATCAGATCGACTACGAGCGGGGCACGCTGATGTTCAAGCGGCCGGTGCCCGCAGCCGATCCCTATGAGAACCCGGTCTTCATCATGGTGACGTACGAGGCCCAGGGCGGCGGCGAAGACCGCCTGGTGGCCGGTGCCCGGGCGACGTTCGACGCCGGCCGCCTGATCGACGCACCAGGGCTGAGGACCTTCGAGTTCGGCGTTACCGGCGTCCGCTCCGACGAGCCCACTGGCGCGCACTATCTGGCGGGCGCCGACCTGCGGATGGTGCACACACGGGCCGTGACCCTCGGTGCGGAGGTCTCCTACTCCGAGACCCCCGACTCCAGCGGCTATGCCGTCGCCGCGGACGGAGAGGTCCGGTTCCTCAGTGGCCACGTGAGCCTGAACGGCCGCTACATGCGGGTGGACCCGGGGTTCGGCAACCCGTCGAACGTCGGGGTCGTGGCAGGCACCGAGGAGTATGGCTTCGGCGGCGGGCTCAAGTTCGGGCCCACCCGGCTCCGGGCATCGCACCAGCGCCAGCGCTTCACGCTGCAGGGTGTGGAGCGGTCGCGCACCACGATGGGCATCGAGCAGTCGGTGGGGCGGCACCTGAGCCTGGACCTCACCGGCAGCGACGACCGGTTCAGCACCGGTGGCGGCACCGACATCTCGCAGGCCGGCGAGGCGGTGCTCACGTTCTCGCCCATCTCGAACCTCAGGCTCTGGACCGAGGGCCGCTACCAGTTCAAGCAGGAGGGCAACCTGGTGCTCCCGGACCATCTGGGCGGCGGCGCTGCCTGGCGGGTGAGCCGCGGAGTGAGCCTCGAGGGCCGCTTCCGCCGGGTCCACCTGCCCGACGGCTCCACTAGCTACTCGGTGGCCAACCTCGGCGTCCAGACCGACCTCGGCTTCGGCACCAGGGCCTGGGGCAAGTACCGGCTGGCGGGCGGCGCCTCGGGCAGCCACAGCGCCGCGGTGATCGGTCTCAACAACCAGCTGCGCCTCGGCTCGGCCCTGCAGCTGAACACCATGTTCGAGCGCCGCTTCGGCCTGAGCAGCGCGCCCATCGAGGACCCGGTCCGGGCCCTCCCGTTCGTCCAGGCGGAGGAGGACTACTGGAGCGCCGGCCTCGGAATCGAGCTGGTGCCGACCAACGGCCCGTACCGCCTCTCCGCCCGCGGCGAGTACCGGGACGGCGATTTCCTCTCCTCCCAGCTGGCGACGCTGGGTGGCGAGGTCGCGATCAGCCGTTCATTCGCGATTCTGTCGCGCAACGAGTACGTGCGCACCGAGCGCGCCGTGGCCGGCGGGCCCGGCGAGAGCCGCCGCATCTGGTCCCTGTGGGGTCTCGCCCTGCGGCCCATCAAGACCGACGCAGTCAACATCCTGGGCAAGTTCTCCTGGGTCGAGGAAGAGAACCCCCTGGGCGGCGGCGTGCTGACACAGGTGGGCGAGGAGCAGCGCATCATCGCAGCAGGCGAGATCATCTTCGCCCCGTTCGCCTCCACGGAGCTGGCCGGTCGCTACGCCTACCGGCGGACCCAGGCAGACGCAGTGGTGCAGGACAGCCTGCTCCAGCAGCGCACGTCACACGCCGACTACATCGGCGCCCGGTTCAGCCAGTACTTCACCCGCTGGCTCGGTGTCCGGGCCGAGGGCCGCTACCTGTACGAGCGCACCAGCCGCGCCCAGCGCTGGGACGCCGCGCCTTCGCTGGTGCTCCGGCTGATCGAGGGTGTCGAGGTTGAGGGCGGCTACCGGTTCGGCGACCTGCGGGACCCGGACTTCTCGGTGCGCGGCGGCCACGGCTGGTTCATCACCTTCAGCGCCCGGATCACCGAGCAGATCTTCCCCACCGCCCTGGACTTCTGGCGGCCCCGCTTCAGCCGCTGATCTCAGGCCGACCTTCGTGAGGTAGGATGGCCGTGACGGGATGGCCCGTCACTGGTCTCGTTCCGCCGTCTCCTCCCGCGCTCTCCGCGCAGCATCTAGGGTTCGGATCTCCCCCGCGACCAGCTCGCTGAACTGGGTCAGCGTGCGGCTGAGGGCCGCAACCTTGGCACCGGTAGTGGCCGACTCGGCGGGCTCAGTGAAGCGGCTCACGCCGTGGCCCCGCCGACACACGACGTCTATCTTCACTCACGCCCCGATCCGAGAGCTATCACGATGCTGTCACGAAGCTGGCTCCTAGTGTTTCCCGCTGCGCTCCTCGCTGCCCCGGCTGCCGCCCAGACCGTCACGCCCGAGCGCCCCTTCGGCACGCTGCGGGAACAGGCGGCCGTGCAACAAGCGTGGCTTGAGGAGCGCCTCGAGACCGTGCTCCCCCGCCTCATGCGGGAGTACGACGTCCAGATGTGGATTATCCCCATGCGGGAGTACAACGAGGACCCCCTCTTCAAGGCGCTGGCAGCGCCCACCGGCTTCGCCGCTCGGCGGCGCACGGTATTCATCTTCTTCGACCGCGGGCCGGAGGAGGGTGTGGAGCGGCTCACCATCGGCGGAGGCTCGCAGGGCGGCGTGTACGAGGTGATCCGCGAGACCGAGCAGGCGCCCGACGGCCGCCCCAGGGAGTTCTGGGGCCAGGACCAGTGGCAGGTGGTGGCCAAAGCCATCCGGGAGCGGGACCCCAGGAACATCGCGGTCAACATCTCCCGCGATCTCAGGTTCGCCGACGGGCTGAGCGCCGGCGAGTGGGAGCAGCTCCAGGAGGCGTTGGGCCCCGACCTGCTCTCACGGGTGGTGCGGGCCGAGCAGATGGCCCTGGACTACCTCGCCATCCGCGTGCCGGCGATGGATTCCACCTACCGCCGGATGGAGCAGCTGGTGCACGAGCTCATCGCCACCATGTTCTCCAGCGAGGTGATCACCCCCGGGGTCACGACCACCGAGGACGTGCGCTGGTGGTTCCGCCAGCGTCTCAACGATCTCGGCCTCGGCACCTGGTTCCACGCGTCGGTGGGCATCCAGCGACGGGGGACGAGCATGGCCGACTCGACCGACCCCGTGATCCAGCGCGGCGACGTGCTCCACTGCGACGTGGGCGTTACCGCCCTGCGGCTCAACACCGACACCCAGCACATGGGCTACGTGCTGCGGGAGGGGGAGACCGACGCCCCAGCGGGACTCGAGGAGGCGCTGTACAATGCCAACCGGCTGCAGGACATCCTGCTCGCCGAGATGCGCCCGGGTCGCACCGGCAACGAGATCCTCTTCTCCGCCCTGGAGGCGATGCGGCAAGCAGGGATCGATGGCACGATCTACACCCACTCCATCGGCGAGCACGGCCACGGAGCGGGCCCCCTCATTGGGCTGTGGGATCGGCAGGACGGCGCGCCGGGTCGTGGCGACGTCACACTGCGGGCCGGCACCTGGCACTCCATCGAGCTTCAGGCCACGACGCCCGTGCCGGAGTGGGACGACCAGCGGGTCCGCATGATGCTGGAGGAGGAGGCGGCGCTCACGCCGCAGGGCGAGATGCGCTGGGTGCTGCGGCGCCAATCCGCGCTGCACCTGGTGCGGTAGGCTCGCGGGGCCGTCCTCTCGCGTCGGGCGTCGCACCCCCGCGGACACCTGGGTATCTTTAGGGCCGGCCGCCCGGACCGGTTAGGGCGGCCTCACCTTCGCACCTGCAGCAACTGCGGTTGGGAGCTAGATGGGGAGTTGGACTTACCAGTGAGGATTCCATGAACAGACACAAGTTCTACGGCCTTGCGGCCTTGGCCCTGTTTGCGGTGGGCTGCGCCTCAAGCGGCCAGCAGACAGCCACGCAGGCGATGCCGGCGGCGGCGCCAGAGAAGATGGCAGTCGCGGCCGAACTGGCCATCAAACCGATCGAGCCGCATCGCTTCGACATGGGCAAGATGTGGACCTTCGAGAACGCCCCGGTGGACTACTTCGAGGAGGCCTATGGGTTCCGCGCCACCGATGAGTGGCTGGAGACGGCGCGCATGGCCGCGCTGCGGATTCCCGGCTGCACGGCGTCGTTCGTGTCCGCCAATGGCCTGGTGATGACCAACCATCACTGCGGCCGGGGCCACGTCTCGCGGGTGACCCGCGAGGGCGAGAACCTGCTGGACGAGGGGTTCTACGCCGAGACGCTCGAGGACGAGCGCCAGGCACCCAACATGTGGGCCGACCAGATGATCGTGCTGGAGGACGTCACTCAGCTGGTGCGCTCCGCCATCGATCCGACGGCTACCGATGACCAGCAGGTGGAGGCCCGGGATGCCCGGATGGAGGCAGTCGGTGACAGCGCCAGCGTGGCGCACGACCTGCAGTGCAGCGTGACAGAGCTGTACAACGGCGGCAAGTACTCGATGTACTGCTTCAAGCGGTACACCGACGTGCGGCTGGTCATGGCCCCCGAGCTCCAGATCGGGTACTTCGGCGGCGACCCCGACAACTTCACCTACCCGCGGTACAACCTGGACTTCACGTTCTTCCGCGTGTACGAGAACGGCGAGCCCGTTACGCCGCAGACCTACTTCGAGTTCGACACCGACGGCGTGGCCGAGGGCGACGCGGTCTTCGTGATCGGGAACCCCGGCTCCACGGAGCGTTTGAGCACCTTCGCCCAGCTCGAGTTCAACCGGGATTACCGCGAGCCGTTCATCACGCGGCTGCTCCAGAGCCGGACGGACATCCTGAAGATGTACATGGAACACCACCCGGAGGAGCGCGCCAATTACATCAACCAGTGGTTCGGCTGGATGAACAGCTTCAAGCTGTATGCCGGCCGCACTAAGGCGCTGAACGATCCGGAGATCATGGGCCGCAAGCTGGGCTGGGAGATGCAGTTCCGGCAGGCGATCCAGAGCAACCCCTCCCTCAACCGGCAGTACGGCACCCTGTGGGACGAGATCGCACAGCTGCGCGAGGAGATGGGCCAGCACTATCCGGTGCTGATGGCTCTGGCCACAGGCGGCGGGATCCGGGCCCGGACCCTGGGCACCGCGGCGCAGATGGTGCAGTACGCACAGATGGTCCAGGCGGGTGGCCCGGAGGACGAGGCACAGCAGCTGCGGGCGCGGATCGAGGGCGCCGAGATCAACACCGACCTCGACGGCCACATGCTGGAGGCGCAGATCGCCGACGTGGCACACCTGCTGGGGGCCAGCGATCCCTTCACACAGATGGTCCTGCAGGGTCGCAGCCC
>JBDHDE010000091.1:0-14245 GCA_039591655.1 Gemmatimonadota bacterium
CGAACGCAAAACTCAGGTTCCACCTTCCGTGCGACGTGTCCTTTGAAGACTGCAAGATGGTTCCCATGTCCCAGCAGAAGGCTCGAGCCGCGCACGCTCAGTAGTATCTGGAACCGGTGGTGCAGTGGGCGCTCTTGTGGGGGCGCCCACGATCAAGGCCCCGCCAGCCACCCGGCTGACGGGGCCTAAGTCCTTACGGAGGGCGGGGGACTCGAACCCCCAAGGGATCGCTCCCGGCGGTTTTCAAGACCGCTGCCTTACCAGTTAGGTCTAGCCCTCCCGATGCCGTAAGATAATCAAGCGCAACGATTTGCCCACACCCCCCCCACCACTGAGCGTCCGGTGTCTATTGGCGAAACGAGAAGGAGAACTCCCAGTCCACTCTGGAATTGGCTCCGGACGTCAGCCGAAACCTGGGCCCGGTGCTGAGCCGCAGGACATTGACCGGGCCGAGGAGTGATTTCTTAGTACTGCCCCAGAGCAGGAGTGAAGGCCCCCCGGCCACAGTGAAGTGGGATCCAGTCACGTCTGGGTCCGGTAGCCAGGTGACAGTGGTATACCACGACACCCTCTGGAAGTAGCTGGAGAAGTACGTCAGCCCCAGTGAGAATTCCGTGCCTTCGATGTCTTCCGCAGTACCGATGCCGGCCTGGATCTCGAAAAACCCTCGTACCGGTATGGGAAGTGAAAGCCACGGTATGACGAGCCCGGCCTCGAGCTGGTATCCGGAACCGGGCCAGGCGGTAAACCCCCATGAGATCAGGCGCAACACGTCTGCCGCGCGGTCGATGCTCTTCATCGAGGGAGGGAACAGGTGAGGTTTGAGAATGAGAGTCGACCTATCCGTCGTGTACATCGAGTGTTTCCACACCTGCGCGCGGTGAGGCGCGAGCATTCCGCCCTCTGGTTCTGACGGATCGGAGATCATGGCGCGGTTCCACGCCGCCATGCGTTGCACACTGAGAGAGTCTAGCGAGCCCACTCCCACGAGACTGTCGCGGCCAAGCAGCGTAGCAATCGAGTCCAACAGCGCCGCAACGGAGTCAATCGTGACCGTCCACTCCTGTGAGGTCAGCTCTGCAGCGGAATCTGGCAGCGCATCGAAGAGCTCTTCGAACAGGGGAGCCGAAAGCAGCGCATAACCGTTACGGCCGGCACGAGATGAACCTCTGGGCCAAAGAACGACGGGATGAAGGGCCGAGTCCCGCGACAGGGTCATCTCGTCACGGTACTGGCCCCCGTAACCCATCTCTGATATGGCCTGGATATCCCGCGTGCCCCACGACTTGGTGGTCTGCCAGTTCACGTCGATCCCGAGCTGGAACTGGCCGTAGGGTGGCATGTCCGGCGCGCTCGAGTGCCCGCCCAGCTCAACGATGACGTCCGTGAGGGTGTCGACTCGAGCCAAGTCCGCGTGCCCGACGATGCTCTGGTTGCCGATGACCATGACGTTGTTGGGAACGCGCTCCGTATGACCTGCACCTACGACGATTCGAAAGCGGCAAGCCAGGACCGGGTCGGCCGGCACGTACACGAAGACGAACTCGATGTCCTCGGGGTGACCCACGAGTCCCCGATCACCCACGTAGTAGTAGTAGTACTCGATGACCTTGAAGGGCTTGTCCTCGAGGTCCAGGGTGCGCCATTCTGATCCACTGGAACGATTCCAGGCAAGCAGGTCGCTCTGCAGATAGCGCCAGATGTCGTCGTGCTCTCGTTCACTGAGGCTCTTCACTCGATAGTACACGGCCGGCACCGGGGCCACGGGTGGGGCCGTGCCTTTGGGGGGGCTCAGACGTGTGAGACCCTCGGCGTACCACGTGTTGAGTACATCCCACGAGGCGTGTACGGTATCGCTCTCACTGAAGGGCGCGATCTCCTCCAAGTCCTCGAAGTCGGTCAGTCCATTCGCGTTGTTGTCGAAGATGTCGAACGCTGAAAAGAACGGGATCGTCGGGAAGTACGGCTCGTTGGGAGCGAACCTGAGAACTGAAGCATAGCGTGCGGCCAAGGCGGCGTCGGAAGTATCCACGGTCGCCTCGCAGTGTGCCTGGGCTACCGCGAGGTTGGGGACCAAGAGCATGGCGAACAGAACCGCAGCGAGAGCCAGGCCGAGCCTCCTGCTGTCAGGTCCACCGGCGTCAGTGACACTCGTCATGATCGTGTGCTCCTCACAGGACCTACGAAGGACCCCTCCCAAGAGCTGAGCTAACTCCTGGCGACGGGAACTACCTGTCGCAGCGGGGCCCTCGCGATCCAGTAGATGCCGAGCGCCACCAGCGGCACCTGCAACGGGATGATTGTGCCGAGAGCCGTAGCGGTTTCTGTGAATCCCACGACCTCGATGGCTCTGATGCTCAACACCGCATTCAGCACACCGTGAAACAGGACCACCGTCCAGATCGTCTTCCAGCGCAGCACGAGGGCCGCGAAGTAGATGCCCGACAAGAAGGTCATGACCAGCTTCATGGCCACCATATCGAGCGGCCTGCCCAGCGCGAGGTGAATGAGGTGCGAGCAGCTGAAGATCACCGCAGAATAGAGCACACTGCGGATGATCCCTTTGCGTGAATCTCCCCACAGCCGGAGGAAGGCATACAGGATGATGCCCCGGAATGGGATCTCCTCGATGGGTCCAGTTGCCAGCGCATTCACGCCCACTGAGAGCGACATGCCAGGGTTGGAGATTTCGGCCGAGAGGCCGCCGAAGAAGGCGAACTGGTACGCGATGGTCTCGTAGGCTATGAGCAGCAGCACCACCAGCCATGCTGCCACAGTTCCTCGGCTGGCGGTACCTGAGCCGTCGAGCCAGCCGAGGTGCCACAGCAGGTATAAGAAGAGGCCGGACGCGGCGAGTCTCCCCATCGCCTCCGTGAGTATTCGGCCGACTTCGTCTTGCGAGGTCACTGCGGCGAGGACACCTGCCACGATATAGAGGACCAGGACCGCCAGCGTGACGAGAACGCCGAACAGCACAGGGTGATTCGTCGCGAACCGCTTTAGTCCAGTCATCGTGGCGCCTGCGGCTTTGGGGTTCAGTCCAGATCCGGAGACGAGCGTACGCACACAAGCTAGCGTTCGGGTTGAGGTCCCATAACCGCTGGGCCAGATTCCCTGCGGCGTATCGGCCCCACGGGTCTTGGGCCTGTGCTGGTTGACGCTCCCCGAAGTCGCGGGCTTCGGGGTCCTCACTGCCGCGACCTGGAGCAGTAATGCGAGCGATCTTGGTTTCCCTGAGTGTCATTACCCTTACCGCCGTCCCGCCCGTAGTAGGGCAGGACGCCACCTCTTACCCGGACCGCGTCGAGATCCGCCGCACCTCGTACGGGGTGCCCCACATTCTGGCGCAGGATCTCGGAGCCCTGGGCTATGGGCTGGCGTGGGTCCAGCTCGAGGATTACGGGACGAAGGTTGTTGTGAACTTCATCCGCAGCCGCGGGGAGCTGGCGCGCTACTTCGGGCGGGACTCGATCGAGTCGGATTACCTGTTCAAGTGGACGCACCAGCAGATGCAGGAGACCTATCACCGGCTGCACGCGGACACCCGCGAGCTGTTCGAGGGGTTCGCGGCGGGGGTGAACCGCTACGTGGAGCTGCACCCGGACGAGTTCGCCGAGTGGAGGCTGCCGCGGTTCACGGCCCGCGACGTAGCAGCGCTGTGGGTGGACGAGACCGTGGGCCCCGCCGCGGGCCGCTTCTTGAGGGCGCAGGCCCGGCGCCGTGCCGCGGCCGACTCGCTGGCGCTGCTGGGCGCCGGCTCCAACGCCTGGGCCTTTGCGCCGAGCCGGACGAAGTCCCGGAGGGCGATCCTGCTCAGGAACCCCCACCTCAATTGGCGGGCGGGCTACTACGAGGTGCACGTCACCGTGCCCGGCGTGATCAATTTCTACGGCGACTTCCGCATCGGGTATCCGCTCTACTTCAACGGTGGGTTCAACGAGCATCTGGGCTGGGCCACGACCAACAACAACCCGGACCTTGAGGAGGTCTACGCGCTGGAGGTGGACCCGCGGCACCCGGACCGCGTGCTGTTCGACGGCGCCTCGCTGCCGGTGACTCGCGTGCCGATCACCGTGTACTGGAAGAACGGTCCCGGTCTATCCAGCGATACGCGCGAGGAGTGGGAAACGCCGCTGGGTCCCGTGGCGGACCGCGGGGAAGGGAAGGTCTACGTGCTGCGGTCGCCGGGGTGGGGCGAGTACCGCAAGGCCGAGCAGTTCCTGCGGATGATGCAGGCCTCGAGCCTCGAGGAGTGGAAGGCCGCCATGCGGATGAAGGCACACACGGAGTCGAACCACACGTACGCCGACCGCGAGGGGAACGTGTTCTACGTGTGGAACGCCGCGATCCCGCGCCGACCCGATGATGCGTCCGGCGCAGACACGGCGGCTGTCCCCGCAGCCGGCACGGCTGACATGTGGACCGTGATCACCCCGTGGGACTCGCTGCCCCAGCTCTTGAACCCGCGGGGCGGCTACCTACAGAACGCCAACGATCCGTTCCACTTCACCAACCTGAGTGCGGTGATCGACTCTGCGGCGTTCCCGCCTTACTTCCCGCGTCCGGATGTCAGGCTGCGATCGCAGCACAGCCTCGACCTGGTTCACGGGCGGGAGAAGGTGAGTCTGGAGGACGTGCTGCGGCTCAAGATGTCCTATCGGATGCTGGCGGCCGAGCGGTTCAAGGACGATCTGCTGGAGGCGGTGCGGGCGACTGCGCCTGGTGGTGACACTGCCCGGGCGGTGGCCGTGCTGGAAGCCTGGGACAACACCGTGGCGCCGGAGTCCCGCGGAGGTGTGCTGTTCGAGGCCTGGTTCCGCCGCTACGTGGCGGCCGACTCGGGAGATGCGCGGCCGTTCCGTGAGCGGTGGCGCACCATCTGGGCACGGCCCTGGAGCGCGGCGGAGCCCGTGAGCACTCCCGACGGTATCGCCGACCCCGAGCGGGCGGTGCGCCTATTCGGCTGGGCGGTCGAGGAGACGAAAGAGCGGTTCGGCGCGCTGGACGTCGCCTGGGGGGAGGTACACCGGGTGCGACTGGGCGACCTGGATCTTCCGGTGGGCGGCTGCTCGGGCTTCCTCGGTTGCTTCCGCGTGCTGTGGTTCGACGACCAGGAGGACGGCAAGCGGGCGGTGGCCGGTGGGGACGGCTGGGTCGTCGCCGTGGAGTTCGGGCGCGACGGCCCCCGGGCATACTCGGTGCTGGCTTACGGCGAGAGCGGCCGGCCGGAGTCGCCGCATCACACGGACCAGGCCGAGATGTTCGTGCGAGGCGAGTTTAAGCGGGTGGCGTTCACCGAGGAGGAGATCGCCGCGAACCTCGTACGGCGCTACCGGCCGGGCGTGGCGCCGTGATCAGCCGCTGAGGGGGTGTGCTCAGTCGCCCTAGCGTCGCAGCCGCTCGACGAGTGCCTGGTAGCGCGCTTCGCCGTGCAGCGGCTCGAAAGCGGGGTCTGCCGCAAGGCGTTCGGCAGCCCACAGCCACCCGGCGTCCACCAGACACTCCAACCCGTCCAAGGCCCCCTGGGCGTTACCGAGCGCCAGCTGAGCCTGGGCACCGAACTGGCACACCCGCGGGTGTCCGGGCTTGACCGCGTCGGCGATCGCCAGCGCCGCCAGCGCCTTGTGCGGCTCGCCTTGCTCGAGGTGCTGGCGCGGCTCGTAGAACGCGGTATGCACGAAGATCCACTCGAGGGCGCGCTGCGCACCGAGGGCGCCCAGCGGGTCGTCGGCGTCGGCGGCCTCCTCCCGGAGCCGTGTGATCTCCAGATGCTCGAGGGCTAGCTCGAGCCCCAGCGGGGAGCCCGACCGGATCATCTGTGCCACGAATTCTATGCGCCGCTGCAACTCGGAGGTCCGCAGCGCGAACTCGTCGAGGCGCCGTCGGGTGTCTAGCACAACGGCGGACTGCTCCAGCTCGTCTGCCTTGGCCTGCGCTGGCTCAGTCGGGCGGAGTCCCCGGAAATCCTCGGCAATCGCGCTGTAGCGCACGAACGCCTCGTACGTCCGGCCTGCCGTCTCCAATTCACGCGCCTCGGCGAGGCGGCGCGCGTAGATGGAGTCGATGGGAACCGCAGCGGCCGCGCGCAGGCCTGCCTTCACCGCCAGCAGCTCCATCCAGTCCAGCGCCTCCGCGAACACCTCGGCCGGGGGCCAGGCGTGGGGTCCGTCGTGGAACCGCAGGCGGTGGGCGATGCCGTAGCGATCCAGAAGGCCGTCCAGCGCGCGGACCTCGTCGAAGTTGAAGTCTGTAACTCCCGCTCCCCCGAAGAAGCCGAAGTGTGCTCCCAGGGATTGGGCCGCTGCGGGGAAGAAGTTGCTGGTGGGCAGGCCGGCGCCGAAGCCCAGGATGCCGGCCAGGGGGACGGAGAGGCGGGGAGCGAACAGCCAGGCGACCCGGGCGGTGCCGGAGAAGCCGGCGAAATACAACCGTCGGCGATCAACGGCGTAGCGCTCCACCAGGTCGGTGAGCATGGCGGTCATGGCCCGGAAGTTGGGCTCCGGTGGGCCGTCACTCAGCGTGTTGTGAGAGCTGAGGACCACGTATCCGTGCCGCTCGGCGGGTTCCACGACCCGGCGCAGCGGCACCAAAGCGCGACCCCGGGGGTCCATGAGGATGAGCACCGGCCAGCGGGTATCCGGGCGGTAGCGCGAAGGCAGATAGAGGGCGTACCGCTGGCTCGGGTCCGCGCGGCAGGCGATGGACTCGATGATCTCGCCGCGCGGCAGGGTATCGGGGTCGAGGGCCTGGGCGCCCGCGGGGGGGACGGCCCAGGTGAGCGGGCCGGCCAGCGTTGCGGCGAGCAGCCACAGCGGCGCGGGCGCGGGGCGCGGGTGCGGATCGCGGGTTCATCTGGCTATTAGACCGGTTCTGGAGGGGCCTGGTTCCCCCGGTGGGCCTGCCGCATCCGGTGACGGCTCTGGTCCCGGGCGGCGGGGCTCCCTAACTTCGGGTGGCGAAGCGGGCCGCATACCCCCCTAGCTCCAATCCCGTCCTCCCGGTGACGGAGGTTACGGTCCCTTCCGCGTGGCACGGCACATTGGATCTGGCAGCCGCCGAACCGGGCGGACGCGTGGCTGCGTGGCGGCCGGGAGTGTAGAGCCATGACGCCGATCGAGCAGCTCGACCGCATCGCGATCAACGTCAAGTCGCATCGGTTTCTCAAGACCCTCCTCAAAGAGAATCCGAAGCTCGAGTCCATCATGCGCAACTCGAAGAACGAGATCGAGGCGCGCATCGGGATCCGGGAATGGGTCATGGACGAGCTGCGGCAGCGGCCGCAGGCGCTGGCCTTCTACGAGGGCAAGAGCACCGACCGGGCAGCGTTCGAGGCCCTCTCCTGGGACGACTACGCGGCCATCCGGTTGCTGGACTACGTGGACCATGCCGGCCGGGAGTTCGAAGATCTCAACCTACGCGGGGCCGTAGCCGTCAGCACTCCGATCCGGCAGCTGTGGCTCGCGGTGAACCGGGGCACCGGCGGGGCGAAGCCCGACTTCTTCGAGGACATGGTGTACCTGTTCCGGCAGTTCACGGGACGGAGCACCCGGCGCATGCCGACACGCGAAGAGGTCGAGGCGTGGATGGAGCGGTATCCCTCCGGCCTCGATCCCCGCATCGTGGCGCTGCGGGAGGAGAACCGGGAACGGATCATCAACATCCTCATCGACCGGATGGACCGGGGGGAGATCCGTAGCCAGAAGTTCAAGCTGGACCCCGAGCTGTCCCGCGAGGAGAAGTTCGAGCGGGCCATGGAGTGGTGGGACGACGTGCAGTTCCACCTGCACTTCGCGGTGCGCTCGCCGGAGTTGCTCAACGAGATGCTGGGCAACTCTCTCGACCCCGACACGATGAAGGTCCTGTATGCGGCGCAGGAGGCGGGCATCCCCTTCTTCGTGAACCCCTACTACCTCTCCTTGCTCCACGTCCGGGTGCCGTACTTCGCCATCGGTGCCGACCTGGCAATCCGCCATTACGTGGTCTATTCCCAGCAGCTGGTGGAGGAGTTCGGCCACATCCGCGCCTGGGAGAGGGAGGACGAGGTGGAGCCCGGCAAGCCCAATGCGGCCGGGTGGCTGCTCCCCCCGTATGACAACGTGCACCGGCGCTATCCCGACGTGGCGATCCTCATCCCGGACACCACCGGCCGGGCTTGCGGTGGGCTGTGCGCCTCGTGCCAGCGGATGTACGGCTTCCAACACGGCCAGCTGGACTTCGACCTCGACGAGCTGGCGCCCAAGACGGCCTGGCCCGACAAGCTTGAGGAGCTGATGCGGTACTTCGCGGAGGACTCGCAGTTACGCGATATCCTCATTACGGGCGGCGATTCGCTGATGAGCACCGACATCGTGCTGGAGCGGATCCTCGATGCCGTGTACGAGATGGCCAAGGCCAAGCGGGACGCCAACAAGAAGCGGGAGAAGAAATACGCCGAGATCATCCGAGTGCGGCTCGGATCGCGGCTGCCCGTTTACCTGCCGCAGCGGATTACCCCGGAGCTAGCGGCGATCCTCGCCCGGTTCAAGGAGAAGGCGGCCGAGGTGGGCGTGAAGCAGTTCGTGATCCAGGCGCACTTCGAGTCGCCCATGGAGGTGACGCCGGAGGCACGGGAAGGGATCGGTCGGCTCCTCGAGGCGGGGTGGATGGTCACCAACCAGATGGTGTTCACCGCCGCGGCGTCGCGCCGGGGACACACCGCCAAGCTCCGCGAGGTGCTGAACGAGATCGGGATCCTCCCGTACTACACGTTCGTGCTCAAGGGCTACCGGGAGAACGCGTTCAACTACGCGCCGGTGGCACGGGTGGTGCAGGAGGAGCTGGAGGAGAAGGCCATCGGGCGGATCCCCGAGCGGTACCACGACGCGATCCGGCAGCTCCCGGAGGATCCCAAGACGCTGGTGCGGCAGGTGAGCACGCTGCGCGGCAGCTGCTGCATCCCCTTCCTGGCCACCGACCGCAGCGTGCTCAACCTCCCGGCGGTGGGGAAGAGCCTCACGTTCCGCGTCATCGGCATCACCCGTTACGGCCGGCGCGTCCTCGAGTTCGATCACGACCGCACCCGGGCCCACAGCCCCATCATCGACCAGATGGGAAAGGTGATCGTGATCGAGTCCAAGTCCATCGGTGAGTACCTGGGGCAACTCAACGCGATGGGGGAGAACGTCCCGGATTACGAGAGCGTGTACGGTTACTCCATGGGGCAGACCGAGCCCAGGATGCCGCTGTACGACTACCCCGAGTATGAGTTCGAGGTGACTGATGAGATCACCAACCTCGAGCTCCCAGAGGAGGAGCGACCGGTCCGGCGGGGGCCGCGGACCAGCAAACCGGCGGGCATAGACGGCATTTGAGCTTCCGCCGCGCGCTGGGCCCGTTCGACGCCACCATGGTTGTCATCGGTGGCATCATCGGCGCGGGCATCTTCATCAACCCTTACATCGTAGCGCAGCGCCTCGAGTCCGGCGTCCTGGTGATGGTCGCCTGGCTCGCAGGTGGCTGCATCGCGCTGGCGGGGGCGTTCGCCTTCGCTGAGCTGGGGTCGCTCTTCCCCAAGGCGGGCGGGCACTACGCCTACCTGCGGGATGCCTACCATCCCTTCGCCGGCTTCCTCTACGGCTGGGCCCTGCTCCTGATGATCGAGTGCGGTGCCATCGCGGCGGTGGCCATCACGTTCGCGCAGTACGCGTTGCGCTTGGTGGGACGGGAGGGGGTCTCGGCCACGCCCCTGGCCGTCGCCGCCATCGTCGTGGTGGCCGCCATCAACTACGTGGGGGTGAAGCCGGGAAGCCGCACCCTGAACGTGTTCGTCGTACTGAAGGTAGCGGCGCTGGTGCTGCTCATCGGCGCCGGCCTGCTGCTGCCGGTGCGGGAGACGGTCGGCGGCGCAGATGCCGTGACGACTGCTTCACCCGCCCTGCTGGTGGCGTTCGGGGCGGCCCTCGTGCCGGTCATGTTCTCGTACGGCGGGTGGCAGAACGTGAACTACATCGCCGAGGAGATCGAGCGGCCGAGGCGCAACATCCCGATTGCGGCCATCACAGGCACGGTGGTGGTGGTCACGGTCTACGGATTGGTGAACCTCGTCTACCTCAAGGCCCTGGGGCGGGAGGGCCTGGCCGGGACGCTGACCCCGGCGGCCGACACGGTGAACGCGCTACTCGGCGGCGCCGGTGACAAGCTGATCGCCCTCACCATCGCGGTGTCGACGTTTGGCTTCCTCGACCTCACCATGCTGGCCCCCACGCGGGTCTACTACGCCATGGCGGCCGACGGGGTGTTCTTCAGGCGGGTCGCCCGGCTGCACCCGCGGTTTCAGACCCCGTCGCTGGCGATCGTGCTGCAAACGGTGTGGGCGGTGTGCCTGGCCCTGAGCGGTACCTACGCCCAGCTGGTGGACTACGTGGTCTTCGCCGACTGGATCTTCTTCGGGTTGGCTGCGGCCAGCCTATTCGTGTTCCGGCGCCGCTACCCGCTGAAGCAACGGGACGGGGGAACCTTCACGGCGCCGGGCTACCCCATCCTGCCGGCTCTCTTCGTGCTGGCAGCCATCTGGATCGTGATCAGTGTGATCTTGGCCAACCCGGTGCGAGCGGGGATCGGGATGGCTCTGCTGGCTACGGGAGTGCCGGCGTATCTGTATTGGAGCAGGAAGCAGCGGGGCGGGAATCCCGCTTGACTGCGGCCTGACGCCACGTTCATTTCTTGCTGAGGCAGCTCACCGGAGATGCTCGGTGCGGAGCACGGCAACCGCCGGTCGCGGCCTGACCACCGTTCTCTTCTTGGTCTATCTCGCGGGTTGCACTTCCTGGGAGTACCACGAGGTATCGCCGGAGCGCGTCATCGAGGCGGAGCAGCCGCACGAGATCCGCGTGACGTTGAGCGGCGGTGAGCGGGTCGTCCTGCAGGGACCGGTGGTACGGAACGATACACTAAGCGGGCTAGCCGTGCAGCGCCACACCGCCGAGCCGTTCGCGGTTCCCGTGGAGGAAGTCGCGGCCGTCGAGGTGAAGGAGACCCACGGCCCTCCCCAGGGGGCGATAGCGGTTGCTGGCGGAGTTGTCGCGCTGCTCGCCATAGTCGCCGTGATATCGATGCAGGATATGTGGAACTAAGGGCTCGACCGTCAGGTGCCTTCGCCTCACCCCGCCAGCGGCACCACACCCCCGTAGGGAATCCCCGTTAGGTACGCCACGTCCCGCTTCCAGGTCGTGAGGTCCTCGAGCCGGAACCCACTCAGGTGGCCGTGCCCGCATGCCCGGGCCAGGATCTTCATCAGCTCCACGGTGGCCTCCAGGTAGTTGGCCAGCTGCCGGGCCGACTGCTCGACCTGCAGGCGCGCTCGGAGGTTGGGCCTCTGCGTGGCGACACCCACCGGGCAGTTGTTGGTGTGGCAGGCCCGCATGCCCAGGCAGCCGATGGCCTGGATGGCCGAGTTGGCGATGGCGATCCCGTCGGCGCCCAGGGCCAAGGCCTTCGCGAAGTCAGATTCTGTGCGCAGGCCGCCGGTGATGATGAGGGTCACGCCGTCGGCGCCGCGCGCATCCAGGTGCCGCCGAGCCCGGCCCAGGGCAGGGATGGTGGGCACCGAGATGTTGTGCTTGAAGATCTCCGGCGCGGCGCCCGTCGCCCCGCCGCGGCCGTCGAGAATGATGTAGTCCACGCCTACCTCGAGGGCGAAGTCGATGTCGTCCTCGATGTGCTGTGCCGACAGCTTGAAGCCGATGGGAATGCCGCTCGAGGCATCGCGGACCTCCTGGGCCACACGCCGGTAGTCCCCGACGCTCTCCAGGTCGGTGAACGTGGCGGGGCTGATGGCTGGCTCGCCTTCCTTCAGTCCCCGCACCTCGGCGATCCTGCCCTTCACCTTCTGCCCCGGCAGATGTCCGCCAGTGCCCGTCTTAGCCCCCTGGCCGCCCTTGAAGTGGAACGCCTGGACCCGCTTCACCTTGTCGAGGCTCCAGCCGAAACGGCCCGACGCCAATTCGTAGAAGTAGCGGGAGTTGTTGGCCTGCTCCTCCGGGAGCATCCCGCCCTCGCCGGAGCAGATGCCGGTGCCGGCGAGCTCCGCGCCCTTGGCCAGTGCCACCTTGGCCTCCTCGGATAGGGCTCCGAAGCTCATGTCGCTGACGAGAATGGGAATCTCGAGCCGCAGCGGCTTCTTGGCCTTGGGTCCGATCACCAGCTCCGCGCCCACCTCGACGCCGTCCAGCAGCGGCTTCCGCGCGAGTTGTGCCGTGAGGAGCTGGATGTCGTCCCACGATGGCAGATCCTGCCGCGCCACCCCCATCGCCGATACCGCGCCATGCCCCAGGCCCTCGCGGCCCTTCCTGGCGAGCTGCTGGATGTAGTTGTTGTGAGGCTCCTCCGGGGTCCCGTGGATGTCCGCATGGAGCCCGAGATATTCGTCCCGCTTGTAGGGCTGGGGATGCCGCCTGGCCCACGTCCCGACCTCCAACCCGTCCACGTACACCGCGTCGTCACCCCGGTCGATCCATGCCGCGAACCGGTGCAGCGCCTCGGCGTTGTTGTACTCGCTCACGCCGGTGTCGTAGCGGTAATCCCAGTAGTGGACGCCGCAGATGAGGTTGCGTCCCTCGACGTGGCCGTCGGCCAGCAGGGCCCCGCGGTGGAGACAGCGGCCGTAGAGCACCGATACCTCGTCGTCGTAGCGGATCACGACCAGGTCGACATTGGCGACCAGCGCATAGGTCGGTTGCCGGTCCTGGAGGGTGCTCCAGGTGGACACCTTGACCTTGGTGGCGGGAGGGGTGGTGGCGGTGGTCATGGACACCTCGTGTCGGGGTGCTGAGGATCGTGGGGTCCAACTTGGATAACCAGACACGGCGTTTGAGGCAAGCAGTGACGCGGCAGTATCTTGCAAGCCCATCATGACTGAGAACGGTCTGGCCCACCGCATCTGGCGCTCGGTGTTCCGAGGGCCCCTCCGCCCCCGCACGGATCGGGAGCGGAAGTGGGTCGTGGTGAACAACTTCATCCTGCACTTCCGGCCGGTCCGGGTCCCCGAGAAGACACTGAGGTACACGCACACCTTCGGCCTCGGCGGAATGTCGCTGGTGCTGGTGCTGCTGCTGATCACGACTGGTGTGTTGATGATGTTCGCCTACGAGCCCTCACCCGGAGGCGCCTACGCCTCGGTGTTGGGCCTGGAGCGGCACGTACTCTTCGGCCGGCTAGTGCGCAGCATGCACCACTGGAGCGCCAACTTCCTGATTGCCGTCGTGGTGCTGCACCTGCTGCGGGCGTACTTCACCGGTGCCTACCACGCGCCGCGGCAGTTCAACTGGGTGATCGGCCTGGGGTTATTGCTCTGCGTGCTGGCGTCCAACTTCACCGGCTACCTGTTGCCGTGGGACCAGCTCTCTTACTGGGCGGTCACGATCTCCACCGGCATGATCGGCTACGTCCCCCTGGTGGGGGAGTGGCTCCAGGGCGTGGTGCGGGGCGGGGCGCAGGTGGGGCGGGCGACCCTCATCACTTTCTACACGCTGCACACGACCCTCGTCCCGGTGGCCATCGTGGTGCTGATGGGGTTCCACTTCTGGCGGGTGCGGAAGGCACGTGGCGTCGTCGTGCCCCGCGGCCCGGATGAGCCACCCGACGAGGCGCCGGAGAAGGTGCTGGGCCTGCCGTACCTGATCCTGCGGGAGTTCGTGGTGGCGCTGATCCTGGTGGCGTTCGTGATGGTGTTCGCGGCGCTGATCGCGGCCCCCCTAGGCGAGGCGGCGAATCCCGGCATGAGCCCCAACCCCGCCAAGGCGCCGTGGTACTTCGTCGGCATCCAGGAGCTGCTGCTCCACTTCCACCCGGTGTTCGCGGTGCTTGTCCTGCCGGCACTGGCCCTGCTCGCGCTGCTGCTCATTCCGTACGTGCGCTACGACCAGGACACGTCGGGTATCTGGTTCGCGTCCCGTCGCGGGCGGCGGCTCGCGGTGTGGGCGGCCGCACTGGCCGCGGTGGTCACCCCACTGTGGGTCGTGCTGGACGAGTGGGTGCTCGACTTCGGTGCATGGCTCCCCGGCGTGCCGCCGTTGCTCAGCGAAGGGCTATTGCCCGCGGGAATCCTCGCGGGCGGGCTGGCCGGGCTCTACCTGCTGGCGCGCCGCCGGCTCGGCGCCACCGTCACCGAAGCCGTCCAGTCGGCGTTCGTGTTGTTGTTCGTGGCCTTTGCCACCCTGACCGCCACCGGCGTGTGGTTCCGCGGGCCCGGGATGGCGCTGGTGTGGCC
>JBDHDE010000092.1:0-7318 GCA_039591655.1 Gemmatimonadota bacterium
CTCACAGAGACGGGGCTCTCGATCGGCACCCCGCACTACATGAGCCCCGAGCAAGCGATGGGGGACCGGGAGCTGGATGCCCGCAGCGACGTGTACTCCCTGGGCGCGATGCTGTACGAGATGCTTACCGGTGAGCCGCCGTACACCGGGCCGACGGCGCAGTCGATCGTGGCCAAGGTGATCACGGAGAAGGCGCCGCCGGTCACGGCGGGGCGGCCCACCACGCCGCCGCACGTGGCGGCATCCATCGACAAGTCGCTCCAGAAGCTGCCCGCCGACCGCTTCCACACCGCGGCCGAGTTCAGCGAGGCCCTGGCGCGGCCGGGCATGGTGACAGCCCCTCGCGCCGCGGTGCCTGACGCCGCCTGGAAGCGGGCCACCGGCTGGATGCCGTGGGCCGCTGCGGTCCTCGTGCTCGCGGCGGGCCTGCTGATCGGCCGCGCCACCGCGGGTCCGGAGCCGGCCGATGGCCAGGTGGTGCGCTTCACCATTCCGATCGGTCCCGAGGAGCAGCTCAGCGGGGCGCCGACGCAGACTATCGCTCTCTCGCGTGACGGCTCGATGCTGGGTTACATCGTGGCGGGCGGAGGGAATCTGTTCGTGCGGCACATGGAGTTGCTCGAGCCCACCCGGATAGACGGCGTGCAGAGTGCCGACAACCCGTTCTTCTCGCCCAACGGTGAGTGGATCGCGTTCGACAAGGCGACCGGCGAGCTGGGGAAGGCTCCGGTAGCCGGAGGCCCGCCCCTCAGGGTCACGCTGGGATCGAACAATGGCGGAATCACCTGGACGGACGACGGATACATCGTCTTCAGAGGAATAAGGCCGGGACTGATGAGTGCGCCGGCCTCGGGTGGTGACGCGACGCCATTCGTGCTGCCTGACACGGCCGCCGGGGAGCTCGATCTCATGTTCCCCGACGTGCTGCCCGGGGGAGCGGTCCTCGTCACTTTCGACGCCCGCGGACTGGCGACGCCGCGGCTCGGCGGCACCGGCGTGGCCGTAGTGTGGCCCGAGACGGGCGAGCGCAAGGTCATCATACCGTCGGGCGCCGGAGGGGCGCGGTACTCGCGCACAGGGCACATCGTCTATACGCTCGAGGACGGAACGCTTCAGGCGGCGCCGTTCGACGTGGAGCGCATGGAGATCACGGGGGAGCCGGTTGTGCTCGCCCAGAATGTGCACATCGCAGGCTCGGTCCCACAGTTCTCCATCTCCGACAACGGCACGCTGGCCTACGTGCCCGCCCGGGTCGCCGAGATGGTGCTGGTGAGTCGCGAGGGGCACGTTACGCCTGCGTCCGACGCCACGCGGCAGTTTCATTCGCCCCGCATCTCGCCCGACGGGCGGCGCGTGGTTGTGGACATCAGCGACCTGGGGAGTCGCGACGTGTGGGTCCAGGACCTGGAGCAGGGAACCCTGACCCGCGTCTCGTTCGAGGGTGATGCCAACGACCCTGTATGGATGCCCGATGGCCGCCGCGTCTGCTACGCCACTGCCCGGAGCGGAACGCGCGGAGTGTTCTGCCGCGACGCCGATGGTGCGGGGGAGGCCGACTCGATCTACGTAGGGGATGACGAGTTCACCGCCGGCGCATGGCTGCCGCGAGGTGACTCGCTGGTTCTCATCTCCCAGAGCACCGAGACCCTGTACAACCTGTGGCTGCATGGCCCAGGGGGCGGCGAGCCGCGCCCCGTACTCACTTCTCCGTTTTCGGAAGACTTCCCGGCGGTATCTCCCGATGGGAAGTGGCTCGCCTACGTGACCGACGAATCTGGACGTATGGAGATCTACGTGCGCTCGCTGTCGGGTGATGGAGGACGAGTGCAGGTGTCCCGCGACGGGGGCCAGGAGCCGGCGTGGAGCAGAGACGGGCGCGAGCTGTTCTACATCGAGACGGGGGGCGGCGGCAGCCGCATGATGGCCGCAGCCGTGACGACACAGCCGACTTTCCGCGTCACGTCACGCGCGCCGCTGTTCGACGCGAGGGACTACGAGCGCGCCGCCCCGCATGCCAACTACGACGTGGGGCCGGATGGCCGGTTCGTGATGGTTCGGCGCGCAGCGGCGTCCGAGGTCGTGATCGTGCAGAACTGGCACTTGGATGTTGAAGCAGCGGGAGAGCGCGGGGGAGGGCGTTGATGAAGTTCGGCTCGGCGCTGATGGTTGCAGCGGTGGTGGGCCTCGCGCACGGGCCGACTGTTGATAGGTCGGTGGACACCCTCCCCACGATCCGCTTCAACGATAACCTCGAGGCTGCCGGCAGGTTGGAGAGCGGCGTGCTTACGCTGCGGCTCGAGGTGCAGCGCGGCGTGTGGCGCCTGCTGGGACCGGAGGAGCCGGGAGCTGAGGTCCTCGCCTTCGCCGAACAGGGTGAGACACCGCAGATACCCGGTCCCATGATCCGTGCACCCCTCGGGACCGAGTTCCGCGTGATCGTGCGCAATCCGCTGGAGACTCCGTTGGTGCTACACGGTCTCTCTGCCCGACGGGTCACCGCCCTGGACAGCGTCGTCGTGCCCGGTGGAGAGGTACGGGAAGTCCGCTTCACTGTCGATGCGGTCGGCACCTACTACTACTGGGGTACGACCACGGGCGCCTCGTTCAGGCAGCGCCACTACGAGGACAGCCCCCTTTCGGGAGCCCTGATCGTCGACCCTCCCGGGAGCAGCGACCCACAACGGGACCGCGTGTTCTTGATGGGACTGTGGATCGGCGGGAAGGATGAGGAGGGGAATCCCGACGACGGCAGCACGTTCTTGGTGATCAACGGCCGGCCCTGGCCGCTCACCGAGCGACTCACATACGACATGGGAGACTCCGTGCGGTGGCGCATCATCAACGCCACCCAGCGGGTGCACCCGATGCACCTGCACGGCTTCTTCTACCGCGTCGACGCTCGCGGTGACATCGCACGTGACTCGGTCTATTGGCCGGGCCAGCAGCGCATGGCGGTGACCGAGCTGATGCTGCCGGGCACCACCATGTCGCTGGCGTGGTCACCGAACCGTCCCGGGGGATGGGTGTTCCACTGCCACCTCAACTGGCACGTCGTAGCGAACGCGTCGCTCGGTGCCGACCGGGAGACCGGAGAGGAGCGGTTCCAGCACCTTCTGCGAGGCCACCACGATGGCGATCCAAACAACCACGTCGTCGAGGGCATGGGCGGGCTCATGCTCGGCATCTTCGTGCGGCCGCCCGAAGGATGGGTGCCGCATGAGCCGAAGCGCCGAGAGTTGCGACTGTTCGTGAACTCGGACTCGGCGGCAGGCGACGAGCGACCCGTGTTCG
Organism: Gemmatimonadota bacterium; assembly: GCA_039591655.1. Lineage (GTDB taxonomy): Bacteria > Gemmatimonadota > Gemmatimonadetes > Gemmatimonadales > GWC2-71-9 > WVYX01. Next base: position 3,292 of record JBDHDE010000092.1, read on the forward strand.
CGTACATCCTGCAGGAGGGCGACGCCGAGCCGGCACCCGACTCCATTCTGATCCCGGGGTCGCCCCTCGTATTGTGGGAGGGCGAGCCCACCAGTGTCACGGTGATCAACCGCACCGGCGAAGCCACCCAGGTGCACTGGCACGGGCTGGAGATCGAGAGCTACTACGACGGCGTGACGGGAGTGGGCGGGTACCCGGGCCGCCTCACACCCAACATCCTCCCCGGCGACTCCTTCGAGATGCGGATCACCCCGCCGCGCGCCGGGAGCTACATGTACCACACGCACGTCAACGACATCCGGCAGCAGACCGCAGGACTGTACGGTGCCTTTGTCGTGCTCGAGGAGGGCGATCCCTGGGACCCCGACACGGATCGTGTCCTGCTGCTATCCAACTCCCGGTCGTTCGACGTGCTGCTCAACGGCACAACCGAGCCGGAACCGACGACCTTTCGCGTCGGGACGGCGTACCGCCTGAGGTTCATGAACGTCACGGTGCAGAACGCCCGCATCCGCTTCCGGCTGGTGCGGGATGATGCTCCGGTGCGGTGGCGCCCGCTGGCCAAGGACGGCTACGACCTACCGCCGCACCAGACGGCCCCTCTCGCGGCAGACCAGACGGTCAGCATCGGCGACACGTTCGATTTCGAGTACGTGCCGAATCGGGCCGGGGAGCTGCATCTCGAGGTCCGGACGGGTGGAGGTAGGCTCTTGGTGGATCAGATCGTCCAGGTAATCGAGGACGAAGACGCAGTCAGCGCACCGGCAGGCACCAGCCGCCAGTGATGAGAGACCGGCCAATAGCGACGAGAGACAATAGAGGCTGAGAAACGATGCCTGAGATAACCCAGCAACTGAAGACGGCTCTGGCCGACCGCTACGTGATCGAGCGGCAGCTTGGCCAGGGCGGCATGGCCACGGTGTATCTGGCCCGCGATCTGAAGCACAACCGCAACGTGGCGCTGAAGGTACTGCTGCCGGAGCTGGCAGCCGTGATCGGGGCCGACCGGTTCCTGAAGGAGATCGAGGTCACGGCCAACCTGCAGCATCCTCACATCCTGCCGCTGCACGACTCGGGCGAGGCCGACACGTTCCTGTACTACGTCATGCCCTACGTCGAGGGCGAGACGCTGCGTGACAAGATCAAGCGGGAGAAGCAGCTCTCGGTCGAGGAGGCCGTGGAGCTTACGCGTTCGGTGGCATCCGCGCTCGACTACGCCCACCGCCACGACGTGATCCACCGCGACATCAAGCCCGAGAACGTGCTGCTGCACGACGGGCAGGCGCAGGTGGCGGACTTCGGCATCGCGCTGGCGCTGTCGCATGCAGGGGGCCAACGGCTCACCGAAACAGGACTCTCAATCGGCACTCCCCACTACATGAGTCCCGAGCAGGCGATGGGGGACCGGGAGCTGGACGCCCGCAGCGACGTGTACTCGTTGGGGGCGATGCTGTACGAGATGCTGGCGGGCGACCCGCCGTACACCGGGAGCACCGCCCAGGCGATCGTGGCCAAGGTGATCACCGAGAAGGCGGCGCCGGTGACTGCGGCGCGACCCACGACACCGCCGCACGTGGCGGCCAGCATCGAGAAGGCGCTGGAGAAGCTCCCGGCCGACAGGTTCTCTTCAGCGGCACAGTTCGCGGAGGCGCTCGCCAACCCGGCGTTCACGATGCCGCGTGAGGCCACACCCGGTGCGCAGAAGCCGGCCTCGCTGTGGAACCCGCTGAGCATGGCTACGTCGCTGTTGGCTGGAGTGTTCTTGGTGCTTGCGACCTGGGCTCTAATGCGGCCCGAGCCCCCGGGGCCGGTCACGCGCTTCGCCGTTCTATTCGACGAGGACCAGGCGCTGTACTACTCCGGCGGCGGCAATCCGGCACGCATCGCCATCACGCCCGACGGGTCGGAGTTGGTGTACGTGGGCGTGGACTCGGCGGTCCCGGTGGTGGACGACCGCTTTTCGTCGTCCGTCGGCCAAGTGAGCTGGAAGCTGTGGCACCGGTCGTTCGAGCAGCTCAGGGCGGCACCACTGCCCGGTACGGAGCGCGCCTGGCGCCCCGCCATGTCGCCGGACGGAGAGCAGGTCGCGTTCCTGGTGCCCGACGGCGCTTGGCAGATCAGGGTGATCTCGCTGGCGGGCGGTCCACCGATCACGGCGCTGGATTCGGGGGTGCAAGGGTCGGTGTCATGGGGGCCCAACGACGAGCTGTACTTCGTGGCTGGTGATGGTCGCACCCTGCGACGCGTGCCGGCCAGCGGCGGACCGCCCGAGGACGTTCTGGTGCTGGACAGTGTCGCAAGCGGCCTCGAGTTCGAGAACCCGCACGTGCTTCCCGGAGGCAAGGGGATCGTCGTAACGGCTGTTCCCGTCGGCGCGACCCGATTGTCGGATTTGGAAGTGCGCGTGGTGGATTTGGAGTCCGGTGAGACGCGTGCGTCGGTCGCCGCCGTCGAGGGCGAGTACGCGGCGTCGGGTCACCTCGTATATGTGACGGCAACGGGAACGCTGATGGCGGCGCCGTTCGACATGGGGTCGCTCACGCTCACGGGAAGGCCAACCGCGCTGTTCGAGGGTGTAGAGGTACGGCTGGGTGGTGCGACAGACATGTCGCTCTCCACCGCCGGCACTCTGGTCTACACGACGGATGGACTCAACGTCCCGGAGCAGGTCGTATGGGTTGCGCCTTCCGGTACCACCGAGCTGATCGATCCCGACTGGGTGCGCGACGTCGAGTTCGAGGGTCTGTCCGTGTCGCCCGACGGGACGAGGCTGGCGATTCAGATCGTCACCGAAGGCCGCTCCGATGTTTGGATCAAGCAACTCGACCGAGGTCCGTTGTCGCGCCTCACGTTCGGAGGTACGGAGAACGGGATCCCAACGTGGTCGCCCGACGGAAGGTATGTGGCCTTCGGTTCCCTGCGAGACGGCGACTGGAGCACCTGGATCAAGCGGTCGGACGGCAGTGGTGTGGAAGAGCCGCTGGTGGATCTGGATCGCAACATATGGGAGACACAGTGGTCGAGCGACGGGGAATGGCTCGTGATCAGCGTGAACGGGCCGCCGGGGACCGACGACATCATGGGACTGCACGTAGGCGTGGATAGCGCGCCGGTTCCGCTCGTCGCCGACGAGTTCGAGGAGTTCGAGCCGGCGCTCTCCCCTGACGTGAACTGGCTCGCCTACGTTTCCGACGAGTCCGGGCAGTCGGAGGTATATGTCCGGCCGTTTCCCAACACCGACTCCGGTAAGTGGCAGATCTCGACCGACGGCGGCGCCGAGCCAGTGTGGAGTCCGGACGGGGAGACCCTCTACTACAGGAGTCCGGACTTCCAGTCCATCATGGCAGCTGACATGAGTAGCGGCCCCAACGCCGTCACCAGGAGGGTGCACGTCACCCTGCCCGGTGAGAACAACTACGAATCCAACCCCCGCAACCGCCTGTACGACGTCGCCCCCGACGGCCGCTTCGTGATGTTCGAGCGCGCCGGCACAGGTGACATCTCCGGCGACCTGGTGATCGTGCAGAACTTCTTCGAGGAACTGAGAGCGAAGGTGGAGGAGTAGCGTGCCTGAGAACACGCAGCAACTGAAGACGGCGCTGGCAGACCGCTACGCGATCGAGCGGGAGCTCGGCCAGGGCGGCATGGCCACGGTGTACCTCGCCCACGACGTGAAGCACGAGCGCAAGGTGGCGCTCAAGGTACTGCGCCCGGAACTGGCGGCAGTGATCGGGGCGGAGCGCTTCCTGGCCGAGATCAAGGTCACGGCGAACCTGCAGCACCCCCACATCCTGCCGCTGCACGACTCGGGCGAGGCCGACACGTTCCTCTACTACGTGATGCCCTACGTCGAGGGCGAGACACTGCGGGAGAAGATGGAGCGGGAGAAGCAGCTGGGCATCGAGGACGCCATCGAGATCACCCGCTCCGTTGCCGGGGCGCTGGACTATGCCCACCGCCAGGACGTGATCCACCGGGACATCAAGCCCGAGAACATCCTGATCCACGACGGCCAGCCGATGGTGGC
>JBDHDE010000093.1:0-7230 GCA_039591655.1 Gemmatimonadota bacterium
ATGAAGCCCGCGGCGCCACTCACCAAACAGGTTCCGCTCACACTCCCAGCCTCGCGCGGAAGTGGGGCACGGTCATCTCCAGCCCCGCCTCGAGCGATACCTTCGGCTCCCACCCGAGTTCGGCCGTGGCCCGGCTGATGTCGGGTTGCCGCACCTTGGGGTCGTCCGTGGGCAGCTCCTCGAACGTCACCTCCGAGCTCGAGCCGGTGAGCCGCAACACGATGTCCGCCAGCTGCCGCACAGTGAACTCGGTGGGGTTTCCGACGTTCACCGGCTCCGACCCGCCCCGGGCAAACAGGCCCATGATCCCCTCGATGAGGTCGTCCACATAGCAGAACGAGCGACTCTGGGACCCGTCACCGTACACCGTGAGTGGCTTCCCCTCGAGGGCCTGCACGATGAAGTTGGAGACCACGCGGCCGTCGTTGGGTCGCATGCGCGGCCCATAGGTGTTGAAGATGCGGATGATGCGGGTGTCCATCGCGTGGTAGCGGTGGTACGCCATGGTCATGGCCTCGGCGAACCGCTTTGCCTCGTCGTAGACACCCCGGGGACCGATGGGGTTGACGTGGCCCCAGTAGGTCTCGGGCTGCGGGTGCACCTGGGGATCGCCGTACACCTCGGAGGTGCTGGCTAGGAAGTAGCGCGCCTTCTTGGCCTTGGCCAGGCCCAGTGTGTTGTGGGTGCCGAGGGAGCCGACCTTCAGGGTCTGGATCGGGAGCTGGAGGTAGTCGATGGGGCTGGCCGGCGAGGCGAAGTGGAACACGGCATCTACGGGACCGTCGATCCCGATGAACTTGCTGACGTCGTGCTCCACCAAGCCGAACCGGGGGTCGTCCCGCAGGTGCTCGATGTTCTTGAGCGTACCCGTCACCAGGTTGTCGAGTCCGATCACCTCGTGACCGTCCCGCAGCAGCCGATCGGTGAGGTGCGACCCCAGGAACCCCGCCGCACCCGTGACCACGATCCGCATCAGACCGGGCTCCGCCCGAGACTCACGTAGGTGATCCCCAACTGCCGCATCTTCGCCGGGTCGTACAGGTTGCGCCCGTCGATCACGATCGGCTGCTTCAGCGCCTGCTTCATCCGTGGGAAGTCGGGATTCCGAAAGGCCAGCCATTCGGTGACGATCACCAGCGCGTCGGCACCCTCCAGCGCGTCGTACATGTGGCCGGCGTACGCGATGCGCTCGCCGAAGATCCGGCGAGCCGACTCGTTGGCCTCCGGATCGTGGGCCCGCACCGCCGCGCCGCCCTCAAGCAGCGCTTCGATCAGGTCGATGGCCGGGCTCTCGCGCATGTCGTCGGTTTCCGCCTTGAAGGCGAGCCCCCAGATGGCAACGGTGCGTCCCGCGATACCCCCGTCCAGCGTCCGCTCGAGCATCTCCGCGAGCTTCCTCTTCTGACGAGCGTTCACATCCTCCACCGACTTGAGCACGTCCAGCGAGACCCCGTGCTCGTCACCGGTCTTCACCAGCGCCCGCACGTCCTTGGGGAAACACGAGCCCCCGTAGCCGGGGCCCGGGAACAGGAACGCCGGGCCGATCCGCTCGTCGCTGCCCACGCCTTTCCGCACGAGACCCACGTCAGCGCCGACCCGCGCGCACAGATCGGCGATCTGGTTCATGAAGGAGATCCGCGTGGCCAACATCGCGTTGGCGGCATACTTCGTGAGCTCCGCCGAGGCGATGTCCATGAAGATGATGGGGTTGCCGGTGCGCACGAACGGCGCATACAGCTGGCCCACGATCTCCGCCGCCTCCTCCGAATCCACGCCGATCACCACCCGATCCGGCTTCATGAAGTCGCCGACCGCGGCGCCCTCCTTGAGAAACTCGGGATTCGAGCAGACGTGGAACGTCTCCGACGTGCGCTCGGCTATCGCCCGGCGCACCCTGTCGGCCGTTCCCACCGGCACCGTGCTCTTCGTGATCACCACCTTGGGCCCGTTCATGTGATCGCCGATGGTGCGCGCCACGTCGAGCACGTGCTGCAGGTCCGCGGAACCGTCCTCATCAGGGGGCGTGCCCACCGCAATGAACACGACGCTGCTGGCCTCGACCGCGGCACCGACGTCGGTGGTGAACTGCAGGCGGCCCTCCGCCTGGTTGTTGCGCACGAGCGGCTCGAGATTCCGCTCGTAGATGGGAATCCGATTCTCCTTGAGTCCGGCGATCTTGTCCCCGTCCACGTCGGCGCAGATCACGTCGTTGCCGGTCTCGGCCAGGCACGCGCCCACCACGAGCCCGACGTATCCCGTCCCCACGACCGCTACTTTCATGCTTCGCTATTCCCTGTTCCGTTTCAGCGCGTTGCGCGTGTCCACGACCCTGCGTGCCGCCGCGCCGATCATTCGATAGTCCAGGTCCGAGTGGTCGGTGGCGATGATCACGCAGTCCGCTGCGGCTACGGTCTTCTCGTTGAGCGGGACCGAGCGCAGCGTGACGGTATCCTCCTTGAGCTCGGGCACGTACGGGTCGTGATACGAAACGTCCGCGCCCTGCTGCTGCAGCAGCCGGAGAATGTCGAGTGCCGGGCTCTCCCGCACGTCATCGATATCCTTCTTGTACGCGACTCCCAGGACCAGCACGTGAGAGCCCCGCACTGACTTCGCGTCCTCGTTGAGCTGCTCCGCGACCTTCCTCACCCAAAACGCCGGCATCTCCGAGTTGACCTCCCCGGCCACCTCGATGAAGCGGGTCTTGTAGTTGAGCCCCCGCATCTTCCAGGCGAGGTAGTGCGGGTCGATGGGAATGCAGTGGCCCCCGAGGCCCGGTCCCGGCGTGAACTTCATGAAGCCGAACGGCTTGGTGGCCGCCGCCTCGATGACCTCCCACACGTCCGCGCCGAGCTTGTCGCACACGATGGCCATCTCGTTGACGAGACCGATGTTGATGGACCGGAATGTGTTCTCCAGCAGCTTCACCAGCTCGGCCGCCTCGGGCGACGACACCGGCACGAGCGTGTCGAACACGGGCTCGTACAGCGCCAGCGTCACGCGGCGGCAGGCGTCGGTCACGCCCCCCACGACTTTGGGCGTGTTGCGGGTCTGCCACCGCCGGTTGCCCGGGTCCACCCGCTCCGGGCTGAAGGCCAGGAAGACGTCCGACCCCACGCGGAGTCCCCGCACCTCGATCCGGGGCAGGAGCAGCTCGCGGGTCGTGCCCGGATAGGTCGTGCTCTCCAGCACGACGACCTGCCCCGCGCGCACCGACCGCGTGACCGCATCGGCCGCCGCCAGGACGTAGGAGATGTCGGGGTCCTTGGTCTTGGAGAGCGGCGTCGGGACACAGATGGCGATGACGTCGACCTCGCTCAGCCGCTGCATGTCGCTGGTCGCCCGCAGGCGACCCTGTTTGACCAGCGGCGCCAGCCGGTCCGTGGGGACATCCTGCACGTGAGAGGTGCCGCCGTTGACCCCGGCAACCACCTCTTCGCTCACGTCGAAGCCCAGGACGGCGTAGCCGCTGCTCGCCAGCTCCACCGTGAGGGGAAGTCCGACGTAGCCCAGGCCGACCACCCCGAAAACCGCGGAGCGATCGCCGGCCTTCTGCACGAGTGCGGCTTCGTGGCTCATTTCACGGCCGTGGTGGTGGAACCGAGCTCCACCAACCCGCCCCCGCTGGCCAAGGACCGGGTCGCCGCATCCAGCACCCGCACCACCGTCACCCCGTCCTCCGCGCTGACACGGGGCTCCTCGTCACCCCGAGCCACGCGCACGAAATGCGCGAGCTCGGCCTTCAGAGGCTCGGCGCTCGGCACCCGGGGGATCGAGATGTCACCCTCTCGGATTGCCAGGCTCTCGCCGTAAGACGCGTACGTCGGCGGGCGGTCGACTCCCTTGTCGTAGATCTTCAGCTTCTCGCGGGCCTGCATGTCGTCGAACACGACCATCTTCTTCGAGCCCACCACGGTGAGCCGCCGCTCCTTGTGGGGATCGAGCCAGGACATCTGCACGTGCGCCATGACCCCTGTGGCGAACTCCATGGTCATGAAGACGACGTCCTCCACGCCCGGCTGCAGATAGCTCCTCCCATGGGCGGTGACCCGCGAGGGCGCCTGCCCCAGGAGCTCCAGGGCCACAGAAACGTCGTGCGGCCCGAAGCTCCACAACGCGTTCTCGTCGGGCCGCACCTGCCCCAGGTTCACCCGCTGGCTGTACAGGTAGTAAACCTCGCCGAGATCGCCGGCGGAGATCATCGCCTTGAGACGCTCCACGGCAGGGTGGAACACCAACAGGTGTCCCACTACCACCGGCACACCCTTGGACGCGGCCAACTCGGCGACCCCCTCGGCGTCCTTCACCGATAGGGCGAAGGGCTTCTCCACCAGCACCGGCATGCCGCGCTGCAGCACGACGCGGGCGAGCTCCGCGTGATTCGCCGCCGGCGTAGTGATCACGGCCGCCTCGGCAGCATCCAGTGCCTGGTCGAGCGAGTCGGTGACCAGCACGCCCGGGTACTGTCGAGCCGTCGCCTCGCGGACCGCCCGGTCCAGATCGCACACGGTGGCCAGGTCGGCCTCGGGAATGGCCGCGACGCTGCGCACGTGGTTGCGGCCCCAACTCCCAGCGCCGATTACGGCGACCTTGAGCCTGCTCATGCGTAGAACTCCCGAATGGCGTCGATCACGGCGGACTGCTGCTCGCCGGTGAGCTCCGGGTAGACCGGCAGCGACAGCACTTCGCGGCAGGCGCGCTCGGACTCGGGGAGACTCCCCTCGGCGTAGCCCAGCCCGGCAAAGCAGGGCTGCAGGTGCAGCGGCCGCGGGTAATACACGGCGCACCCGATGCCCCGGTCGATGAGATGCTGCCTCAACTCGTCCCGCCGGGGGACGCGTATGGTGTACTGGTGATAGATGTGCTCGTTGGCCTCGTCGGTGGCCGGTGCGGCGACGTCGTCGATCTCGCCGAACGCCGCGTCGTAGGTCGCCGCCCGGACCCGACGCGCTGCGTTCCACTCTGCCAGGTGCTCGAGCTTCTTCAGCAGGATCGCGGCCTGGAGGGTGTCCAGCCGGCTGTTCGTGCCGATCTCCTCGTGGTGGTACTGCTTGGCGCCGCCGTGGGTGCGGAGCTTGCGGAGCCGCTCGGCCAGCGCCTCATCCTGCGTCACGATCATCCCGCCGTCGCCCCAGCCGCCGAGGTTCTTCGACGGGAAGAAGGAGAACGCGCCGCTGGCGCCCAACTCGCCTGCCAGCCGCCACGATCCGTCGATGCGCCGCCGGGCACCGATGGCCTGGGCGGCGTCCTCGATGACGGCCAGCCCGTGCTCCTCGGCGAGCTCCATCACGCGCTCCATCGGCACCAGCTGCCCGTACAGGTGCACCGGCACGATGGCCCGGGTCCGCGGCGTGATGGCCGCCGCGACCTGGTCGAGCACGAAGTTGTACGTGGCGGGGTCGATGTCCACGAACACGGGCCGACCGCCGGCGTTGTGAATGGCCCCGGCCGTGGCGAAGAAGGTGAACGGCGTAGTGATCACCTCGTCGCCGGGCCCCAGGTTCAACGCCTTGAGGGACAGGAGGAGCGCGTCGGTGCCGCTAGCGCACGCGATGCCGAAGCGCGCGTGGCACACCGCCGCGACCTGCTCCTCGAGCTGGCGCACCTGCCCGCCCATGATGAAGTGCTGGGCCTCGATGACCTCCATCAGGGCCGGGAGCAGGTCGTCCTTTATCGTTTCGAACTGGGCCCGGAGGTCCAGGAGCGGGATCTTCATAGTCATCACAAGTCTATGAAAGATGGAAACTTATAAAGTAGCCTACCGGGAGGCAATCGGCTCGAGCCGACCGTCGACCTCGCGATACGAAGTGCCGCAGCGCTCGCATGTCCCGCTGCCGTCCCCGACGTGCACCCTCTCTCCACACTGGCACATCCACCCCACGCGCCGGGCGGGCACGCCCACCATGAGGCCGTAGGACGGCACGTCGGAGGTAACGACAGCGCCGGCGCCGATGAAGGCATACTCCCCCAGGGTGATTCCGCACACGACGGTGGCGTTGGCGCCAATGGAGGCGCCGCGCTTCACCAGCGTGGTCACGTACTCCTCCTTGCGGGAGACGTGGCTGCGCGGAGTGGAGATGTTGGTGAACACACAGGAGGGCCCGCAGAACACGTCGTCCTCGAGGACGACGCCCTCGTAGATCGACACGTTGTTCTGGATCTTCACGTTGTCGCCGATCCTGGTCCCCGGCATCACGACGACGTTCTGCCCCAGGTTGCAGCGCTCCCCTATCTCCGCCCCCGGCATCACGTGGCAGAAGTGCCAGATCTTGGTGCCGGCACCGACCGTGGCGCCGGCGTCGACGTACGAGCTCTCGTGCACGAAGTAGTCCGCCATGGCTCCTCTCTCGCTGCGTCCCTCCCCATTCTCCCTTCCCCGTCCGTTCCCGGTCTCCCGCCAGGCTATTCGATGACCCTCACCTCCAGCCGCAACTCGATCTCGAATTCCTTCTGCACCCGCTCGCGCACGTGCTCGATCACCGCCAGCACGTCGCTCGCCGTGGCGTTCCCCGTATTCACGATGTAGTTGGCGTGCTTCGTCGACACCTGCGCGCCGCCTACGGTGAACCCCTTGAGACCGAGCGCGTCGACGAGCTGTCCCGCCGAGCGGGTCTCCTCAACATCGTCCCCTTCCGCTCCGGGGGCCGCCGGATTGCGGAACACGGAGCCGCAGCAAGCCTCGTTGAACGGCGTCCCGGCCTTGCGCAACTCGAGGTGTCGCCTGATCTCCCTGCCGAGCTGCCGCGGTTCCCCGGGCACGAAGGCCAGCACAGCCCCAACCACGATCCGGTTCCCGAGGCCACTGGAGCGGTACTCCCACGGGATGGCCTGCGCAGCCACCCGTGTGAGCGCTCCATCGGCCTGCACGAGGTCCACGGCCCGCGCGACCTGGGAGAAGTCCTGCCCGTGGGCGCCGGCGTTCATGTAGACGCCGCCTCCTACGGTCCCGGGGACGCCGATGAGCCGGTGCACGCCGGCGAGTCCGGCGTCGGCGGTCTGCCGGGCGAGGAGCGGCGTGGGCAGCCCCGCCCCCACAAACCACACGGTCTCATCTCCCGCGACCCCGCGGCTCACCTCGTCGAGCCCTTTCCCCAGCCGGATCACGATGCCGTCGAATCCGCGATCTGCGATGAGCACGTTGGAGCCGAGCCCCAGCGCCAGCCAACGCACGCCGACCTCGGCGGCGAACCTCAGGACGGCCACCACGTCCTCGGCGGTGGACGGCACCACCAG
>JBDHDE010000094.1:0-7230 GCA_039591655.1 Gemmatimonadota bacterium
CGGCTCGTTGGCCAGCGGCGGCCCGTAGATCCGGACCTTCTCGACGACGGCCACGTCGCCGACGCGCTGGACCCAAAGCACATCGTCGATGAGCTTCTCCAGAACATCGAGCCGGTGGCGCAGGTTGTCGTGCTCCTGGAGCAACTCCCCGGCCCGCTCCGCTGCTTGCTCGGCGGGCGTCTGCGCCCGCGCTGACGTGGCGGGGAAGAGCACCGCGACGGCGGCCAGGGCCGTCAATACGCGCGATTGACGCATCGTTCCCTCCATGTGTCGGGGCCGTGCGGCGACGGCAAGCGACCGAGGGCCGGCGGCGAGCCGGCCCTCTTCGCGTTCGTCGAGCGTTCTCCGGCTAGCCGGCGCTACTCCTCCGCCACCGACCCCCTGAGGCTCCGGGGCAGCGCATCGTGGTGTACCACGATGCTGATCGTCTTGGCCCGCACGTAGGACTCCGACATGTACACGTAGCCGTCCTGCGCGCCGGTCTCACCCCAGGAGTTCTTCGTGATGTAGTACTTCGTCCCGTTCTGATCCCGGGCGATGCCGATGATGTGCATCAGGTGATCATCGGTGGAGCTGTGGCTGTCGAACAACTGCTGCCTGAGCTCCGGCGTTACCTGGACCTCGGGCTCGGGCGTGCTGCAGATGCGCCGTCTCTCCTCCTCGGACCGATCCGCCCACGGCACCTCCGGCAACACCGCCACACCCTTGCCGTGACAGAAACCGCGCTCGCTCACGTCGCCGTCCCAGTCCACCGAGTAACCCTGATCGATGGCGTGATCCATCACGCCCATGAGCTCGTCCAGCGAGACGTTGTAGCTCCGGTTCCGGGCCCAGTTGTCAGGAATCTCGATGGCGAACCACGTGTTGACCGGGTGATGCGTGAAAGATGTGAGCTCGACGTAGTCGTTCGCGTCGAGGCCCAACTCGTCCGCAAACGACCTCGGCGTGTACGTCCTTCCGCGGTACGTGAACTGCTCGGGAACCTCGCCCAGGTATGCGTCGAGGATGCCGTCGATGGCATCGGGCCAGACCGGACTCAGCTGGCGCCGCTCGACCAACGCTTCGGCGGCGGCCTTGACCAGAGCTACCACCTCGCCGTGATCGTGCTGCTCCGCGCCGTAGCGCCGTCCGGGGTACACCTCCTCCGGCACTGCACCATAGTCCCGGATGGCCCGCAGCACGTCGCCGCCCAGGCTCCCCTGGCCGAAGGTCGTGTTCCCGTGCAGCCGCACGTAGCTCCACACCTTCTGCGGATAGGTCATACGGACGAAGTACATCTCGGACAGATCCACCGGCTCTTTGCCCATCCTGAGGAGCTCGGTCTCCATGAACGACGAGGACGCGAAACTCCAGCACGTGCCGGTCCGGGCCTGATTCTTGACCGAAGTTGTCTGGACTTGCTGCACCACGTCGAACTGGAAGCCCTGATCCTCTTGCGCGACCGCGGCAGGCGCCGCCAGCGCCGCGCACAGCAGTACATAGAACACCCGCTTCATCGTGACCCCACCTCTGTTCTGGTTCTCGGAAGCATTCCAGCGGCTCAGAACTGCAATCTACGGCCGCGGGGGGCGCACGATCGGATTCTCAGGAGGGCTTAATGCTGGCTTCATACTCGCGGCGGATCGCCCCGGCGCCTTCCCCGTGACCTTCGGCGCCACTAGAGGGCCTACGGACACCCGATGCGCAACCTCCACTCGCGCTCCATCTCACCGAGCCCCGAACCGTACAGCGTCTCGAACGTGACGGCGTTGGCTCCTATGCCGGCCGGTTCGTCCGTGTTCTCCAGTGCGCCGTAGGCCCGCCGGAAGACCTCGACACCGTACTGCTCGACGAGGTGCTTCACGACCGACGCCGCCTGGGGGTAGGCCGCGGGGGGGTTGGACGCCGCGCTGCCGATCTCCGTGTAGCCGAAGAGCGAGTCCAAGGGAATCATGACACCCTGTCGCGCCGACTCGCAGGCTACGGCGTCGACCGTCAGACCGGGATATCCCAGGCGCTCCAGGGCATCTGCCCCGAGGCGCTCGGCCACGTAGACGGCGTAGCCCTCGTTGAACAGGGCCGGCGGAGCACCCAGCCGCCGGGCCACGACGTGCGCGATCTCGTGATAGGGATCCAGCCGCACCAACTCGTCATAGATCTCGACGATGGTGGTTCCAGATGCCCAGCCCGCGCCGACGTGACCCGTCTCACCGGTCTTGGTCGCCGAGTCGGGGTAGAAGACGAGGCGAATCCGCTCCGTGAACTCCACGCCGAGCTCCGCCGCGATCTCGCCCAGCGCCGCCTCGCGTCTGTCCGCGATCGCGGCGAGATCTCGCGCCGCCGGCGAGCCCTTCCACGCGTATAGGTCGATATGCTCCGTGGCCAGCATGTCGAACGACTCCTCAGGATCGAAGGCGGCGGGATTCCCTTTGCCCAGCTGGTACCACGCCTCGAACAGGCGGTCCACGATCACCACCGAGCCCTCGTCGTCCTCCACCCGTCCCAGCCGCACGCGCAGCGCTCCCTCCGTAGCGAGCCGGGTGAACTCGTACGGAGCCTCGATCAGACGCACCTCATGGGGATGGAGGTCGAAGCGGTAGGCGCGTTGCCAGTTGGGTCGGTACCAGTACCCCGGAACGGTTCGCAGGTCCAGACCCAGGGCGTACCGGTCCCCCGTCCTGTTCATGACCGCCACACGGAATGTGTTGCGACCGGGGCGCCCCTCACCCAGGTCCAGGTCCCACAGACGTAAATCCGGTGTTTCGACCACCTCCAGGCGCGCAGCGGCCAGCACCGCGCGGTAGTCCTCCTCGTCCTTGACCCCACAGCCGGTCCCGCCAACTCCTACCGCCAGCAGTAGCAGCCATCGCAACCGGGACATCGCCACCTCCGAGGTTCGTGGGACGCGGGGTGATCGAGCGCCGCGCCTGGGGAGAAGATACAATCGGGAGTCCCCGACTCCCCACTCCAGTGGGGCTGGTTCCCGTACCCCCCGTCTCGGGTTCATCTTTCCACTTCAAGTATCTCGGAGACGTCCCCCGGTCCCATGAGCGACACCAGCGACGCCATCGCCCGGCTCCATCGAGAGGCCCCACTCACCGACGTGCACGCGCACCCGGCCCTGAAGGCCTACCTCTTCCGGAGAAACCTGTGGCGCCACTACCGCTCGGGGAGTGTCTTCAGCCCGTTCGCGTCGCGAACCGATTTCAATCGCCTCGAGCGTGGCGGCGTGGGGGTGGTCTGGTCGGCCAACTACATCCCCGAGCGCGAGCTCTTCGAGAACTGCTTTCTCCTGCGTCTAGTCTCGGCGCTCCTGCTCCCCGCCTATCGGAAGATCACTACCGGGAGCCTGTTCGACCGGCTACTGGAGATGATGGACGCCATGGAGCTCGAGATCGACCGCCGGCCTGACCGCACCGAGCTGGCCAAGTCGGTGGCCGACCTGCGCCGCATCCGGGAGGCCGGCAAGATCGCCATCGTGCACACGCTCGAAGGGGCGCACCCGCTGGATGGCGACCCCGACCGGCTCGAGGTCCTGGCCAGCAGGGGAGTGGCCATGATCACCCTGGCGCACTTCTACGACAACGGCCTCGTGGCGCACGTGGACGGAGTGCCCCGAGACCTCCTAGTACGCCACGTATGCAACTTCGACTTCGGCGACGGGGGCACGCCGGCGCTCACCGACCTGGGGCGCGCGGTGCTCCGCAGGATGGCGGAGCTCCGCATGGTAGTGGACGTAACGCACTGCACACCGGCGGCCCGCGAGGAGATCTACGCCGAAATGGGCCGCGAGCGCCCGATCGTAGCGAGCCATGTGGGTGTCGCGAGATTCCGGGACGACCCGTACAACCTCACCGACGACGAGATCCGGGAGATCGCAGCCACCGGTGGTGCCGTAGGCGTGATCTTCCTGACGTACTGGCTCTCCGCGGAGCACCCCGGAGACGGCCTCCCGGCGATCTGGAGGACGCTGGAGCACGTCCACGACCTCACCGGCTCGTGGGATCACGTGATGTTGGGAACTGACTTCGACGGGTTCACGGACCCGCCGGACGACGTGCGCGATGCATCGGAGCTGGGAGCCGTCACCCGGATGCTCCTGGAGCGTGGTGTTTCCGAAGTGGACGTCATGAAGATCCTGGGCGGGAACGCGATGCGGGTGCTGCAGCGCGGCTGGCGGTAGGGAGCCCGTCCGGCCGGAACCCCGTCGGGATGCTCGAGCAGTTGGAGGACGCGAGCCGGCGTTAGGGCTTGGAGGGCGGCGCCCCACCCGGTGGCTGCCCGACCCCGTGGGGCGTTCCGCTCCCCTGACCGCGGCGGCCGAAGCGCGGGATGAACCGCGGTGTCTCACTCTTGTACGCGGAATAGGCCTCCCCGAACCGCGCCTCGAGCTCCTTCTCCTCCACCGCCACCAGGTACGCCGCGAGCCCGCACGCGAGCAGCACCACGAGGCCCACCGCCACCAGGGACCCCACGGAGATCGCCACGGCGACGTAGTAGACGAGCATCCCGACGTTCATGGGATTCCGGCAGAGCCTGTAGGGCCCCGAATCCACGAGCGCCTTGGTGGGGGTGATGGGGAGTGGCGTGCCCCGACCCCACACGACCTGCGCGGCCACGGACCACGCTACGATCAGCACGCCGAGGAGCCCCAGCGTCACGGCCACCGTTCGGTTCACCGGCTCGAGCACGAAGTGTGGCAACCCGAGCCAGCGGTCCAGCGGGTCGGACGCCGCCACCAGCAGCATGGGGACGATGAAGAGGAAGAACGCGACGCCGAGGAGGACGGAAAGCGCCTTTTCGATGTCGCCGGGCTGGCGTTTGAACCAGCGCAGGTAGATGTCCGTCCGCATCCGCATCCTCCCGTTGCAGACGTGTGACAGCCGAGTCCCACCTCCCGAGCCGTGCTGCGCCCGGTTCCCTACAGTACAGAAAGCGGTCTGTCGCGTCCACGGGTCCAGGGTAGCTTTCCCAGTAACCACCTGGTGCCATGGGGGTAGGAAGATGACCCGCCGCGTCACATTGCCGATTCTCGCGCTCCTGTTTCTCGGTAACGCCTCGGACATGACCGCAGCCGCCCAGCAGGCGGAGCGCCCACGCGCCCGCGACATCGGCGTAGTCGTGGGAGTGTTCCCCACCGGCCGGTACAACGCCATCACCGACGTCGACGGCGTGCGGGTGGGGCACGCCACGGTGATCGAGGGAGACAGCATTCACACCGGGGTCACCGCCATCATCCCCCATGGTGGAGACCTCTACCGCAACCCGGTGCCCGGGTGGATCCACGTCCACAACGGCTACGGGAAGCTGATCGGGGAGACGCAGGTCCGGGAGTTCGGCGAGATCGAGACACCCATCCTGCTCACCTGCACCCTGTGCGTGTGGAGCGCCGCCCAGGCCATGGTGGACTACCTCCTGGAGCAGCACGGAGACTGGCAGCACACCGTCAATCCCATCGTCGGTGAGTGCAACGACGGCTATCTCAGCGACATGTGGGCCAATCCGGTCCGGCCCGAGCACGTGCGGCATGCGCTGCTCACGGCGAGCGACGGACCTGTGGAGGAGGGGAGCGTCGGCGCCGGAACCGGCACCGCCGCCTTCATGTGGAAGGGCGGGATCGGGACTAGCTCCCGTGTGCTCCCCGAGCGGTTGGGCGGCTACACCGTGGGCGTGTTAGTGCAGACGAACTTCGGTGGCTTCCTCACCATCAACGGCGCGCCCCTGGGACGCGAGCTGGGCAACTACCCGTTCTGGTGGGCGCTGGAACCGCGCGACGACGAGCCGGGCGGATCACAGGACGGCGGCTCCATCATGATGGTGGTGGCGACCGACGCCCCCCTCTCACCCATGAACCTGGATCGCCTCTCCAAACGCGCCATCATGGGGCTCGCCCGCACCGGGTCGTATGCGTCCAACAGCTCCGGCGACTACGTGATCGCGTTCTCCACCGCCGAGAGCGTGCGCCGGGATCGGGAGGCGCGGCAGCCGCTGACGACGGAGTGGCTCCCCAACCCCGAGATGTCTCCCCTCTTCGCCGCCACGGTCGAAGCGACGCAAGAGGCGATCTACAACGCAATGTTCAAGGCGACCACGGTGTCCGGACGGGGCCACACCCTGGAGGCGCTGCCCATTGACCGGACCCTTGCGCTCCTGCGGAAGTACAACGCCCTGAACTGGGGCACGGAACTGCCGCCCCGGGGTCGCTGAGCCGCCGCTGCGGCACAACGGATCTGGGGAAAGCCGCTCCGGCACGCACTACCCCCCCAGGAACCGCTTGCGCACAGCGTGCACCGCGTCTCCGAACCGGCGCATCTGCTCCATCTCCTCCGGCGAGAGCGGTCCGTCCTCCAGGGCGGTCAGGTTCTCCTGCAGTTGGCTCCGGTTGCTGGGGGCCGTCATGCACACGTGCACGTGGGGGTTGGAGAGCACGAACCGGTAGCACTGGCCCGCCGTGGGTCGAAAGTCGCCCTTGGGCCAGCCCCGCGGCCGGGTGAGCAGCGCTCGCCACCGCGTCGCCGTGTAGCTCACGACTCCCGGATCGTGCTCCTGTAGGCGGGGGAAGATCTCCCGCTCCGCGCCGCGGTGCGCGGCGTTGTAGCGGATCATCAGCGTGTCCAACGCCCCCTCGGCGGCGAGGCGGCCGGCGTACTTCCGGTCATGGCAGGAGACACCCACCGCCCGTACCTTGCCCTCCTCCCGCAGCCTGTAGAGCTCGTCCCGAGCACGATCCCGGAACTCCCTCCCCTTGAGGACGCCGAGAAACAAGAAGACGTCGATGTACTCGGTGCGCAGCTGGCGCAGCCGCTTCTCCAGCGTCTTCCGCACGTTCTGGTGGCCCCAGACGTAGTTGTACGCCCCCGTAGCCACCACGTAGCGGTCCCGCTCACGGGAGAGCACGTCCCGCAGCACCCGAATCATCTGGGTGTCGAAGCCGTAGCAGAAGAGAAAGTTGACGCCCTGGTCCAGGGCCCAGTGGATGGTCTGCTTGCCGGGACGGTAGCTGGCCGCCAGCCCCAACCGATGGACGCTGATCCCGGTCCGGCCGAGAACGGTCTGCGTGAAGTCGCTCCAGGTTGGATTCGCCACTACCGCACCTCCTCCCATGGCCCCGCTGAGGGATCGTGTCGGCTCACGCAATGTACACTCGCGAAACCCGCAGCCCGCAGTAACGGGCACCACGCAGGCGAGGTACATTCTGCGGAGCCGCGAACCACCTCCAGACACGAGGTGCCGACGAACAGCGCCAACAAC
>JBDHDE010000095.1:0-12236 GCA_039591655.1 Gemmatimonadota bacterium
ACTCATGTAGGCCGGGGTGCCGATACTGATGCCCGTCTCGGTGAGGTGTTCTCCACCGGCTTCGGAGATGGCCCTGGCAATGCCAAAGTCCGCCACAACGGCTTCACCTGCCGAAAGCAACACGTTCTCCGGCTTGATGTCGCGGTGGATCACATCGCGGCCATGGGCGGAGCTCAGGGCCGCCGCGACTTCGCGAGTAATCTGCAAGGCATCGTCGAGCGGGAGTTGCCCTTCCCGGGTCATCCGGTCCCGCAACGTCTCGCCCTCGATGTAGGGCATGACGTAGTACAGGAATCCTCCGGCCTCCCCCGAGTCGATGAGCGTGAGAATGTGTGGATGGGTGAGCCCGGCCGCGATCTCGATCTCGCGCAGGAACCGCTCGGGTCCGAGCGCAGCAGCCAGCTCCGGGCGTAGCACCTTGAGGGCTACGGGCCGATGATGCTTGAGGTCCTCGGCGAGATAGACCGTCGCCATCCCACCGCTGCCGATCTCCCGCTCGATGGCGTAGCGGTCGGCCAGGGCAGATTCGAGGCGTTCGAGGACGTCGTCCACCGGACCCAGCTCAGCTACGTACTCGGCTACAGTACGCCGCGACCTTGTGCGCGGCTAGAGTGGAGGTCCGATGACCCCTGAACACGCCGAAACGCGACCCCGGATAACCCGAAGTCGCGTAGTGACTTCCGTCAGCTGCCCCGCCTGGGATCGAACCAGGACTCTTCTGATCCAGAGGGGGGCCGCTAAGGGGCTCAAACCCGGCAAAATGTCACACAAAACGCGGGTTCGTGTCGTCCTTTGCCGGGGTTGGGGACAAGATGTCGAGTTGTGACGGCATCTTGCCGGGACTGATGTCGTGCTTTGCCGTGTTACCTCATGAAGACAACAGCGCCCGCCCGTCGTGCTGCGGCTACTCGAAGCTCGTACGGGATGAGAGGTGTGCCTCGATCTCCTCGCGCGTGCGCCAGACCGGCCGCAGCTCCTTGCGGGCGAGGAGGTGCAATTGATCGGTGAAGTGGGGAGAGCCGGGCTGGCTGGAGTTACCGTAGCCGAGGACCGCCATCGCCCGCACTGGGTCCGAGAACTCAATGGCTGCCACGTAGGTGTCCCCGCCTGTCACCACGAGGTGGCCATCTTCCGCTTCGGCGAACCAGGCCATCCGGAAGACTCCCCATGGGTCGTGGAAGCCATTGGCTGGAAGATCGACGTCGCCGCGGCGGAAGCGATGAACTTCGCCCCATGGGACGTCCAGCGCACCGTATCGCGCCTCGACTCTGTGGGCGGCCGTCTCCAGGGCGGCAGCCGCGGCGGTGGGGTCGGCGATGCCGTTTGGAGTGTCCAGGGGCGACTCGGCATCCCAGGGCACCGCGAAGAACCTCGACCCGACCAATCTCCAGAGTTCCTGGGCGAAGGTCTGGAAAAGGACGGCACCACGGCTCTCCGCGTCGGTCTTTCGGTCCCACGCCTGCAGAACATCGGCGGCCCGCTGTGCGAGGGGACTTCCGTGCGTGCGGGCAGCGGCTATCACTTCGTCGAGGATGTGGTCCGCCAGCTGGACCCAAGTGGAATGCTTGTAGGCGACGAGTTCCTCGAATGTGATAGATTCGTCCTCCAGCAGCATGAGCGCGGAGCGCTTGGCTCGGAAGTGCATTGAGCGCGGCGCCAGGTAATCGGGGTAGGTGTCCGGATCGAGGGCGCGCGGGAAGGTCGTCGTCCAGGGTGGGTCGTTGGCGTTCTGGAGCCAGCCGCTCTCGGGGTCCAGGACGCGCGGCAAGTCAGCGTAGGGATGAACTTCAGTCCAAAGCGTCGCAGAGGTGTCGCCGGGTACCGCCCTTGGCCAATCCCACTCTCCTTCGGGTCGCATCGGCGTCAGCCCGCCAAAATGATGCAGGATGTGTCCCTCGCGATCCGCGTAGATCACGGTGAACGTGGGGAGCTGCATGCGCTGTAAAACCGCTTCGAACTCGGCGAGGCTCGTCGAGCGGCCCATGTCCCACCAAGCCTCGAGGGTGCCGGGCCGGTCGAGCCCCACCATTCGCAAGGCCAGCGCCGCACCGCGGCTTTCGGCGACTACCGGTCCGTGCACGGAGTGACGAACCAGCAGTGTATCCTCGCGAAGACTCCCATCAGCCGTCTTCACCTTGATGGTGTGCTCCTGCAATTCAAACTCGCGCACCCCGCCGTTCCAGCGATAGCCGCCGTCGACGAGCTCGAGGGCGTAGAAGTCAGCGCCGTCGTGGGAGTTATTTGTGTGGGTCCAGCCCAAATCGTCGTTGAAGGCGATCACGAGCGTTGGGAGCCCCACCGCCGTCGCGCCATACACATCGACCCCAGAGCCTACGAGCTGCGCTTCGAAAAGCAGGTCGTGGTCCACCCAGAACAGGTGTGGGTTCGCCAGCAGCATGGCGTTGCCGCTGGCCGAGCGGGAGGGCGCGATGGCCCAGGCGTTGGAGCCGGCGGCCAACTGGCGCTGCGCTCCCTGGACGACGTGAGGGTTGCTGACGATGCTGAAGAGTACAGCACGCTGGACGTGGGCCAGGACATCCGTGGCGTTGACCGGTAGGACAACCTCAAACTCGTCGCTGATTGCGTCGGGTTCCTCCGTCACGTAGGCGTTGATTCCTTCCGCGAATGCATCCAAGTAACCTCGGAACTGCGGGGTCTGCGCCTCGTACCACTCCTGCGCCCGGGCCGGCACGCCCATAGTGAGCAGGTAGCGGTCCATCTGCAGGTTGGTCCAGCCGAGATGTTCGCGGAATTCTTCACCCCAGTACTCGGCGCTGCGCGCCCGGGCCTCACCGTAGAGCCTGAGTATCAGATCGCCGTGGCTCCGCGCTTGCGCCCATCCGAAAGCGAAGAAGACATCTTCTTTGGTCTTTCCGTAGACATGGGGAATCCCCCACACGTCCCAGAGGATCTCGGTCCGTTCGGGGCCGGTCCCGTGGCAGGCACCGAGCAGTACCGCCGCGCTCAAGGCACCGGCGATGAGGGAGCGCATTCGATAGTGCACTGTCGCTCTCCGCAGGGTGGTTCGTCTCGACAGCAAGTTCCCTCGCCTTCGTATCGCCGGATAGCACATCGGTCACGTTGTCGGTGGCCGTCCTACGCGGGCGTCGCTCTGGCAGCGGGGCATTCGGGCCATCGGCGGTTCGACGGATTGGGACGAACCTTGTCCCGATGTCAGTGGTGAACAAGGGTCATTCTCACTCGGGATTCGGCGGGTGGACTCTTCTGATCCAGAGGGGGGCCGCTAAGGGGCCGAAACCCGGCAGAATGTCACTTCAAACGCGAGTTCGTGTCGTCCGGTGCCGGGGTTGGAGGCCAAAATGTCGGATTATGACGACATCTTGTCGTGTCAGATGTCGTGATTTGTCGTGTTACCTAGCAGGAGTGTTGGCTGCGTCTTGCTGCGGTCACAGAAGCTGCGGGAGCGCCATCGGCGTCGGCCGAACGGCGGTCCGACGTTCTGGGCGCTCGTGCGAGCAGGCCGAACCACGAGCCGCTCGTCGAGCCTCACGTGCCCAGTGCGCGGCCAGGTGGTGGCGCGCCTACCGCCCCGGCGCGTCAGTCGTAGACGACGCCGAACCGCTCCCGCTGCTCGGGGCTCCCCACGGCGATGAGCGTCGAGCCCCGTTCGAGCCGCTGGTCGGCCGGCAGGTTGGTGATGATCCGCGCGTCCTGCTGGACGCCGATCACGCTCAGCCCGGTGCGGGCGCCGATCGCCGCCTCGGCAAGCGTCTTGTCGGCGAGGGACGGCGGAAGCGGCACGTAGAACAGATCGACGCCCTCGCCCAGCATGACGAGCTCGCGCTGCTGCACGATCGAGAACACCGTCTGCACCCCGAAGGAGGCGTAGCTCAGGACGAAGTCGGCGCCGGCGCGCTGGATGGCCTCGACGTTGCGCTCGTGGGTGACCCGGGTGAGGATGCGCGCCTCGGGATTGAGGCGCCGGCAGTAGACCGTCAGGTAGATGTTCATCGCGTCGTCGTGCGTCGTGAGCAGGATGGACGGCGTCTCGACGATCCCCGCCTCATCCAGTACCTGCCGGTCGGCGGCATCACCCAGGAAGAGCCGGTCGGGAATGCCATGGATCTTGCGCTTGAGCTCCTCCTTGCGCTCTACGATGTGGACCGGGACCTCCCTCCGTTTGAGGGCCCGAGCGGCCGCCCGGCCCACCTTACCACCGCCGATGATGAGCACCGGATTCGGATTGGCGTCGTAGATCACGAGCACCTCGTTCAGCTCCTCGATGTGCTCCGGCGCACCGATCGCGACCGGAATGCTGAGGCGCGACAGCTCGAGGTTCGGCTGCGCCGGTTGGAACCGCCCGCGCTCCCACACGCCGACAATCGTGACCCCGGTGAACTCCCGCAGCTGGGTCTCCCGGATGGTACGGCCCTGGAGCGGCGTGTCGTGCACCGGGAACTCGACGAGGAGGAGATCGTGGAACTTCCCGACCACGTTCGAATGGGCCGAGCCCGCGCTCACCCGGTTGGCGAGATGCTCGCCGAGCCGTTCCTTGAGGGGCAGTACATGCGTGGCCCCACTCAGCTCCAGGACATCGATCGATTCCTCCACCTCGACCAGCGCCGCGACGGGGACGGACCCTGACAGCTCGCGAACCGTGAGGACAATGTTGGAGTTGACCGTGTCCGACGCATTGGCCAGGACCAAGCGGGCCCGCGCCGCAGCGGCGGACCGGTAGGTCTCGACGGCGTCGATCTCGCCGGTCACGGCCGGCAGGCCCGCATCGCGCATGCGCAATGCCACGTCGGGGTCGGGCTCGATCACGTAGGCGGGCACGCCGGCCAGGGCGAGTCGGCGCTGCAGCCCCAGCGCGATGGGATCGTTGGCGCAGATCAGCACGTGACCCTCGACCTCCGCCGGTACCGACCGGAGCGCCCGGAGGCGACCCCGCCTCTGCTGCTCGAGCCACGGGACGTACACGAATCGGATGAAGAGGAACGGGAGGATAATGAGGAGGAGCACGACCCCGGTCACCAGCACAACACTGCTGAACACGCGGCCCAGGTCCGTCTCGAACGTGATGTCACCGAAGCCCAGCGTGCTCATCACGGTGAGGGCCCAGTAGATCCCGGTGAACCAGGAGTGGTCTTGACCCTCCCACGCCATGATCACGTGGAACAGCCAGCCGTAGAAGAGGACCACAACGATGAGCAGGGCGAGGTATCTGACGAACGGCGCGAGCCGCCCTCGCAGCCCGCCACCCCCCGCCACCAGCGCCGCCAGGTAGGAGCCGACGGTCTTCATGCAGAGATGATAATACTAGATCCGCGCGAAACAGTGGCGCGGCGGAGGCGGCACCGTCGCCGGGCTAAGTGACCTGCCCACCAAGGAGAACGCCAGACGACCTAAGCGGTTGTCTGGCACTTGGTTACTGAATCGGGACGGCGGGATTTGACCCCGCGACCCCCTGACTGCGATTCGGCTGCCACGCTTGATGGATTCGGGAGCTCGAAGGCCATGTCCTTGACACAATCTTGACACTCGCGAGCCGGGCAGGAGGCTGTACTGCGACGTCGGCATCGAGGGACAGCCCAGGCGCTGTTGCGACACCCCGTGAGCGGGCGAGGGTCGTGTCCCGTTAGGGGACACACCTTCCGGCACAAGATCGGGCACACCCTGCGGGTCACGGACTTCTTCATGGATCTGATGACCGGCGATCTGAGCAACCAGCAAGCGGTGCAGCGGGTGCACGATACGGAAGGGCCGTCGATCTCGTGGCTGGTTGGGCACCTCCTCAATGGACGCTGCGAAATGTTGAAGCTGCTGGACTCAAGTGCCGAAAACCCATTCGCCGCGTAATTCGACCGCGCGAGGCCGGCCGATAGCCCCATGTGGTCGCGCAGCCCGGAAGCGCTGAGACAAGATCGCGGCTAGTGCCTACCGAGGACGCATTAGCGGTTCATTAGGATCCTCTAAGACTTTCACTAGAAACGGCTCTGCCTATTGCAGGCTGCAAAGGACGCTCAGTATCGTGCCAACACGAATCCTGTACCTATCGACCGGAGGTACTCCCCCAGTGCGCCAGTCCGCATGGCCCGCCACCGGGCCTCCGCGTGGCACACGCTTTGATAAAGAGGAGTGCTTGCCCCGGAGAACGGTACCGGGGCTTCTTCTACGAGGGGATGGCATGGAGATCGGGCGACGCCGGGAGCGGCTCGCACCCACGGTTTTGGTCCTGGACCAGATCGGAGGCTTCGAGTCGTTCGCGCGAGACGTGCTCGACCCGGCGGGCTACAGGGTGCTGTGGGAGGAGAGCCCGCGCGCGGCGATCGCGGCGCTCGAGCGGGACGAGGTCGACGCGGTCCTCGTGGACGTGTGCGTTCCGCACCAGGGCCTTTTCGACGGGGCCGCTTCGGTGATCCGCTCGCGGACGAAGGCCCGCAAGGTGGTGGTGACGGGGTGTCCCCTCATGGACGCCGCGGCCCGCGTCCTCTATCCGCGGGCGGATGGCTTCGTCCAGAAGCCTTGTACGCCGCAGGAGCTGCGCAGCCAAGTCGCCGGCGGGCCCGCTCCTCAGTCCTCGCCCGAGGAGCCGGGGCTCCCGTTTCACCGCATAGTCGGCACCTCGCCGGGCATCGCACGAGTGATCGCACAGATCCACGAGGCGGCGCCCACGGATTCGACGATCCTGATCAATGGAGAGACGGGGACCGGAAAGGAGCTCGTGGCGGCGGCCATCCACGAATGCTCCCCTCGCAGGGACCGGCCCTACGTCGTGGTGGATACGGTGGCGCTCTCCGAGACCCTGCTGGAGTCCGAGCTGTTCGGCCACACGAAGGGCGCGTTCACGGGAGCCGTCAGCGGCAAGCCCGGTCTGTTCGAGGCCGCCGACGGGGGGACGATCTTCCTCGACGAGGTCGGTGAGGTACCACCCGCCGTACAGCACCGGCTGCTCCGGGCACTGCAGGAGCGGCAGGTGCGCCGCGTCGGGGCCGTGCAACCGAGCAAGGTCGACGTCCGCATCATCGCGGCGACGCAGTGGGACCTGGAGGAGGATCCCGCCCCTGCGGGAGCGGCGCGAGGACATCCCGCTCCTGGTAGAGCATGCGCTGGCGCCTGCGGGTCCCAAGGGTGGACGAGCGAGCCGCTGTACCGACCTGGCGCTGCAAATGCTGGAGAGCTACGACTGGCCCGGGAACGTGCGGGAGCTCCTGGCCGTGTTGGAGCGGGCGCAGATCGGCGCGGCAGGGAGTCGGCTCTCCACGCGTGACCTCCCGGGGCGGGTCCGTGTCGCCTGGAGAGAGGCGATGCTCTCGGGCGGGGAGCCGCGGGAGAAGACCGCGGTCATGCAGGTGCTGGAAGAAACCGAAGGGCACCGGGGCAAGGCCGCCGAGCTGTTGGGAGTCAGTCGCACGACGCTGTGGCGCTGGCTGGTGCGCCACGGGCTCCGATGATCGTGGAGCGCAGTGGTAAAGCGGCACCGGCCGACGGGCGGGGCCGCGGTCATGCAGCTTCCGTGCGGGAGCGATCCGTTCCGATCACCGTCACCGCGGCGGCCATGAGCACCAGGTCCTTCAACAAGAACTCCCCGGCCAGGCTGAGGAGCGGGAAGCCGCCTTCACCGTAGCTCACCGCCGGCGCGATCAAGAAGATCAGTAGCGTGCCGGCAAACAGGCCGACGAGCACGATGCCCACGAAGCGCAATCCAATGCCGCCGAAGAGCAAGATCGCGCAGATGAGCTCGACGACACCCAGGACGTAGACGAATGCCGGGAAGGCGAGGAAGCTCAGCGACGCGTCGAGCAGGTCCACCACCGGGCTCGGGTCGACGAACTTGAGCGCGCCGATCCATAGCAGCACGATACCGAGGGCGACCCGCAACAACGTCGTACCCCACCTGCCTGCCAACTCCACATACCCGTTCACAGTCTCCCCCTCGAGTAGATCGTCCCTCACTCCTGCTTCCTGGCGTGGTGGATCAGCCCGAGCACGTCCTTGGCGACCAACCGGCCCACCGCGCCGCTGGAGTAGACGGCCAGCACCGTCCGGCCCTTGGGGCGCAGTACGAACCCCGTCGCCTGGACGAACGCATCGTCCTTCCCCAGGTACGCCCCGACGCTCTTCTCGATGTCGAGCGGGTCCAACCCGTACCCCACCTCAAACTCTATACCGAGCTCCCTCACCGTGGTCCGCGCCTCCGCCTCCGGATCGGCGCTGAGCGCGATCACCGAGACGTCAGCCGCGCGGAACCGGTAGAGGTTCTCCTGGAAGTCCCGCAGCTGCTGCTTGCAGTAGTAGCACCAGTTCCCCCGATAGAACAGGATCACGGCCCAGCGCCCGTCCACGTCGCCCGGCAGCACGATCTTCCCCCCTCTCACGCGGTGGGCTCGTACCACCGGGAAGCGCTCGCCCACATCGATGCGGACGGCATGGCCCCGTACCGGGGCGTCACCGGTTGCGGTCATCGGTCGTCCACTCTGCTTCGGTGATGCTCATCTCGCCATCTCCTCTCGGCGCCGCGGCGAGCGTGCGCGCAGCGCGTCGTTCCTGGGTCGGGCAGGCCGGGTAGTGGCCGTGCACCTCGCGGTACACAGCCAACATGGCGTTCCAACGCGGTGCGTGGGCCATGGGATGCGCATCGCGCTCAGCACAGTAGGGGCAGCTGGACTCAGCCATCGGCGGACTCCACCCGCCGCGGTGCCGCGGCCGGTGGAGTCGTCCCGCCTGTGAGAGACACGGTCTGCTGCGAGGCGTAGTCCCTTATTACCGGGCCACCATGCCGTTGGCGCCGCCCGGCAGCGCTCCGAAGTCGCCGATGTGCGTGAGCCCGCCCTGCGCCTCGGCGCGGAACGCGCCCACGGTGCCACCGCCGTTGCGCACGTACAGGAAGCGCCCGCCCGGTGTGAACGCCGCATCGAGGGGTGCGGCGCCGGTGCCCGCCACCGCCTCCAGCAGGGTCAGCGTGGCGCCGGGGCCAATCGCCAGGCTGGAGATGGTGCCGCTCGCCGTGTTGGTGGTGTAGGCGAACTTGCCGTTCTGGCTGATGGCGATCCAGCACGCCGCCAACTGGGTGGTGGCCACCTGGCCGGAGATCACCGTCAGGTTGCCGGCTCGATCCAGCCGGTAGGAGGAGGCGGTGCTCAGGTTCGGCGGGCCGCCCTGGGCCTCGGACACGACCAGGTCGCCACGCTGGTTGAAGCTGAACCCGAACGGCGTATTGCCGGCCGACGCTTGCGCGTTGGGACCGCTTGCTACCCCGTCGGATCCGACCGTGTATGTGGTGATCGTGTTGGTCGCCTTCTCGGTCACCACGAGCACGCGCCCGTCGGGAGTGAAGCCGATCTGCGCGGGGCCGACCGCGGCAGCGCTGAGCGGCTGGACCGATCCCGGGATCGCCGTCGGCGCGCCGTCCGCGCCGAGGCGGAAGCCGGCGATGTTGCCGGGGGGGCCGGCGTTGAGCACGTAGAGCAGGTCGCCGTGCACGGTGAGGCTGATGGGCCGCGTGCCGCCCGACGCGACGGGCGCGCCGATGAGCGCGAGCCCCGTGCGGGTGACGCGGAACGCCGAGACGTCGTTACTGCCGGCGTTCACCACGTAGAGGCGGCGGTGATCCTCGGTGATGATCACGGAGCCCTGGTTGCCCAGGCCGCCGCCGGTGCCGGTCCCGCCGGTCGCGTAGGTGCCGGCAGGCGTGGGCCGGCCGTCGGCCGAGCGATCGAACACGATGACGCCGTTACCCCCGGGGGCGTTGCTCATCAGGTAAACGGCACCGGGGCCGCTCAGCCCCGCCGCCGATGCCGTGAGACCGAGGTCCGTCCCGGGCTCTACCGGCTCTCCGGAACAGGCCGCGGCGGTCAGCCCTGCGAGTGCCACGACCCACAAGCGACGATTCGTTTGCATCTGCGCATCTCCTTGAAAGAGAAGAGATGGTGCCGCGGCCGGCGCCGGCGCTCCGCGTGAGAGCGCCTCGTGCCAAGCCGCGGTGGCCTTGGCCTAAGGCAACGACCGTGCCGCGATGCCGCTGTTCTTGGGAAGCCGTCGAAGTGGTTGTCGAACAGGCGATTAGCGACTTGGCGCCGGGCGCGGCCCCCGGGTTCGCACGTTTCATCGCAACCGGAGAGCATTCACCGAGCGTGTGCATGAAACAACGCCGGCCGGCGGTGACCGCAGGCGTCCCTTGCCGGGTGCAGAGGTCAAAGTGCCTGTGTCACACGACAAGATGTCGTGTCAAGTGTCGTGATATGTCGTGTTGGCTCACGGACACAACAGCGCCCGGCGCGGAACCGGGCAGCGAGAAGCCCCGAACGCCGATGTGACGCTCGGGGCTTGCCAGTCCGCGGCCTCGCTGGTCCTATCCGCCCAAGCTGTCGATCACGGCCTGCGTCATGTCGATGAGCGTCTGTGCTGCGGACGGCGTGATGCGCCTGCCGGCCCGCGCCTGCACACTACGGATGAACGCTTCCAGTGTGCGCTGAGCAGTGGTGTTCTGGTAGTCGCGGATGTCCGCCTCCGCATTCGACAAGAATCGC
Organism: Gemmatimonadota bacterium; assembly: GCA_039591655.1. Taxonomy (GTDB): domain Bacteria; phylum Gemmatimonadota; class Gemmatimonadetes; order Gemmatimonadales; family GWC2-71-9; genus WVYX01. The sequence goes on from JBDHDE010000095.1 coordinate 10,491, forward strand.
TGCATGTTCTCGGCAGTGGAGCGGTTGTCGATGGACCCATCCGTGAGGAACTCGTCCACCGTGCTGGCGATGGCGGCCAATCTCTCGACTGTTGGGGTTGCCGCCTCGCTGAATCCGGCGAGGTCCACGACCCCCGTGGAATCAGAGAAGAGGTCTTGGATGCGGAGCCGTAGTTGCATGCCTCCCGAGAGAAGGTTATACCGGGGCACCGAATATGTCTTGGTGACACTTCGAGTCGTGCCGGCGGCCACTATTGAGTCGGAGGGTCTGGTTAAGGACCCGTACGGCGTCCCATCTCCGTAGAACCGAAAGGTCCCTGCAGCGACGGCACCATCCAGATCGGCTTGGCTGAAAACGGTGATGATCACGTCCAGGAACATCTTGCCGGGGGGCGCGGACACGGTAAGCCCTCCCTCCACCGGGAAGGATTTCCGCGCCACAACACCGGTGACGGTGAAGGCCGTGCTCCCGAGAGTCAGCGTGTCGCCGATGCTCGCATAGGCCGGTGTGTCGCCGATGCTCGCATCGGCCGGCGGAGGTCCCTCGCCGCACCCGATCAGGAGAGCGAGAGCCAGACCAAGAAGTGCTGTACGCATACGGTCCCCCTGCGACCTCAGGAGGGTTTGCTCACTTCCCGTCGGTGGTCCTACGGTCACGTCCGTCGGTGGGGCGTCCAAGTGGAGGGCGCTCGCTCTGGCGAGGCGGGCCGTCGAGGCCATCGGCGGTTCGACGGATACCGCCAAAGTGCCGCCACGGGCAGGCGACATAAGGTCGAATCGGGTCGGGATTCGGCCTGCAAGCACCAGCGCCCGGCACGGGGCCGGGCAGTGGAGAGAAGCCGCGAACGCCGCTCTGACGCTCGGGGTTACTCAGGACTATCGACGCCGCATGTTGCGCTCTACCTGCCGCTCAGCATACCCAGGTCGATCATGCCCCCAGACGCTGTCCAGAGGAAGGCGCGCCGCTCGCCAGCGGCAGTCGTGCTGGTACCGACAACCTGGCCCAGCTCATTGATGGCGCTGGCGTCACTCAGCGTGCCACCCAGTGTACCGAGGTCGGCCATGCCGCCAGCTGCTGTCCAGAGGAATGCGTGGAGGTCGCCCGACGCCGTCCTGCTCCTCCCGACCACCTGGCCGGCCTCGTTAATGCCGGATGCAAAGCTCGACGCGCCTCCCAGCGTGCCAAGATCCGTCGTCGCTCCCCCGACTGCCCACACGCAGGCGTGGGGTCCCGACGCGGACTCCGCCCATCCAGCGATCTGTCCGAGATCATTCATGTCCAAGGCCTCACTGAACTCGCCACCCAGTGTGCCAAGGTCTGTCATACCGCCTTGAGGTGTCCAGAGGAAGGCGTGAGACTCGCCCGAAGCGGTCTCGCTCACGCCCACGACCTCACCAGTGCCGTTGACCCCGTATGCACGGCTCCGAGTACCGCCAAGCGTACCCAGGTCCGTCATGCCTCCGCCTGCGGTCCAGACGAACGCGTGGAGCTTGCCCGCAGTGGTCCGGGCCGACCCCACCACCCGACCGCCGTAATTGATATCCTCCGCCGAACTGGACCTGCCCCCCAGCGTTCCCAGGTCAGTCATGCCGGCAGCAGCGGTCCAGATGAAGGCGTGGACGACGGTGCCGGTCTCGCTCGATCCCACAACCTGGCCCCTCGCGTTGATGCCCGACGCCACGTTCCACGACATTCCGCCCAGCGAGGGCAGGGCGGTCATCCCCGCTGCGGACGTCCATAGGAAGG
>JBDHDE010000096.1:0-9697 GCA_039591655.1 Gemmatimonadota bacterium
TATTCCTCATTCTGTCCCCCCCGGTCATCGCGGTAGGGATGCTCAAGTACAGGAGTGACTACCGGCGCTACGGCAAGACCACCGTGCTCGGTGTGATCCTCCTCCTCGCAGCGTGGTTCATGCCGATGTGTGTGTTGGGGTATGCCATCCCCCTGTTCGCCACTCCCCGGACGCCGCTGCAGTACCTCGGCTACGGACTCATGGTTCTTGGTGTGGGGCTCTGCATTGTCCCAATGCTGCACTTCTCCTCGAGGATGGTGGTTGGAAGAGACGCCAGCCGCCTGGTGACCACCGGGGTGTACCGCTTCAGCCGGAATCCGCAGTACGTGACCTATGGGTTGTTCGTGCTGGGGTACGCGATGACCGGCCGGGCAGTCATGGCGTACGTGGGTGTGGCGCTGTACCTGGTGGTAGCCCATCTGACTGCGCTAGTGGAGGAGGAGCACCTCGAGCGGGTGTTCGGGGAGGAGTACCGGCGCTACAAGGCACGCACACCGCGATACCTGTTGTTCTAGGGCGTGTGCCCCCCGCTGGGGCCGGTGCGCCCCGGCAGCGCCGCCCGCTCCACATGGCTCGCCAGCCGGTCCGCAAGGGCCTCGAGCTGAGGACTGTAACGCCTAGCCAGTCCCTTGACGATGCCGTTCACCGTGAGGATCGCCCCTCCTACCGCCATCGGTATCACGAGGAAGATGGCAGCCGTGTCCGATAATCCCAGCCCGGCGAGGATGCCCAGCCCCGCCATGCCACCTCCTGCAGCGCCCCACGCCGGGGCGAACATCGAGGGACCTCGGATCTCGACGTGCTCCTCCACGTGAATCCGGGTGTGATCCTCACCGCGCGTGACCGTCACCCGCGTGTCCCTGCCAACGAAGCCTGGCTTCGTCCCGCTCCAGATAAGCGCCTTCCCGATGCCGGACACGTTGCCGACGAAGCCCAGCGCTCGCTGGATCTCGTCCACCAGGGCCTCGTACTCCGACTCGGGGACTTCTCCCGGCACTGTACGGTCCACTGTCAGCCGACCCTTATGGAACCGCGGCTTGACCAGCGCTAGGGCTGTGGCATCAGCGGGCGGCGAGCCAGGCGGGGGCTCCAGCTCCCTGACCGCCTCCCGTACCCGGTCGGGAGGAACGCCGACCTGGGCCGCCACCTGCTCCACCCCCCCGACGGAGAGCGCGCCACCTTCGGTGGCGAGTGGTGCGGTGGACTGAGACGCGTCGAGCTCCACGGCGCGCTCGATGATGTCCCGCACCGCACCCTCGCTCAGCTTCGCGGTGCCCTCTGAGGCGGCCGTCAGCGCATCTGCGAACTCGCCCGGTGTTGCGAACCGGTCACTCGGCCGCATCGCCAACGCCCTCGTGAGCACTTGCTCGAGGCGGCCTGGAAGCTGGTCGAGGCGGTCGCGGTGCTGAGGGGAGGCGTCGAGGAACCTGCCGACCCGCACTGCGTCCTGCGTGGGCCACATCTCCGGCGTGTCACCCACCAGCATCTCGTAGACCACGCATGCGAACCCGAACACGTCGGTCCGGGCGTCGAGGCCGGATCTCCCCGCCGCCTGCTCCGGGCTCATGTACCCCGGCGTGCCCAGAGGGAAGCCGCTTCGGGTGAGTTTCTCGCGGCTCACCGAGCTAACCGCCTTGGCGATTCCGAAGTCCGCGACGATCACCAGGCCCTCTGAGAACAGGATGTTCTCGGGCTTCAGGTCCCGGTGGATCACGCCAAGACGGTGGGCGTGGTCGAGGGCGGCGGCGGCTTGTTGGGTGATGCGCTGGGCTTCGTCGAGGCGGAGTGGGCGCTCCCGGTTCAGGACACTCCGCAGCGAGCCACCGTCCACATAGGGCATGACGTAGTAGAGGAAGCCGTCGGCCTCGCCCGAGTCCAATAGCGGCAGGATGTGCGGGTGGTTGAGCTGCGCGGTGATCTTGATCTCGCGGAGGAAGCGGTCGGAGCCGACGGCGGCCGCCAGCTCGGGCTTCAGGACCTTCACGGCGACCTGGCGTTCGTACCGTTGGTCCCGGGCGAGATGGACCGTCGCCATCCCGCCGCTTCCCAGCTCCCGCTCCACGGCGTAGCGGTCGGCCAGGGCCTTCTTCAGACGTTCCGTCACGTCCGACACATTCCCATCCCCGAGCGTCGTCCCGATACGGAGGATACCCGATGGGCGTGCGAATGCAATCGGGTTAGTCGGCCTGCCGAGTCACCTCTGCGAAGACCTCTGCGAGACCCACCGGCTTGAGGGAGAGGGAGCGAAGCGGAATGCCGTCGAAGTAGCTGGCGACCTCCTGGAGCTCCGCTCTGTGAGGGAGCCACGCCGTGACCGCATGGGGGGCATCGCGGTACGTCAGCCCGTGCTCCGCGGCGCACTCACGCACTGCCGAGAGATCCTCCGCCTCCACCACCGCCAGCTCCGCTGCCGGGATCAAGCCGCGCAGCTCATCCATCGACCCCTCGGCGACGAGCTTCCCCAGCGACAGGATCCCAATGCGCGAGCAGAGCACCTCTGCCTCATCCAAGTGGTGAGTGGTGAGGAGGATCGTGCCGTGGGCTCATCCAGAATCAACAGCGGTGGCTCGTGGAGCAGCGCCACGGCGATGTGGAGCCGGCGTTGCATCCCGCCGCTCAGCTCCGAGATGACGCTGTCGGCCCGCTCCTCCAACGCCACGGCTGCCAGACACTCCCCGGCGCGCCTGTACCGGGAGTGTTCGTTCAACCCGTAGAGCCCTGCGAAGAACACCAGGTTCTGCTCGGCGGTGAGATCCCGATACAGGGCGATCTCTTGGGGCGCGATCCCGATGCGGGTCCGCGTGGCGGGCGACACCGGCGCGCCGTCGATAGTCACTTCGCCGCCGTCCTGGAGCAGCAGGTTGCAGATGATGTTGATGGTGGTGGTCTTCCCCGCGCCGTTGGGTCCCACCAGGCCATACACCTCGCCGCGGTCCACCGAGAAGCTCAGGCCGGCTAGGGCTCTGCGGCCATTGAATCGCTTCTCCAGATGTCGAACGTCGAGGAATGTCATGGCTCAGAGCACCCGCTCCCGCTGGAGCATCTGGCGGTAGGAGCGCACCCCCAGAGCGAGGGTGACGAGAGCGAAGGCCACCAGGAAGGCCAGGTGGTCGGTGATCGCCGGCCAACCCGCCCCCTCGGCCGAGACGGCATCCAGCGCCTCGTTCATGTGGAACACCGGATTGAGATGGGCGACGCGAAGGAGATACGGCGGCAGCACGTCGGACGAGAAGAACGTTCCGCCGAGCACCAGCAGCGGCACACCGATGGCGGCGACGGGACCGTTCACGTCCTCAGTGCGCCTGGCGAAGCGCGAGCCGAAGAAGAAGGCGAGCCCTACGTAAGAGGCCACGCTCAGTAGCACGATCACCGCTCCCAGGAACACCGAGCCCTTGAAGGAGGCACCGAAGGCGTAGGCGATGCCGTAGACGATGGCCGTCTGCCCCGCGGCAATGACCAGGTAGGCCAGCAGGATGCCGAGGAAGTACGACGCGCCGGAAAGCGGCGATAGAAGCAGCCGTCGGAGCGTGCCGCGCTCCCGCTCGGAGACGATGGTCGCTATGGGTCCCCCGAGGCAGCTGAAGAAGAGAGCGGCCCCGATGAGGATGCCGGGAGCCGTGTAGTCGAACGACGCGCCGGTGGACGAGTCACCGGCGTAGATCAGGCCGAAGAGAAGCAGCATGAGGCTGGGGAACAGCGCCCAGAAGACCAGGCTGCGCCGCGTGCGCCTGAGCTCTCTCAGGATCCTCCCTGCCACGATCACCGCGTGAGCCATTCCGCCCCCCCCGGGGATTCTGGCACGAGGCTGCGGCCTCGCCCCGGACACTGCCGGGTTGCCATGCAACTGTCAGATATATATCTTGGAGATCGTAATCTCGCAAGGGCCCCGTCATGCCGCGACCCAACCGCACCCGCTACACCGTGCTCGGTGTGCTCACGCTCCGGCCCATGTCCGGGTACGACATCAAGAAGTTCATCGAGGGCTCCATCGCCAACTTCTGGCGGGAGAGCTTCGGGCAGCTCTACCCCACATTGCGTGAGCTAGCCGAGGAAGCTCTCGTCACCCGGCGGGTGGAGGAGCAGGAGGGGAAGCCCGACCGGTACGTGTACCGCATCACCCCGGAAGGTCGGCAGGAGCTCCAGGAGTGGCTTACCGATCCGGCGGAGTCCGAGGTGCCTCGCTCGGAGCTGCTCCTCAAGCTGTTCTTCGGGGCCGAGGTGTCGACCGAGGCGAGTCTGCGGCACGTCCAGCGGCGGCGCGAAGAGCTCGAGGCCAACCTCGCCGTGCTGGGCGCGATACAAGAGCAGCTCCAGAGCGAGAAGCGCACTGCGCCCGGACTGCCCTACTGGCTCCTAACCATCAGGCAAGGTGTGCTGGTGGATGAGGCGCTGCTGAAGTGGTGTGACGAAGTGGAAGTGGTGCTGCGGCGGCGGAAGGGGAGAAGTGCCCGGGCCAGACAACTCGGTCAAGCTGGCTGACCTCTCGGTGTTGGGGAGCGCCTGATCCTCGAGTTCCCTCTCAAGGGTATCCTCAAGAATTGGCAAGTGGGCCGGCTGCAACCATGCAGTGGCCCCGGATGTCCCTATGGGGGGAGTTCTCGCCGCGCCGGCGGGAGTACTGGACGGCGCCGGGCGCGGCAGAGTACGATGAATGACTCAAACGGCAGAACAGAGACCGGAGGCACCATGAGGTTTGCTCGCCTAGTCAGGATCGTTGCAGTGATGGCTGTACTGGGAGCCGTGGTCGCCCGCACCGCGCCGGCCCAGGATCTCCCGCTTCTGGACGAGGAGTACACCCAGCTCATTACCCAGGAGGTCTCGGGGGACGCCGCCTACGAGCACATCCGCTACCAGACCCACTTCCACCGGCCCCGGGGCGGCGCGAACGGCCTCTGGGAGGTGGCGGAGTACTTCGCCGAGAAGGCCGGCGAGTACGGCCTGAGCGACGTGCAGCTCATCAAGCAGGCGTCCCGCACACGGCCGTGGAACGCGCGGTTCGCCGATCTCTGGATCGTGGAGCCCGAGCCCGTCCGCATCGCCAGCACGCTGCAGTCGGTGCTGCATCTCGCTGACTACTCGCGGCCGGCTGACGTCACCGCTGAGCTCGTGGACATCGCCGCGGGCCAGGAGGCGGATTATGAGGGCAAGGAGCTCGCGGGCAAGATCGTCCTGACGTACGGCTCCATCTTTCAGGTCATGCGCCAGGCGGTGTGCGAGCGGGGGGCAGCGGGAGTGATAGTCTACCCCAATCCGTTCAGCTCCGACATGGGCGTCAACCTGGGAGGAGGCGGCTCCGCCAGGGACAGACCCGATCAGCTGGCGTGGACCTCGCTACCCAGTCAGGGCTCTGCGGAATGTGAGCCCACCTTCGCCTTCGTCCTCTCAGCGCGCCAGGGCGTGCAGCTGCGCAACCGGTTGCAGCGGGCCACGGAGCCGGTCGTGGCGCATGCCGTGGTGGACGCGGCGTTCGATTCGGAGCAGGGGAGTGAGCCCTGGCAGGTGATGGTCGAGGCGTTCATACCCGGTACGGACCCCGGTTCAGGGCAAGACATCGTCCTTACGGGGCACATCCAGGAGGAGAACAACTCGGCAAACGACGACGCCAGTGGCTGCGCCTCTGCGCTGGAGGTCGCCCGGGCGCTGAACCGGCTCATCGAGGAGGGACGGCTCCCGCGCCCGAAGCGCAACCTGCGGTTTTGGTGGGTCACCGAGATCTCGAGCCAGCAGCAGTACTTCGCCGACCATCCGGAGGCGCACCATGCGATGTGGGTGAACGTCAACCAGGACATGGTGGGCGCCAACCAGGCGCAGGACATTATGCGCAAACAGAACATCACGCGTCTGCCGGCCACCCGGTTCCACTTCTTCAATGACGTAGTGGAATCGGTGGTGGACTACATGGTGGCGACCAACACGTTCGAGATAGCGCAGCTCTTCCAGGGGATCATGCTCTACCCCGATGCGCACACGGCACATATGGGGACGCTGCATCGCTACAATGCCGAGATGATCTACTTCCACACCATGTCGGACCACATGACGTTCCTCGAGGCACCCATCGGGGTGCCGGGCGTGACGTTCACAAATATGCCCGATCGGTTCATCCACTCGAGCGATGATGACCTGTGGAATGTGGATCCCACGCAGTTGGGCCGCGCGGCGGCGTCGGTGGCTCTGATTGCCTACACCATGGCGAGCGCCGAAGCAGACGATGTCCCGGCGCTTGCGGCCGCGACGGTGGGCCAGGGCATCGAGCGACTGGGTCGCAACGTAGGCATCGCGATGTCGCTCATCGCGTCCGCTGAGGAAAAGGTGGCGGCGTACCACGACGCCCTCGACCAGATCTGGTACGCGGTGGAGCGGGAGCGGTTGGCACTGAGCTCCCTGGGAGAGGTGGATCCTGCCGCAGCTCGCGTGGCCGACCGGCTGTTGGCAGAGTTGGATCGCCGCGCGGATCAGGCAGCGCGGGATCTCGACGTGGCCTACAGCGAGTTCACGGGGGAGTCCCCGCCCTCAGGTCGGGCGCAGACGGACACGCTGGAGCAACTGGCCGGGATGCGGCCTGTCCTGATTGCCGGGCCCACGGAGTTTCTCACTGGGCGGGGGCAGGTGGGGTTCGTCCCGGGGCTCAACCCCTTCATGGCCTTTGAGATCGACAACGCCGTGAATGGGGAGCGCAGTGGTCTGGACATCTACCGCTATGTGGCGGCGGAGGCGCGAGAGGCCGGAGCCCACTATTACGGGACCGTGACCCCGGAGGCGGTGCTGCAGCGGCTCCAGAACATGGCGAACGCCGAGCTGATTCGGTTGCAGTAGACGTCCTCGGGCTGATTCGAAGAGGACGCAGGGTGCTGATAGCTTGCAGCTCGCGGGGGGTACTCACCTCCGCGAGCTGCGCTACTGGGCGTCAGCACTCGATCCGGTTCCGCCCCCCCTCCTTCGCCCGGTAGAGTGCCCGGTCGGCGGCGTCGATGACCTCCAGCGGCGTCGCCTGCCGCTTGCCGGGCTCCGCCACGCCGATGCTCACCGTCACCGAGACGCGCTTCGCCCTACGCCCGCCTTTGGGTCTCTCCTTGGGCCTCCTCCGTGGCCGATTGGGTCCCCGGAGCTTGAACGCGGTCTCCTCGATCTCCTGCCGCGCCGCCTCGAGGAACAAGAGCGTATCGTCGGCCGACCTCCGCGGAAACAGAATCGCGAACTCCTCGCCGCCGTAGCGGAACGCCCGGCCCCCGCCCGACACCCCGGAGAGCTTGCCGGCGACCATGCGTAGCACCTGGTCACCCACGTCGTGCCCGTAGTTGTCATTGAGCTTCTTGAAGTGGTCCACGTCCACCATCGCGACGGCGTACGCCCCGGCCATGCGGCCCAACGCCTCGTCCAGGGCGCGGCGTGAGGGCAGCCCAGTGAGTCCATCGCGATACGCCATGGTATGCGATGTCTCGATCACTGCGATGACCAGGAGCAGGCCCGCAGTTGCCAGGTAGATGGTCCTGCTGCTTCCCGTAGAGTTGAGTCCCAGAAAGGCGGCCACCAGCGCCCAGAGAAAGCCGCGGCCGTTGGCGCTGGGCCTGAGCAGGAGGCGGGCGCCGAGCACGCCACCGGCGGCTGCGAATGCCAGCAACGCGGCGTCTCCCAGCCCCGTCCAGCGAAACAGGGTCTCCGGCAGCACCAAGCGGCCGTCGAAGGGCGCCGCGAGCCACGACCAGCGCGTGGCAACGAAGACCAGAAAGGCCTGGATGAGGACCGCGCCCACGCGGGCGAGCCCGCTCAGGGAGAGCATGCCGCGCTCCTTGAGCAGTGCGAACGCCGCGAGATTGAGAGGAACGAGGAAAGCGGCGGTCCGGTAAACGGTGTCGCCGTGCACGCCGAACGCGGAGTACGCCAGCGCCCGATCGGCCAGGGCGAGCACCAGGAGGGCGAGCAGCATCTGACTGCGCCCGAAGCGCCACGCCAGGAGCATGCCCACGACGTACACCGCGTAGGGGTAGAAGCGGGCGACGGTCTCGAGCGGCTCCCGCAGGGCGTCGAGCTGCAGCACGACGACCGCCGCCAAGAGCACGAGACCCTCGGGCACGATCAGGGAGGCGAGGCGCTTGAGGAGATCCATCAGGACTCACTCAGCCGCGCGGCGTGAATGCAGATGCCCCCCAGCAGCCGGCGGTGCACGCGCTCCACCGCGAACCCACGGCGCTCGAGGGCGCGGCTGAATTCCTGCCACGAGACGAAGTGCTCGATGGAAGACGCGATGTAGCCGTATGCCACCGGTTGGCGGTGCCACAGCCAGCCGAACAGGTTGCCGCTGAGTCGCAGGTACCCGAGGAACAGGCGGCGCCACACCGGGGTCTGCGGGCGGTAGAAGTCCAGGGTGAGGAGCCGGCCCCCCTGCTTGAGCACCCGCTTGATCTCGTCCAGGACGGCGCGATAGTCCGGCGCATTGCGCAGGGCGTAGCCCGCGGTGACTGCATCCACCGATCCGTCGCGCAGGGCGAGCGTGGGCATGTGGCCTGCGGCTAACCACACGCCGTCACTCACATCCGGCTCACCGCGCCGTCGCCGGGCCGCCGCTACCATACGGTGCGAGATGTCCACGCCCAGGACACGCGGCCTTGCTGTGGTCGTGGCCGCACCCAAGGTGAGGTCGCCGGTGCCGCAGGCGAGATCCAGCACCAAGCTACCGGGGCGCAGGCCATTCGCGAGCTCTGCCAGGAGCGTGCGCTTCCAGCCCCGATCCATGCCATAGGAGAACACCCGGGTGAAGCGATCGTAGCGCGGTGCGATCACCTCGAACATTGTTGTCACGAACCGCTGCTTGATGGCCGGGTCCCGGAGGTGCTGCTCCAGGTCGAGCCCGGGCAGGGCTTCTTCCGGCGACAAAGGGTCGCCGCGAGCTTTGCGTGAGATCATGTTTGAACGTGGCCGCGATTGTCGCAGGAACCTAGCCTGCTGTGCGATCCGTTTCCAACGGGTACTAGGAGTGCTTCACTTGCAGCCTTCTTGCCGTGACACGGCGCACGGAGAACGTGGAGCCCTGTGACTCGCGCCTTTGATGTGGTCGTTGTGGGCGCCGGCCCCGCCGGGAGCGCCACGGCGGCGTTCCTGGCCGACCGCGGGTTCTCTGTGGCGCTGGTGGAGCGGGCGGCCTTCCCCCGTCCCAAGCCCTGCGCCGAGTACCTAAGTCCCGAGGCCCTGCGGGTGCTGGACTGCCTGGGGCTGCGGCAGGCGCTGGATGCCGAGGGCCCGGCGCGCCTGGCGGGCATGCGGGTGGTGAGCCCCGGCGGGACCCCCTTCACGGGGCGGTTCGCGGCGGCGGCGGCAACCGCCCGGGGCGCCGTGCTGCTGGAGCGCACTGTGGTCGAAGGAATGGGCCCACCGGAGAAGGGGGTAAGGCAGCTCGCCGTCCGCTCGGGCGGACGCCGGGACACTATTCGGGCCCGCCTACTTGTGGCGGCCGATGGCCTCCACTCCCGCATCGCCCGCTGGCTGGGGCTCGCGCGGCGGGGGCGCCGCCGTCGCATCGCTCTGGTGACCCATGTCGCCGGCGTGCCCGAGATGGGAGACGTAGGCGAGATGCATGTGGGTCCCGTCGGTTACGTGGGGCTCGCCCCCGTGGGTCGCGGGCTCACCAACGTTGCGGTGGTGGTGGACATGGACCGCGTCACGCGGCACGGCGCCGTCGACGCGTGGTTTGACGACCTCT
>JBDHDE010000097.1:0-7248 GCA_039591655.1 Gemmatimonadota bacterium
ACCCAGATAGGTCACACCGCCAATGAGGTCCCACGTGCCGGAACCGGTCTGCATCGGGTAGGGGAGCTGGGTCTCATTCGGTGCGCTGGCCGGGGTGACGTCCATCTTCGAGATCGAGCCCGTCGGGAGGCTCACGCCGGCGGTCAGGTGCACGCTCTGCCGGTCCCACTTCGGCAGCTGGATCAACCCGGTGAGCTTGAGGTCGCCGATGCCCTTGGAGCTGGTGGAAAACGTCCCCGCAGTGCGGGTCATGTGATCCATTCCCAGAACGACAACGGGGACGCCGAGCGCCAGCGTCATGATATCCGCCGGTGCGTACATCGCGCCGAGCATATGCATCTGCATCGGCATGGTGGTAGGCGTGATCATGAAGCCGAACCCGGCGGGGTCCACGATCGATGCATCACTCACCTTCTCGGTGCCGACCCGGCTGTCCTCCATGTACATGAGCATGTACCGGTAAGAGAGCATGATCTCGCCCTTTTCGTGGGTGTGCTCACCCATCACCCCGAGAGGTGCGTGGCCGTCGGCGCGGGAGGAGGTCCATTGAGCGACGCCCACCGAGGCAGTGGCAACCATCAATGCGGCAGCAATTAAGGAGGATTTCAACATCGCGGGATTCCCCAGAGCGGTCGGATCGGAACCGCAGTTCTGCTCCTGGCAGCGATGGCCGCCCCAGCGTGGGCCCAGCTCAACGGCATGCCCGTGTTCTTCTCGCCGAAAGGCGGCACGGGTCTCATCCTCTACGGCGACTTCGGCAAGGGACTCAACGAAGAGTCCGGCAAGAACACCGCCTGGGCGGCCCGCGGGGTTGCTGGAATCGGACCGGTCTCCGTGGGCGGCGCGGTGGGCACCGTGAACCCGGAGATCGCCGGCCAGCGGCAGAGCACGTTTCAGTGGATGGCCATGGCAGCGTTTCGCCTGCTCGGCGGGGGCCCTCTCCCCCTCGCGGTCAATGTGCAGGCGGGCTACGGTCGCCTCACCGCCAGCGATACCACCGCGGAGGTGAGTGTTCCCGTCGGGCTGGGGGTATCACTCAACGCCCCCACCCCCGGGCTCTCCCTGGAGGTCTGGGCGGCGCCACGCTTCACGGTGCGGCGGGTCACCGTGAATGACGCGACGGAGTCGCAGACCGGGTTCGGCCTCTCGGCCGGAGTCAACGCGGGGTTCTCCTCGGGACTCGGGGGATACATCGCCATCGACTGGACGAATTTCAGCGACGAGAGTGGCGGCGATTTCCCGCTGATCGGCCGCTCGCCGGCGGTCATCGGGGTGGGGATCAGCTTGAGCTTCAAGCTGCCGGGTGGGATATAGGAGGAGTCGGGGCGGACCCGCAGGCCGTATATTACGGCCGGTGATTCCACCGGGAGCACATAGGCGTGCCAATCACCTACGAGTTCGACAGCGGGCGGGGTCTAGTCGTGATCACTGCGCAGGGCAAGGTCGCGCCACGTGAAGCGCTCGAGACCTTCGACCGGGTAATCGCAAATCCCGGGTTCCGGACCGGCATGCACGTGCTGTCGGATCACCGGGGGCTGGAGACGGTGCTCGACGCAGGCTTCGTGGGCGAGTTCGTGGGACGCATCGCGCGAAACGCCAAGCTGCTCAAGGGATCACGCTGCGCCTTCGTGGAGTCGGGGGGAGCGCGCTACGGCATGGCGCGCATGGCCTCGATACTGTCAGAACCCACCCCCATCGACCTGCGCGTCTTCCGAGACCCTGACGAAGCTCGCCGCTGGATCGAATCGGGCGAAGATCCCAGCGAACAGTAACCCGAGCCCGAACCGGACACGACATGCAGACCAAGTACAAGGAGACCTCCAAGGGCGGCCTGTCGGTCAAAGTGATCGACTGTTGAGGTCGGCATTCACGGTGGCCGACACAGGGAATCGGGGACAACTTTTCAAGGCAATGCTGGATCATCTCTCCGTGGGCGTGGCGGACCTCGAGCGGGGCCGGCAGTTCTATGACGCCGCGCTCGCGCCACTGGGATACCGGCGGGTGAACGACAAGGCAAGGTCGAGCGGGTACGGACCCGATGAGACGGCTGACGACTTCTACATCGTCTTGGCAAAGGCCAAGGGACAGCCGCGGCCGGGGTTCCACGTGGCGTTCAAGGCGCCGATCCGCGCTGCCGTCGACGCATTTCACCGCGCCGCCCTCGCCGCCGGGGCAACTGACGACGGCGCCCCAGGGGTGCGGCTGCAATACAGCGAGAACTACTATGCGGCCTACGTCCTCGATCCCGACGACAACCGGATCGAGGCTGTCTGCCATAACCCGGAGTAATCCGTGCCCCGGCCCCGCATCCGTCTGATCCACTGGAACGCCGCCGAAGCGAAGGAGCGCGCGGCCAAGCTGAGGGCTGCCGGCTACACACCGGACGCCCGCCCGTTCGCTCCGTCCTTCCTGCGCGAGCTCAGGGAGCGCCGCCCGGCAGCCGTACTCATCGATCTCTCCCGCATGCCCTCCCAGGGGCGCGACGTGGGCATCGCCGTGCGACACGCCGCCGGAACGCGACGCATCCCCATCGTCTTCGTAGATGGTGAGCCGGAGAGGGTGGCGCGTGTCAAGCGACATCTGCCCGACGCCGTCTTCACCTCGTGGGGCAGGATTCGCAGCGCATTGAAGCGCGCCATCGCTCGGCCACCGAAGCAGCCGGCGGTACCGCCGTCCGCACTAGCCGGCTATGCGGGAACGCCTCTCGCGAAGAAGCTCGGCATCAAGGCGGACGCAGTCGTTGCCCTGGCGGGGGCGCCCGAGGGGTTTGACGATACGCTGGGAGAACTCCCCGAGAACGTCACGCTACGGAGACGAGCCAGGGGACGGCGGGATCTCACGATCTGGTTCACGAAGTCCCGGAAGGACCTGGAGAGCCGCATCGACCCCATGGCCTCTCACGTGGGAGACGGCGGCCTCTGGATCGTATGGCCCAAGAAGGCCTCGGGGATACCGACCGATCTCACCCAATCCGAGGTGCGCCGGATTGGCCTGAACGCCGGTTTGGTGGACTACAAGATCTGCGCTGTGGACACGACCTGGTCGGGTCTCAAGTTCGCGCAACGCAAGAGGAAGTAGCCGCCCGCGGTACCTGCAGGTACATTGGCCGCTCACCTCCCACACGATACTGACACCGGAGGGACGACCGTGGGCATTCTCTCGTGGTTGGTCATGGGATTGATCGTCGGCGCCCTGGCTCGCTGGATCATGCCTGGCAAGCAGCCGGGCGGGATCTTCGTCACCATCATCATCGGCATCCTCGGCGCCATTGTCGGCGGCTTCATCGCGTCGCTGCTCAACCTGGGTGGGGTGAGCGGCTTCAACCTCTGGAGCATGCTGGTGGCCCTGGGCGGCGCACTGCTGCTTCTGCTCGTGTACGAGAAAGTCCTGAAGAAGTAGTCTCCGGGGCTCGGCGGTTCGGCCACGCTTCCGTAGCTTACACTCATGCCCAGTGCGAACGATTACGACCCCGTCGCCGAGCTGTACGACGTCTACGTCCGGGTCGACTTCGATCTGGCCTTCTTCCGTGACGAGGCGCAGCGCACGGCGGGAGCCGTACTCGAGCTCATGGCCGGAACGGGACGGGTTACGGCAGCGATTCTCGAAGCATCGAGCAACGTCACGTGCATTGACCGGTCCCCCGGCATGCTGCGAGTGCTGCATCGCAAGCTCGCGGGTCGTGGTCATGGCGTGAGCGTGGTGTGCGCAGATGTATGCGCACTGCCGCTGCAGGGTCCCTACGGGCTGGTGATCATCCCCTTCCATTCCTTCGCGGAGCTCACGCAGGCCGACGATCGACGCGCGACGCTCCAGGAGATCCGCCGCGTGCTGGCGCCGGGAGGAAGGTTCATCTGCACGCTCCACAACCCGTCGGTCCGTACCAGCACCCTGGACGGGGACGACAGCATGCTAGGCACCTTCCAGCGGTTCGACGCGCCGGGCCAATTAGAGCTTTGGGTCCGGGGCACGCTCGATGCACGGGCGCGCATTGCCGAGTCGGTCCAGGTCTGCAAGCTGTACGATTCAGACGGCGCGTTGGAATCGGAGCACGTGTACAGCGTCCGCTTCGCGCTGCTGGAGCATACGGAGTTTGAGGAAATGGCCCGCAAGGAGGGGTTCACAATCGTGGACTGCTACGGCGACTACGCGCGCTCACCGTTCGAGCCGAGCCAGAGCCCGTACATGATCTGGGTGCTCGGCGGTGCCTAGGCGATGCAGAGGAGGATGGCTATCCGAACGACTGTGATCATCTGGCTGGCTACCGTCGTCCTGCTAGCCACGGGATGCGGCGTCGATGGAGCGGACGTGGCCACCCGTGCCCGAGTCGACTCCCTCCTCGAGCGCTACACCGGCCGCGACGTACCCGGCGCGTGCCTCATGGCGCTCGCGGACGGTGGCATTCTGTACCGCGACTGCCGCGGCATGGCCGACCTGGAGCGTGGGGAACCCACCGGCCCGGCCACGAACTTCCGTCTGGCATCCCTCACCAAGCAGTTCACAGCGATGGCCATCATGCTTCTCGTTGAGGACGGACACCTGGGCTACGATGCCACCCTCACGGAGATCCTCCCTGGCTTCCCTGAGTACGGCGACGCCATAACCGTTCGACACCTCCTCACCCACACCTCGGGGCTCATAGACTACGAGAATCTGATCCCGGATAGCCAGATCACCCAGGTCAAGGACCGTGACGTGCTGCGAATGATGCGGCAGCAGGACTCGACATATTTCCCGCCGGGGTCGGAGCACCGTTACAGCAACACCGGCTACGCCCTGCTCGCGATGGTCGTGGAGCATGTCGCCGCGCAGTCCTTCGCTGGTTTCCTGTCCCAGCGCATCTTCGAGCCTCTGGGAATGGAGCAAACGGTGGCCTTCGAGGAAGGCATCTCGGCGGTGGCGTCCCGGGCCTACGGATACTCTAGGACTGATTCGGGGTGGACCCGCACCGACCAGAGCGTCACCAGCGCGGTACTGGGAGACGGGGGGGTGTACACCTCGCTCGACGACCTGCGCCGCTGGATCCGGATGCTGGACGGGGAAGCGCGCCCAGTTTCCGACCAGGCTCTCGCTGCTGCCTTCGAGCCCATGGTACTCACGGGCGGGGACACCTCCGAGTACGGCCTCGGATGGTTCGTGGACGAGCACCGAGGGAGGCTCCGGTTTCGCCACGGCGGCTCGACCAGGGGGTTCCGGAATGCCATTCAGCGGTTCCCGGACGAGGGACTCACCGTCGTGTTCCTCTCCAATCGGAACCAAGTGGACGAGGGCTACGTAGACAGTATTGTTGATACCTTCCTGGCCGACGCACGCTGACGAGGCCTGAGTCATGACACCCGCACCCACCGCATGGTTCGAGCAGGAAGACCTCTGGGTCGAGACCTACCCGCTTATGTTTGGCCCGGAGAAGTTCCGGGCTGCCGTGGAGGATGTTCCGAAGCTCCTCAAGCTCGCCGGGCGAGACAGCGGTGCCGCGCTCGACCTCGGGTGCGGCCCCGGCCGGTTCGCGGTACCACTGGCCAAACGCGGCTTTACAGTAACCGGGGTAGACCGCACGGCGTTCCTCCTGGACAAGGCCCGCACTTACGCCACGGAGGAGAGCGCAGACGTAGAGTGGGTGCTGGAGGACATGCGGCGCTTCCGCAGGGGCGGCGCGTTCGACATAGCTCTCAGCCTGTTCTCGACGTTCGGCTACTTCGAGGATCCGGCGGACAACCGCCACGTTTTGGAGAACGTGTTCGCCAGCCTGAAGCGCGGTGGGATCTTCGTCATGGACCTGCTGGGCAAGGAGATTCTCGCCGGGAAGTTCCGGGCGATCGATGCCGAGGAGCTGTACGACGGCACCCTCCTGGTGCAGCGGCGCACCATCATGGAGGACTGGAGCCGCATCATCGCCGAGTGGATCCTGCTGAAGGAAATGACCCAGCGGTCGTTCAAGGTGCGCCTGTGGATCTACTCGGCGCAGGAGCTCAAGGCGCTGCTGCGGGAGGTCGGGTTCTCCACGGTCTCCGTGTACGGCACCATGGACGGGACGCCCTACGGCCCCGATGCAAAGCGGCTCATAGCGGTGGCCGGCAAAGCGTAGGGTAGCGGGCGGTACGCAGAGGTCCGCGCCCTCAGGGGCCCTTACCGCCTCATCAGCCTGCTGCTGTACGGCTCGGGGCTCCGGCTCATGGAGTGCCTCACGCTGCAGGTGAAGGACGTGGATTTCGGCAGGGGAGAGATCCGGGTACGGCGGGGCAAAGGGCTCAAGGATCGCGTCACCGTTCTCCCGGCGGCCGGGCGCACGACGCTGTCGACCCACCTGCGCCGCATCCGCACCAGGCACCAGCGAGACCTGGCCAACGGCGCGGGCTACGTAGAGCTCCCGGGCCTCCTGGAGCGCAAGATGCCGGCTGCCGGCCGAGAGTGGGCCTGGCAATACGTGTTCCCGGCCCGCCGGCTTGTGACGGACCCGGAATCGGGCCGCCGGCTACGGGCCCACCTCCACGAGTCGGCAGTGCAGCGGGCAATGAAAGCCGCAGTGCGCCGGACCGGGATCAGCAAGCACGCCACTTGCCACAGCCTGCGCCATTCGTTCGCCACCCATCTGCTGGAGGATGGCCACGACATCCGCACGGTCCAGGAGCTGCTAGGCCACAAGGACGTCCGCACCACGATGATCTACACCCACGTCCTCAACCGCGGGGCTTTTGGGGTGCGGAGCCCGGCAGATCGTCTGTAAAGACGGGTATCACCGCCGCTGGACCGCCGGCGCCCGGGATGACGGACCGACCGAATGTCCCACAATGGTCACCCCTTGCCCCGCTAGGGGCCTAGCCGGATCCGGGACCCGATTGCACACTACCGGGGGGACTGCCCGCTCACATGCCGGGCGCTGGGGGATCGCAGGAAATGCCCATTATCCGACAGCCACATTATGCCGCTCTCTCCGCCGCATATTCTACGGGGGGGTGTGGGTTATGCGGCGGTTGGCGGCGGGGGGTGGAGCGGGTGACGATGCATACTAGGAGTTAGGCTGCATATCCCATGCGCATGACCCTCGTCGATCTCACACTCGCGACGGTTCTGGCATGGGCGGGACACCAGGTCGGGCAGGAGGCGGTTCCTTTGGTTGGCTGCCCTGCAGTGGGCCAAGTCGGACCCATCGAAGCTCCGCAGGGCAAGCCGAAGGTTGTGGCCTTGGTCGGTATACCCGCTGAGGGAATCGCCTACTACCAAGGGCCTGTGGCTTCAGGTGTGTTCGCGCCC
>JBDHDE010000098.1:0-7288 GCA_039591655.1 Gemmatimonadota bacterium
GGGTGGGACTCCGAGCCGATATAGACAGCGCCGATCCGCGTGGGGTCGATGCCGGCGCGCTCCAGGGCCCCCCGGGCGGCGGCCACCGATATGGTGATGGTGTCCTCATCGATCCCCGGCACCGACTTCTCTTCGAGCAAGAGTCCGCGACGGATGGTCTCCGGATCCTTGCCCCACTGCCGAGCTATCTCTTCGGACTTGATGCGATTGCGGGGGATGAACGCCCCGTAGCCCACGATCCCAGCCATGTTCACCTCCGCCGGTGGGGAGCGCACGGTACGCCTTCTACGCCCAAGAAGCGGGCGGGAGCCTTAAGAGGGGATGAAGGAGGCCTTAAGAGTCGAGGAGGGACCGGGGTGCCTGCTGCCGGCCGCTTCCCCCTTCCCCGTTCCGCCTTCCCGCTACCCGCTCCCTTCCCGCTTCCCCCCTCCCCGCTGTCACCCCATCCAGAACCCCTTCCGATGGGAGATCCCTAGCACGCCGCGGCAGCCAGGACAGAAGTAGATGAACCGCCGCCCCAGGAGTCCCGAGAGCTCCTGGTACAGTATGTCGTGCAATTCCACGGAGCAGAACGGGCAGACGGGATTCACGTCCGATAGCATGACCTCCTCCTCAGTTGCGTCTGGCCGCCGTGTCCGGCAGCGCGGTGACGATATGCGGTTGTGGGCCCGGTAGTGTGCGGCGGAGGCGCGGCGGCAGAGGGGCCCTTCCCCCTCCCCCCTGCCCACTTTTCTCAGTCCGCCACGCCCCACACCGTATCGAGCACCGTCCCATCCACCCACTTCACCACGGCCACCGGATCGTCGGTCACCCTGGCCTCCTCCGGAACCCCGCCCACGATCTGCTCGACTTCCTCCTTGATCACCGCCAGCGAACGGATGGGGAGATCCGATCCCGCAACACGCTCCAGCAGATCGGTGCGCCGGGGGTTGATGGCAATGCCGCGCTCGGTAGCTACCACGTCGATGAGCTCCGCCGGGCCCGTCATGGTCGTCACGCTCTCCACGATCACCGGAATCCGGTCTCTGAACGACGGGACGGCCAGGATCGTGCACCCGCCGAAGAGGCAGTTCTGCCAACCGCCGATTCCGTGGAGCAGCAAGCCGTCGGAGTGGGTCACCACGTTGGCGTTGAAGTCCACGTCGACCTCCGTGGCGCCGAGAACCGCGGCGTCCACCATCGACGCGAAGTTGCCCTTGCCATGGAAGTTGTACGAGGTGAACGGCGACGTTGCGACATGCCGCGGGTCCGAGGCGATGGACTGCACGGCGGCCAAGTCGAACGTCTGGCCGTCGAGGATGTAGTCCGTCAGGTCCTCATTCAGCAGATCCACGAGATACTGGGTCGAGCCCCCCCGGACGAAGCGCGCCTTCACGCCCGCCTCCTGCATCATCTCCTTGAGGAACTGCACGAATGCCAAGGCGATGCCCCCGGCCCCGGCCTGGAACGAGAAGCCGTCACGCATGATTCCCGCATCGCGGAGGAACCGAGCCACGAACTCCGCAATGAGCAGCCGGTCGGGGCTCTTGGTGATCTGCGTGGTCCCGGAAACGATCTTTGACGGATCGCCGACGGACTCCACCTCGACCACGCAGTCCACGTTGTTCCCCTGGATCTGCCAGGGGATGCAGGGGAACTGGACGACATTGTCGGTCACGACAATCACGTGATCGGCATAGATGGAGTCCGCCAGGGCGAAGCCCAGCGAGCCGCAGGCTGAAAGTCCGTGGGAGCCGTCGCAGTTGCCGAACGGATCGGCCGTAGGAGCCGCGATCACGGCGACGTCGATCTTCACCTCTCCGTCCTGGATCGCCTGCCACCGCCCGCCGTGGGAGCGCAGCACCCCAAGACCCCGCATCTTGCCCCGCGAGCAGTACTCCCCGAGCGGCCCGTTCATGCTGCCCTCGATGTGGTGCACCACGCCCCGGTCCATCAGGTCGATGACCGGCGCGTGGCACGGAAACGACGCGCTGGGGAACCACATGAGGTCCTTGACCCCGAGTCCCGCGGCCGCCTCCAGCGCCATCAGGGCGACCCTGTCGCCGTTGCGGAAGTGATGGTGGGTGGAGATCACCATGCCGTCCGCCAGGCCGCACCGCCGCAGAGCCGTCTCGAGATCGGGGACACGCTTGTCGCCGCTTGCCGGGAAGTCCTTGCAGGAGCGGATCGAGGGGCCGTGCTTCGCCGCCGAGGGCGCGTACGCCCCGACGCCCTGAAACGGGATCTGCGCCCTACCGTTCACCACCGAGGGCACTTGGCGTCCCGCCGCATTCACCACGAACTCCGTGCCGCCGCTCATCTCACCTCCGCTACGTGTCGACCCCGCCGCCGGACTCCCGGAGCAGGCCGGTCCGCCGCGCTGCGGCCACCACACGCTGCGCCCGCAGCACCACCGGAGGATCGACCATACGGGATCCCAAACTCACCACGCCGAGCCCCTTCGCCTCGGCCTCCTCGAAGGCGGCCACGATCCGGAGCGCCTTCTCGATCTCCTGCGGTGTCGGGGCGAAGGCCTCATGGATGGGCTCGATCTGGCGGGGATGGATGCATCCCATGCCGTCGAACCCCAGGGCCCGGGAGCGCCGGCCCCAGGCCCGCAACCCGTCCATGTCGCCGACGTCCCCGAACACCGAGTCGATGGCTTGGACACCGGCCGCCCGCGCGGCATTGACCAGCCGCGTGCGGGCGTAGAGCGACTCCACCCCCTCCGTGGTCTTCACGACACCGAGATCGGCGGTGTAATCCTCCAGCCCAATCGTGAGCGCCACCACGGTGTCGTCGGCGCCGGCGATGGCGAAGGCGTTCTCCACCCCGAGGGCCGACTCCAGGATGGGCATAAGCCAGATCGGCTCACCGCCCTCGCTCTTCTGAATCTTGCGGATGCGGGCGGCGACGTCACGTACGTGGTCCGGCCGCTCCGTCTTCGGCAGCAGCACCAGATCCGGTGCTTCGGACACGATGGCGTCCAGATCCTCGAGCCCCAGGGGGAGTTGATTGATACGGACCATGCGCTCCGCTCCCTGGAAGTCCACGCAGCGGAGCGCGTTCCGCACCACCAGCCGGGCGGCGTCCTTCTCCGCGGGGTGCACCGAGTCCTCGAGATCGAGGATCACGCCGTCCGGGCGATGCAACCCGGCGTTGACCATGAACTTCGGCTCGTTCCCCGGCAAGTAGAGCCGGGAGCGCCGCAATCGGTCCTTCGATGTGCGCGGCGCCTGCACCGTGCGCTCCGGCCGGGCGTCCCCCTTGGCCCCGAGCCCAGCTCGCCGCACCGCCGCCTCGATGCGCGCCGCGATCACGAACGGCAACGCGCCCTTGTCGTCTACGATGACATGGGCGTGCTTCACGCCCAGTGCCGCCATGATCGCCTCGGAGTCGGCACGAATCGCCGGACCGTAGAACGCGCCGACCTTGGACGCCAATTCGACCTCGAGGCCTCCGGCCTTGCGTCCTTCGACGGCAACGTAAAGGTCCGACCGGACATCGTCGCCCTGCCGGCCCGCCTCACCCCGTCGGGTCATGACGCTACCTCCTCATCCCAGCGCGGCAATGATCGCATTCGTCAGCTGGGTGGTGGTCGCCGCACCGAGCCCCGTCACCTCTCTGCCACCCGGCAGCCGCAGCATGTCGTAGGTACGGACCTTCCCCTCGCGCACTACCGTCGCCACGGCCTCGCGCACCGCCGTCGCCTTACCGGTCTCGCCCACGTGATCAAGCATCATCGCCGCGCTCAAGACCATAGCAATGGGGTTCACGATGGGTGGGTCCAGCTCGGCGTACTTCGGGGCCGAGCCGTGCGTCGGCTCGAACACGGCCACCTCGTCGCCAATGTTCCCGGAGCAGGCGAACCCGAGACCCCCGACCAGCCCGGCGAACGCGTCGGAGATGATGTCCCCGAACATGTTCCCTGCCACGAGCACGCCGTAATCCTCCGGGTTCTTCGTGAGCCACATCATCTGCGCGTCGATGTTGGTCGACCAGTGCTCGACGTCCGGGTAGTCCGCGTGCACCTCGCGGGCCGCATCCTCCATCATGCCGGAGGTCTCGCGCAGCACGTTCGGCTTCTCGCAGATGGTAACCGACTTGTAGTTGTGTTTCTTGGCGTACTCGAACGCGGCCCGCACGATGCGGCGACAGGCGTTGCGCGTGAAGAGGCGCATCGAGATCGCGAGATCAGCACCCGGGGTATCGGCGAAGATCTTGTACTTGGGGTGCATCCCGAGGGCGTTGCGCACCACCTGCGGGGGGTCGGTCCACTCGATCCCGCAGTAGAGCCCCTCGGTGTTCTGCCGGAAGACCACCGCGTCCACCTTGGGCTCCTCGAATCCGCCGCCCGGCTTCTGGCGCACGAAGTTGAGCGGATTCCCTTGGAACGAGCGGCACGGTCGGATGCACACGTCGAGGTTGAAGATCTGCCGCATCCCGACAATGGGGCTGAAGTACTCGAGGCCCTTGTCCTGGAGCTCGGGCTTGAGCTCCTTCTTTGCCTGACCCTTGGGCTTCGACGTGATGGCCCCGAAGAGACCGAGCTTGTGCTGGTGCAGCAGCTCGATCGTACTTTCCGGCAGCGGGTTGCCTTCGTTGACCCAGAACTCCCATCCGATCTCGGCATGCACGTAGTCGGCGTCGAACCCCACCGCCCGCAGGACCCGAACGGCCTCGGGAAGTACGATCTCTCCAATGCCGTCCCCCGGCATCGTCACCACCGTGTGCTTGGCCATGTGAACCTCCTCCTCCCCTGAGTGTGTCGGCCGCCGCTCAGCGGCTGCTTCAGCTCAGTCCCAGCCGCGCGCGCACTTGGCTTTCCACCCCGCCAGCCACGATGAGGGACTGCGGCACCGAGCCGAGTGCCGGGAACCCGAATGCCTCACCCCGATACGTCACCGTGCTTCGCACGAAGTCGATGTCCAACTCGTCTCCGGGAATGAGCGTCGGCTCGCCGGACGCGAGGGCATCCGTCGACTGCTCCTTGATGCGGCGCACTAGCTCGGGGCACTCGATACACAGGAAGCCGTTGTTGTAGGCGTTCCTGAGATACGTCTGGGAGAAGCTGCCGGCGATGACGAGTGTGATGCCCTTCGCCATGAGCGCCGTTGCCGCCTGCTCGCGACTCGAGCCGGTGCCGAAGTTCCAGGCGCCCACCAACACGTCTCCCTCCCGGGTCCGCTCGGCGAACGCCGGGTCGTAGTTCTCCATGACGACGCGGGCCATCTCCTCGCGGGTCATGCCCTCACGATAGGTGTAGTCCTTGCCATAGATGCCGTCGGTGTTGAGGTTGTCCTGCGGCACGAACACGAGCCGCCCCGTGAGCCGCTCCGGGAAGCCGGCGCTGATCTCCACGGTCTCGTCGCTCGCCGGCAGCGCGGCGAGTTGGGTGAGCCGCACCTCCGGTCGTTTCCCGTCCGACTCCCGTGGCCCGGTGATGAAGCCCGCCAGCGCCGAGGCGGCCACCACTTCGGGACTCGCCAAATAGCACTGGGCTTCGCGGGAGCCCATCCGTCCCTTGAAGTTGCGGTTGGTGGCCGAGATGCCGACCTCGCCCGGCTCCAGCAGCCCCGCCCCCAGCCCGATGCACGGACCGCACCCCGGTGGGAGCGGCTTGGCCCCCGCTTCCAGGAGCCGGTTCCACGCGTCGGATTCCTCGGCGTCCTCCTGCACCTCCCTGCTCGCCGCCGAGACGTAGAGCTCCACTCCCTCGGCCACCTGCTTTCCCCGGAGGACCCGGGCGGCCGCCTCGAGGTCCTCCAGCCTGCTGTTCACGCAAGAGACGAGGTAGGCCTTCTGGATCGCGATCTGCTGCTGCGCGATGTCGGCCAGGGAGCGCATCACCTGGACGGAATCGGGCCCCGCCACGTGCGGGCTCACCTCCGACAGGTCGAGATCGATCCGCGCCGCGTACGCCGCGTCCTCGTCGGGTCTCGGGGGGTCGGATTCCCAGCGCTGCACTTCCTCCGCCGTGAACCGCTCCACTCCCGCGGCCGCCAGGATCTCCCGGCGGCTCCGGAGGCAGCGGATGGTCGCCGCATCCACCGGGAACCACCCGACCAGGGTCCCCCACTCCGTGGTCATGTTCGCGATGCTCATCCGGGCCGCCATGCTGAGGGAGGCGACCCCGGGACCCGTGAACTCCACCGCGGCGTTGAGCACCTCGCCTCGGTTGTAGAGCCCGCACAACGTGATGATCACGTCTTTCCCGCTGACCCCTGCGCGAAGCTCCCGATGCAGCGCGACCTGCACCGTGCGCGGGATCTGCCACCAGAACTCGCCCGTGGCCCAGATCGCCGCGGCGTCCGTGCGCACGACCGGCGTGCCCAGCGCCCCTACGGCGCCGTACATGTTGGAGTGGGAGTCGGACGCGACCACGAGGGAGCCAGGCACCGCGTAGCCATGCTCCATCATGATCTGATGCCCGATGCCCGTCCCGGCGGGATAGAAGTCCACGCCCCGCTCCAGGGCGAATGCCTCGATGTCCCGGTACTTGGCGAGGTTGCCGTCGGAGGTGTTCTGGATGTCGTGATCCAGGGCGAACACCGGCTGTCGGGAGTCGTGGACCCGCGCCGCCCCGATGGCAGTGAACTTCTTCATGACCGCGGCGGTGTTGTCGTGCGTCATCACGTGCCGCGGCCGCAGCGAGACGACGTCCCCGGTCCGCAGCGGTCGGTCGGGGCCCTCTGCGAGGTGCGCCTGCGCGATCTTCTCGACGATGGTCTGGCCCATGGGTACCTCCGGAGCCTACCGGCGGGCGGGGGGCTCCTCCTCCAGGTTACCTATCCGCCCGACAGCGGTCCATCAACTCCGAGATCGGACCCAACTTCTCCAGCCCCCACACGGCGTCCTTGAGCTTCCGACGGCCCGCATCGGAGAGCACCGGTGTCGCCAGGGCATCGAACTTCTCCTCGACCTCCTCGTCGCTGAGCGGATTCCGGGGATCGCCCTTGGGGTAGTCGAGCTCGCGGGTCAGCTCGCGGCCATCGGCGGTCTCGATCTTGACGATCACCCGCTGGAGCTCCGGGAACACCTTCTCGATCTCGGGATCGGCCACCACCTCCACCTTGTTGAGCTGCGCACGAATGCGCTCGTCCATGATCTTCTCCGGCTCAAACTGCGCCGGCGTCACCTGGCGGTCCGCGACGGCCGCCGCGATCACGTAGGGCAGGCTGTGATCGGCCGTCTCTTTGCTGCGGGGATCGTACTTCGAGGGATCGGCCAGAATGTCGGCCGCGCGGGCCAGGGACCGGATGTGCACCTTCGTGATGTCGTCCGGCTGCAGGTCGTGCTCGTTGACGAT
>JBDHDE010000099.1:0-6785 GCA_039591655.1 Gemmatimonadota bacterium
TAGTTGCCGCCGCCAGTGCCGCCCTTCAGCCGCGCCAGCATCTGGGCTGCGTTGGTGTTTTGCGGGTTCAGCTCCAGGGACTTCTCGTAGTTCGCGACCGCCAGCTCGGTCTCCCCGTGTGCCATGTAGGCCTCGCCCAGGCTGTCATACGTGTTGAGGGCCCTTCGGGTGGCCTAGCTGCTCTGCTCGGCGGCGGCGGCCCGCGCGAGGCTCCGGACGCGCCCGTTCCGGTCCTTGGCGAAGCGCCCCAGCGCCTCGGCGGCTTTGGGAGTGGGAATCTGCTTCAGGGAGGCGGCGGCCTGGGCGCGGACCTGCTCGTCCCAGTGCCTGCCGAAGAAGAGGAACTTGCGCTGCCCCAGCACACGGGAGAGCGGATCGATGCAAGCCGCGTCGCCGATCTGCCCCAGCCCCTGGCAACACGCGATCGCCACCGTGGAGTTCTGGGTGGAGCCGAGGATGGTGACCAGCGCCTCCACGGCCCGGGCTGACCCGAGCTCCGCGAGGCTGCGGACCGCTCCCTTGGCGGCCTGGGGGTCCACGTCCGTGGCGTACGGGACGATCAACTCGATGAGCTCGTCGCGGTGCAGCCGCTGGAACATGCGGAATGCGGCGCGGCGGACCTTGGAGTTGTCGTCGGCCAGGGCGGCCTCGAGCTCGTCACGCATGTCGCTGGTGACCGTGTCGGCGATCTCCAGCATGCGGAATCGCTGCTCCGTGATCGTCTCGGTTGCCAGGGCGCGCTTCAGCTCTCGGGCTCCATGCGGCCCCATCTCTGACAGCAGGGTCGCGGCCATCTGACGGGTGCGGAAGTCGCGCTCCAGCCGGATGGCCTCGATTAGCAGCGGGACGCCTGAGCGGTCCAGGCTGCCGATGAGCTGGGCGGCGCGGCCCCGGCGATCCGGCTCACCCGATCTCAGGTCCTCTACCAGGAGCGCCTTCACGGTGGGATCGAGGGGTCGGTCGAGCAGTTGCACGAGGCTGGCGGCTTCGGCGAGGCCCGTGTCCTCGATCTCCTGGCGGCGCGTCTTGAGCGCCATGAGGATGCGGCCGGCCATCGCGTAGTCGCCGAACTGCACACCCAATCCTGCCATGGTGTGCAGCACGACCCCGAACTCCCGCAGGACCTGTGGCTCGGTCTCATCGGCAAGGGCGCGCAGCAGGGACTCCACGCCGAGCTCCGCCAGCTTGCGCTGCAGTCCCAGAATCAGCAGGTCGAGCAGGGCGTGACACGCCTGGACCGTCCGCTCCCGCGTGAGAGGATCCTGGTTCTGGAACTCATCGAACATTCGCTTCAGGAGCCGCCGCACCAGATCGTGCTCGCCCTTGACCAGCAGCTCTTTGCCGAACCGCGGCAGAGCCGCGACCAGCGCCTCGCTCGGCTCGTCGGTGAGTCGCTGGGCCAGCTCGGCAGCGGCGTCCCCCTCCGCCAGCTCCTCACCGTCCTCACCTTCGACCACGCTCAGCAGTCCGTGAATCACCCCGACGGCATACTGGCGCTGGTTGAACGCGATGCCGCTCAGGGAGTGGTCCTGCTGGACCCCATCCCAATACGCGGGGTCGGCGCCGGCTGGCGCCTCGCGCAGCGCCCCGGCGAAGGTGGCAACCTCGGTCTGCGGGACGTTGGCGAGGAAGGTGATGCTGGTCAGCCCCACCGCCCGCAGGTGATCTACGACGGCCGAGGCCACCGCCTCGAACCCGGCCGTATCGATGCGGGCTCCGTTCACGAGCAACGACTGCTCCACGCCGGCCAGCGTTAGCACGTGGTGCCGCGTGAGCACCCCTTGGAGCGACGCGTGTAGGCGCTCGATGGCGCTCACCACCGGGTTGCTGTCCATGGGGTAGAGCTTGACGATCTTGGCGGCACCCTGGAACGCGCGCAGGATCTCCGGCACCCGGGTGAGCTCCTCTGGAGCGAGCTCGACCTCCTCCAGGGTGGGCTGCCTGACGCCGCGGCCCGCCGACTTGCGCACCACGCGGGAGTAGCGCACCTGCTCGAGCTCGATGTGGTCCAGCGCGTGGTCGACAATGAAGCTCTTCCAGTATCCCTGGGTCAGGGCCTCCGGCTTGATGCGGGTCAGAGTCGTGATCAGCGGCTGGATCTCGGCTTCGGTCACGCCCTGAAGGAAGGCAATGCCCTGGAGCTCCGCCCGCGTGAGCATCTCCAAGAAAGCGTCCGAGAGCACGCCGAACTCCGAGACGTCGATGCGCTGGCCGTTGGCAAGCAGGACGCGCTGGTCCTGGGAGAGGCGCAACCGCTCGTTCCCGTCGAGGACGCGGTCCACGGCCTCCTTCACATCGGTGATGGATTGCCCCACGGCCCTGCTCTCGGGCGGGTATAGCTGAACGGCGCGCACGGCCTTGTTGAAGGTGCGCAGCACGTTGGGTACCAGGGGCACGGTCTCCGGGGCGAGCCGCTCCTCGACCTCGACCTCGGCCTCGATCAACTCCCCGGTGTAGCCCGCCGCCTCCTCGGGATCGAATACGGTCTGGCTGTTGGCCAGCTGGACGCGCTCGTACCGTCGGGCCTTCTGCTGATTGGCAGACCGCTTGAAGTGGTAGGCGAGGAGCGACGCCGACGGGAGGAGGCGCCGCTCGTACAATCCTTCCTGGTATTCGCCGATACGCTCGTGCAGCTCCTGGCGGCGGTCGGGGTGGATCACGCCGTAGGAGATCTCCGCCACTTGCTTGCCGAGGAAGTGCATCACCTCGTCGTTGATCTGGAAATCGAGGGACACCAATCCCAACGCCTCGGCGCGGTCGAGGAACTCGAGCACCCGGTTCTCGTCCACCTCTGAGCTGCCTGCCAGCATGCTCACCGAGGCCTCCTCCCCCATGGCGGTGGCCCGCTCCAGGAGCTGGCGGCCCTCCTCGTCGAGGGCCGAGATCTTCTGCATCACGATCTCCTCGAGAGAGCGCGGCAGGTAGCCGTCCTCCAGGGGATTGATCACCCACGCCTGTCCTTCCAGGGTCACTCGCCGGTCGGCTACCAGCTTGCGGATGATCTCCGCCAGGAAGAGGGGGTTGCCCTGGGTCGTGCGGGCGAGCTCGGACTCGAAGTCCTGGGGCATCTTCAGACTGGGGAACACCCCGCGCAGGTACTCGCCGATGTCGTCGCCGCTCAACGGCTTGAGCTTCACACGACGGATGCCCAACTCCCGCTGCCTGAGGGCGGTGAACCGCTCCAGCGGGGGCGCCTCCTCCTCGCCCACGAGCTGCAAGGCTTCCAGTGACGAGCCACACACGAAGAGGTTCAGCTCCTTGCGCTGGATCAGGGCGCGAATGAGGAGCAGGCTGGCCTCGTCGGCGAAGTGGAGGTCGTCCACGACGAGGATTAGAGGGCGGAAGTCGACCAGCCTGGGAAGGAACCGGGCGAGTGCGGCGAAGATCCCCTGGCGCGTGAGGGTCTCGTCTTGCTCCGGAGGCGCGGTTCCCTGGTCGGCCACCTGCGGCAGTATGTGAGACAAGTAGCCGAGCTCCCGCTTGCTCAGCTTCTGGAGCACCGGCTCGCCCCCGTCGGTGCGCTGGCTCAACAGAGCCACCAACACCCGCGACGTCAGGTAGTACGGCCGAAAGCCCTCCTGCTGCTCACCGGAGACGCGAGTCACGCTGTAGCTGTCGTTGCCTGCCAGATTGCTGCGGACCGTGTCCAGGAACGCCGTCTTCCCCATGCCCGGACCGCCCTCGACCAGCATGAACTGGCTGTCACCGCGAGTGAGGGCCTCCAGGGCCTCGGATACGACGGCCAATTGGTCGTCACGCCCGGCGATGCCGGTGGCAATGAGCCGGTGGAGGGCGGTCTTCGGGAAGACCTTCTTGGGGTCCACCTCGCCGGCGCTGGCGGCCTGATTGCGGCCCGACTGCTTCGCGTGATACAGCGCCGTGTCGGCTGCCTGGAACAGCGCCTTGCTGTCCCGGCCGTCGTCTGGTGCGGAGGCGACCCCGATGCTCAGCGTGATGCTGAGGGTGGTCCCCGTATCGCGGAGGGTGAACGGCCGGTCCCTGGTGCGCTGCAGCAGCCGGTCGGCGATCTCCCGGGCGCCGGCCCGGTCCGTCCGCGGCAGCAGCACGATGAACTCGTCACCGGCGAAGCGGATGGGGATGCCCTGCTCCCCTGCGACGTCCTTCAGCAGGGTGGCGGTCCAGGTGAGCACCTGGTCGCCCGTGTCGTGTCCCTGGGTGTCGTTTACCTGCTTGAAGTGGTCCAGGTCCAGGATGATGAGAGAGAGGGGGTAGTCCTCCTCGCCCTCCCAGCGGACCTTGTGCTCGAGGTAGCCCCGCAGGAATCGCCGGTTCTGGATCCCCGTGAGCTCGTCCTCGAACAGGAGGCGCGAGGGATCCTTGCCCACGTGCTGCAGGAACTCGGCGAGTTCCTGGTAGTGCGTGGAGCGTGATGTCGTGACTCCGGTCAACCGCTGCGCCCTCGTCTTGGTCCCGGTGGAAGGCCGGTCATGGCCCGTCTGGCCCGATAGAGACTCATTGTGCGGCCGTCAGGCCGGGCGCGACGTGACGGGGCTCACGGGGGTCGGGGTGGGCGCCGGCGTCGTTCTCCTTCGTCGGGGGCCAGCGTTGTCGGAGGAGCCCCGTTTCGGACCCTACTCATGGCGGCGTCGAGGGCCGGGCGTCCCGCCGGTTAGTCAAGTCGAGGGCCGGGCGAGCCGCCGGTTGTCAAAGAGACATGTGGCGCCCACCGGGGTAAAATGAGGATACGGCTGGAGAGCCGAACAGGTGGGAGACCCGAGCCGCGGAGCGGAGCCCCGGGTACGAATCCGGTTGCTGAATGAAACAACTCTGGGCAAGTTGACGTAGGTGACGGATGTGGGGACGGACCGGCGCAACGCTCCGCATCGTTCGATCATCGAACAGGGTATGGGAGCGCTCCGCCCAGTCGGCCCCCGGCCGGCGAGCGGCCGGAGGGCTGACCTTCTAGTCAAGCGATACCGGAGAGCGTCGTGCAGCCTGAGGCCCTAGTCCGACTCAAAGCTGTGCTGGCCGACCGCTATGTCATCGAGCGCGAGCTCGGACGGGGCGGAATGGCGGTGGTGTTTCTCGCCCAGGATATCAAGCACGGCCGGCCGGTGGCCATCAAGGTGCTGCGCCCCGAGCTGGCGGCGGCCCTCGGCACCGAGCGCTTCTTGCGGGAAATCGAGACGTCGGCTCGCCTGAACCACCCCCACATCGTTCCCCTCTACGACTCGGGTGATGCCGAGGGCCTGCTCTACTACGTGATGCCCTACATCGAGGGCGAGACGCTGCGCGACCGCCTGGCGCGGGACGGCCGGCTCTCGCTCAGCGAGGCCCTGCACATCGTCCGGGAGGTGGGGAGCGCCCTCAGCTACGCCCACAGCAAGGACGTGGTCCACCGGGACATCAAGCCGGCCAACATCCTGCTGGCCGGCGGGCATGCGGTGGTGGCGGACTTCGGCATCGCCAGGGCCATAAGCGCCTCCGGTGGGCCGGGCCTCACCCAGGCCGGGATCGCAGTGGGGACCCCTCAGTACATGAGCCCCGAGCAGGTGGTGGGTAGCGAGAACCTCGACGGCCGCAGCGACATCTACAGCCTCGCGTGCGTGCTCTACGAGATGCTCTCGGGCGCCCCGCCGTTCGAGGGACAGACCGCCCAGGCGATCATCGCCAAGCGGTTCAAGGACCCCGCGCCGCGCCTCGGAGCGCTCAATAACTCGGTGCCGGTGGACATCCGCCAGGCGATGCTGCGGGCGTTCGCTACTGAGCCCGTGGAGCGCTACGACAGTGCAACGGGCTTCGTGCAGGCGATGGGACTGCCCCGGGGCACCGGGGCGACTCTGGTCGAGCGCGTGGGGGTGATGGGGGTGGCGGGGTTATTCCTCCTGGCGTCCCTGGTGCTGCTCGCCGTCGTCCGGTTCCTCATGGAGCAGCTCGGTCTCCCCGACTGGGTGATGCCGGGCGCCGGGGCGCTGCTGATGGTCGGGCTTCCCATCATGGTGGGGGCCGCGTATTCGGAGCAGAGGATGGCGGCGGGGAAAGGGCCTCTCCTGCCGTTCCTCACATGGGCCAACGCTATGCGCGGCGGAGTGCTGAGCCTGGGTGGATGGGCCGGGGTCGTGGTGGTCTACATGGCGATGCGTGCGCTGGGCATCGGGCCGGTGGGCACGCTGGTGGCAGCCGGCGTGCTGGAAGAGCAGGGGAGGATCATCGTCGCGGACTTCGAGAACCGCACAGCCGACTCTCTTCTGGGACAGGCGGTGACCGAGGCGTTCCGGGTGGATCTGGCCCAGTCCCCGATGGTGACGCTGATGGATCCTGCGACTGTGGCCCGGGCGCTGGAGCGGATGCAGCGCTCGCCGGAGGAGCGCCTGACAGAAGAGCTCGCACGTGAGGTGGCGGTGCGCGAGGGGATCGGTGCAGTGGTGGCCGGCGACGTCACCGCGGTGGGAGGTCGCTACGTGCTCGCCGCACGCGTGTTCGCCCCGGGCGACGGCGCGTTGCTCGCCGCGTTCCGCGAGACGGCCAACGACTCCACCGAGATCATCGAGGCGGTCGACCGCCTGTCGGAGGAACTGCGCAAGAAGGTCGGCGAGTCCCTCAAGACGATCCGCGGCAGCGAGCCCCTGGCGGAGGTGACCACCGGCTCCCTCGACGCTCTCGTCAAGTACTCCGGAGCCATCGTGGCGCTCAACCAGGGCGAGGTCACCCGGGCCATCGGGCTGCTCGAGGAGGCGGTGGAGTTGGACACCGCGTTCGCCATGGCCTACCGCAAGCTGGGGGTGACCGCCCTGAACCGGGCCGAGCGGGTGGCCGCCCTGACC
>JBDHDE010000100.1:0-6557 GCA_039591655.1 Gemmatimonadota bacterium
TCGTTGTTGCTCACATACGAGGTGTTCCGATTCGCGCCGTTCCACTGGATCACTGAGAAGGCTGTGAAGTCACGTCCTAGAGCTGTGAGTTGGAGAGCTGAGATCCCGGTTGCCGCGCAGGTAGGCAACACCTCGTCTAGCACGGGCACTGGCGCTGGATCCTCTTGAGGTTCCTCTTGAGTGTCCTGCGGTTCCGTCGGTGAGCTGTCCGAGCAGGCCAGCACGGCTGCCAGCAGCAGGAGTATGCGACGGAGAGTCCTGTGAGCCATCGGCTCCATTGACCACGACAGGACGCTTGGACGAAGGCGGCTTGGTGTGGGAATCGTCATGGCATTGACCCGAGAGACGTTCAGAACTGTCGGCGCGATTGGCCCGGAGTCCAGAGACCCATTCGCCCACCGCGGAATCGCGCTACTCGGGGAGTGTTCGGACAGAGCGTCACGCAGACGTCACACGTTGCCTGCGCCAAGGAAAGGGAAGGCCGGATGGATAATGATCTGGCGGGGACCAGCGTACGGTTCCAGTGTTGGGTATCTGCGACACAGGCCCCGGGCTGCTGGCTGCGGGCGGGTGGACCAGGTCACAAGCAGAGGGGGCGCCATTCGGCGCCCCCTATCCATCGTCGAACTCGCGCAGCTCGACGGCTCTGGAGTCTGCTTCCTACCGCCTCGGCTCCCTTCTCGGCTCGAAGCACGTGAGCCAATCCCTGGGCTCACCCGTGTGCTCGCTGATAGGCAGCTCGGCCCGCTCCCGCCCGAAGCGCACCGGATCCTCCGAGGCCATGTAGGCCAGCATGGCCGCCAGGGTCGCGTTCTCCTTCAGGTCGTCGAACACGATCTTGTCGTAGGTGTCGCGGTTGGTGTGCCAGGTGTACTGGCGGTACTCGGGGTAGGGCGAGCGCAGGCGGAAGCTCGGCACGTCGGCGCAGATGAACGAGATGTGGTCCGAGCCCCGGTTCTCCTGGCCGCCGGGCAGGGGCGTCTCGATGTGGTCGCTCATCTCGGTGGGGACGGCGGCCAACCACTGGGGGATGTGGTTCTCCGCGTCGGCGAACCCCTGGCCCTCGAGCTCGACGATGCGCCAGGTGCCGTTGTCCTGGTTGAAGGCGGCCTGCATGCCCTCCATCACCTCGGGGTGGTCCTCCCGGAACGAGCCCGAGCCGATTAGGCCCATCTCCTCGGCTCCCCAGTGGCCCACCAGGATGGTGCGCCGCGGGTTGGGGTAGGTCTCCTTCAGAATCCGCATGGCCTCGAGCATCATGATGGAGCCGGTGCCGTTGTCGGTGGTGCCGGTGCCGCCGTGCCACGAGTCGAGGTGAGCGCCCAGCAGCACGTACTCGTCGGGGAGCTCGCTACCCCGGAGCTCGGCGATCACGTTGAACTGGGGCACCACACCCAGGTCCTCGCCCTCGGTCTCCACCCGAATCCGGGGCGCTCGGTCGTTCACGGCGAGGCGGTACAGCAGGCCGTAGTCCTCGCACGAGAGGTCCACCGAGGGAATCGAGTCGGTCCAGCTCGAGAATGGCGTGAACACGCCCCAGCCGCCGGACCACATGGAGCCGATGATGCCGAGGGCGCCCTCCTCCTGGATGCGGCCGAAAATGCGGCGGCCGCCCACGCTGCGCACCCACTGCCAGAAGGCGCGCTCGCTCCCCTGGCGCACAGAGTCGATCCTCGCCGCGGTCTCGGGCCGGGCCCACTCCTCGAGCTCCTGCTTGGCGCGGCACATCTGCTGGGGGAGCATCAGCATGACCCACTTGTCCTTGACCAGTGGGAGCCAGTCCGCGGTGTCGGCCTCCATGGCCACCGCGGGGAGCGCCAGCACCTCGCCCTCCACCGGTCCGCCCGAGGGGGGGCTCCACGCCAGCTGCTTGGCCTCGAGGGTCCGGACCCACGGGGCGATCATGTCCACGTGGGTGATCCCCTCGCGCCAGCCGTTCCAGGTGCCGTACTGCTCCTTGCGGGCCGGGACGCCCCAGCTCGCGTAGGTCTCCAGCAGCCACTCCTGAGCGGCGGCCAGGTTCTCGGAGCCCGCCAGCCGGGGCCCGATGTAGTCCATCAGGTAGTGGGCCAGCTCTTCGGTCTGGGACTGCTCCATCCCGACCTGCCACATCTGCTGGATCACGGCGTCGTCGGTGGGGAAGGTCTGGGCCCGGGCCGGGGCCGGGGCGATCAGGGCGGCGGCCGCCAGGACAAGGGCGGTGAGGGCCGTGAAGGCCGGGCGGGGGCCAAAGCCGGCGGGCTGCTGCATGCGCATCCGGATCTCCTCTGTTCCTTATTAATAGGGGCTAGAAATCTAGACGGTTGGGGCGGGGATGGGGTTTCGGGGGTGGCGGTGGGGGGTGGCTCGGCGCGCGGGCGAGGGCATCATGTTCACCGTGCCTACGCCCAGCAGAGCTGCAGCGCCGGGCGCGCTGCATTCATCACCGGTTAGTCGCCCAGGCGCACTGCGCCGGTCTAATCCCGTTGCGGCCTGAGTTCCGCCGGGTCGAACACCCACCCGCCCTTGATCACGCGCCAGATCGCCTGCGTGTTCCGGATTTCCTCGAGTGGATTCGCGTCGAGCAGGATCAGGTCGCCAAACTTCCCTGGCTCCAGCGACCCGAGATCCGCTCCGGCTCCCACGGCGCTGGCGGCCTCCTGCGTGGCAATGCGGAGCACGTCCAGGGGTGGGATCCCCGCCCGCGCCAAATGCTCCAGCTCCCAGTGAAGCGACACCCCGGCGAACGCAAGATGCTCGGGGGTATCGGTGCCAGCGAGGAGTCCTACACCCCGGTGAAATGCTGCCCCTATGCTCGCGAGCTGCTGAGCGTAGATCGTAGGATAGGTTCGGGACTTCCACTCGGTGTCACCGTAGGCGAGTTCCTGTTGAACTCGCTGCGCCGGGGTAAATGCACGGAAGTCTTCTCGCTCTACTCTTTGGGGTTCAGCCTCGAGCAGCAACTGATCTCCTATGTCGTTTCCCACGGTCGGGTCCCAACGCGTCCCCGCTTCCGCCAGCATCTGGAGCACATCGTCGTAATACCGGAAGCCCGCATGCTCCAGCGTCGCGTAGCCGAGCGTCGCGCCCATGGTCACTTCCTTTACGGTGGTCCCGTGTGCCGCCACCGGGAGTCCCAGCAAACGAGCCTCGTCGGCTACGGCTCGCTGGATCGACCAGGGGAGTGTCGAGTACACCTTGATGAGACTCGCACCGGCCGCTTGGCTCCGCCGCACAGCCGCCCGCGCGTGCTCCTCCGTTGCGAGGATTTCGGGGGGACCGTAGACCATCTCTCCCGCATGAAACGATCGGGGAACCGGTGCTCCACCCGCGTCGGACCAGTCATCAAAGGTGTTGAGCCACCAGGGCTCGCTGCTGCCCAGGTCCCGCACTGAGGTGACGCCGTGTGCGATGTTGCTCGGGTTCTGGTATCCTCCCCGCCCGTGCACATGGAAGTCAAACAGCCCCGGGATGGCGAACCGGCCAGCGGCGTCCAGAATGACGGCTGCGTTGGGAGCGCTGCGCTCCGCCACGGCACCGATGCCACGGATTCTTCCACTGTCGACGAGCACGGACGTCTCGGGGCCGAATCCCTCGGTAGTGAAATCGAGAAGACGCACGTTGCGTAGCAGTACCGGCGGCGGTAACTGGCGGTGGACTTCCACCTGCAGCGCAATCCTCTCCGGATCGCCAGATGTCAGTGGCTGTCGCCACGCCTCGTTTCCGTCGAAGAAGACCACTGCGGAGCCGTCGGGTTCGAAGTCAAACGCACGGCCGCCGCGCCGGCTCAGGCGACGGGCATGGTGCACTCCCGGTGGCGTTGTGTCGAGGCTGGCGAGCCAGATCTCCGCGTTGCAGCGAAAGGCCAGTGACCGCTCGTCGGGCGAGAGCACAGCGTTGCCGACGGGAGCCCAAGGTGATAGCCACGAGTCCGTCCCGCAGAGATCTGCCAGCGGGATGACCGGCTCCGCGGTGGCTCCCTCCGCCAGGCTGATGCGGTAAAGCACGTTCCCCCTAGTGTACCAAAGTGCTCGGCCATCGCCGGAGAATCGCGGTCGTGACAGCCACATCGCCCCACGCGCGGCTCGGTGCGCTTCGCCAGTGTTCAGGTTCAGCATGACGATGGACGATCTGCCGCGCTCCACATAGGCGAGGTGCTCGCCGTCGGGATGCCATGCCACCTGCCAGTAGTCCCCTCCCGACGCCAGGGTTCGCACCTCGCCACTCGCAAGGTCGAGCACGTTGAGATTGCGGGTTCCCACCTTGAGGTCGACCAGCGCCAGCCTGCGCCCGTCAGGCGACGGCGTGGGATCCCGAGCGAACCCATCACTCTCGTAGATGGCGCGTGTGGAACCACCCGCAAGTGGCTGCACCCATACCTTCCCGGCTGCTGCGAAAAAGAGGTCGTTGCCATCTCTCGACATTGCCGGATAGGTCACAATCCTGGGAACGGTAGTGCTCCCCGGAACTGCCAGCTCGCTCCTGGGAGGTGCGACCGGATCGTGGACGAGGAGTGTCACATCGGCGCGAAACGTCACGGGCCGTGGGGAACCGTCCGACAAAGGGATCGCAAGGAGTTGTCCGGCCTCGCCGACGTACAGCAGCTCGCCGTCTGTGGTGACATCGAACCGCGGCCCCCAATCCCAACCGTTGGTGCCCGACACGGCGGCAATGTGGTCCACAGAATCATCGGCCCATGAAAGGAAGACGAGTTCTTCCTCTTCCGGATAGAAGCCTCCCTTCCGCGGCGTCGGCAGTCTCCGCGCAAAGAGGCCATTGGACGTCGGACTGGCCACGAGGCGGTGGGCAATTCCCGGACAGTCACCCAGCGTTGAGACGGCACCCTGCGCGTCCATGACCTCGATCCGCGTGGTGGCATCTTCGACTGGAGACCGTCCGTCCCCGAGCCACCAAGGCGGCCTGCCCTCGAACGCGGACCAGACCAGGCGCCCGTCCGGCAGGAAGGCGACGGAGCTGATCATGCGGGGTGGCCCGCTGACGATCGCGGATTCGCCGCCGCTCACGGAAACGCGCCGGACAATGGCTGGCGCGGCGATAGGGAAGTACGCGCGTGCGCTGTCGAGGACGAAGCTGAGATAGGCCACCCAGTTGCCGTCCGGAGACCAGGACGGACGGCCCGCCCAGCGATCATGGGTCAGCCGTGTGACTCCGCGCGTTTCCAGATCGA
This sequence comes from Gemmatimonadota bacterium, assembly GCA_039591655.1. Lineage (GTDB taxonomy): Bacteria > Gemmatimonadota > Gemmatimonadetes > Gemmatimonadales > GWC2-71-9 > WVYX01. The sequence goes on from JBDHDE010000100.1 coordinate 5,168, forward strand.
GGAGGAAGACGTTGCCCTCGCTTCCGTCTCTGTCGGATATGAAAACCACGCGCCTGCCGGTGGGGGAGAACGCGGGATCGGTGTCGTAGAAGGGGCCGAACGTGAGTTGCTCGGCGTCACCCCCGGCGGCGGGTACGCGGAACAGGTGGCCGAGCATGGTGAAGATCAGCCACTGACCGTCGGGGGAGACAGTGACGTTCGCTGCCGTGACCTCCGAGGTCCTGAACTCGACGGTGCGCTGGTGGCTCGCGGAATGATCCGTTCGCTGAGCCGAGGCCGAGAGAGGAATGACGATTGCCGCCAAAAGTGACGACGGAACCAGGCGGTGTATCATGGCGCCTCCGAGTCAGGGCGTGGCGCTCCTCGGTCTTCGTCGTCGGGCGGGCGTCGTACTGCGGCGTCTGTCGGGCGGCGGAGGCCGGGAGGCCACCGACGGGATTCTGCTTCCCGTCAAGATGCCGCCCGGGGAGGGAAGTGCAAGCTGTCGGTGACCAACGTGCCGCGCCGCCGCCCGAAGGCCCCCCTGCCGTCGGGGAAAGAGCCTGAGCCCTACCGCGCCGCCGCCTCCCTCGCCCGGAACACGCCGTACTCCGCCACCCGGCGGAGCTCGTCCAGGTAGGGGCGCTCTGTGCCGAGGCGCACGAACACGAACCCGGTGCCGGGGGCGCCCCCGTAGTGCTTCACCCACGCCGCCGCCCGGCCCAGCTCGTCCACCGCCAGAGGGGTCACGGGCTCGCCGGCGGCGACGCAGGGCATGCCCATGCCCCACGAGGCGAGGCCCCAGGCGCGGCCCTCGGCCGTCGGCGTCACGCCGTACTCGTCGCTGTTCCATGCGGCGTGGTCCACGCCCAAGAGCTCGGTGGGGCGCTCCCGGTCCACTCCGGTGATCTCGCCGGTCTCCGGGTCGCGGGTGAAGATGAGGGGCGGGAAGCCCAGCCACACCACCTTCCCGCCGCGCTCCAGGTAGCGCCCGAGCAGGCTCTCCCCGCCAGGGGCCGCCACCGTCTCGGGGAGCGCGTCCATGGCGATCACCACCACGCTGGGCACGGCGTCGTCCACCCGCTCGGAGAGGAACGCTTCGAGCCCGGCGGAGTCCAGTTGCTGGTAGCCCAGGCCGCGGAAGTAGTCGGCGGGTTGGCGATGGTCTTCGCTGCGGCCCCACACGGCGCGGCTCGTGAGGGAATCGTCCCAGTACACGGCGAGCCGGGGCTGGGGGCCCGGGGTGCGCTGGAGTGCGTAGAGGTAGCCGTCGTCGCTGCCGACGTAGAGCCGCCCCTCCCACACCGCCGGGGTGCTCACGACCGCGCCGTCGGTGTGGTACAACCAGCGCTCATCGCCGGTGGCGGCATCGAAGGCGTAGATGCGGCCGTCGCCGCTCCCCACGTAGACG
>JBDHDE010000101.1:0-9019 GCA_039591655.1 Gemmatimonadota bacterium
CGCCCGGAGGTTGCCCATCACAACGGTCGGTTCTGTCGATTCGAATACGACGTCACACTTGATCTCATCGTGACTTGCCGAGATCAGGATCCCATTGAACGCGTCACCACCGCGATTCGGGTTGTATAGCGCAACGAGGTCGAGATCGTCAGATGCAGCTATCCCTGCAGCGGTCGCGGTGGCGAGGCGACCAGGGATTCCGGAGATGGCGACGCGGATCATGTGTTCGGCTCCTGCTGTGTTGGGATAACTCCACAGCGGCGAAGTTCACACTGCATGGGCCAACCTACGCCTCGGCGCCCGGAAACAACAGCGCCCGGCGCAGGGCCGGGCGCTGGGTCTCCGCTGCCCTACTTCCGGAATACGGAGTTGCCGATAGTGAGCGTGTTCTCGCTCACGGAGCCATTGAAGGTCTGACCCGTTACACCATGAGCAAAGGTGATGGCCGACCCTGAAAGGGTCCACGAGCCACTGTCGGTCGCGACATCAGTCGTGACCTCATCGATCGCATGACCATCAATGGTGTACCTGGTAGTCCGGTATGTGTGGCTTCGGAGGTATGTACCGTTGGCGTTCAGGCGCATATACCCTGACACCAACTCGGCTACATCAATGGTACCGGCAGGGCCATCGCTAAAATATGCCGTAATCGGTAAGCTGTCCCCATCTACGCTCACCAGGTTGTACGTACCAGCGATGGAATTCGGGCCCGTGGAGTCGCTGCCGCAGGCCCACATCCCACCGGCGGCAATACCGGTCAGCATCAGCGCAGCAACAAGACGTCTCATCATCATCGCAGCCGCTCCCCGAATATCAGAGGCGGGCTAGGGGCGATTAGGACACCACGGAGCGCCCGGCGCGGGGCCGGGCGCTGGGCTGCCATTGGAGCTTGCCTCAGTAGCCCTCCAGTATCGGACTGAGTCTCTCCAGCGCAACCCCTACACAGATGACCATCGCTGCTACGACCACTACCCCAACTAAGGCCACTCCCCCCCAATTCGTCCTCCTCACCGCCACATGCTTGATCTCACCGAGCGGCACGGTTGTGGGAACCATGTGAGGGCGGGACCGGCCCGCTGCCCACACTGCGTCGTCTGGCTCGGTGAGTCCCGCGAGGGAATCCGCGACAACCTGAGGCTCCCATATCTCGAGCTGCGTACCGTCAGTCTTGGTGACCTGGACACGGTCCGGGGCCTGTGCGGCGATGACCTGCTCTGGGGCTGGCTCCTGCACCTTCCACGTGGCGCACCCACCAACGTGCACAGCCATCGCTGCCATTAACGTCGATGCGATAGCTCGTCGAGGTCTCATGGCCGCACCTCCCACTCCTTGGGAGTACGATCCATACTCGCGGTCTCGCGTCAAGCAGGAGTCAAGCGGATTTCCGACCAAAATGACCGACGTATGAGCCGGAGAGAACCAGCGCCCGGCGCAGGGCCGGGCGCTGGGATGCCAGGGAGAACCCGGGGAGCTTGTGGCGACCCGACAGGCTACCTCTCAAACACAAGCCGGTCCGGCGTGAAAACCGTTACCCTGTTTCCGCTCACTGTTCCCTCCCAGGTATTCGTGCTACCAGCCTCGGATAGCCTGATCGTCGAGGGCTCAGTGAGCGAATAGCTGCCGGAGTTTGTGTAAGTCCCGGAGTCGCTGCATTCGCCGGCGTATGTCCAGTTCCGCTCGACCACATATGTCTCTTGCTTTGACAGTGTCAGCGAACCGCTCTGATATGTGAAGGTCCCGGGCGAAACACGCCCGGTCCTCCCGCAGTCCGACTCAACGATCAGTGAATACGGCAGCGTGTGCTCACTGATGCTGACAAGGCGGTAGACTCCAGCCACGCCCTCAGGGGAGAACGCATCACCACATCCAGTGGCAGTTGCCGCGAACGCGAGGATGAGAACGGCTAGAGGAGTGACAGAGCGCATGAGTGTGTCCCGTTGGGGCACCTCCCCATCGGTGGTCTTTGCGGTCACGTCCGTCGGTGGGGTGTCCAGGTGGAGGGCACTCGCTCTGGCGAGGCGGGCCGTTAAGGCCATCAGCGGATTCACCGATGCGGGTAACTTGCCGCCACAGGCAGGCGAAACAACCGCAGAGAAGGTCGGGATTCGGCCCCGACGGGGCCGGCGCTGGGAGAGAAGCCCCGAACGCCACTGGGAAGCTCAGGGGCTACGCTAGGCCGATGCGACCGCCTTCACTGGCCCACGCGTGACCGCTGTCGGATCGACCAGCACGTCGAACACCTTGGCGCTGAGACTACTGAAGGCGGGGTGACTCTGGACCTGCGCTGCTAGCGGTCCCGCGAGGAACGCCTGCAACGAGGTGACTCTGGACCTGCGCTGCTAGCGGTCCCGCGAGGAACGCCTGCAACGAGGACTCGTCATCAAACAGGTAGATCCCGCCGGCTTCGCTCCCCCCTTCATTCATCAGCCAGATCTTCCATCGGAGCCCATCGACATTGGCGAACTCAGTGGCGAGGGAGCTGGCAGTCTGTTCGTACTCGGCGCGTGAGATGCTGAAGTTGAAATTCAGCTGTAGAAGCTTGCCGGACATGGCTGTACCTCCGCAGGGCTGCAGGAGAGGAGTGCTCACTGGTCTTGGCGGTCTTGTGGTCGGAGGGCGTCCTACCAGGGCGTCACAGCGGCTCGCGCGGCCGTCGAGACCATCGGTGGTTCGACGAATACCGCCAACATGCAGCCTGGCCGCCAACACGCAAGCGGATTCTGAAGCGGGATTGTCTAGATCGGCGACTACAGCGCTACAGCGAGAGCGACGGCCAGCGGACGCCTGTAGGGCGGAGCAGAATCGTCACGAGATTGTCACAACAGCTGTAGCCTAATTCAACCTCACCGTCGACACCGAGAGACTGCAGGAGATCCTCGGCCCGTCCGACTGGCAACCGTCGCTTACATCCACCTGAGTGCCACCGCCGTCCGAGGAGCTCGTCCTCATCCGAATGCTCAGGGACCCCACAGACACGGTCCCGCTCGCTGACATAGCGGCGTCGTCACCGCTGGACATGGTAACAGTGCGCGCGAAGGGCAGGGCGGGATCGCTGACGGTCACCGTCTGGCCATTGGCGTCCAGGAACTGCACGTTGTCGAGCACGCCGTCGCCGGTGGCGCTGGCCGAGTAGTTGACCGTGTAGGTGCTACTGCCGCCGCCTCCCGTCCCCGCTCCGGGATTCGCCCCACCCGCCCCCACGCCCAGGTCGTAGCACCCCGCCACGCCAAGCACTGCGAGCCCGAGCGCTCCTACACTTGGCAACACACGACTCAACCGACCGGTAGTGGTCCTCATGGCATTCGCCTTCTCTCAGCGGTGATCGCGACTCGACGAGTATAGTCAGCACCCCGGAGGGCTGGCAAATGGGGCGGGCAGCCAAGATGGGCCGCCCGCCCCTTCGCCGCACCTGACCGCATGACTGTGGCATCCGCGCAACAGAACCTCAGGATCTAGAGACCGCGGGCCGCTGACGGCCCGCTGCCGCGCGCACCCCCACCAGGTTACGCCAGGCCACGCCAGATCACATCAGGAGACCCGAGATTGAATGAGATTGAGAGAGGGAAGCGAGCCGCTTCACCGGCAGGCCGTCAGGCCCGTTCCATCACGCCGTTGATTCTCCGGGTGAGATAGAGAGCCAGACCAGCGTAGAGGCTGACGTAGGCCGCCGTGAACCCGGACACCTTGGCCACTGCGCGCTCGATGGCCGGTCCCAGTTGCGCGGCCGCACTCTCCCACGCCAGGGGTGCCGTGAGCACGTAGATCCCATACACACCCACCAGCCCCACGGCCACGAGCGAGAATGCCATCACGAGGGCGTGGGCCAGGCGCTTCCACCCGTGGTGGGCCGAAGCGAACGCCACCAGGGTGAGTCCCAGCGTGGCCACCAGCATGTGGTCGAAGTGCGCACCGGTAGTGGCGAAGACCCACTCGGCCCGGTCGAACCTCAGCGGCAGCCACAGCAGTGCCAGGTCGATGAATCCGACCACCGCCAGCGCGGCGCCGAGGACCGCTGCCACGGTCCAGAGATGCAGCAGGCCCTGGGGACGGGGGACGCCGGCCGCCACCGCCTTCATGCGGGCCCGGGCCGAGGTCTCGAGCGGTGGCGCCGCCGATGCCGGCTCGGCGCCGCGAGGCTCCCCCCTCCATTGCTTCGCAGATCCCGCGTGCGTTGCGCGATCGACCGCCGGGGCAGGGCGCTGCTGCGACGCCTCAGGGGCCCACCGCCGATTCGGACGCGGGCAGTGGGCGAGACTCGCGAGTGCGCGGCTCGCAGAGACGTGCACCAGTGCGTGACCCGTCTGGCCCGTTGCCTCGGCGTCGGGCTTCGCCGCATCGGAGATATCGTCCTTGGCCGGTCCACGCGGCGGGACCGCACGGGGAGGATTGCGGAACTTGCCGCGCCACCCGCTACTGCCCCGCAGGCCACCCGGCACGCGACGCTCGCCGTCCACTTCCGGCGGCGGTCCCGCTGTCGACGGGTCCGGGTCCGGCCTCGGGTCCGGCGGCGGCGGGTCCGGTGCCTTACGCCGCGGCGGCGGTGCCGTGGGCGCGATCGGGGTGATGACACACTGGAAGCCGAGGATGCCACCGTCCTCATCGTGGCGTATGGTGATGGTCAGGAATCCGGCGATTGGGTGGCCCGCCTTGGTGCGCAGCTCCACCGGCAGGTCTCGAATGAACTGGGACTGTGCGGCCTCCTGGAACCGATGGATGTCGTCTGGCCGTCGGTACAGCTTGCGGCTGTCGAGGCCTCTGAACTCCTCCCGCCCGAAGCCGAACAGCATGGCGGCGGCCTCGTTGGCCTCCGTGATCATGCCGTCCCGAGTGCACAGGTAGATCGCGTCGTGCGACAGCTCGAACAGACCGCGATAGCGCTCTTCGGTCTCCCGCAGCACCGCCGCGACCTGCTGGCGGCGCCGGACGTCGCGCACCACCGTCAGCACGTAGTCTCGGTCGCCCAGGCGCTGCCGCTGGGCGGCCACCTCCACCGCGAAGGTGGTGCCGTCCTTGCGGCGCACGGTGCCGCGGTCGGAGACCCACGGTCGGGGGATCCTACGGGTCTCCGTGAACCGCGCCGCCGCAGCCTCCGGAGGAATCAGCGGAAAGCCGGCCCGGACATCGTCCACGCGACGCTGGATGACGTCGGTGCGGGCGCTCCCCAGCCAATGGCATGCAGTCTCGTTGAGGTCAACGATCTGCTCGGCGACGGCATCGGTCACGAAGATGGCGTCGCCGGCCTGCTCCATGATCGCGCGAAACCGCTGCACCCCGGGGTCCGAGTCGCGGTAGGTGCTGATCTCCCGAGTGGCGCCAACCAACTCGTGTTGCAGCCGGTCGCGCTCCTGGCGCAGCTGGTCCTCGACCTGCTTCATCTCGGTGACATCGCACGCGATGAAGGTGGCCGTCTGGATCGGCTTCGCGCCCTCCTCCCGGTTCGGCCGCGCGAAACACTGGAACCAGGTCTGCTCGGCGGCGGGAGGAGCCCCACGACAGAGGCACCGCTCGGCCACGCCGGAGAACACGCGCTCGAGGACCGTGCGAACGCGGGCATGGTAGGGACGGGCGACGTAGTCGAAGATGGAGGCCCCCGGGCTGGCGAGCACCTGCACATCCGGGAGCAGGCGATGCGCATGCAGCAGGCTGCCGTCCCGCCGCACCACGAACGAGAGGACGGGAGCGCGCTCGCTACTGCCAGATGTGTCGTCGGGCGGGATCATCGGTTCGCGACATGTCGCATGGGTTCAGGGCGCAGGGAATCCGGATTCCACCCCGCGGGGCCGCAAGACTTGTGCCCCCCTAAGTCCTTGTCTGACAACAGAGAAGACCGCGAACCCTGTCGGTTTCGTGCTACTCCCGCCGCACCAAATCCATGATCGCTACGACACCGCCCGTCTCGATCGTCACGCGGTGGTCTCCCCCGGGTGTCCAGACGAACATGTGTCCCTTCAGTCGATAGGAGACGGAACCGCGGGCGAGCATCCCCCGTGCGGCGGCACCCACACCTTCCCACGTGAACGTCATCGGGACTTCGAGACGAGCCGTGGACTCGGACGGGAGCACCGCAACGTCGGAGTGCGTCACCTCTCCGAAGTCGGTCTCCTCGAACTGCACCTCGCCCCGGAACTCGCTGGTCCGGATGTCGTACTCGTTGGGGTTGTACACGTCAACGTCCAACCTGAGGGAGCCGCCCGAGATCCCCAATCCGGTGACGGCCACGGCCTCCAAGGTGACGTGGGGACGCTCGAAGCGTGCGGTCTTGAGCGTGGCGCATCCAGCGACTGCGAGCACGAGGAACGCGGTCCAACTTGTGGCCTTCATCACGCGGCACTCCAAGGTGTTAGCCCTCGAAAGAGTGTACCGAGCGTCACGGATCGTCCAGCCGGCGCCGGGTAAGATTGGCACGAATGGTGTGGCATTAACACAGTCGGCAGGAGTCGGCCGGGCTGCGACGCCAGCTCGACGGATCGCGCCAAACAGGCTCAAGTCGTTGTCGTACAGACAGTTAGAGTGTTGGCCGCGGCCGCGCCTGGGGTGCCGGTGTGGGCCCGAGAGAACGGGTCGGAATGCCCGGAGCGTGTTGCGGTCGCGAAGCAGTCGAGTGGTTCGAACGGTTGTTGTCCCGGTCGCCGGTGCGGCTGGGGCAGGACGGGTAGCCTGACACGCTGATGTCGTCCTCACCACCCGAAGGACGGAAGGGTTCGGAGCATCCCGCCGATCTGGTGTTCATCGTGCGCCGGGACGGTGAGATCCGTTTTGCCAACCGCCCCCACGGAGGCCTGAGCGAGGACGAGGTGGTCGGCATGAGCATCTTCGACTGGATCGCTCCCGACCATCGCGACCTGCTGCGGGCCAGCCTCGAAGAGGTCTTCACCACGGGATCGCCGCGGGCCCGTGACCTCGCCACCGGAGCGGCGGAGGGCGAAGCCTGGTACGAGTGGCGCATCAAGCCCAACCGCCGTGAAGGCGCCGTCGTGTCGGCCACGCTGGTGGCGCACGACATCACCCGGCACAAGCGGGCGCTCCAGGACATCGAGCGCAAGGGGACCGAGTTGGAGCGGCTGCTCGAGGAGCGCGACGCCGACCTGGTCCGGGCCAAGGCGGCTCTCACCCAGCAGGAGGCCACCGACGACACCAACCAGCGGGTGTGGCGCCGGTTCCGTACCATCATGGACGAGGCCGGGGAGGCCATCTTCATCACCGACCCCGAAACCCAGCAAGTCGTCGACCTCAACGAGACCGCCTGCCGGTGGATCAGGAAGGGGCGCGAAGAAGTGGTGGGGCGCACGACGACCGAGCTGGACCTCGAGTTCCCCATCCTGCCGCCGGAAGAGGCCGAGCTGCAGTTCACGGAGACCCGCGACAGCCGCCGGCCACTGGTGCTCAACACCTGCTACCACCGGCGCACCGACGGCTCCACGTTCCCCGTGGAGGTCGCCGTGGCGCGGCACCGCATGGGGGATCAGGAGTACATCCTCGCCGTCGTGCGGGACGTGAAGGGGCGACAGTACACCGAGGAGATGCTCCGGGAGATCGAGGCGCAATACCGCAACCTGTTCCAGCACTCCTGGGATCCCATCTACATCACGGCGCGGGACGGCAAGGTGGTGGACGCCAATCCGGCGGCCCTCCGCTTCTTCGGTTACCACCGCGAAGAGTTCGTCGGGCTCGACGCCCGGGAGCTGTTCTCCGACCCCGAGCACATCAGGGACTTCCAGCGGATGATGGGCGACCGGGGAGCGGTGATGAACCTGGAGGTGGACCTGGCCACCAAGTCCGGATCCAAGGTCCCCTGCCTGTTCTCGGCTGCCCGGCGGCCGGCGCCCAACGGGGCGATTCGCGGCTACCAGTGCCTGGTGCGCCGGCGGGACCTCCCTGACCAGTTGGTCAGACCGGGCCCGGTCGTCCCCGGCAAGGAGACCGTGCTGGTCGTCGATGAGGACCCAGTGCAGCTCGCTCAGACGACCTCGATCCTCGAGTCCGCGGGGCTCTCCGTGCTCACCGCCGGAAGCCTGGAGCGGGCCGTGGTGTTGTTCGATGAGCACCACGCCTCCCTCCAGGCCACCGTGCTGGCGGCGGAGGCGGGAGACGAGCGCTCTCAGCAGGCGGTGGAGGCGCTGCGGCACCTCGACCCCAGGGCACCGGTAGTGCTGTTGAGCAGCGGCGACCCGTTGCCGCTGGCCGAGAGCTTCGCCCACCTGGGGATCGCCGCCTTCCTACGCAAGCCGGTCCACCCCTTGGCGCTGGTTCAGAAGGTCCGCCAGGCTCGGGGACCGGACCCGGCCACCTAGCCCCAGCCGACCCCCCCAAAAGAAAGGCCGAGCGGCCCGGTCCACGAAGGCCGCGAATCGCCTGCGGCGCCCCGAGTTACTCCCCTTGACTCTGCCCGCCACCGCGTCTAGCATTCAATGCTGGCCGGGACCTTCCGGTATCGGCGCACGCTCGTCGGAGCCAACCGGTTTCGGCGGGCCGCTATTTGAAAACCGACGGACAAGGGGATCGAGAAGTGCGGCCCCGTTATCAGCGGCGGGTGTTCGGACACCCGTCCGCGAGGGGAACACTACTCCGAATGTGGTTCGGACGACTAAGGTCGTTCGATGAGCTACATCAGACTTTTCTACTGGAGAGTTTGATCCTGGCTCAGGACGAACGCTGGCGGCGTGCTTAACACATGCAAGTCGTACGAGGTTATCGAGGTGCTTGCACCTCGGTGCCTAGTGGCGGACGGGTGCGTAACACGTGAGCAACCTGCCTACCGGCGGGGAATAGCCGGCCTAACGGCCGGGTAATACCGCGTACGACCTCGGGCCCGCATGAGCCTGGGGTGAAAGCGGCCGCAAGGTCGCGCCGGTGGAGGGGCTCGCGGCCTATCAGCTTGTTGGTGGGGTAACGGCCCACCAAGGCTACGACGGGTAGCTGGTCTGAGAGGATGGCCAGCCACATTGGGACTGAGATACGGCCCAGACTCCTACGGGAGGCAGCAGTGGGGAATATTGCGCAATGGCCGCAAGGCTGACGC
>JBDHDE010000102.1:0-5966 GCA_039591655.1 Gemmatimonadota bacterium
CTACTACCACACATCGTGGACGCGACTGCTGTTCCGGTTCCTGTTCGACCGGAACCTCACGCTGTACGCGCGCATGGTGCGCAAGGAGCGGGGGCGGGTGAAGTTGAACGATGACGTGAAGCCCGACGTGGAGCTGGTGGAGTCGAGCTCGGCGTAGTCAACCGGCCGCGTCGGAGGCCACTGCAGACAAGTGGGCCGCCACGCGATACAGGCGACAGAACGACAGCGCCCGGCAGTTGGCCGGGCGCTTCGCATGTGCAACCTCTTGCTGGGCCGTTAGGCCACGCCGGTCGGCGCAGCTCTCCGCCTCACCCCCATGGGGCGCTCTCTGCCCAGTCCTTCAACGAGGTGGCCGGGATGCCGTACTGCTTGGCGTTCCCCGCGATGTCGGCCTCGTATCCCTGCTTGTCGAACCACTCCAACATGAGGGCGAAGTCGTCGCTGAACTTGCGCACTTCCTCGATGGGGACCTGGAAGAATTTCAGCGACTTGCCGGCTGCCTTGCCAATGACCTGAGCCGCTTGCGGCATGGTCACCTCGTCGCCGGCGATGTCGAGTGCCTTGCCGTTGAGCTCGTCGTGCCGCTCAAACGCCAGCTTGCCGTACTTGCCGATGTCGCTCACGGCGATCATCTGCAACTTCGTGTTGGGATCGACGCTGACGGCCAGGTTGCCCTCGTCGATGGCCGGCTTGAACCACGGCGAGAGCCAGTTCTCCATGAAGAAGACCGGCCGCAGGATGGTGTACGACGGGAGGCCGACGCTTCGCACCGTCTCCTCGACGCGCCACTTGTTGTCGAAGTGGGGGATGCCGGTGTTGCGGTGCGCGGATCCCACCGAGCTGTACACGAAGTGCTGCACGCCGGCTTGCTTCGCTAGCTGGGCGAAGCGCTTGCCCTGATTCTCCTCTCCCTCGACGCCGGCTTCCCAGGTGTTCTGTACGGCGAAGGCGCCCCATGCGCCCTCGAGTGCCGCCTTCACGGACGCCTCGTCCTCGAAGTCCCCACGCACCACCTCGGCCCCGAGTTTGGCCAGCTCCTTGGCCTTCTCGCCGGCGGGGTTGCGGGTCATGGCCCGGACCTCGTGGCCGGCCTTCAGAAGCTCTCGCGCCACGGCCCCGCCCTGCTGGCCCGTCGCGCCGGTGACCAGAATGGTGTCCTTGCCCTTCTGCATTCTCGTTTCTCCTTTCACGCCGCCAAAGCGGCCTCGTCTCCGTTGTCTAAGGGAATCCCCCATCGAGGCCCTCGTCGCTGACAGATACGAGAACCGCCCGGCGGTCCTCCCGGTTCCGCTCCCGCCGTAGCCGCCGGCTGCCCCTCACCCCCGGCCGAATTCCTCCAGCGCCACCGTCGCCTCGGGGAAGTCCCGCAGCAAGCGCTCATCCGAGGTCACCAGGGGCACGCCCAGCTCCTCACCCAGCGCCACGAACTCGCAGTCGTACGCCGAGCAGGTCGAGGCCACGACCAGCCGGAGCACGCCGGCGCCGTCGGGATGGAACTCGCTTCCCTCGAGGATCGCGGCGGCGGTATCCACCAGCTCCACCGCATCGGCGAGATCGAGCTGGCTCTGGCGCAGATAGCCAGCCAGCACGCTGCGGAACTCACTGCGCCACAGAACCGGCGCCGCCCACTCGGGGTCCCTCTCGAGGGCGCGCCGGGCAGCCTCTGTGTGCTCGCCGGGGATGAGCAGGTAGGCGAGCACGTTCGTATCTACCACGATCACGGCCGCCCCTGGTCCTTGGCCTTGCGCAGCGCGGCGTCGGTGAGGGGCGTGACACGGAGCCGGCGTCGCAGCGCATCGGCCCGGGCCAGGACGGCGTCCACGTCCACCCGCCGGGCGGCAAGGGCGCACTCCAGCAGCACGAGCAGCTCGCTGTTCACGCTGCGGCGGTGCTCCTTGGCGGAGCGCTTGAGCCGCTGGTACAGATCGTCCGGGATGCCCTTGAGGGTGAAGGACGGCATGGGGGTGGGCCTCTTTGCCTGAGAACTATTATGGAACCTATTTGGAACCATGCCGAGCCACAACCCCCAATCCGCAAGTCATCGCAACCATGCTGCCCGCCCAGCGGCCCTTGCGTTACGGGGCCGGCCCAATTCCTATTAATGCGCTCGTGATAGGGGCCTTCGGCCCACCCCCGACCTTTCCCCGAGAGGCTAGCCAGCGCCCATGCCTGTCCGCACCGCCGTGTCACTCCTGTTCGCGTCCTGTGTCCTGGGCTCCGCCGCGGCATGCGCCCAGGAGCCCACCGCAGAAGCGCAGATCACCCAGGCTGTGAGCCCTCTGCCCGACAGCATGCAGCCCGGGGCCGCGGTGATGGGCTACCGCCGGGGCCGTCTGGTACCGCTGCGAGAGGGGAGCAACCTGATGATCTGCCTGGCCGACGACCCGGCCCGGGAGGGGTTCCACGCCGCCTGCTACCACCGGGACCTGGAGCCGTTCATGGTGCGGGGCCGCGAGCTCCGGGCGGCGGGCCACGAGCGGCCGGCCGTTGACTCGATCCGCCAGGAGGAGATCGAGTCCGGCGCCCTGGCGATGCCCGCCGAGCCCCGGGCGCTCTATTCCATCTCCTCGGACCACGAGTTCGACCCAGCCACCGGCGTGGCGCCGGAGGCCAGCGGCCTGTACGTGATCTACATGCCGTACGCCACCGAGGAGTCCACCGGCATCTCCGCGGTACCCGCCCGCGACCGGCCGTGGCTCATGTTCCCCGGCAAGCCCTGGGCGCACGTGATGATCAGCAAGTAGATCGAGCACGCCTCGAGCGGCGCGAATCCCGCGCTCCGTGAGAGAGCCGTTAGCCGATCTCACACGAAATCACGCGTCCGGGCGCATGTCACCATGCCCCAGTGACGCGACACACACCCGCCCGAACTCCCTCTAGTCCCGCCGTGACGCAGCGCACGCCCTGCGGGCACGTGGCACCTGTCACGGTGGCTCGGCACACCCTGATGCATCGTGCATTAGAGCGCAGAGGTACGCGCCGACTCGAACGGTGGAGCAGAGGGATGAGAACCCAGCACCGCGCACGCACTCGCATCGCACTGCGCATCGCCACTCCCGTAGTGGCTACGGCGTGGTGCGCGGCGACGCTGGCGGCGCAGGCGCCCGAGGTCCTCTCCACCGCCACCATCGCGGCGCGGTCCATTCCCGCCACTGCGACGGTCTTCGTAGTGAACGCCCGGGGCGACACCGTGGGCCAGGGAAGCGGGTTCTTCATCGAGTCCGGCGACCTACTGGTCACGAACTACCACGTGGTGCGCCGCGCCACCACGGTCTACGTCGTGCGCGCCGGCAGCGAGCGGCGGGAGCCCTCCACCCCCGTGCTCTCCGACCGCTCCGCCGACATCGCGCTACTCAGGGTCGACCGATCCGGTGCTCGGTCAGCCTCCCAGGGCCTGACGCTGCGCGAGACCGTGCCCGCCGTGGGTGAGCGCGTCGTGGTGATCGGGAGTCCCTTGGGCCTGTCCAGCACGGTGAGCGAGGGGATCATCAGCGCCTTCAGGGACAGGAACGGGCGCGACATGATCCAGATCAGCGCCGCCGTGAGCCCCGGCTCCAGCGGCGGCCCGGTGCTCGACGAGTCGGGCCGTGTCATCGCCGTGGCGACCGGCTACTTGGAGGGTGGGCAACAGATCAACTTCGCGGTGCCCGCCAGCTACGTGACGAACCTCGTCGACCGGCTGGAGCGCCAGCCCGACCCGCCGCAAGTCGCGTCACGACCGCCGCGCAGCTCGCCGCCGGCCCGCTCCACGCAGCCCCCGCGGGCGAACGGGAGGCAGCTGCGCTCGCGCCAGGCCGATGGAGAGCAACTCCCCGAGGGAGCGTGGCTGACCCAGTACCAGGGCACGGCCACGAACTCGGCCCTCCTGCGGGCTCCGGGCACCGTCACGGTCAGCTTCAGTGAAGTCGGCTCCAGCCTGGCCGGCCGGATCGACGTCGGCGAGCCGCTGGGTGGCAGCGGCCCCTTCACCGGCAGCTGGCACGGCGAGTCCATCGTCATGGTCAGCACGTCACACACCGGAGACACCATCACGTGGACCGGCAGCCCCGCACGCGGCAGGATGCGGGGCGTCTACAGCGTCGATGGCGGCCCTTACCGCGGACAGCGTGGCGTATGGGAGGTGAGCCGCTCCCGGGGCGGCGCGTTGGAGTACATGCTGCTTCAGAGCTGGGAGCCGCTGCGCCAATACTCAGCGACGCTGCTCGACACGCTGCGGGCGATCCCCGGCGCCACGCAGCTGATTCCGCTCTCCGAAGATGGCGCGTTCTTCGCCGCCTTCGAGATTGCGGCTCGCGGTCTCGCCCGGCTGAGTGACGGCGATCTCGTGTGGCGCTCCCGGGCCGTAAACGAGATGCTCCAGGGACTCGACCAGCGGACCTGCGCAGCCGTGTCGCGGGAGCGGCCAAGTCCGCTCCAACTGTACGTGATGCTCAGCCAGCTGAGTCCCGAGGATCAGGAGCGCTGGATGCAGATCTCCCTCGCAGCGATCTCGGCGGAGCTTCGCGGCAGCGCCGCTCCCCAGCGGCCTTCCTCCTCCCAGACCAACCAGGCGTGGGCCGCAGTGCTCGCGAGCATGAGCGAGAAGACGGTCAGGCGCCTTGCGTTCGCTGACGGCGAGCTCGGCAGCATGAGCGACGCCGACGTCTGCGGCCTGGCCCGCGGGATCTACAGTGCGGTGGCGCGTGTGCCCGAACCGCACCGCTCGGTCATCGCCCGGCAGCTGGCGCTGGACTGAGTCTCACCACCGGCTGCCCCGGCGGCCTACACGAAAGCGCCCGGCACGAAGCCGGGCGTTTGAATCAACTCACCCCGTCGGCGACCTAGCCCTCGTCCTCCAGCAGCCGGCTCTCCGCCACCTCGGCTGCGAACGTGCTCTTGCGGCAGGACACGCAGCGCACCTCCCAGATCAGCTTATCTCCCGAGCCAGCAGTGGGCTTGCCGACGACGAGCGGCTTGCCACACCGGGGGCACAAAACCTCATCATCCGGCGTGGCAACACGCCGCCGGATCTCGGAGGATTCCGTCTTCGAGAACGTTACCGGGGTGTCTGGCGTGGTTCCTCCCTGCTGCTCAAAAGATACGACATCCGGCTTGGGAAATCAGTTCCCCTGGGGGACGTCACGTTCAGCGGCATGCCACCTGGCCCGGGCTGAGCCCCGGTACCCGCGGCAGCCCGTCGTACATCTCGCACAGCAGCCACGAGTTGCTGAGGCGTGCGTGGGCCCGCCAGCCCCGATCGCTGGCGCTCACGATCCACATCCAGACGCCAAAGGCGCGGGGGAGGTAGTCCCGCGCCTCCTCCATGCTGGCAGCGTACCGGCCGAACTGGGTGCGGTACATCTCCTGACCGGTCCGCAGCCCCCGGAGTGCCGCCCGCATCTGGCCGATCTGGGCCGCCACGACGTTGGGGAGGGGGGGCACCTGCGCCGCGTCGGCGTACTGCGTGCTGGGAGTGGAGGAGTGGGGCAGGAAGTGGTACCCAGCCACCCGGGTGCCGTCGGTGTAGCTCACTACCAGCGTGTCCATCCTGAACCCCAGGGAGACGTGCTCGAACAAGCCAGGGTTCGGCTCTACCAGGATCCTCCCTGCCTCCCGGCGCACGTCGCCCACGCCCCGCCACGCGATGTTGTTGCCCTCGAACAGGTAGAGGTCGGCGTCGCCGTCCTTCGCGATGGTGAGCAGCGCGCTGTCCACTCCCTGCGAGAGCCGATTGGAGTACTCCTCGGCGCCGGGCTGATAGGAGACGCTGGCACCCACCATCATCCAGTCACCGATGAGGCCGCTGCGGTCGGGCCTGGTGGCCTGCCACCGCGCGAACACGAAGATGCCGATCAGGCCGATGAGGGCTAGGCCCAGACCGATGCGGATGAGCCCGCTTACCATTCATACCTCCGGGTCAACACGGTTTCGCGGGGCGGGTTGATGGCGAAATAAGATGGGGTGATTCGGGGAATCGTGCCAGCGGC
>JBDHDE010000103.1:0-5537 GCA_039591655.1 Gemmatimonadota bacterium
GTATGCACAGCATTCCAGCGCCCTGGTCGCCGGCGTACCCCCCAGCGGTTATCTTAGACGTGCCGCGACGAGGGAGGCACCCATGATGTCTATGCTGTCCTCGGCCATCGTTGGGACCCGACGACTGGTCTTGGACGTGGGACGGCACGGGCTGTTGTTCAGCCCGGTGCGTCGTGCCGTGGTGGAGCCGGCCGCGGCAGCGAGCAGTGAGTTCCTCCGCCTGCTACTCAGCTACTACGGCGAGCGCCTCTGGCAGGCCGGCCTGATCGCCGGCTCATGCGGCAACCTCTCGGCGCGACTGAGTCGGGGCGACGATATCTACATCACCCCACACGCCACTAGCAAAGCATTCCTGCGCCGCTCCGACATCCAGCGTGTCAGTCTCGATGGTGATGAACCCGATCCGGACCGCGTCTCCGTCGAGTTCCCCATGCATCGGGCGTGCTACCTCGCCGACGATAGGGTGGGCGCAGTCATCCACACCCACGCCGCTGCGCTCACGGCGATCGGCCTCACGGACATCCAGCTCGCGCAGGTGCTCCCGGAAGTACAGACCTCACTCGGCGAGATCGTCCGCATCCCCCACGCTCCTGCCGGCTCGGACGAGCTCGCGGAGGCAGTAGGTGACGCGGTTGTCCAGGGTGCCACGCTGTTGCTGCTCGAGCGACACGGGGCTGTAACGGTTGGCCGTTCTCTCGGTGTCGCATGCGACCGGATGGAGTTGGGGGAGCTGTCGGCCAAGGCGGTGTTGTTGGCGCGGAGGTGAGGGAGCGAATTGGGAGCTGCCCCGTTCGAGGGAGCCTGAATGGGGTTCAGGAGGTCGCGGGCTCAAGTCCCGCCGTACCGACTACTCAACGGTCAATGCCGCAAGCACTTAGGTGCAACGCGCAGCCGCTGCCGCCAGAGGAAGCGTAGATGCGGTTACTGCTGATCAATCCCCGGTTTCCGGAGAGCTTCTGGAGCTTCAAGTGGGCGGTGGAGACAGTGCTGCCCGGCAAGCGAGCCTTGAATCCACCGTTGGGCCTCGCCACCGTTGCGGCCTTGTGTCCGGACGCCTGGGACGTAGAAATCATCGATGAAAACGTAGAGTCCATCCCGCTAGCACCGCGGGCAGACATCATCGGCATCTGCGGTATGGGTGTGCAGTTCGGGCGGCAGGGAGAGTTACTGACCTACTATCGCAACAAAGGTTACTTCGTAGTAGCAGGTGGCAGCTACGCCTCGTTGTGCCCGGAATCGTATGACTCGATCGCCGATTGCGTAGTAGCGGGCGAGGCGGAGTATACGTGGCGGGAGTTCTGTGACGATTTTGCAGCAGGGAGACCGAAACACCTCTACCAGGAAGCAGGGGTCGTGGCGTTGGCCGACTCACCCGTTCCTCGCTTCGATCTCTTGAAGCTGCAGAAGTACCGGTCGGTGAGCATGCAGTTCTCCCGCGGTTGTCCTTTCCGCTGCGAGTTCTGTGACATCATAGTGATGTTCGGACGTAGACCGCGTACGAAACCACTGGATCAGATAGGCAATGAACTAGATCTGCTCAGGAAGCTCGATGTCCACAGCGTGTTCTTCGTCGATGACAACCTGATTGGCCACAAACGGGCTGCCAAAGATCTGCTACGGTTTCTGGAGGAATACCAGAGGCAGCACGACTACCGGTTCCACTTCGGGACCGAAGCATCCGTGAACCTCGCCCAGGACGACGAGCTGCTGCAGCTGTTCCGCAGGGCTGGGTTCAGTTGGGTGTTCCTCGGCATTGAATCGCCGGACCCAGCGAGTCTGCTCGAGGTCAAGAAGTTCCAGAACACGCGGCAAGATATGCTGTCCGCGGTGCGCCGCATCTACGCCAATGGCATAGAGGTGCTCGGCGGGTTCATCGTCGGGTTCGACAACGACACTGCGGACACGTTCGAGCAGCAGTACCACTTCATCACGCAGTCAGGCATTCAGGGGGCGATGGTGGGACTTCTGACTGCACCACCCAAGACGCCTCTGTACTACCGCTTGGAGAAAGAGGGGAGGCTACTCCCCGGAGCCAACGCCTGCGACAACACCAAGCAGGGCACCAATGTCATACCACTACGCATGAAGTATGACGAGATGATCGAGCGGTATCGTGGGCTATACACACGTCTAATGGCATACCGCAACATTGCGGATCGGATCAGGAACAAGGTGAGGTTCATTGGTACGGCGCCCGCAATCCGCGACGACTCTTGGAGCGTCCGAATCCGGATCATCTGTAGCCTGCTGTTCCGCGGTCTACTGCCCGGAGGATTCTCGCGGATGTTCCACTTTCTGCGGTCGATTCCGTTCGGCAAGCCGAGGTTGATTCCACTAGTGGTTCAGGACTGGATTGTAGGACTGTCGATGCGGGATTACGTGGAGCGCCACTATGGCAAGCGGATTGACGAGCTTCGTACCGTCGCACGTCGCCGCATGGAGCGGATCGAGCGGTCGTTCCGTCGCTACGTACAGCGAGGAACTCTGGAAGTGTCGCTGGCAGAGGCGAAGGACGCGGTCTCGAACCTGTCTTTCTCCCTGCGGGGGCATCTGGATCGACGCTTCTTCAGGCGGGCGGGCCGTCACCTGGAGAAGGTACTGAAGCACACCAGGGCCTCCATCACGCTGCGGATCGAAGCGCTGCACGACGTGCACCGTGGTGATCTACAGCGTCTACTCAAGCGCCTGAGGCGATACGGCGACCGTGTCTACATCGCCGTACATGACGAGTTGACCGACATCATCGATGTCGACTCGTCCGTGTTCAATGTCGTCCCCGAACCCTAGATAGTCGCTCCGCTCCGGGCGCCAAACTCGCGGGAGCCGCCTACTTCGTGGGATTAACCCTCGGCTGCAGCTTCCCGTCCACGATCCGCCGGGGGGGGTAGGCGGCCTTGCCGGCAGCCCAATCCCAGCCTACCGTTGTTGAACGCACCAGATCGCAGCTTGATCCCGCCCTAGAGCCAGCCTTGTAAGTCGTTATCTGACAACCTGTTGAAGCTCTGTTGAGAGAGCCCCTCCAGCGTGGTCACCGAGTGGCGGGAAGGGACCCACGATGGCAGCGAACGTACATCTTCAACTCTTCGGCCACCCCGAGCTGCGGGACACCGCCGGTCGTGTCCTGCGGTTTCGCACCCGAAAACAGCTCGCCCTCCTCGTCTACCTGGCGCTCGAGGCGCGGGAACGCGGGGTGTCCCGGGATCTGTTGATCGAACTGCTCTGGTCGGATGTCGAGACCGAGCGCGCCCGCCACTCGCTCTCGCAAGGACTGTCCACGATTCGCACCAGACTGGGAGCGGATGCCGTCACCCGAGGAATGGGCCCCGCACGTCTGGTCAGCCGCCTGCTGACGGACCTCGACCTCATCAGCAACGGTGAAGCGCGCGGCATCGACTTCTCGCAGCCGCTCAAAGACCTCGAGCATTCGGGCAGCCCCACCTTTGCCCACTGGGTCGACTCCGCCAGAGTGCGTTGCCTAAGAACGGCGAAGCAGGCCCTGGCCGATCAACTCCAGGCCGCGCGTGCTGGCGGGGACATCGGAGTGGTCCACGAACGTGCGGCCCAGCTCTACGCCGTTGATCCCCTGTCGGATGCGGCGGTCCATGCACTCGCCGAACAGCAGTTGCTGGACGAGGATGCTGTCGGAGCCATCCGTCTCCTGCGAACGCACCTCGGACGGCTGAAGCACGAGCTGAACTGCAACCCTCATCCCGACGTGGAGCGTCTGCTCAGGCGCCTGGAGTCCGGCGCGGTGCAGGTCACCAAGCCGATGGCAGGCTCTCTCGAGAAGGCCACCAAGCCGCAACTCGAGATCTTCGTGGGAAGAGCGGCCGAGCTCAGCCGACTCGAGGCACTGTGGGAACAGACGCGCTCCGGCCGCCTCAAGACCTGTCTCGTAAGCGGCCCGGGCGGCATCGGCAAGAGTTCCCTCGTCCGCAGATTCGCGACTTCGGTCGCGGCTAGGGCATGGCCCGTCTGGCAGATCGCCTGTCAGGAAATCGGGATCAACATCCCGTTTGCGGCTGCCTCGGAGCTGATACTCACATTGAGCCGGGATCCGGCAGTCAGTGGTACCGACCCCCGATGGCTCGCCGAGGCAAGCCGCGTCACACCCGGTCTTCGGGCCAAGTACCCCGGCATTCCGGAGCCGACGCCTGCTCCAGCCGAAGCCATCCGTCTGCGCGTGGCCGAGGCGTTGGCGCGGATGCTCGAGGCAGTGAGCGACGGCGGTCCGACCCTCATGGTCTTCGACGACGTGCAGCAGATGGACCCTGCGAGTCGAGACGTGTGCCGCGTACTGCTACGGCGTGTCGATGCCCTGCCCCTACTCCTCGTGGCGACAGTCCGGTCCAAGGAGCAACGGGCCTTTACCTGGGCGGGGGGATCAGACCCCGTCGGACTTCCCTGGGACGCGGTGCTCGAGGTCCCACCGCTGAGTATCGATCACGCGACTGAGATGGTAGACGCGCTTGTCGGCGTCGGCGAGGACGCAGAGCGTGTGCCAAAGTCGACGATCGTCGATCTCGCACAGGGGAATCCCTACCTGATCGAGATGCTAGTGTCCGACTGGAGGCATGACCGGGACGACTCGCTGGTCGCAGCTGAGGCCCGGGGAGAGCTCACCGCAGCCAAGTGGCGCCCTCCCGAAACCATGCGAAAGGCATTCCAGCGGCAATACCGCGGATTGGCGGGAAACGCCGAGCACATGCTCAACCTGCTGGCTGTGGCTGGGCGCCAGATACCGGTGACCGAAATGGCCGGCCTATTGGGCATCGCCACCCCACACGCCGACCGCTCTGCGGTGGAGTTGCTCGACCGCGGTATCGTGCGCATGGAGAGTGAGCAGCTCGGGTTCAAGAACGAGATGCACCGGGCGTTCGTCTACTACGCGATGTCGGAGGACAGCCGGAAGTACCACCATGGCAGGATGGGCCGACAAGCCATCGAGAATCGAGACGCGAACGACTTCCAGGCCGCGCTCGAGGCATCGCATCACTTCCTCAAGGCCGAAATGACCGACCGCGCCCTCGAAGCGGTGACGCGCGGGGCGGAAAGCGCGGTGACCCACGGTGCACCTGGTGAGGCGGAGAAGGCGCTGTGCGCGGTCTTGGCAACGAACTCGGCATCGGAAGCCAACCGCCTTAATCTGCTGTTAGCGAGAGCTCTAGGTGCCCAGGGCAAGTACCAACCCGCACTGAACGCTCTAGCACAGTGGCACGTGGCCGACGCTTCGGACAGGGATAAGGCGACTGCGGCCCTCGTAAGGGCGGAGGCACTGCATCGGGGTCGACTGGCCGACGATGACGCGATCCGGGAGGCGGCGCAGCATGCGGCCAGAGAGACAATGAGAGCGGCCTCGGAAGTCGAGCAAATGCTGGCAATGCAGATAAGCGCGGAGGTCGCAGCAGAGTCCGGTAATCCAGAGATCCTTCGGGAACTCGGCGTTCATGCGCGCCGCATCGCCGACACAACGGCGAGCTCAGAGACGCGAGCACTAGCGCAGTTGACACGCGGCTACTGCTTCCTGGTCGCAAAGC
>JBDHDE010000104.1:0-8219 GCA_039591655.1 Gemmatimonadota bacterium
ACTCGATGCAGCAGGCGAGCGCCCGGCACCGCCGGACGACCGTGTGACCGAGCGGCTCACCCGTGGACCCCTCGACTTCGGGCTTCCCGCCAGCGAGCTACCGGCAGAGGCGGCCGCGTGGTACGCGTCATCGGAGTTCACGCTGAACGGGAACCAGCGCTTCGAGTTGGTGAACTTCATCGACGGCCGGCGTACCGTGAGCGAGATCCGCGACGCCCTGAGCGCCGAGTACGGGCCGGTCGATCAAGGAGTGGTGGCGCGCTACGTCGAGGACCTGGTGCGGGTGGGGGTCGTGGGGTGGAAGTAACGAGCTGAGAGTTGTTCTCGCGGGGGCCGGTGATGCACCCGGGTGGAGCGCCTACATGGGTCCGGTCTCACCGAGGGCGGCTTCCAGCCGCTCCAGGATCCCGTCCAGCTCCCGGCGCAGCGCGACGGCCCGGCCGCGGGCTTCCCGACCCGGCGTTTGGTCGGCTTGTTGCAGCATGCTGTATAGGTAAAGCAGCTGGTCGATGAGCATCGGCTGCTGGTAGCGCCCGTCGGCCGTAACCAGTGCACTGTGCAGCTCAGTCAGTCGGTCGAGTAGCGCGTCGCTTGCCGCTCGGGCGTCGGCGTCGGGGCCGGGCTCGTCACCTGTGAGCTCTGTGCGGGCCGAGTCGATGCGCGCCGCCGCCTTCCTGGCCTCGCTGATGGCGTCGCGGATAGTGAGGCTCAGGCTGGACTGGTCCTCGAGGTCGAGCTGCGTGATGCCGTCGGCGGCTACCCGGGGGTCCATCAGCAGCTGCAAGCTCCGCTCGGCACTCCATGCTCCCACGGTGAGCCGCACGCTATAACTCCCCGGTGGCGCTAACGGCCCTCGCTCATTCTCGTCCGCTTCCCAGGCAGTGGGGTAGCGCAGGTCCCAGATGAACCGGTGCATGCCGGGGGTGGCCTTCGGGTCGGCTCCGCGGGAGCGTGGCGCTCCGCCGATGCCGGGCACAGCCCGGGTCTCCCCTTCCGATTTGGCGCTCCGGAAGCTCCGGATCACGGTGCCCGCCCCGTCGAGGATCTCCAGTGCAATGCCGCCCTCGGGCTCGGCGGCGAGGTAGTAATCGATCATCGCTCCCGGCGGCGGGTATTCGGGCTCCCCCGGCTGCCGCCCCCGGTAGCCGGCGGCCCGGTACCGCATCCGGTAGGCGGCGCGCGGCTGGAAGAGGTGCGCCGGCGCCCGGGCCGTCTCTTTGGTCAATTGGTGCAGCGGTGTGAGGTTGTCCAGGATCCAGAACGAGCGCCCCATGGTTGACAGCACCAGATCGCCGCGGTGCACCGCGATGTCTGTGACCGGCGTGGCCGGCAGGTTGTGCTGCAAGGTCTGCCACGTGGAGCCGTCGTCGAACGAGATGAACATCGCGAACTCCGTCCCTGCGTAGAGCAGGCCCTCGCGACCGGGATCTTCCCGCACCACGCGGGTGGGATGGTCGATGGGGATCCCGTTGGCGCCGGTGGTGAGCCTCGTCCAGGTGGCTCCGTAGTCGCTGGTGCGGTACAGGTAGGGCTCCCAGTCTCCCAGCAGGTAGCGGTACACAGCGATGTAAGTCTTCCCCGGTCGGTGAGGCGAGGGCTCGATGGATTGCACCCTCCCGCCCGCCGGTAGGTCCGGCGGCGTGACCTCCTGCCACGTCGCGCCACCGTCCCGCGTGAGGTGCACAGGTCCGTCGTTGGCACCCACCCATATGACGCCGCGCTCGTGCGGCGATTCCTCCACCGCGTAGATCGCGCTGTGGAACTCCTCGCCGGTGATGTCCCGGGTGATGGGGCCGCCCGAGATGACCTGCTTGTCGGGCTCGTTGGCGGTAAGGTCGGGCGAGATGGTCTCCCAGGTCACCCCCTCGTCGATGGTGCGATGCAGGTACTGCGAGGCGTGATAGATGACGTTGGGGTCGTGGGGCGAGATCTCGATGGGGGCCACCCGCTGGAACCGGAGGATGAGATCCCGCGGGTTGTGCCCGTACATGAACTGGGCGCCCACGTAGTACTGCTGCTCCTGTCCGGTGGCGAGGTTGTAACGGCCGAAGCGCCCCTTGCAGTTGGCGTAGACGATGTCCGGGTCGCCCGGCTTCGGCACCGCCGGTCCCGTCTCGCATCCGCCGACGGCCCGCCAATGGCCCGTGTGCCCGCCCGGGACGGAAAGCGGCGGCAGGCTGGGCACCGCGATGGTCGAGTTGTCCTGCTGCCCGGCGTACACCCAGTAGGGGAACCGGTCGTCCACGTCCACTTGGTACAGCTCCGCTGTGGGCTGGTTGCGCTGGGTGGACCACGTCTGCCCACCGTCGCGGGTGACGTTAGCGCCGCCGTCATTCGATTGAATGAAGAGATCCGGATCCGACGGGTTGATCCACATGTCGTGGTTATCGCCGTGGGGGGTGGACAGGCGGCGGAACGTCGTGCCCCCGTCGGTGGACTTGAAGAGCCGCTCGTTGTTGACGTAGACCACGTCCGCATTCGTGGGGTCGGCGTCCACGTTCGTGTAGTAGAACGGCCGGTTGAGCAGTCCCTCCTGCGTGCTCACCAGATGGAACGTGCGACCGCGGTCGTCCGAGCGGTACAGCCCGCCGCCGGGCTCCGCCTCCATCAGCACGTAGAGGCGATCGGGGTCGGCGGCGGACACGGCGAGGTCGCTCTTTCCCACGAGGCCGTCGGGCAGTCCGGCGGCCAGCCGCTCCCAAGTGTCTCCCCCGTCCGACGACCTGTAGATCCCACCCTCGCGACCCCCGCTGATTATGGTCCAGGGCTTCCGCTCGGCGCGCCACGTGGCCGCGTATATCTCCCTGGGATCGTCGGGGGCGAACTCCAGGTCCACTGCACCCGTCGAGTCGGACACGAACAGCACCCGCTCCCACGTCGCGCCGCCGGTGGTGGTGCGGTAGACGCCTCGGGTCGCGCTGGGCCCGAATGCGTGACCGATGGCGGCGACGTACACGATGTCGGGATCGGTCGGATGGATGAGGACGGCGCCGATTTGGCCCGCGTCCCGCAGTCCCACGAAGTCCCAGGTCTCTCCCTCGTCGGTCGTGCGGTACACACCGCGGCCGGTGATGACGTTGCTGCGGAGCCCGTCGGAGCCCGTGCCGACGTAGACGACATCGGGGTCCGAATCAGCCACCCGGATCGCTCCTATGGAGCCTGTCTGGAAGTAGCCATCCGAGATGTTGTGCCACGATTGGCCGTAATCGGTGGTCTTCCATACCCCGCCGCCGGTGGCGCCCATGTAGAACGTGGCGCGCCGGTCGCCATGCCCCGCGACCGCCGTTACCCGGCCGCCCCGGGATGGCCCGATCATGCGGTAGCGCAGGCCCGCGTGGAGGGCGGCCGGATAGGGCGGATTGGATGGGGCGTCGTGCTGCTGGGCGTGTGCGGCACCGGCAAGGCCGAGGGCGCAGGCCAGGCCCGTGAGGGCCAAGGAGACCGAGAATTGTCGTACTGTCATCCGCCCGATGGTCCCGTCAGTCGTGAATCGCGTGCGAACCCGTGCCCATGAGGTAAAGCCCCGGCGGCCTCCACCGCAACCGCAGAAGGAGGTGCACCGTGTCTCGAGCCAGGCTAAGTTTTCCAGTGGCTGGGGCATGACTGGTGCCCCGGGCGCGCGTTCACGGCAACAATCCAGGGGCGATTCCGGTTTAATGAACAGACTGGAGCGAGAGGCCTTCCGTTGCGAGCAGGACTGCAGGTAGAACGAAGCTCCATGCTGAGCGGTGCAATTCGCCTCGGCATCGCCGTGGCGCTCTGTCTTGCGGTCGCGGCGCCGGCGATGGCGCAGCGGGACTACCGCGCGCTGTCGGGCAGGGTCGATCAGATCTTCCGCGACGTCGATCGACGGGACGCTCCGGGGGCGGCCGTGGTGGTGGTCTGGAACGGAGAGGTCGTGCACCGCGGGGGCTACGGGACCGCCAACCTGGAGGAAGGCACGCCCGTCACGCCGTCCACCGTGTTCGACATCGCTTCTCTCTCCAAGCAGTTCGCCGGGATGGCTATCGCCATGCTGGTGGAGCAGGGCGCCATCTCCCCCGACGACGACATTCGCGACTACATCCCGGAGGTGCCCGACCTGGGCGACACCATCACGGTGGGCCACCTGCTCCACCACACCAGCGGCCTGCGGGACTGGCCTCCGACGCTGACCGTCGCCGGATGGCAGATGGACGACGCCATCGCCCTAGAAGATGTCCTGGGGATGGTGCGAAACCAGCGGGAGCTCAACTTCGCGCCCGGCAGCGAGTACTCGTACTCCAACACCGGCTACAACCTGCTGGCCCTGTTGGTGGCCCGGGTCACGGGGCAGTCGTTCCCGGAGTGGACGGCGGAGCACATCTTTCGGCCCCTCGACATGCGTGACACGCACTTCCGGGATGACCACAGGGAGGTCGCTGCCAACTGGGCCGTCGGGTACAGACACGAGGAAGACTCCTACAACAGGATCCCCAACGCGCTCGCGGCGTACGGATCAAGCTCGCTGCTCACTACCGTCGACGACCTGGCCAAGTGGCTCGTCAACTTCGACGACCCTCAGGTCGGCAGCCCGGCGGTCGTCCAGCGGATGCGCACGCCCGGGGTGCTCAACAGCGGGAGGGAGATCAGCTACGCCTACGGGCTAAATATCCGCGCCTACCGTGGCCGCCTCACCGCGAGCCACGGTGGGGCGTGGGCGGGGTTCCGCACCTTCCTGCTCCACTTCCCCGAGCAGAACTTCGGCGTGGCCGTACTGAGCAATGACGCGCGAATGGCAGCGGGGCGGCGGTCCTACCAGATCGCCGACATCTATCTGGCCAACCAGTTCAGGCTGCGGCGGGTGGCGCCTGGCAATTGGGCCCTGCTGCCCAAGATAGCTGTGGACGAGGCGGTCTTGAGTGAGTACGCAGGAACGTACCTGGTGGGGCGGAGCCGCCTGGTGACGATCGTGAGGGAAGGGGACAGCCTGGTCGTCAAAGAGGCCGCCGAGCCGAAGTACCCGATGCGGGCCATGTCGGAGACTGAGTTCTACGTCCCGGCCCACGGCGCGCGGGTCCTGTTCCAGCGCGATGACTCTGGCGTGGTCACGCACCTGCGGTACCGCGGCCAGCTCGCGCCGCGAGTGGAGCCCTATGTGCCCTCCCCGGGTGAGCTAGTGGGCTATGAAGGCGAGTATTACAGCGACGAGCTCGACACGACGTACGAGGTGGTGCTCCAGGCAGACGAGCTCGTCGCACGGCATAGCCGCCACGGCGACGTCGCGCTGCTACCGCTGCTGCCGGACGAGTTCCGGGGCGAGGAGCGGTTCATGCGGGAGGTCAGGTTCGTGCGGGACGGGACGGACCGGGTCACGGGGCTGCTGATCTCCAGCGGTGGCGCGCGGAACCTCAGGTTCGAGCGGCGCATGCCCTGAGTCGGCGCGCCGGAGGCACCCGCGTAGCCCGGGCGTGTTATCTTGGTGCGGTCGGTCAACGCGGGGCGGTAGCTCAGTTGGGAGAGCACCGGCTTTGCAAGCCCACTTTCCGGGGCTCCTGAGTCGCACCCTGCGGCAACGGAGCCCCGGATGGTGGCATCTGAACTGGATCCACGTAGACAGAAACGTAGACAGCCGCCGAGAATGCGAGCACGGCTGCTTGCGTATCTGTTTTTTGCGCTGGAAGCCCAGTCAAGCGGTCCCCTGACGCACTCTTGAGGGTCGTCCTGGGTCCTGCTCGGCCCCGAGGGTATGCCCAGGTATCCTCAAGGCCACTTCAAGCGCCACAGAGCGGCCTAGGGGGCTGCTTCTTGGTTTCTTTCCCCTAGGGTATAGACCGAAAAGAAAGAAGCGGTGGGAGGCCCTGGGGAGGGGCTCGGGAGTGGTTTCACCCTCGTTCCTGTACTGTCGACAAGGCTCTAATGCCACGCGCCAGAGAGAGTGTGTGTCAGGACTAACCTAGTCCTGGGTTCTGTATCTTTCTTTTCACCGCATACCTAAGGGAAAGAAAGAAGACTGGCACCGCGTGGGAAACTCGCCAAGGTCCCGAACTAGTGGAGTTGCCGCGAGTTACGTGGACACTTTGAGGCCTTGGAAACCCGGGGGATGTAAGGTCTATACTCTCCTGGGACTTTGGCTGTCGTGCGACCAGAGCCTCGGATGCCCGCCTGTTAATCTCATACTATCCTGGGCAATAGATCGCCCCTTCGGGGTACCTAGACCCCTCCCGCGTGGAGATCGTAGGTCCTAGGCTTAGGTAGAAAGACGGGGCTCCCAGATGGGCCAAGAAACGTGCCTCCTCAGGCGCCCTTTTCCGGTTCTGATTCTTCCGTAAATCCTCGCGTTCCTCAGCGCCACCCTGCCCGTCGCCCCGCCCTGGCGGCCCACCTGGCCGTCACTGGATCCAGGAGATAAGGTTG
Source organism: Gemmatimonadota bacterium (assembly GCA_039591655.1). Taxonomy (GTDB): domain Bacteria; phylum Gemmatimonadota; class Gemmatimonadetes; order Gemmatimonadales; family GWC2-71-9; genus WVYX01. The sequence continues at coordinate 6,376 of JBDHDE010000104.1, forward strand.
AGGAGTCCCTGGGGGGATGGGTGTGCCCTATGCGGTATGAGTACCGTCTCGGCATCTACTTCCGCGACGAGGACGACTATCGAGCAATCGATTACCAGGTCAGTCCAGCAACCCCTCCGCCTCCATTCCACCACACACTACTCGTCTACTGCCTTCATGCACTGCGGGCGTTGCGCAATACTGCGCATTCCGAGCTCGGGAGAGACCTTGCGGCCCTTCTCGCCAACGCCGAAACCCTACAGTCTGTGCTGTCCCCTGAATACAGAATCGCTCCATTCGATCAGCGCACAAGCGGGAGGCGAGTCCTGGTGAAAGCGACCTTGGGCGACACCACCTTGGCCGACTTCAGCCTCCACATCCGGGGCTTTCCGTTCTTCGGTCCGGCTGCGACTGCAGGATGCGTCCGTAGCGTGCTCGTGCACTTCCTTTACCTCTCCGCACAGCACCGTGAGGACAAATACCGACTCAAGGCACTGTATGCCGGTTCGAAGCATTGCGGAGAAGTTGCTCGTACGGGAAAACTGGGGATTCTGAACCAACAAGAGCTCGCTCTCAAGATCGCCGCGACGACTGCACCGCTCGCTGAAGGGCCGCCATTCAAGATCGACAAGGTTAACCGCTGCCGGAAGTGCGGCAAAGAGATCGATCGCTCCAGGAAGAGCGTTTACTGCCTTGACTGCGTTGAAGCACTGAAGGCACTGGAACAGCGCAAAGAGAGCCTCTGAAAGAGGAGGAGACTTGCCTGATGACTGACGCATCCGAACCGTCGGCAGGCACACCCACGCCCCCAAGAGTACCGGTCATCCCAGAGAGGGCCGGCGGTGACGCAAGTCGTGAGTTGTATGCGGCCTACGACGGGTACTCGCGCACCTTGCGCACCTGGCTGGTCGCCTACGGTATTGGTGCACCTGTCTTGCTCATGACGAACGACGCGCTCTGGCGTGCCATCGCCGACTCCGGTGATATGACGTGGATCGGCGCGCTCTTCCTCACCGGCGTCGCACTGCAAGTTCTCTTGGCCACAGTGAACAAGGCCGCTATGTGGGTGCTGTATTACAGTGAGATCAGAAGTGAGTTCGAGGAAGGGTGGCTATGCAGCGTAGCGGCCTGGCTGTCGCGCCAGTTCTGGATTGACATTCTGGTGGATCTTCTCAGCATGTGCTTCTTCGCAGGAGCTACCTACCAAGTATTCCGGATATTGACCGCCACTGTTTAACACGGGCATGACGCCTGCGGAGGCGCGACACGCATTAAGAGCCGATCGATGGGGGACCTATGTTGGACAAGATAACTTTCACTCACGACGGGCGAACGTACCGCCGATGACGCCGCTCGTACGAAATCCCTACGACAGTTGGCCGGTCGAGCATCTAGCCTGGGCTACAGGGTTCAGCGACCTGCGGCCTCCCGAAACCCTGGGGAGCCATGCGGACTTGCGCCTGCAGCTTGAACTCAAGACACAGTCCCTGTTCGTCAAGTACACCGTCCTCCGTGATTCGGACCTGCTGTCCAATCCACTCTTGGCTGCTGCTATTGCCGACAATGCAAATGGCGTCAGGGATGCAGTAGTCGGCCAGGCGATTCTCTTGTCGATTCGGGCAGATGCTGAGGACTTCTCCGACGCAAACCACCAGGTCGGCCCAAATCGAGCGTTCCCGCACCGCTATGAGCGTGCTATTCCGGTTCTGAAGCGTATTGATTCGTTCGTCGACGACCAAGCTATCGCGTTGCCGACGGGCTCCACGATGAAGGCCGCTGCTGTATTCCGCACCAACCTGAAGGCGCTCCTCGAATCAACGGTGCTGCCCGAATCGCAGCTAGCACTTCTTGCAGAGGCAGTGGAT
>JBDHDE010000105.1:0-5385 GCA_039591655.1 Gemmatimonadota bacterium
CCTCGAATCAACGGTGCTGCCCGAATCGCAGCTAGCACTTCTTGCAGAGGCAGTGGATCGTGCGGAGCAACAGGCTAGGTCTTCACTGATTCGTTTTGCAGACGTGTACGAGTTTCTTGTACGCCGCAGCGGACTTGACCCCTTCGGGGATGTCATCCAATGGTGCAAGGCCGCTCATGTACTTGCTGTCCCGGCGTATCTGGGCGTGGCACCGCTCACCGTCGATCGAGACGTTTCCCCGGCGCAAGTGCGGTTCTTTCGTAGGATGCCAACGCCAGCCTTGTCGAGAGATGATCGGTTCGGGGAGTTATTGCCGCGGCGCATCTTGAGCGATCAAGCACTGCTGGCCCTCACTTACACTGAGATCATGGATCTGCGTCAAGTTGCCGAGCAGGAGGGATATTTCGAGGCCTTTGCCCGAGCCCGCCGTGCATATGCCGAAGGCGAGCAGAGCTTCGCCAGCGCCTACGCCGATTACCTGCGGTCGCTGCAAGAGTACATTGAACGGATTGGTGTAGAGCGCCGGGTTGAGTTAGTGCCATGGCAGCAGCACATCGCACGCAACGCTTTGAGGGGGCGGGCGGCGACGGACGCACTACTGAGATTCGGCGTCCCCCTAGTGATGCTGTCAGGTTTCGCCCTTCTCATACAGAGTCTGGGTTTGATCGAGATTATCGGTGGCGCCGTGGCGACTGGACAGGGTCTCAAATTCGTGGGAGAGCAGTTCGGCGAGGCTGATCCATTAACTAAGCTCCTTGATGGCATCAGTATCTCTAAGTGAGAGGCGCCACCCAAGCCGCGCATGGAGCTGCGGAGGCGTGATACGTTTCTGAAGGAAGTCGTTGATATGAGCGCCTGGACCCATCTAGGTCCGGTGACTGATCAGACGGCATGCCTGGCGCGGAACCGCCCGCAGCTTATGCGCGAGGCCGTTAGGCAGCGGCCGGGGAACTGACCCTGTGAGCGATCTCCATACCGCTTCGGTTTGGTCCGGCGAGCGCGCAGCGCGTCTGGGGGGCTCCGTGCAGAACAGATCAGAAAGGAGAGGCCAATGACTTCTACAAGATTACCTTGTGGATTTCTTGTCATGTCATTGTCCTGTGCGCTATTGCTGCTAGGCTGCGAAAATGGTCCAACTGACGGTAGCGTGCCTGAAGACACTCTGGTCGACCCAGCTCTCAATGGCGCCTGGGTGGATGGTGTACAGTCTGGTCCGATCAAGGTTTATGTAACCGAATTGAGATTCAATGAAGGCAGTTTTGAGTGGACATGGGACGAGGACCTGCAGGAAAGAGGTGTTTATGACACTCAAGATGGAATTCTTACAGTAACGATTCAGAACCAGTACGGCTCTCCACAACGTCGGTTGAGCGACTATAGCCGTCCCTATTCTATCGTTGGCGATACTCTAACGTGGGGTGGGTCGCAATACACCAAGAAATAAGGGGTCCCAGGCGATGAGCCAGTCGTCGTTCGGTTCTTCATGGGTGCCGCCGCCTAACACGCGCATGCACCTGCGGAGGCGCCGACCGTTTCCAAGGGAAGTCGTTGAGGTGGGGCCGCAGACATGTGCCAGCGTGGGAGGTAATATGAGAGCTAAACAGACGAACGTCGTTGCCCCACTCTTGGCTGTTCTGCTCCTCGGCGCGCCGTGCAGGCCGCAGTCTCTTGCCCAGCGCCCTCAGCAGCCAACGCTCCCGCTTCCGGAGGTAACACCGGAGACCAACCTGCTTCCGGAGCAACCGCTTTGGAATTCAGTGCGGGCGTGGCACTACAACCCTCAGATGGTCCGGCCTCTCTGGGACGTGTGGGCAGCGTTCGAGGAGCCCCCGCTCAGCATGCGGATGAAGGTGATGGTCGCGACGGTGACTGATTCGCGAAACCGGTGTCCGTATTGTCTCTCGAGCGCCGTGTGTTATCTGGAGAGGGAGGGGCTATCGGGGGATCAAGTCCTTCAGTTGCAGACCGACATAGCCGCGTCCGATTTCTCGGCCAAAGAGAAGACCTTGCTGCTCCTGGCCGAGCGGATGACCGTCGACCCTTCGTCAGCGCACGCCCAGGTAGGCCCGGCGCTGGCAGCTGGTTGGAGCGAGGCGGAGGTGGCGCAGGCGATCTTTGTGGCGGCGTACTTCAATATGTTGAACCGCATTGCCGAGGCGTTTGCCCTACCGCCGGATGTGGATCATCGGTTTGATCCGGCGCCGGACTTCCCGTTCCTGCATTGTAGAGCCACGTAGCTCTGTTGCCGACGCCCCGTACACGGCCCAACCCGCGCACGAACCTGCGGAGGCGCGCAGGATCTAGAGGAAGTCGTGATTGTGTGCCAAGTTAGATCCAGAACTAACGGCTATCCGTGTGGCTGCCGGGCCGGGCCCTCACGCCCGCAGCTCATACGCGAAGCCGTTAGGCGGTGCGTCCGCCGTTCATAAACGGAGAACCATGATGACCGTGCCCACCCGCCTCGAGCACGTCGACTTCCGCATCACAGCCTGGATGGCTCGGCACGGCGTGACGCTTACGCGGCTTGCCCTTGGTGTTGTCTTTGTTTGGTTCGGCGCCATCAAGTTCGTGCCGGGATGGAGTCCTGCGGCTGATCTCGCGGCGCGCACCATCGAACGCCTCACTCTGGGCGTGGTTGAGCCATCACTGGCGCTACCGCTCCTTGCCGTATGGGAGACGCTCATTGGCATAGGGCTGATCACGGGCCGTTTGTTGCGCTTGACACTCTTGTTGTTGTTCATCCAAATGCCCGGCGCCATGCTCCCGCTGGTCTTCTTCCCCTCAGAGACTTTTGCTGCGTTCCCGTATTCGCCAACGCTGGAAGGTCAGTATATCATCAAGAATCTTGTGCTGGTGGGTGCAGCCATCGTCGTGGGCTCGACCGTGCGTGGAGGAACGCTACAGGTGCCCCCGCCCGAGGCTTCGAAGGAGCGCACCGCCTAACACGCGCATGCACCTGCGGAGGCGCGTAGGATCTAGAGAAGGTTGTGATTGTGTGGCAGGTAGGCCGAGAACTAATAGGGCTCCGCGTGGATGGCGGTTGGCCACGCCCACAGCTCATGCGCGAAACCGTTAGGCAGCGTCTCAACCCGGGCAGCAGGGACAGGCGTTGACTATCTACCGCTATCGGATCGACATCGACGATACGCTACAGTTTGTGTCGCCTGAATGGGTGGAGTTCGGGCGCCGGAATGCTGCCGCCGACCTGGCCCCCTCCGCGGTGTTGGGACGGTCCTTGTGGGAGTTCATCACTGACTATGAGACGCGACATCTCTACCGCCAGCTGTTCGCGAAAGTACGAACTGATGGCAGACCCCGAATGGTCCCGTTTCGCTGCGACAGCCCCACTTGCCGACGCTACATGCGCCTAACAGTTAGCAGACTCGACGGCGGGGCACTGGAACTATCATCGGAGCTGCTACGTGAGGAGCCGCGAGACCCCGTTGCATTGGTGGCGGCAGAAACGCCTCGCTCTGACGCCTTCCTACGGATGTGTGCTTGGTGCAAGCGCGTGCGCGTCAACCATGACTGGTTGGAAGTCGAGGAGGCGATTGCCCAGCTCAATCTATTTGCCGCGCCGACGCTGCCTCAGATCACACACAGTCTCTGCTCTGAATGTCACCGGCGCGTTATCGACGAGCTTGAGACTTAACAGATGCTGCCTAACACGCGCATGCACCTGCGGAACGCGGGTCAACCTTGTGCGCGCGTTGAGATCGATGAGGCATACTCTCATGACGAGAGACAAACCAGATGAACGGAGAACCGTCTCATGAAAGGATTAGGCTGTGAGGGCTCTTCTCATACTCGGGGGACATGTCTCTTTAGTTCTTGGGATCATCGGCATTCTAGTGCCTCTGGTGCCAACTACTCCTTTTCTCCTATTAGCAGCAGCATGTTATATCCGAGGATCCAAGTCTTTGTACAACTGGCTCATCAACCATCGACTATTCGGAGCCTACATCAAGAGTTATCGTGAGGGAAAAGGCATATCCTCAAAGCTGAAGATTGTACTTATTGTATTGATCTGGATCACTATTCCACTTTCAGCTATCCTCATCATAGAAGAGCGCTCTATTCAAGTCAGTCTATTTGCCATCGCTGTGATCGTGTCTATTCTTGTCCTTTACTTACCTACACATGACGCCAACGCTGTAGACTCAGAGGACAACGGTGATAATACGGGGGTTTGACGCCTAACACGCGCATGCACCTGCGGAGGCGTGGTACGTTTCCAAAGGAACTCGTTGATATGAACGCCTGGCACCAACCAGGTCCAGTCATTGATCGGGCGGCGCGCCTGGTGGGGAGGTCGCCCATCTGACCACTGCGCCAGCGAAGTGAACTTCCGATAGCAGTCGAGGTTGCGCGCATGATGTCCGAAGAGAGCAACTTCGTGCATGCGGGAGCACCAGACTCGGGGCGGTACTCACGTAATCCGTGGCTCGCGGTGGCGCTGAGTGTGCTGCTCGTCGGCCTTGGCCATCTCTATGCTGGCCAGCCCCGCCGTGGACTGTGCTGGTACGCTATTCTCTTACTCACTGCGGGCGTGGCGGCTGTCTCACTGCTGACGTTCCCTCTGGGGCCTTTCACTCTTCCGCTAGTAGCTGTGGGCGGAGTCGGTGTCAACCTCTTGGCCGCCGTCGGTGCTTGGAAGACCGCCGCTCGCGCGCCAGCCGACTATCAGTTGAGACCTTACAATCAAGTATGGGTCTACGTCGCGGCCGTCGTAGGCCTAGCGTTAGCCCACGCAGGGATCAGAGCCCTCGTCATAGTCAATCTGGTTGAGGCGTTCAAGATCCCCTCGGGAGCCATGGAGCCCACGCTGCTCGTCGGCGACTATCTATATGCCTCCAAGATCATCGATCCCGCACGCATTAGGCCTGGAGCAGTGGTGGTCTTTGAGTGGCCGCTCGATCCCACGGTTATGGTTATCAAACGGGTAGCTGGGGTGGCAGGCGACACATTGGCGATGAGCGACAACGTTCTCTATCGTAACGCACGGGCCGTCATGGAGCCGTATGCGGTTTCGAGGGATCCGTTGAATGATCCAACCGACCCCCGGATGCGCAGCTGGCAGCAACGATACTTCGTCGGCGGCGATCCGGACTCGTACGGACCTTCACTCAAGAACTGGGGTCCAATCGAGGTCCCACTCGGATTTGTGTTCGTCTTAGGGGATAATCGAGACAACTCATTTGACAGCCGCTACTTCGGCTTGGTCAGTACGGAGGCTGTCAAGGGCCGTCCTATGCGCATTTACTACAGCTACGATAAGCACGGACTGTTTCCTCTGCAGAGGATCACAGCAATTCGATGGCGCCGGTTGGGGAAGCGCGTCGAGTGAAACTCGCCTAGACACGCGCGGCTCCTGCTCACGGGGGC
>JBDHDE010000106.1:0-5297 GCA_039591655.1 Gemmatimonadota bacterium
TAGCTCTCGCTGCCCACCGACGGGATCAGGTACTCCTGCACGATGTTCAGCTTGCCGCTGATCACGCCGCCCAGCGCGATCCCGATGAACAGCGAGGTGATTACTTCGCGGGTGGCGAAGGCCAGAATGATGGCGACTGCGGGCGGCAGGACGGACCAGAATCCGAAGTGGCCGTTGTGTTCCGGGAAGTCTCCGGCGGCGGCGATGCCGATGATCAACAGTGCGGCGAAGATGAGCAGGCCGATCCTACGCCGGGTCATGTTTCCTCCTGTTCGCTCAGCGGTGCCGGCCCGGGTGCGGACCGGCGTCGAGCGGACTGGAATTCTCGGACGCTTCATCGACGCGGACCGTGGCGTCGGGATCGAGGTTGAGGGGCGTCGGCCTGCCACACTTGGAACAGAACAGATCGTCGGGGCCCAAGGGCCGTTCGCAAGCGCTGCAGTACGGGGATGTGTCGGTCATGCCACGAAGCCTCGGGGCAGTCGGGCCAACGCCCTGGTTGGTGTTACCGTCAGTGGGGAAATGTAAGCACAAGATCTCGGCAACAGCGTGGCACCGCTAGGGCGCCACCCGCGGCAGCTTGTCACGATGAGTCACGATGAGTCCGCCGCACGTGTGGCCTAGGTGTGCTGGACTGTGTGCGCTGAGAGGCGTCGGCACGCTGCCGAATCTGGTCCCTCCACCCTCCATACCGTAGCTTAGGCCAGAAATGGTCGAGATCAGAGAAGAACGTCCGAGCGATCAGGCCGCGATCCACCGGCTCAATACCATTGCCTTCCGCGACGATGCGGAGGCTAACATCGTGGATGAGCTCAGAGCCACTTGCGACGGTTTCCTTTCCTATGTCGCGATCGAACATGGCGCCGTCGTAGGACACATCCTCTTCACTCCGGTCACGTTGGACGGCAGCTCGAGGGACGGTATGGGCTTGGCCCCGATGGCGGTCGATCCATCTCGCCAAAGGCGTGGCATAGGGTCCCTCCTTGTCCGGCATGGACTGGCTCACCTGCGCGGGTCAGGCTGCCCTTTTGTGATCGTCCTGGGACATCCTGACTACTATCCCAGGTTCGGCTTCGAGAGGGCGTCCCGCTACAACATCTCCAGCCAGTGGGAAGGGGTACCGGACGAGGCCTTCATGATAGTCGTGTTTGAACGGGAGGCCATTCCGGCGGCCGGCGGGATCGCCCGGTACCGGAGTGAATTTGACGCGGCTATGTGACGGCTGATCCACCGTTCTAGACTCTGAAGCTCATCATAATCCGCGTGTCGGGGGTTCGAGTCCCTCCTCCGCTATCGCCGAGAGCCTCAACGGGTTAGCACTCGTTGGGCTTTCGCGTTTCTGGCGTCCAGGCCGTCGCGGAAGTGTGCGGGGGTGTGGCTGGCTATTACGGCCGTCACCTCCCGGTGATAGCTTCTTGGCTCAGTCTAATAGGAGCCGCCATGACACGAACATTCCTACCTGTGGCAGCCGGCCTCGCCCTCGCACTCGGTTGTTCGCCGCCACCCCCGGCAGAACTCACCGATGCCGACCGGGACGCCATTCGGCAATACTTGGACGAAGTCGCCCGAAACCTGTCCCCGGAGGACAACGAAGCATGGGCGAATGGCTTCACCGAAGACGGGCTGTTGATGTTCCAGAACACGCCGGTGATTCGTGGCCGCCAAGCGATCCGCGCATGGGGCGAAGACACGAGCGAGACGGGCTCCCCAGTCGCCTTGTCGGTTTCGTTCTCGGACATCGAGATCCATGGCAGTGGCGATTGGGCCTGGGTAACGACCAATTCCACGGCGACACTCGAAGGCGTCGAGGGGCCTGTCGCCATGAAGCAACTGGTCGTCCTGGAGCGGCAGTCAGATGGCACGTGGCTCACCGCTGCTGCGCACGTGAGTTCCGACCTGCCGCCACCAGGTAACTGACGCGGGCCAGCCCCGGTGGTACCACCGGGACCGATCAGCAGCAGACTGCGCTGAACCTCGATTCAGGCTCTTGAGCGGGGGCGCCTAGCCTCTGGCATTGCGCTGGAGAGGGTTTCTGATGAGTGCTCGAATCCTGAATGAGACAGAATTGCGGCAGGCGGTCGGTATGAATGATGAAGCCCTCGCGGCTGTAGAGGCGGCATTCAGTTGGCTGCAACAGGATCGAGTCAGTATGCCGCCGATCATGCACATCTCTGCGAAGGATCAAGACGGCGACATCGATGTAAAGAGTGCCTACGTAAAAGGCATACCGTATATCGCCATAAAGATAGCTTCCGGCTTTTGCGACAATCCGGCGAAGGGTTTGCCGGCGGGTAGCGCCATGATGGTATTGCTGAATGCAGAGACCGGTTTTTGCGAAGTGATCCTGCTGGATAACGGCTACCTTACCGACTTGCGGACCGGCCTTGCAGGAGCCGTGGCCGCCAAATATTTGGCGCCATCTGTTGTCGATACCGTCGGCGTTATCGGCACCGGCGTGCAAGCGCGCTACCAGGTCGAATGTCTGGCGTTACTACGAGAGTTTAAGAACGTACTGGTGTGGGGCCGGTCCCGGGAAAGAGCGCAGGCGTACGCCGCGGAAATGACCGCGAAGCATGGTCTAGACGTTCGGGTCAGTGATTCACCTAATGATGTTGTCGCGGCCAGTCAGGTTGTGATTACAGCAACCGCCAGCGACCGGCCACTGATCACGGCCGATGCCCTGCATGCGGGCCTGCACATCACTGCGGTTGGTGCCGACCTCCCCGGGAAGCAGGAGCTGGATCCAGAGCTGTTGTTGAAGGCGGACAAACTGGTCTGCGACACCCTGTCACAATGTCGTGCGAATGGGGAAGTTCAGCATCTGTTGCAGGATGGTGAACTCCCCGCCGGTCTCGACATCATCGAGCTGGGAGAACTGACCATCGGTGCGCAGAAGGGACGTGCGACGGATGACGAAATCACCGTTTGTGACCTGACCGGAACGGGCGTGCAGGACACCGCGATCGCGAATCTCGCGTATAAAGCTGCGACGCAATGAGTTACCGTTTTCGCGCGGTGTTCTTCTCGCGTTTCAAGAGTCGCTGCGGCCGAAGGGGTAGGGCACCACGCTTCCTATCTACAATGACGATGGAACGAACCGTGGGACTCTGGCTCGGTACAGCTCGTTCTACCTCGTGATACTCGGCACAGCTTGTGCAGCTATGTGTACAAGTCGCACTGAGTTAGCGCGAGGAGGACAGTCCGGTCCCGCGCGGGGGCGACCCAACTCAGGGACGCTGGCCTGTCAACCGGCCAAGGGATCCCGTTGTCTGAGGTTGTTCTGGATTTCCCCCACCAGGATCTGCTGGGCGCGCTCGTAGCGTTTGCCGACGGTCCGCGCGATGTTCCCCATGACGACGGAGCCCGTCCGGGGATCGGCGTCACAGCAATACTGCAGGTCGGTTTGCTTGATCCGGAGCAGCTCCGAATCCTCCACCGCGTAGGCGGTGAGCGTGTACTTGTGGGGAGGGATCATCGCTGACCAGCCACACGCTCCGTTGGCTGTGACGGTATCCAGCGGGTACTCACTGGGGGTACCGGCGTACACCACCTGAAACCGAAGCTCGACCCGTCCGGAGCGCACAAAGAGCAGATACTGGGCTGGTTCACCAGCCCTGAAGATCGTCTCGCCCCGCTTGACGGTGGTGATCTCACACCGCTCCCCGACTGTGTGCAGCTGGTCCCGCGTCAGGCCTTCGAAGATCCCGAGCCGCTCGAGCCCCTCGACCATGGTTGATTCCTCCGAACGCGAATTGCAACGCCTCCGCAACGGCGGCCCAAACGCGATGCCCGCCCTCTCAGGGCCAAGGTGCGAGCACTTCCCCGCTGACGCAAGATGGCGGGGTGCCGGGAGAGGGAACCCCCGCTCAGACCCTCTGCAGCTCCCCGGCCAACCCGCCTGGCAACCCTCGCTTTGCGCGCGCGATCCTTATAAGGGCGGTGGCCTGACGGTCCCACGCGGAGACACCCGCCTGCCATCTACAATGACGATGGGACAGACTGTGGGACTCGCCCTCGATACAGCTCGTATCGACTCGTGATACTCGTGACAGCTTGTGCAGCTAGGTGTACAACTCGTACCGAGTTAGCGCGAGGAGGGCCGAGCCGTCCCGAGTCGGCAAGCTCATCGTAATCCGCGTGTCGGGGGTTCGAGTCCCTCGTCCGCTATTTTGAAGGGTCCCAATGCCTTAGCAGTCATTGGGGCTTTCGCTCTTTAGATACCGCGTGAGGTAAGCGTTTGTCCCACGCGTCGAGCTACGGGCCCCGTCTTTCTAGCGGGGCCTTCGTCTTTGTGGCAGATTCTTGCAGCGCACTCGGTCGCGCAGACCGATGGCACAACGCTCAGGGAGGAAGTGATGAGGAGTCTTAGACAGGTCATATGTCTCTCGGTCATAGCGGTCCTTGTCCCAGCCGGCGTGGCGGCTCAGCAGGAGCTCACACCGCTCGATGTCGTCACGATGAAGAGCGTGAGCGGTGTCTATCCCAGTCCCGACGGTGCGAGGATCGCGTTCACCCGCTCCGAACCACGTACCCCCGACGATGGACCCGGCTCCGCCTACCACACACTCCACATGCTGGACGAAGACGGTGGTGAAGTCCCCCTCGTCGCAGGCAAGAGGAGCATCGGCGGCGTGTCGTGGTCGCCGGACGGAGCGTCAATCACGTTCCTGGAGCGCCGCGACGGGGACGTTGGTCGGCAGCTCTACGCGCTGCCCGTCGGCGGTGGTGAAGCGGTGCGTGTCTTCGTAGCTGAGCGCGGCATCCGGCAGTACCGCTGGAGGCCGGACGGCGGGGCGGTTGCGTTCAGCGCGGCCGACCCGCCCCCACCGGAGCGAGCCGCCGCCCGGGAGCTCGGCTTCCGCCAGCGCGTGATGGACGAAGACTGGAATCCGATCGCGTTGTACGTCTGGACGGCCGACGACAACGAAACCAGACGTGTGGAGGTGCCGGGGAGTGTGCTCGGTATGGAGTGGTCGCCCGACGGGAGCCGGTTGGCGCTCGCCCTGGCACCGCGCCCCCTGATAGACGACATCTACATGTTCAAGCGGATCCACATGCTCGATGTGAGCACGGGCGCGGTCGAGAAGCTGGTGGATAACCCGGGCAAGCTGGGCCAGTTCACGTGGTCCCCCGACTCGAAGAGTCTCGCCTACATCAGCGCCGCCGACCCGAGGGATCCCCACGCGGGGATGCTCTATGTGGCGGATGCGCAAACCGGCGAGGTTACGAGTCTCACACCGGGCTTTGAGGGGATGGTACACTCGGTCGAGTGGTTGGAGCCCGATCGACTGCGCCTC
>JBDHDE010000107.1:0-6024 GCA_039591655.1 Gemmatimonadota bacterium
ACTCATGTAGGCCGGGGTGCCGATACTGATGCCCGTCTCGGTGAGGTGTTCTCCACCGGCTTCGGAGATGGCCCTGGCAATGCCAAAGTCCGCCACAACGGCTTCACCTGCCGAGAGCAACACGTTCTCCGGCTTGATGTCGCGATGGATCACATCGTGGCTGTGGGCGTAGCTCAGGGCCGCCGCGACTTCGCGAGTAATCTGCAAGGCATCGTCGAGCGGGAGTTGCCCTTCCCGATTCATCCGGTCCCGCAACGTCTCGCCCTCGATGTAGGGCATGACGTAGTACAGGAATCCTCCGGCCTCACCCGAGTCGATGAGCGTGAGAATGTGGGGATGGGTGAGCCCGGCCGCGATCTCGATCTCGCGCAAGAACCGCTCGGGTCCCAACGCTGCAGCCAGCTCCGGGCGTAGCACCTTGAGGGCTACGTGCCGATGATGCTTGAGGTCCTCGGCGAGGTAGACGGTCGCCATCCCACCACTACCCAACTCCCGCTCGATGCGGTAGCGGTCGGCTAATGCTATCTTGAGGCGGTCCAGCAGGTCGGTCATGGAGTGACCTGGGCTGGCACTGGTTTAAAGCTATGGGTCAGGAATCAGATGGGCCAGACAGAGAGACCCCGCCCCACCCCTCTTCAACTCACAACACAGTGCCGAAGGTCGTACGGGGGGAAACTCGCGAGCGCCGTTCTACGAATGGGCGCTCAGATATCGGCCATAGAATTCTGGCGAGCGTGGGGTCGGCACGTTAGCGCCTCCGCAGGTGCATGCGCGGGTTACGCGGCGACCGCCGCAGGGCTTCGGCAACTAGGACCCGTTCTTTAGGCGAGGCACATCGCGGTCGCGCCTCTCAAGAGAGCCTGAGTCTGCGGGGAGTGCGGCCGCCGCCGCCGGGATGATCGCCTCGGCGATGGCGTGTGCGTGCGTCCGATCATGGCGATGGATGCGTAGGGTGAGCGTTCCTGGGCGGGCACCTGGGATGCCGTCGAAGGCGTCAATCCGCTGAGCCCACAGCTGCAAGCGTGGCGCCCACCATCCACCACGAACCCGCGCCCGGGCGATCCAACGCCGGGGAATCTCAACGGTGCCGACCGGCGACTCGTCAACCTCGTCCTTCACCCCGGAGAGGGAGACCCGCTGGGTGTGTCGCGTCGCGGCCCACTCGAACGTGAGCATTTCACCCACCAAGTGCAGTAGCCCGTCCAGCCGATACGAAATGGATCTCGCACCCCGCCAGTCAAGCGTGTCCTCGCCGGTGATCTTGAGTCGAAACGGAAGTGGATCGTTTAGAGACATCGCTGTACAACGTAACACCAGCGGGGCGCCGGAGGCCATCCAGTCATGCGGAAACCACCTAGCTTTCGGTCTCACGTGCCACACAATCACAACTTCCTCTGGATTCCGCGCGCCTCCGCAGCTCCATGCGCGTGTTAGGCGGCGTTCGCGGTCCTACTTCCGTCTCGCACTGGTGAGACCACCGCCAACCACAATGATCGTAGCTGCAGCGCCGCCACCGAGGATTAGCAACAGCCTGTCGTATAGTTCGGAGCCGCGTGCTATCGACGCCGCTGCGGCGATGACGGCTGCCCAGATGATGGCGACTGCGATGAGAACGATGCTGCGTCTCAGCATGCTCTGCGCTCCACTCGGTCTCGCCCTGGCTACAGCGGGCTGGGCCACACGTTGTTCTCCCGCCGCACGTCGGGCAGCACCTGCGCCGGGTCGATCTCGACCCTGTTGACCTCGACCCGAAACTCTCGGGCGTAGACGTACTGGTTGCCACGATACCAGATCTCCACAGGCAGTCGGACTGCCTCGGTGGTGCCGTCGGCGAACGTGAGACGGAAGGCAACCGGCATCGGGAGACCTCCGCGGCTCGCCAGGTGAATCCTCGTCATGCGGCGCCCCGTCGTATCAGGGCCGGAGACGACCGAGTCCACCGCCAGATCCACGACGTCCGTCCGATAGAAGACCCCGCGCCAGAACCACGACAGGTCTTCTCCGAGTGCGTCCTCCATCGTGCGGAAGAAGTCAGCGGGTGTCGGATGCTTGAAGGCCCAGCGGCGCAGGTATTCACGGAACGCGGAGTCGAATCGGCTGGTATCGCTCAGCACGTGATGGCGCAGGAGGTAAAGCGCGGCGGCCGGTTTGACGTACTGCGACCATCCGGGGCTCGCGCGATCGGGGTCGATCATCGGCGGCTCGTCTCGCCAGCGGGTGCGGGTCGCTGCAGCGATCCATCGGTCTGCCAGACCCCAGCTGCTAGCCGATTTGGTCCAGTGATCCACCGCCTGGTCCGTCACCTCGAATGACTCCGCGGGATACGAGGTCCTCCACCCGTAGATACTGACGAGATTGGCGAAGCCCTCGTCCATCCACGCGTGGGCGCGCTCGTTCGAGCCCACGATCATCGGGAACCACTGGTGTCCCATCTCATGCAGCGTCACGGCTGTGAGATCCCGGACGCTCGCGCCCGTGCCGCAGAAGCACAACATGGGGTACTCCATCGAGCCCGTGGGGCCGTGCACGTTGATCGCGGTGGGATAGGGATAGCGGAACCACTTCTCGGAGTAGTGTTGGATGGCGAACCGCACCACCTCTGCGGAGTGTGCCCAAGTGGAATCCGGTGGCCGGCCCTTCCACGTCCAGCTCGGGGGTGCAGTCGCCGGGTAGAAGGACTGCGCCAGTATTCCGTCCCACGCGACCGCATCCCAGCGGAAGTGAGGCGCAGCGGCCCAGGCGAAGTCCCGCACGTTTCTCGCACGGAAATGCCAGGTAATGGCCTCACCCGTGCTGGGTGGGCGCGACGACGGCTCTCCGGCTTCCGCCTTCTCGATGATGGCGATGGTCGAGTCGGAACGCCGCGCAGCGGCCAGCCGAGCCTGCTGCGCCGGTGTCAGAACCTCGGCCTCATTGACCAGTGTTCCGGGTGCCGCCACGATGAAGCTCCTCGGCACCGTGATGAAGACATCGAAATCACCGTACTCGAGGTAAAACTCACCGTTGCCGAGGTACTGGTCGGTGTTCCATCCACGTACATCGTCGTAGACCGCCATGCGGGGATACCATTGCGCGATCTCGTAGATGCGACCCTCGCCCACCTCACCGTGCACGGTCCGGAACGTTCCCATTTCTGGAGCCTGGAACGCAAAGGCCAGGTCGAGCGTGACGATCCCAGCCGGAGCGAGGGGCCGGTCGAGATCGATGCGTGCCACCGTGCCATTCACATGCATGGCGAGCGGCGTCCGTAGTGTGTCTCCTCCGGGTGAGCTTCGGACAGCGGCAGCGGCAGTGACCGTGATCCCCGCACCCCCAAACCACTCTCCCCCGAAGTGCATGCCTTGGTTATTCGGCGTGGCGTTCAGCGCGGCGCCGCGGCTATCGGGACGGAACAGGTTCTGTTCGAGGTGGAGCCACACGTATCGCAGTGTATCCGGAGAATTGTTGGCGTACCGGATCGCCGCGCTTCCCGAGAGCAAGTGAGTCCCAGTGTCGAGCGAAGCGCGGATTGTGTAGTCGGCATGCTGCTGCCAGTATCGCGGCCCCGGCATTCCTGAGGCAGTCCGGGTCTGGCTCGGGGCGGGGAGCTCGAGACGCCGGAAAGGCGACGTGTCTGCGACGGCCTGCGGGAGCGAAGCTGGCTGCTGCAACGCGGCAATCAGAAGAACGATCATGGCTCCCCTCCCTATTGGCAAGCGGGTCGACCGGGCTCACATCACTGGGTTGGACAAGCGACAGTAGTACTGTGGGTGTCGTAGCAGAGCCGCCTTACGGTTTCGCGCATGAGCTGCAGGCGTACTCGCCCGGCAGCCCCTCCGAAACCCATCTGTTCTACGTCTAACTTGCCACACAATCACGACTTCCTCTAGATCCTGCGCGCCTCCGCAGCTCCATGTGCGGGTTAGGCGGCGTCTTGTCCATCATGATGCTTCCGGCGTGGTGTCCGTTTTTGCAGGAGGCGCGAAATGACCTAGCTGGGTTAGCGCATTCAGATTGTCCCATTCCACCCAGATCTCGGCGATCTTCCCGTCCTCCAAGCGCAGAATCCCGATGAACGGAAGCTCGAGGCTGTTGTTGCTCGGTGGAAACGGCCCGAACTGCCCCCGCTGGGTACCGCGGTAGGTCACGTACACCGCCACCCGGTCATCCTCGGCCAGCATGAAATGAATCTCTTGCTGGGCGTCAGGCACCGCGGCGAGATCCTGACGCAGGAAACTTTTGAACTGCTCAAGGTTCTCCACGGTGACCTCGGGTGTGGCGCCGCTGTGCCGGTGGACATCATCTGCAACGAGCTCGTCCAGTACCTCGAAGTCCCGGGCGTTGATGGCTTCGATCATTCGGCGCACGGTATCCTTGTTCCTGTCCGCGTCATCCGGTGCGCAGCCGACGACCAGAAACAGGATGCCGGCGATCCCGGTGACTAGTGCTGTGCGGCCCATATGTCCTCCGAGGTTGACGGAACGTGTACGCGACGCCGCCTGACGACCCTGCTCAGGTGCACGCGCGGGTTAAACGGCAGCTTGGCGGACGCTCTCCTAGTATTCGAACGGCTTGCCGAACAGCTCCGGACCGGTCTTCCATTGAGCGGGAAAAGAGTCACCAAGCCACATGAAAAGCTGTATGTGACCAAGAGTGCGGAAACCAGCATCGTAGAAGAACGCGATTGCCTCCTTGTTCCTAGCGACTGGCTTCACGCTGAGACACAGCACACCCAGGTCCCTCGCCTGCTCCACAGCATGTTCTACTAGCTGACGGCCAATCCCCGCGTTGCGGGCATCAGATCCAACAGATGAGATCCGGCCCCACTCGGCCCAGATGATTGTCAAACTCCAATCCAGGATTCTCGCCACCAATGGTCGGATCGCCGTAGATGTCTCTGTGACGCTGATTCATCTCGGCCCACAAAGCCCTACAGCCATCCAGATCTGACGACCGATAACCGCGTATCACCATTCGTAGCCAACTCCTCCTTGAGGAATCCTTCGCTGTGGCCTAACGACCCCGCGCATGAACCGAATACTCCGATTGACGCCCAGCCCGTCGGTTAGCGAATGGCCAGCGGGCGCCCCGGCGACCCTGTCGCGCCCTTCAGCCGGAGCGGCGTGAACACGAACAGGAACTCGTACACCTCGTCGGCCAGCAGCGTCTCGAAGGTCATGAACTCAAGGTTCAGGACGCCGTTCAGCAGCATCAGATCGTAGTGCACGGCCAGGCCGGCTTCGTCCGTAGCCGCGTCGGAGCCGACCATAGAAGCCTCGCGCTCGAGCACCCACTCGGCCACGTCCTTTCCGATACCCGGCCAGTTGCTGTTGAAGCGTCCCGCGTCCGGCCACAGCCGGAACCAGCCGAAGTTGAACAGGAGCGCATCACCCCTTCGGATGTCCGCTTCGCTCAACCCCTGCCGGGCCAGGGCACCCTGCACGTCGGCCAACGTGACCACGTAGCCGTTGGGCAGAGTCTCGACCCCTTTGTAGCCCGCCACATCGATGAGGATGCCCCGCGTGATGAACGGCTTGACGTTCTCCACTCCGAGCTCGCGGAGACCGTACGGGCTTTCCATTTCACCAGAAGTGAAACCGTTGTAGTAGACATCCACGGTCGAGCCGTCGGCCATGGTCATCCGTCTACCGATGTGCCCGGGACCGTCGAACTGGGTCCCTACCTGACCGATCTCGGTGCACAGGAACTCGTCATTGTAGACGATGTCTTGATCTCCGAAGGGACCCCCCGTCGGCATGCCGGGAATGAACATGGCGTAGGTGCGCTGACCGACCAGCGGCATGCCGCGTTCGTAGGTGTGTCCCAGCTCGTAGACCTTCCCAGTCGTGACAAGGGAGACGGCTTCGAGGATCTTCTCCGCAGTGACACGATTCGAGGCCCCTGCCTGATCGTCGGGCCCCCATTCCGCATGCGGCCACCAGGGTCCTTCGTCGCGAGTCTGCCCGGACACCGATGACGCCATCGAGGCGATGGCCAGGAGACAGACGCAGGGAATCGCGAGTCGGCGTGAAGGGTGGGAGATCA
>JBDHDE010000108.1:0-6310 GCA_039591655.1 Gemmatimonadota bacterium
ACGCATGTACATCCCGCCACCCATGTAGACGACCCCGGCAGGATCGTGGAAGAACCTGTACTCCTCGACCCCCAGGGGTCCGAACAGGGTGCGATGGGCGAACCATTCCACCGGCTCCTCCAGGACCTCCCGCAGGATGCCACCGAGTATGAGCGGGTTCGCACTCCCGTAGAGCAGCCGTGAGCCGGGATCGGCTATCATCGGCGCATCCAGGGCGAACCTCGTCCAGTCCGGCTGCGCGGCCTGGGACTGGTAGTTGCCCTCGGCAGCGACCGACTGGGGATCGGAATCGTTCGCGTCCAAGCCGGAGCTCATAGTCAGCAGATCGTGCACGGTGATCTGCGCCTTGCGGCTGTCCCAGTTCGCGTATTGCCGATACGTCGGGAAGAACGTCAGGGCGGGAGCGTGAACGCTCGGGATCGTCCCCCGATCGATGGCCAACCCGACCAGTGCCGAGGTGACCGTCTTCGAGGCGGACCGCATATCGTGCCATGTGGTCTGGTCGAAACCGTAGAAGTACTCCTCGACCACCAACTTGCCGCGGCGGGCCACCACGACGCTGTGGGTGAGCGTCATCTCCTGCTCGGCGATCGCCTCGACCAGGTCCCGGACGAGGTCGACCTTGATTCCCTCCGACGAGGGCGTCGCCGTCTCCCAGCCGTCGTCCAACTGCATCGGCACCCGCTCTACATATCCGGCATCCGAGGACTCACGCGGGGCTACGTCGGGCTCCCACGGACTCTCGGGAACGCGCGCCTCCGGCAGCCGCCATGGGCACCGACCCGCCGAGCCCGGTCACGGTCAGATCCAGTGCGTCGGAGCTGCGGTCAAAGCGGCCCTCGAACCACAGCCCGATGTTCTTCTCCCCCACTACGATGGAGCCATCGCTGCACTGGAGGCCGTAGCCGTACAGCGACGGGAGCCGCGGGTCGCGGAAGAAGAAGTAGCCGTACAGAAGCCCGTCATCCTCTCGGACGATGTACAGGTCGAAGGGGTAACGATCGGCGGGGACGCCCAGCAGACTCCAGTTGGCCTGCCATGTCGGGGCGGCGCCACCGTCGACCGCCCGGAGTTGGGTATGCGCCACCGCCGAACCGTGGTACACGAAGCCGCCTATCGCGTGACCATCGTCTGAGAGCTCTCCGTGGAACGCGACCGGCAGAATGGTGGATTGGAAGCGTAGCTGCCCATCGCTCACCCGCACGGGGATACGTTCATCGACGTCATTGGCGCCTACGACCCGGGCCACGTACTGCCCCGACGACTCCTCGGTGACCTCGAGCTGCACGGTGAGGAGGGCTCGGGCATCGAGGTCCACCCTCCACACTCCCAACAGCTCGTCAGGACAGGTCTGAACCTCGGAGAATTCGCTTGGGACTCCCGCACTGTGACCCCACAGGGGAAGTAGCACGAGGGAGAGGGTCAGGCCGACAAGAAGCGCGTACACGCCGGTTGACCAGGGACGGGTGCGTTGCTCCAGCATCTTGTGGTCTCCTGACTGTGGCCCGTGAAGTTCAATACATACCATACGGGGGCGGCGCCCAATGGGGTTCTCGGAATAAGCGTACGGCGGCGTTCGGACGAAACCCGCCGATCCCCGGGGAGGAACGGACCCGCTGAGGATACGCTAGCGGGAGGTGAAGCCGCGCTTGACGGACTCCAGTACGGTAACTTCACAGTACAGAAGCGAGCCCGCGGCGCCAGTGTGAGCCACTGCACCGGGCCGACGAGGTCGATGGCTGGGGAGACATAGCGTGCCCGTCAGGCCTCCATCGATGAGGCGGCACTTCGCGGCGCTCGCGCCGCAGTACCGCCTCCTGCGTGACCTGGACACGCGAGCGGCGCCTTGGCCACGCATTTCCCGTTCGATGTCGCGTCGGTGCAGCGCGTCATCGCCCTCGCCGAGAGCCTCCCGTTCGCGGCCGGCGAGTTCGACGCGCTCCTGCCGTTCAACGCCCTGCACCACTTTGACCTCCCCGCGTTCCTTGGGGAGGCCGCCCGAGTCGTCCGACCGTCGGGCGCGCTGCTCCTCTACACCCGCACCCCGGAGCAGAACCGCCGCAAGGTGTGGGGGCGGTTCTTCCCGGAGTTCGTCGCACGGGAGACGCGACTCCATTCCGAACGGAGGCTGCGGACGGCCATGGCGGCCACGGGGTGTTTCCAGACCATCCGGCTCCACCCCGTGTCGGAGGGGCTAACCAAGAGAGAGCCTGTTGAGAGAAGGACAGAGGGCGGCTACTGTAGGTCTCGCCGGCCGCTCCTCGCCTTCCTATCTTTAGCCACCATGTCGGACTTCTTGGATCGACTGACTGCGGCCCTTGTGGACCGCTACACCATCGAGCGAGAGCTCGGTGCCGGCGGCATGGCCACGGTCTACCTCGCCGAGGATCTCAAACACCGCCGCAAGGTCGCCATCAAGATCTTGAGGCCGGAGCTCGCCGCGATCCTCGGCCCCGACCGGTTCCTCCGCGAGATCGAAATCGCCGCCAAGCTCAACCACCCACATATCCTCCCACTGCACGACTCGGGACAGGTTGTAGCCTCGCCGCAAGACAGAGCGCAAGCGGACGCTTCCCCTCCCGGCGACCCAGAGAGAGTGTCGGGGGGTGAGGTATGCCTCTACTACGTGATGCCATATGTCGCAGGCGAGTCCTTGCGAGGCAAGATCAATCGGGAGAAACAACTCCCCATCGACGAAGCGATTCGCATCACTGAGCAAGTGGCGTCAGCACTCGATTACGCCCATCGCCAAGGCGTGATTCATCGCGACATCAAGCCCGAGAACGTCCTGTTGCACGAGGACGTGGCCATGGTGATGGACTTCGGCATCGCGTTGGCGGCGCGTCACGTGAGTGAAGCACGCCTCACGGAAACAGGGCTTTCGATAGGCACCCCGGCGTACATGAGCCCTGAGCAGGTGAGTGGCGAACGCGCACTCGATGCGCGATGCGACGTCTACAGCCTCGGGGCCGTGCTCTATGAGATGCTGACCGGCGAGACACCGTACACCGGAGCGACCGCGCAGGTGATCATGGCGAAGCAGGCCACGGATCCGGTCCCTTCCGTGCAGCGCATCAGATCCACCGTACCCGCCAGCGTGGACACCGCCCTCGAGCGGGCGCTGGCCAAGGCGCCGGCGGATCGGTGGACCGGCACCGGGGAGTTTGCCCGTCAGTTGCGCACGGGTCACGGCGCTGGAGACGCTCCGCGGCGAGGTGTCACCGGTGCGGCGGGTGGACGCCGGACTCGGACCGCCTTTTTCGGTATCGCCGCCCTGCTGGCCGCTGCCGGTGCCGCCTGGTTCCTGATTCCCCGCGCTCCTGCAACCGAGTTCCCGGACGCGGACCCTGCCGTTCTCACCGTGCTTCCCTTCGAAGTGCGCGGCAGCGACGAGTTCGCCTACCTCCGGGAAGGGATGGTCGATCTCGTCAGCACCAAGCTGGACGGAGTTGGGGGGCTTCGCGTGGTGGACCCGCACGCCTCTTTGGCCCTGGTCGCCGAACCCTCTGCCGGTCCGACCACGGCACACGAGGCACTACGTCTGTCGGCAACCCTCGGGGCGGGCCGGGCGCTCCGAGGAAGCGTGGTGCTGGTGGAGGGGTCGCTGCAGGTACGTGCGAGCGTGTACGGACCGGGAGATGATGACCGCATCGATGCCAGCGTGACCGGACCGGCGGACCGCTTGTTCGAGCTGGTAGACGAGCTGGTGAGGACACTCGTCGCCGGCGGCCTGATCGCCGAGGAGGCGCCTCTCTCCAGTCTCGAGGGACTAACCACGGCTTCGAACGAGGCCCTGCGGTTGTACTTGACGGGGATTCAGAACTTCCGCATCGGCAGGGGAACGCAGGAGGACTTCGGACTCTTGACTCAGGCCGTAGCACTCGACTCCACGTTTGCGCTGGCATCGTACTGGGCCGGGTACGTCGCCACGTACGACGAGATCGAAGATCCGGAACCACACTTCCGCCTGGCGCTGCGACATCAGGATCGTTTGGGGCAGCGCGATCGAATGCGTCTAACCGCAGCACTCGCAGGGGCAGAGGGACGTCAGGTGGACGCCATTCGGTTGTACGAGGCGTTCGTCGGGAGGTACCCGGACGATCTCGCCGGATGGTTTCAGCTTGGAGAGCAGCTCGCGCACACGGGGCAGTTTGAGGGCCGAACGCTGGCCGAGGCTCGGCCGGCTTACGAGCGTGCGATCGCGTTGGACCCGGCCCTGGCCCCCGCGTACTACCACCTTAGCCACATCGGGGGCCTCCAAGGGGATTCGGTGGCGTTGAGGGTGTGGGCCACTCGCCTGGATTCTCTGGGGGTGGACAGCTTGTGGATTGCACTGGCGGAGTTCGTGCGAGCACTCGTCACAGGTGACAGCTCGGCAATACAACTCCCATTCGACCGGATTCGCGTCGTGGAGTCCGATATCCCGGCGGCCGTTCTGGCCGGCTCCATGGGTCAGCTCCTTGGGGCGACCCTCGAACACGCACCGCGCGCCTCGCGCGCGTTGATCAGAGAGTTTGGCGCCCGCGCATTCACCGACACGGCGCAAACCGTCGCAGCACGGCGAGCGGCGCGGATCGAGTCGGCTTCCGGACGTTTCGATGCGGCAGAGAGCACTTTGTGGAACGTCGAGGGCGAACTCGGGACCGTGTTGCCGCAGGACCTGGCCTGGATCGCGCTTCACCCTGCGAGCCGCTCGGCAGAGCGAAGCGAGGCGGCGTTCCGAGCGCTCTCCGACATGAGTCCTTCCCCGGGAACGGGAGAGGCTGCTGCCCGGCACTACCTGCTGGCGCGGCTGGCGCTGAGGCTGGGGCGTACGGGCACCTTCGATGGTAATCGAGCCGCGCTGCGGGACTTCGAACCGGACAGCCCCGAGATCGGTCGCTTCGCCGGGGATCTCGCCACCGAGCTGGACGCGATCGCCGGGCGGGCGGGCGGAGATCCTGCACATGCTCTCGAATCCCTACTAGAAGCCACCTACTGGGAGCGCGCTCAATCCTGGCTCGGCGTTCCCGAGCGCACGTACCTCGCCGGGCGTCTCCCCGATCGCTTCCCGATGTTCCTGCGCGCAGAGCTCTTACGCGAAGCCAGCCAGGACTCCGCGGCGGCCCACTGGTACCGCGTGGCAGCGGACGGCGTCTGGCACCGTGGTCCCGCACTGATGGGGCTGGCGGAGATCCGCGCGCGCCAAGGCGCCAGCAAAGAAGCGGCCGACCTCTATCAGCGGGTGGTGGCGCTGTGGGCGGATGGGGACGCGGAACTCAATGAACTGTTGGAGGTGCTTCGGGACCGGATCGCGGTGCTGCGCTAGAGGAGGTGAGAGATTAGGCGCTGTCACGACCACCTCACGCTCACTGCCGCGATCGTCCACGGTGGGATCCCCATGTGCCTCTCAACAGCAAAGCCCGGCTTGACATAACTCCCCTAACTAACATAACTCCCCTAACTAAGTCTCTTTCAACGGTTTAAGGCCTTTCGGACAGGTGGCCGAGTGGCTTAAGGCACGCGCCTGGAGAGCGGAGCGGGCCGGGCCCAAATCGCGACATCCTGTCACACTTCCCGCGGTGGACCGCACGATCTGTCACACTTCCCCGCCCTGAACGTCACAATCGGTCACCTTGTACAGACACCGTGGCCGGCGCAGGCGCAAGGAAGTAGCAGGCACCGGATCCGGCTTGCCTTGCCGGTGTGAGAGAGTAAGAAGAGGGGCCCGGCTGTCGGGCCCCTCTCGGCAACACGTGGCGTTGCCGCCCCGACTAGTTGTCCGGCGGCGGCCCGCGCCAGTCAACCCCACCGCCGCGGCCGGAGAGCCGCCGGGTCTCGCCGGTCGCGACATCGTAGACCCGCAGCCGTCCCTGTCGGTCGTTGTACACGATCTCCGAGTCGTCGGGTGACCAAGAGGCGTGTGACCCTTGTATCAGCTTCACCGGGAATCCGTCTCTGATGAAGCCGCCCGCGCCGTCCGGCTGCAGGCGGAGGACGTACAGGTTCGTTTCCCAGCGACGGCCCGTTTGGAGTGAAGCCCAGAAGAGGATCTCGTCGCGCGTCCTCGCCCAGTCGAGGGCACTCGGCCAACTGGCGAATGTTCCACCCGCGACCGCCTCATGGTCGGCCTTCGTGAGCAGTGTCGTCACGACACCCGTGCTGCGATCAATGAGGTTCAGAGCATCCGCAGCACCTGGCCGCTCGTCGAAGGCGATGTGGCGTCCGTCCCGGCTCCAGGTGAGCCAGTTGATCCCTACGTATGAGACGATCATGGTATCGACCACAATCTCGCCATTGACTGTATCCACGCTGACTTCAATCTCCACAG
>JBDHDE010000109.1:0-4773 GCA_039591655.1 Gemmatimonadota bacterium
GACTGCGTCGCCTGCCACGACTCCCACCACCAGCCCGAGGCGACATGCCTCTCGTGCCACCGGGAGGGCGCCAAGGGAAGCCACGCCCTGGCGTTCGCGCACTCCACCTGCTCGCAGTGCCACGGCGCCAAGGCCGAGGGGCTCACCGAGTGGAGCCGCCAGATCTGCACGGTGTGCCACACGGACAGGGTGGAGCACAACGCGCCTGCGGCGTGCCATCTGTGTCACCAGATGGAGCCGTTGGGGGGGTCCTCGTAGGCTTCATCTATTCTTCATAACTCCCTACATGGGCTCGGCTTAGCATTCACACGGGATGATGTGCTGAGCGGTGCAGAATCGCCGCTCAATCGGAGGGGAGAAATAATGCGCGCGAGCTCGCTCACCCTATCCTCGCTTGCGGTCCTGTCGCTGTGTCTGGCCGCACCCGCGGACGCCCAGGACGACCAGTTGTGCCTCATGTGCCATGCGGAGGCATCCCTGTTCGCGCCGATACAGGACGGGGGCCGGTTCGTGGTCACCCGGGACAGCCTGGCCGGCTCCATCCACGGGCAGCTGGGAATCCGGTGCGCCATGTGTCACCAGGGCTACGCAGGGTTCCCGCACCCGGATGATCCTCCGTCCCCGAACTGCGGCGGCTGCCACGGGACAATCCAGGGCGAGTACGTGGGGAGTCTCCACGGGTACGTCCTCGAGCGGCAAGACCAGCACGCTCCGACGTGTGTGACCTGCCACGGGGGCCACGACATTCTGCGCAGCTCGGATCCCGGGTCGCCCACGGCCCACGCCAACGTGCCGATGCTCTGCGCCTCGTGCCACGGCGAGGCGGGCCTGCTGACCGATCACCTCGTACGCCTGCCGCAGACCTACACGGCCTATGCTCAGTCGGTGCACGGGCTGGGGGAGGAGGGCGCGGCCCGCTGCACGGACTGTCACGGCGTGCATGATCTCCGGGGTGCGCTCGATCCGGCGTCGAAGATCAACCGCTTGAACGTGCCCACGACATGTGGTCAATGTCATAGCGAGATCGCGGAGGAGTTCCGGCGGTCGATCCACGGGCGGGCGCTCCGCGCCGGCCTCAAGGACAGCCCGACCTGCAGCGACTGCCACGGTGAGCATCACATCCTCTCGCCCCACGATCCCGCGGCACACACCTACGCGGCCCGCCTTGCTGAGGAGACCTGCGGCACGTGCCACAACGATCCGGAGATCATCCAGAAGTACGGCCTGACCGGTGGCGTGGTGGGGTCCTACGAGGACAGCTACCACGGCTGGACGGCACGCCGCGGCTACGAGCGCGCCGCCACCTGCGTGAGCTGCCACGGGGCCCACTCGGTGCTGCCGGAGTCGGACTCGGCCTCCACCGTCCATCCGGCCAACGTGGTGGCCACCTGCCGGCGGTGTCATCCGAGGGCGGACCGGCAGTTCGCCACCAGCTACACCCATGCCACCGCGTCCATCACCGCCAATCCAATCAACCGCTGGATCCGCAACATCTACGTCGTGTTGATCGTGATGGTGATCGGCGGCATGCTGCTGCACAACTTCGTGGTGTTCAACTACTACCTAATCGAGCGACGTCTGGAGGAGCGTAAGATCGGCTACGTGCTGCGCCTCGACCGGGTGCAGCTGTTGCAGCATCTGATCAACGCCGCGGCGTTCATCGTGCTGGTCATCACGGGCTTTGCCCTGCGGTTTCCGGACGCGTGGTGGGTGCGGGGGCTGGCGGCGATCGGGATGAGCGAGCCGGTGCGGTCAAACGTGCACCGCATCGCGGCCGTGGTGCTGCTGGTGGTGGGCGTGAGTCACGTCTGGTATGTGCTGTTTCACCGGCGCGGCAAGATCGAGTTCCGAGCAATGTGGCCACGGTGGCGGGACATGACCGATGCCGTGAAGAACATGCTGTTCCACCTGCGGCGCACAAAGGAGCACCCGCGGTTCCCCCGCTACGACTACACGCAGAAGGCGGAGTACTGGGCGCTGGTGTGGGGCACGGCGGTAATGGCCATTACGGGTTTCGTGCTGTGGTTCCCCGTGCAGGCGGTGCGGATCCTTCCGTGGTGGATCGTTCCCGCCTCCCAGACGATCCACTACTACGAGGCTTGGCTGGCCACGCTGGCCATCCTGGTATGGCACATGTTCTTCGTGATCGTCCATCCCGACGCCTACCCGATGAACTGGGCGTGGCTCACGGGACGGGTGCCCGAGAAGTTCGTGCGCCAGCACCACGCGGAGTGGTACGAGGAGGAGCTCGCGCACCCCGAAGCGCGGGATCTCCAGAGGCCGGGGAAGGACCCGCGGCGCAGCGGCTAGCCCAGGGGAGCATCCCTGGAGGGGCCTGTCCCATGGGGGCATGCGGGCCGAGGAGGGCGCCGGCGCGTCGTATGTGACTGCCCGGCACCGGCTTCGAAATCCGGGTGAGGAATTCTTTAGGAATGCCGAGGACCGCTCTCGGAGAGGGCCGTAGCTGGTATCTTGAGGTGCGGTCCCAGGGGGACGAACAGGGGGAGACGAGGAGGGATGTGGATGCATTGGGGGGGGTGGCTCAGGCTGCGTGAGGGTCGCGGGTCGCTCAGCGCGACCGCGAGCGGTGGTCTGCTCGTGGCCGCGCTGTTGCTTGTAGCCGGCACCGCCGTGGCGCAGGACAACCAGACCTGCCTCATGTGCCACGGCAATCCGTCCATGTTCCAGGGCCGGCCCGACGCCGCCCAGCTGGTGGTGCGGCCCGAGGTGTTCGACGCCTCGGCCCACGGGGCTGTCGGCATGCAGTGCGTCATGTGCCACGCTGGCCTTACGTTCCCCCATCCCGAAGAGGTACCGCCCGTCGACTGCGATCCGTGCCACCGGACCCAGGCCGACGAGCACAATCTGTCACTTCACGGTCAGGCCGCCGACCGCAACGACCCGCTGGCCCCGAGCTGCGTGGACTGCCACGGCACCCACGACATCCGGTCGCACACCGACCCCCGCTCCCCCACGTCGGTCATGAGCATCCCGTTCCTGTGCGGCGAGTGTCACCACGAGGGCACGCCGGTCTCCCGCACGCGCAACATCCCGCAGGATCGCATCCTGGAGAACTACTCCCTGTCCATCCATGGGGAGGGCCTGTTCCGCCAGGGCCTGACGGTGACGGCGGTCTGCACGTCGTGCCACAATTCGCACCAGATCCTGCCCCACACCGATCCACGGTCCTCGATTCATCGGGACAACGTGGCGGCGACGTGTACCCAGTGCCACGCCCAGATCGAGCAGGTGCACCTGCAGCTCATCGAGGGCCGCCTCTGGGAGGAGCAGCCCCACCAGATACCGGCGTGCGTGGATTGTCACTCGCCTCACCGCATCCGGCGGGTGTTCTACGAGGCCGGCGCCGCCAACGCCAACTGCATGGGGTGCCACAGCGATGAGACGCTGGTCGGCGTCGCGCGGGGCGACAGCGCCTCGCTCTACGTGGACGAGCAGGCCCACAACGAGTCCATGCATTCCGGCACCGCCTGTGCGCAGTGCCATACCGAGGTGTCGTCCGCGCTGCGGCGTCCGTGCGCCGCCGTTGAGTCGCCGGTGGACTGCAGCATCTGCCACGAGGAGCAGGTGCAGCAGCACGGTGCGGGCGTCCACGGGATGCTCGCCGCTCAGGGCGACCCCGACGCCCCAGTGTGCCTGGATTGCCACGAGAAGCACACGACACGTGGCCGCACCAATCCAACCTCGCCCACGTTCCCCCGCAACGTCCCGCAGTTGTGCGCCGGGTGCCACCGGCAGGGTGAGGCGGCGGCAGTGCGGCGCGCGGTGGCGCTCGAAGCCTGGATGGCGCGTGACACACTCCCCGGGGCGGAGGTTGATACCGGGGTGCGGAGGGTGAACCACATTCCGCCGCCCGTGGAGAGCTACGAGATGAGCATCCACGGGAAGGGGCTGTACGAGAGCGGACTCGTGGTGACCGCGACGTGCTCGAGCTGCCATTCGGCGCACGGCGAGCTCCCGGCGAATGATGAGCGATCGACGGTCCATCCGGACAACCTCCCCGATACCTGCGGGCGTTGCCACCACGGGATCGAGGAGACGTACCAGACCAGCATTCACTTCCCGGGAACCGGTGACCCGGATTTGACCTTCGACGATCTCCCGACGTGCGAGGATTGCCACACCTCGCACACCATCAGCCGCACCGATCGCTCCGATTTCCGGCTCGTGATGATGAACCAGTGCGGCCGCTGCCACACGGACGAGGCCGAGACCTTCTTCGACACGTTCCACGGCAAGGTCTCGCGGCTGGGCGACGCCGCCGCGGCCAAGTGCTACGACTGCCACGGCACCCACAACATCCTGCCGGTCACCGAAGCGACATCCACGCTGAGCCGGCGCAACGTGGTGGAGACGTGCTCGCAGTGTCACAGCGGTGTGAACATGCGGTTCACCGGGTATCTGACGCACGCGACACACCACGATCCGGAGAAGTACCCGTTTCTCTTCTGGGCGTTCTGGGGGATGACGGCGCTCCTCGTCGGCACGCTGTCGTTCGCCCTGATGCACACGCTCGCCTGGCTGTTCCGCCTGTGGCGCTCGCCGGGCGTGTGGAAGCGCCACCACGCGGCGCCGGGCGAGAAGCTGTACCGGCGCTTCACGACGTTCCACCGCACGCTGCACCTGGTGATGCTGCTGAGTTTCTTCACCCTCGCGCTCACGGGCATGGTGCTCAAGTTCTCCTACATGGGGTGGGCGCAGACCTTCGCCGCTCTGTTGGGGGGGTTCGCCACGACGGGGGTGCTCCACCGCATG
>JBDHDE010000110.1:0-7988 GCA_039591655.1 Gemmatimonadota bacterium
AAGCCCCAGAACTTCGCCAATCACCGGCGCATCGTGCCGATGTACCACGTCGTGGCGTTCCTCTTGATCGTCGTCAACGCCGGCTACGCGGCCTGGATGACGATCACGAGGTTCTCGGTCGCGAACGCGATGTACCTGCTGTTGATGATCGCGGTGTTCCTTCTGTTCTGGTACGCACGCGTGTTTGCGATAGGCGTCCAGGACCGCGTGATCCGGTTGGAGGAGCGGCTCCGCTTCGAGCGAGTGCTCCACGATCCGCTGAAGCCGCGGATCGGAGACTTCACGGTCGCGCAGCTAGTGGGACTCCGCTTCGCAAGCGACGCGGAGCTGCCCGCGCTGGCCCAGGAGGTGCTGGACCAGAACATCGAGGACAGGGACGAGATCAAGAAGAAGGTCACTGACTGGCGGGCAGATTACAATCGCGTGTGACCGTGGCGGCGCGGGGGCGGCTGCGGTGAATAGGACGAGCGTCGAGCCCTGCCGCCCAGAGGGGCCTGTGGAAAACTCTGGTGAGCGCCGGCTCGATGGGAGGCGCTGCGCGATCGACGGTCGGCTGGAGCGGCTCCCCGCCCAGTGAATCCGGGCCTTTCAGTTGAGTGCGGACCCCATACCACGCCGCTCGCCTGACACCCAGGGAGCGCCACCGCTGTGTGGAGTTGTGTGGAGCAGCTTTCGCACAACTCCACATGCCGTGGAAAGAGGCTCACAAGTGCAATCGCCATGAGCGGATAGGGATCAACACCGCGTCCACACCGAGTGACGTAAGTCGAAGAAAAATCGGCGCTTGCGCAACAGTCACCGAGGCCTAGATTGGCGTTCGCGTCGCAACGGGGGAAGGGACGAGACCTGGCTGTTTCGACCACGCCTCGTGAGACGCGCCCCAGAGGAGAATTCCGGGGAGGGCGCCGACACTAACAAGGGCTTCGGGCGCCCGACGATCCGGGTGAATCACCTCCCTGGGGCTGGCGAGGCCAGTCGCGTGCCTCGTCCACGCCGATGTGGCGCCTCGGTGTGCAGTGCGGGAGATCGGTCCGCGACTCGGTCGACTCGCAGCGCTGGTGCTGGTGAACCTAGCGGCCCGGCCAGGCCGCCTGGGGATGGAAGCCGGAGCCCCTGAAGCCCTACCGCGGCCGTATCAGGCCGGGCGGTGGCAACGGGGAGAAGAACAGAGGGAGTGAATCCCCTGACTCCGGGTAACCAGTACGCGGGGCGGTCCGCCACCCTCGGGTGTGCGGGCCGCCTCTTTTTTGTCACCCCATGAACGATAATCACGGGGGCGGCCGCCAGTTGATTGCATCGAGCAACCAATGCCGCGGGAGTGGGGCGAGCGCCCCGGGCCCGCCGCGACTTGCGTACTCACCTAACTGGACTCAGATTGTCCCGCTTCAAGGGAGCGCGCTGCCGGCGACCCACGCCGGCGGGCCGGGTGTGGGGACCGGGTGGGATGGCGCAGGGGAGAGCGGGTTCCTCATCTCACCTTTCACGACCCGGAGGTTCTGTATGCGGATTGCGTTGGCCTGCCTCGCCGCGTGCGGCGTTCTCGCTGCCGGATGTACCGATACGCGAGGCTCGGGCGGCGATGTGCCACAGGTGTCGGGCGCAGCCAGCCCCGAGGAAGCCGGCCGCTACATCATGACCATAGGCGGTTGCCACGACTGCCACACCCCGGGGTTTCTGGTGAGCGGATGGGAGGTTCCTGAGGGGACCTGGCTCACCGGTTCCCCCCTGGGGTGGCGCGGGCCCTGGGGAACGACCTACGCCAAGAACCTGCGGCTGACCGTGCAGGAGATCACCGAGGATCAGTGGGTCGAGATGCTCCGGACGCGCACTGCGTTGCCGCCGATGCCGTGGATGAACGTCAATCGGATGAGCGAGCCGGATATGCGGGCGGTGTACCGCTACCTTCGTAGCCTCGGCCCCGCTGGCGAGCCGACGCCTGCTCCGGTGCCCCCCGACCAGGAGCCTGGCACCCCGTTCTTCCTCTTGGTGCCGCAGGAGCTGCCCTAAGCGCACGCGCTGCCACGCTCGAGCCACCCAGGCGCCCCGTAGTCGACTGTCGGCTACGGGGCGCCGTGCCGTTGCAAATCCGCGGCCGCAGGGTATGCTCAGAGTGGTGTGCAGCATGCCTTCCGGATGCGGATAGGGACGAGTGAGGGGGAATCCATGACCAAAGCGAACGGTATGCTCCCCAGGGCCAGGATCCCATACGGCACCTGGGGCAGTAGCTATTTCCCGGCCTGGCAGACTTCCGCCCTTGCGGAGGTTAACATCGGCCAGTTCGCCGGCGAGTCGATGAACAAGATCATGGGCATGCGCAAGGTGCCCAAGAGCGAGCTGGACTACCTGATCATCGGATCTACGGTCCCCTGGCATTGGAAATTCTGGAACGCGCCGCTGGTCGCCAGCTGCGTGGGGGAGCGCATCCCCGGTTACCACATGGAACAGGCGTGCGCCACCGGGCTGCAGGCGGTCCTTTTGGCGGGTGCCGAGGTGCAATCCGGCGCCAACGACGTGGTCGGGGTGCTCACGTTCGACCGGACCAGCGACTCACCGGTCGGCGTGTTCCCGGAGCGCCGAGCGCACCAGCGCACGGTGCCCCTCGCCGACGTGTGGGACAACTTCGGGTTCGATCCGGCGACCGGTAACGCGATGATCACCACGGCCGGCATTGCCGCGCGCAAATACAAGGTCGACAGAAAGGAGACCGACGAGCTCGCGTATCACCGGCATAAGCAGTACTTCGAGGCCAAGCGGTCGGGATTCCTGGACCGGGTGCTGGTTCCCCTCGAGGTGCTGAACCTGCAGGGCCGGCCGCTGGGACGCATCGACGACGATCTCGGCGTCCGCGAGCTGACCCTCGGGGGCCTCCGGGCGATGAACGAGCTCGACACGTGCGTAACCGGGGGCACCCAGACGCACGCGTCCGACGGGATGGCCACACTGCTGGTGACGAGCCCGGAGAAGGCCAAGGCGCTCAGTCCCAAGCCCGAGGTCGACATTCAGTTCGTGGCCAAGACGGAACTGCGAACGCATCCCAGCCTCATGCCCCAGGCGCCTGCGTTGGCCGTCCAGAAGCTCCTGGCGCGCACGGGCCTCACCATGGCGGACATGGCGGTGGTGAAGAACCACAATCCGTTCGCGGTCAACGACGTCATCTTCTCGAAGCTGCTTGAGTACGACTGGACCGGTATGAACAAGACGGGCTGCCCGATGGTGTGGGGGCATCCTCAGGGCCCGACGCTCACCCGCGTGGTGATTGAGGCCTTGGAGGAAGCGGTGGATCTGGGCGGCGGTCACGTATTGATCTTCGGCTGCGCCGCCGGCGACGTCGGCATCGCGGCCGTGTTCAAGGTTTCCTAGGGGGGCGGGTACGATGACTACGGTGATGCGGGAGACGACCCTCCAGACGATCGGGCTGGGCAACGTCATCGACATCTTCCAGCGGGGCCGGCTGCCGGCCGACGCGGGCGACCTGGTGGACGAGGTCTTCGGGAAGCCGAAGAAGCGGGGCTCGCTGGTGATCTCCGGCGCTAACGGTATCGTGGGCGCCGGCAAGACGATGCAGTTGGGGTCCCGGCTGCATCCGTACGATGTGCGGATCGTGGCGCTGGACTTCCCCGGGGTGCCGGACGGCATAGGCATGCAGTACCCCGGCCTGGTGCGGGCCTTCGGGCCGGACGGCGCCGCCGCCATCATGGGCAACATCGTGAAGCTGAGCTATGATGGTGCGCACCTACCGGATGAGCTACAGCAGCTGCGGCCGCGCTTCCTGCTCGAGGCGATCCCCGAGATTCTCGAGATCAAGAAGGCGCACTACAAGATCTTCCGCGACGCGTTCCCCGACATCGAGATCCGCTCGGTCACCTCGGGGTTCCCCAGCTCGGAGTTGGGCGTGGGGATCGCCCACCCGGCGTTTCCGCACGAGATCAACAAGGTGTGGGAGATCGTGGAGCCCGAGCCCTCAGCCGTCACGCAGCTCTTGTGGGCGCTGGGGCTGCTCCCTGTCCCAGTGAGCGATCATTGGTCGTTCGTTCTGGACGTGCTGTTCTGCGGCGTGACACTGGCCGGCCTGCGGTACCACGACGCCAGCAACATGCCGTTCTGGAAGATCGACAAATTCGTGCGCAAGCTGCTGGGTCCCAATCCCTTCCGGGCGCACGACGCCATCGGTGCCAAGGGGGCCAACTTCCTGACGTGGTCGTGCCTGCATCACCTGGGACAGAAGTACGGCGAGGTGTTCAGGCCTACCGCGACCCTGGAGGAGCGAAAGGAGACGGGACAGACCTGGTATCCTCCCAACCACTTCAGGCCCCTCGTGAACTGGTCGCTGGAGGGCCGGGACGAGGAGGAGTTCAGGGCGTGGATCCTGGGTCCGATGTTCCAGATGACGTCGCTGATGCTCCATGAGCGGCGCGGGCATCTCACGCACCTCAACGCCATCGGCGAGCTGTGCGCCCAGTTCCGACGCGGCATCTTGGCCGTGGTGCGTGAGGCGGGGGCCGACGCGGTCCGCGAGACGGTGGAAGCGTATCACCGGCTGCACCCGGCCGCGGGGAAGGCCGCCTGGTATCCCGATGCGTTCGCCGCGACGGACACGCCCGAATGGCAGCAGCTCTACGTGAACGCCGAGCACGACGGCACCGTCGGCGTCGTCACCCTCAGCCGGGAGAGCTACAACAGCGACGTGAACGCCGAGCTCAACCGGGCCCTGGATTGGCTCAAGGCCGCGGACACCAACGAGTTCTTCCCGGCGCTGGAGAACCCCGACGCGGGGTCCCGCATCGCGAGCGACTGGTCCCGCACGGCCCGCCGGCTCGACGCGGACTTCGAGACCTCCGTGGGATTCGTGAACGGCAAACGCTGCCTCGGTGGAATGCTCGAGCTGATGATGCACTGCCACTACCTGGTGGCGGTGGAGGACGCCGACCTGGGCATGCCGGAAGTGACGCTCCCGGTGGTGCCCGGCATGGAGGGATGTCACTGGCCGTTCCGCAAGGCGAGGGCCGAGGACTGGCCCAAGCTGCTGCAGCTCCTCCTGACCGGGCGGGCCGTGAAGGCCCGGGACGCCGTGGGTTGGCTGGTGGATTATGCCGGGTCCATGGAGGACGCCGTCAAGACGGCCTGGAAGGTCGTGGGTAAGAAGGACCACGACCTCGCAGCGCGGACGGTGGAGCGCGGCGCCCTCGATGGCGTGCCCAAGGAGATTTCCGGTCTGCCGGATGCCGACTCACCGACCATGGAAGCCGCACGGCGCGCCATCATGCGGTGCATCGACGATGCCTGTCACGTGGATCTAGCAGAAGCGATCGCGGTGCAGGCGAAGCGGTCGGCGGAGTTCATGGTTTCCGCGGAGTGCCGCGGGGGCAGCGTCGGGTCGGAGTACACCAAGACCATGATGGTGTGAGCGTTGGGCAGGACGTGACCATGAAACGGGCGCCGAGTGGCGCCCGTTTTGCACGCGGTAGCGAGCCGTGCGGCGGCCCGAGGTCAGGACTGCGCGGCTGCGACTCCTCCACCGGCGGCCTTCCGGCCGGCAGCAAAGGCCCGGCGGTTGAGGTCGAGCAACCGCTCGGGGATCCGCTCCCGCAGCGTCTTCTCCCATACGTCGGACGGGATGTCCAGTGACCCCGCCAGCGCCCCCAGCAACACCACGTTGGCCGCCCGGTGGTTGCCCAGTTCGATGGCCTGCGCGGTGGCGTCGAGGAGCACTACGGTGTAGCCCTTGCCCCCGAGAAACTCGACCGCGTCGGTCGGATAGGGCCGCTTGTCGGCCACCCGGATCGGCTCGACCGTGTGCTCGTTCACGATGATGGTCCCACCGGGCTTCACGAAGTGGGCGTACCGCAGCGCCTCGAGCTTCTCCAGGGCTAGCAGGTAGTCGACCTTGCCCCGCAGCGCCGCGGGGGAGTAGACCCTGTCGCCGAAGCGCACGTGGCTGAACACCGCGCCGCCCCGCTGGGCCACGCCGTGGAACTCCCCCTGCTTCACGTCGTGTCCCGCAGCCATGGCGGCCAGGGCCAGGAGCTCGCTTGCCAGCACGGAGCCCTGCCCGCCGACACCGGCAATGAGCACATTGGTGACGGTCATGGGGCGGCCCCCTCCGCGACGGCGATGGCGTCGGCAGGGCAGAGCTGGGCACATAGTGAGCAGCCCACGCACTGCCACCGGCGGATGGCGGGATACTCACCCTCCCAGACCAGTGCAGGACACCCGGTCTCGAAGCACTCCTCACACAGCACGCACTCGTCTGGATCCACCGCGTAGGCGAGGTGCTCCCGCTCCCTCTCATCGGGCAGCAGGGTGCAGTGCCGCCGCGCGATGATCACCGCCGGGCCGGGATGTGCGAGACCTGCGGTGATGGCGTCCTCGGTGGCTTTGAGATCCCAGGGGTCCACCACCTCGACCCGCTCCACGCCGATGGAGCGCACTAGTGCCTCGTAGTCCACGGCCCGTGCCGCGCCGCCCTTCAGCGTGTGTCCCGTGCCGGGATGCTCCTGATGGCCGGTCATGCCCGTGGTGCCGTTGTCCAGCAGGACCATGGTGGTGGGCACGCCGTTGTACACCGCGCTGATCAGACTGGGGAGCCCGCCGTGCAGAAACGTGGAGTCGCCGATGACCGCCACGACCCGATCCTCGCCGGCCCGGTTGAAGCCCGTGGCGTTGCCGATGCTGGCGCCCATACAGAACGTGGTGTGAATGGCCTCGTACGGGGGCAGGCACCCCAGCGTGTAGCAGCCGATGTCGCCGGTCACGAGCACGCCCAACTGCTTCAGCGTGTTGAACACGCCACGGTGGGGGCAGCCGGCGCAGAGAACGGGGGGGCGGGGCAGGATCGTCGCCTCGTCGCTGAAGTCGCCGGGCACGGAGGCGCCCGTGAGCCCGGCGGCCACCAGATCGGCGCTCAGCTCGCCGATGTTAGTGAAGCGCTCCTTGCCGATCACGTTGATTATGCCGAAGCCGGCCAGCTCCTGCTCGATGAAGCCCTCACTCTCCTCCACGACGAATACCGTGTCGAAGCGGGCGCAGAACTCTTCCAGGCGGCGCCGGGGCAGGGGATAGACCATGCCGAGCTTGAAGACCGTGGCGTCCGGCATGATCTCCTTCACGTACTGATAGGGAATACCGTGGGTGATGACCCCTACCTTGGGGTCGCCCTCCTCGATGACGTTCCCCTCGAAATCCTCGGCGAAGTCCGCCAGCTCCTGTAGCTTCCGCTCGAGCTCCGGGCGGCGGAACCTGGCGTACACCGGGATGGCGTACTGACTCACCTGGCGTGAGAAGGCCTCGCGCGGGGCCTCGGCGCGCTCGCCGGGCTCCACGATCCCTCGGGTATGCGCCAGCCTGGTGGTCGTGCGGAACATGACCGGTGTGTGGAAGCGCTCGCTCAGCGCGAAGGCGGTGGGGACCATGGCTCGCGCGTCGGCGGCGTCCGCCGGCTCCAGCACCGGCACCTTGGCCACCTTCGCGAGGTAGCGGCTGTCCTGCTCGTTCTGCGAGGAGTACATGCCGGGATCGTCGGCCACCAGAACGACGAAGCCGGCGTTCGTGCCGGCGTAGGGGAAGACCATGAACGGGTCCGCGGCCACGTTTAAACCCACATGCTTCATGGTCACCATGGAGCGGGCGCCACCCAGCGCCGCTCCCATGGCCTCCTCGAAGGCCACCTTCTCGTTGGTGGACCAGTGGGCGTCCACCTCGTCGTAGGTGGCAAGGCGCTCGAGCACCTCGGTGCTAGGGGTGCCCGGATACCCCGCAGCGAACGTGATCCCTGCCTCCCACCCCCCCTGGGCGATGGCCTCGTTGCCGGACATGAGCCTCTTCACCATCCCCTCACTCCCCTCTCCGCAGGGTCAGACGTCAAGACAGCGATCCCGTCACAGGTCGCGGGCCGGTCCCGCCTCGACATCACCCCCGAACCCCGCCCCGAGATCGTAGACTCCGCCGGCCATGATGTGCGGGTAGTGCTCCTCGAATGCGGCGCGGATTTC
>JBDHDE010000111.1:0-6255 GCA_039591655.1 Gemmatimonadota bacterium
AGCGGCTCAGTCTTCGCTTGCAGCGATCGACCACCCGCGGCCCCTCGATCTCATCGGCGATCCACCGGAGTGGCTTGGGCCTCATGATGTTATGACAGATGTGTCATTGTGTCAAGGCTGTCATATCAATGAGTGACCATCATTCGCGAGGAGAACCAGCGGGGTAGCACCGTGATGAGGCGACGCGGACCCAATTCACGCACGTAGGCAGCGCGTCGTAACTGCTCAGAGGCTAGCTACGCTTCATGACCAGCGAGGGGCACATCTTGCAGAGCTCGGTGGCAGGATACCTCGGGCTGTGGTGTCCTCCGATCGCAGGGCTTCTGGGCCTGGGAGATCCAACCACAATGCCTTTGAACCCGATGCCCAGGGCTATCGCGTCACGCAGGACCATGATGTCGAACTGCC
Organism: Gemmatimonadota bacterium; assembly: GCA_039591655.1. Taxonomy (GTDB): domain Bacteria; phylum Gemmatimonadota; class Gemmatimonadetes; order Gemmatimonadales; family GWC2-71-9; genus WVYX01. Next base: position 409 of record JBDHDE010000111.1, read on the forward strand.
CCTTTGCCGCAGCCTCTATGGACATCTGAACAGCATGGGCAACCGGGTTGTCCCGGCCGAGAGTGTCGCTCGCCACGGGATGTGGACCCAGACGCAGCCGGACCTCTTCGGGCCGAGACGTGGCTACCTGCTGGGGGCCCACGGCGTGCATGTAGGAGGCGTGCGTGGAGCAAGCGCCGAGGGAGACCGCTAACACCGCGACCGCGAGATACTCCGTGACTGCCGACATGCCGTCTCCCTGTGCGTCCTAGCACAGGGTATCCCCGGCACGTCAAGGCAACGTCAAGAAGGAGCTAGCTGACCGCCTCGAACTCCACCCTGTCCGCCTCCGTCACGCGGCGGGAAGCCTCGAGGATCTCCACTGACACGACATGTCCCTCCCCGTCATAATCGAGGATGACGCCGGGGCGGACTTCGTCGCTTTCGGCAACCCGGGCGCCGACCTTGAGGATGACACTCACCGTGTCCGTTCGGGAATCGTAGGAAACCTTCATTCAGTGTCCTTCCAGTACTTCCGGATCTTGCTGGTCCTGTAGGCGGTCACTACTTCGGCCGGACTCCGGCTGACATCCACTAGCACACGTACCAGCCATGCCTGGCCGTGCTCCGCGGCGGGAATGCGAGACTGGAGGATCACCCGGTCGCCCCCCGCTGGCAAGTGCTGCTCCGGCTGCCTCAGTACCTGTTCGATGACCGCCTTAGAGAGCCCTCGGCGGGTCATCTGTAGCCGCGCGTGCGGCGTGAGCACGAATTCGCGTGGGAGCTGCCGGGACACATCCCAGCATCACGAGCCCCCGCGCAACCATCGTCACCGTAATCCCGCCGCGCAGATCGAAAGCTGATTTGCGGTCGCCCTACTCCCTCACCACCACCCAATCCCCCGCTTCCTCTCCCGCCATCACGCGCCAGCCCTCCGCCAGCTCCAGGCTCCAGCCGTCACCCGCCAGCGGTGGCTCCGTCGCGTCCGGGGGCGCGGGCACCACCACCCCTGTGATCAGCCCTTCCTCGCGCATCATCAGCACCCCGCCCGACTCCACGCTCAACACCCCCCACTCGTCGGTGACGCGGGCCGTCTCGTACACCGTGCCCACGTCGTCCAGCGGCGCTGCCCGGTTGGGATTGAAGCTGTAGCGAAAGCTGGCCCCGGGTGCGAGCCGCACCACTGGCCCGCGCAGGAACCGCTCCCTGTAGCCCTCCAGCTCGGCCGCCATGCGCTCTGCGCGGCGCGTCTCCTCGGCGATCAGTCGAACGCCGTCGTACGCCGCGGCGCGCTCCTCCCAGTTCTCCCCCGAGGGTGGCACCACCCCGTAGCCCTCCGCCAGCCCGCCACTCGAGGCCCGACTCGTCCAATAGCACTCCAAGTGCCGGACCCGACCCGTACGCGAACGCCCGGCTCAACCGATCCTGCGACTCCCGCGAGGCGAGCAGCACCGCGGCGCGGTCGGCCAGCACCCACCGCGGCAGGCCGCTCAGCACTAGGCCGGTGTACTCGGCCAGTCCCTCCGCAAGCTCGAGCGCCTGCTCCTCGGCTGCGGCATTCTCGAACCGGGCGTAACGAGCTGCCCGGAACACAAGCGCATCCTCCACGGCCGCCGCCCGCTCCGCACCGGTGCGCACCAGCGCCTCCTCCAGCGCGCGCCACTCCAGCCGCGTGAGGATGCGGCCGTCGCGCGTCGCCAGGTGCGCGTTCTGCGGGTTCGCCCCCGCGAGTCCCAACTCGTCCTGGATGCGGTGAAACAGCTCGTGCATGAGCAGCCGCTGCCGGATGTACCGGCTTCTCGACGGCGGCCACACCACCATGGTCCAGCGCTGACCGGCCCAGTCGAACGCGGTGTTGGCCACATTGTGCTCGGGTGGCAGGGTGCCGACCCACACGCTGTCCTGCTCGGTGAGCTGCCCTGTCGTGTCGGGCATGTTCGCCACCACCTGGCGCGTTGCCCGGTCGACGAACAGGAGCGGGCCGTAGAGCTCGATGCCCCACAGGCGCCCGCTGTCGGCGGCGCTCAGCAGCTCCGCTGCCGCGAAGTACGAGCGGGCGAGATCGGGGTCGATTGCCGGCTCCTGCGCGGCCGCGGAGGAGGCGAGCGCCGCTGCGACGAGGGTGGCCCAGATGGAACGGACGGCTGTCTCCTTCGGTCGGTGGCGTGCGCTGCGGGTCATGCGAACTCCGGAGTCATGGTGTCGGAATGCGCCATCCCGGTCTTGTACACCGGATCCCCCGGCACGGTGTCGATCGGGACTCGCTGGCGCCCCTCTACCTCATGTTACTCCCACGCGCGCTGTTGGCCAGTGCGCGGATCTGCCCGCCGCAGCAACAGACCGGTGCGTGGTCCGACGCCTCCGGCCGCTAGCGGCATGCCGCATTGCCCCCGGCACCCCCGGAGACCCACATTATGTCGATGCCCGCACCACAGCCGGTCACGACCATCGAGGACCTCCTCGCCCTGCCGGACGACGGCCTGCGCCACGAGCTGCTGGACGGCGAGCACGTCGTGACGCCGGCGCCCTCGCCGGACCACCAGCGAGTGGTGGGTGAGCTGCACAGCCACTTGCGGCGCGTCACCACAGACCGGCCCGACCTCGAGGTGCTCTCCAGTCCCGCCGACATCCAGTTGGGGCCTCGCACCCTGGTGCAGCCCGACCTGTTCATCGTGGTGTCCGATCCCGAGCATCGCTTTCGCGACTGGGCCGACGCGCCGGTCCCACTGCTGGCAGTGGAGATCCTCTCGCCCTCCACCGCCGCACGCGATCGCGGCAAGAAGCGCCGGCTCTACCTGGAAGCCGGAGTGGAGGAGTACTGGATCGTGGATCTCGACGCCCGGCTGGTGGAGCGCTGGAAGCGGGGCGATGCGCGTCCCGAGATCGTGGAGCAGCAGCTGGACTGGAGCCTCGCTGGAGCCGCCGGGAGTGTCGAGCTGCGCGCCGTCTTCCCGCCCCCGGGCTGATTCGTCGTCACTGAGCCCGATGCCATCCCCCGACCTCCCACCCCGCGACCTCGACGAGGACGCTGCCCTGAGGAGCATCCTCGAGGGCACGGCCGCCGAGACCGGCGAGGGCTTCTTCGCGGCCCTGGTGAAGCACCTGAGCGAGGCGCTGAGCGTGCACAGCGCTTGGGTGACCGAGTGGTTCCCCGAGCGGCGGCGCCTCCGGGCCCTGGCATTCTGGAAGGCCGACCACCTGGTCTCCGACTACGAGTACGACGTCGGGGGCACCCCGTGCGAGCCGGTGATGGAAGAGGACCGCCTCATCCAGTTCCCAGAGGACGTGATGGACCTCTTCCCCGAAGATCCCGACCTCGCACCGATGGGCGCAGTGAGCTACATCGGCGTCCCCCTCAAGGACGTGGACGGGCGGATCATGGGCCACCTGGCGGTGCAGGACACGCGGCCGCTGTCGGAAGACGACGAGCGCGTGCGAACCATCTTCCGCATCTTCGCCGCCCGGGCCGCGGCGGAGCTCAGGAGGCTGCGGGCCGAGTGCGAGGTGCGCGAGCGGGAGGAGAAGCTCGGGCTGCTGGTGGACAGCGCGATGGATGGGATCGTCGAGCTGGACCACGAGTGCCGCGTCATGCGCATGAACACGGCGGCGCTCAAGGTCTTCAGCTGCGTGCCCGAGCAGACGGCGGGACACGACCTCGGCCGCTTCCTTCTGTCGGAGAGCCGCGACCGTCTGGGCGAGCTGTGCGAGGCGCTCGCGACCCGCTCGGGGAGCGAGCGCTACATGTGGATTCCCGGCGGGCTCACCGCGGTGCGGGCCGGCGGCGAGGAGTTCCCCGCTGAGGCCACGCTGTCCCGCTACGAGCTCCGGGGAGACACGTTCTTCACACTCATCCTGCGCAACGTGAACGAGCGCCTCGAGGCCGAGCGCAAGATCCAATCGCTCACCGTAGAGACCGAGTACCTCCGGGAGGAGATCAAGCAGCTCCAGGGGTTCGACGAGATCATCGGACGGAGCGACGCGCTCAAGCGGGTGCTGCGCGACGTGCACAAGGTGGCTGGGACGGAAACCACGGTGCTCGTCCAGGGCGAGACCGGCACGGGCAAGGAACTTGTGGCCCGCGCGATCCACGCTGCCAGCGGGCGCAGTGCCAAGCCGTTCGTCACGGTGAACTGCGCGGCAATACCCGCCACGCTCATCGAGAGCGAGTTCTTCGGGCACGAGAAGGGGGCGTTCACCGGAGCCACGCAGAAGCGCGACGGACGCTTCGCCCTGGCCCACGGGGGCACCATCTTCCTCGACGAGATCGGCGAGCTGTCTCTCGAGCTCCAGTCGAAGCTGCTGCGCGTGCTGCAGGAGGGGGAGTTCGAGCCGGTGGGGAGCTCCAAGACGCGAGCCGTGGACGTGCGGGTGGTGGCCGCGACGAACCGCGACCTCCAGCAGGCGGTGGCGGGCAACGAGTTCCGCGAGGATCTGTTCTACCGCCTCAACGTCTTCCCCATCACAGCGCCGCCGTTGAGGGAGCGGCAGGACGACATTCCGCTGCTCGCCGAGAGCTTCGCCCGCCGCTTCGCCCAGCGCATGGGGCGTGACATCGAGCCGCTCTCGGCCGCGGCCACCCGGCGGCTCCAGTCCTACCGCTGGCCCGGCAACGTGCGGGAGCTGGAGAACGTGATGGAGCGGGCGGTGATCACGGCGGAGGGCGGCAGGCTCGACGTCGAGCACGCGATTCCCGCGATCGGGCCGGGCGCTGCAGCTGGCGGACCACGCGCCGCGGCCGCCCCACCCGGTACCGCACCGGAGGCCGCCGTGCCCATCCACACCGTGCAGGAGATGCAGCAGCTCGAGAAGGCCAACCTGGTCCGCGCCCTCGAGGCCGCCGGCTGGAAGATCACCGGGCAGAGTGGCGCGGCGGAGCTGCTCGGGATGAAGCCCTCCACCCTGACCTCCCGCATGAAGGCGCTGGGGATCGAGCGGCCGCGCTAGCAGGATCTCGCGAATCCGCCCACGACATCTCGCGAGTCTCGAGATCTCGTGACCCCGTCGGGTCTGCATTCCCAACCGTTAACGAGTTATGCCACAACAGGTTAGCCACTTGGGCCCGGGCTGGCCCGGGCCCTGCCTTTCTCCTGGTCGGCGGCACTGAAGCAGCCAAGGAGAAACGGCAAAGGCAGATGGAGATCCTGATCAACGCAGCAAACGTCCTGTACCTCGCATCCTACTGGGTGCGCGACGTGCTGTGGCTGCGGGTGCTGACGGTGATCGCCGCTTCCTGCGTCATCCCCTGCTTCTACTTCCGGCCCGACCCGCTGCTCGCGGGCGTGTACTGGAACCTCTTCTTCATCGCGTTGAACACGTTCTGGATCGTGCGGCTGGTGCGTGCGCGGCGAGCGGCCGCTCACCACCCAGGCTCCGCAGCCGTCCCAACACATCCTTGACGAGCCTGTCACCCGGGTGCAGCATACCCGACTCGGGGTCGCTGATAGCGCGGGCGGGGATCACCACCCTCGGCAGGAGAGTAGGGCATGGCAAACTTCAACCTGGCGCTTCGCATCGTCCTCATCGCCGTGGGCGTCGTGTTCATCGTGGGCCTCTACCCACTCACCCTGTTCTGGCCCGACGGGTTCATGTGGGAGCCGCGCCAGACGGAGTACGAGCAGATGATCCTGCTCACCCAGGCGGTGCTCGGAGTGTTCCTCATCCTGGCCTCCCGCGATCCGATGAAGCATCAGAGCCTCATCTGGTTCGCCGCCTGGTCCAGCGTCCTCCACGGCTTGCTCATGCTGATTCAGGCGCTGCGCGACCCGTCCGAGAAGGCCAACCTCATGGGTGACGTGCCGGCGCTGATCATCGTCGGCGTGGCGCTCGGGGTCCTCATGCAGCGCGCATCGCGGGGAGCGGGCGCGGCAC
>JBDHDE010000112.1:0-4529 GCA_039591655.1 Gemmatimonadota bacterium
CTGTGTCGGCAGCCCGTATGGCGGCGGCGCGCTTACGCAACCCTCAAGAGCGCCGGCCTAGCCCTGTTCCTCGCCTGGGGCCGCGCCTTCCGCTCCGCCCTCATCGGCCGCGCCGGCCTCCGCCGCCGCCGGCTTGGTCTCGGCAGCCTCCGCCGCCGCCGGCTTGGTCTCGGCAGCCTCCTGCGGCGCCTCCGCGGCACCCTCCTGCTCCTTGCCCGCCTGGTCCTCCTCGACTTTCAGGCGCGCCGCGATCGCCTCGGGCTTGGGACGGCGCTTCCGCCGCGGGCGGCGGCGGCGCTTCGAGTCTTCCTCGTCCGCCTCTTCGGACTCTGTGCTGTACGTCGAGTACGCCTCCGAGTCGCTGGCGGCCTCGCGCACGGGCGCCTCCTTCCGCGCCTCTGCGATCACGTCCACCAGGGCCCCGGTGATCAGCGACACCGACCGGATCGCGTCGTCGTTGCCCGGAATCGGGACTGTGATGAGATCCGGATCGGCATTGGTGTCGACGATCGCCACCACCGGAATACCCAGCTTGTTCGCCTCCGCTATGGCAATGCGCTCCTTCTTGGCGTCCACCACGAAGATCGCGCCGGGGACCCGGGACATGTTCTTGATCCCCTCGAGGTTGCGGTTGAGCTTCTGCCGCTCGCGGTCGAAGTGGAGTTGCTCCTTCTTGGTGAAGAACTCGAAGGCGCCCTCGTCCTGCCCCTGTTCCAGCTCTCGCAGGCGGCGGATCTGCCGCTTGATAGTCTGGAAGTTGGTGAGCGTGCCGCCCAGCCAGCGCTCGGTCACCCAGAAGGCCCCGCACCGGTCGGCCTCGACCTTCACGATCTGATTGAGCTGCCGCTTCGTGCAGACGAACAGCACGTTCTCGCCCTTGAGCACGACCTCGCGCAGCAGATCCTGCGCCGTTTGCAGCTGGCGCAGTGTTTTCTGCAGATCGATCAGGTAGATGCCGGAGCGCTCGGCGAAGATGAACCGGCGCATCTTCGGGTTCCAGCGCCTCGTCTGGTGGCCGAAGTGCACGCCGGCCTCGAGGAGATCCTGCAACTGCGGTTGTGTCATGTGACTCGTTCCTTGGGTTCGTCGTCCATCGCCTTCACGCCCCGCGCCGATCCGCCGCAACGGGCGAACACCCAACGCGAGATCCGGCGATGTGGGTCGTTGCGCTCCTACCGCTTCGAGAACTGGAAGCGCTTCCGCGCCCCAGGCTGTCCCGGCTTCTTCCGCTCCACCGCCCGGGGATCCCGGGTCATGAGCCCGTGCTCCCGCAGCTTGCGCCGATGCGTGTCGTCGGCCTCCACGAGCGCCCGGGCGATGCCCAGCCGGAGGGCGCCGGCCTGGCCGGTCATCCCACCACCGTTCAGCCGGGCTTTGACATCAAAGGCACCCAACGTATCGGTCGCCGTGAAAGGCTGCTGGATGTGCTGTACCAGGGAGCGGCGCGGGAAGTAATCGCCCAGCGTCCGCCCGTTCACGTCCCACTTGCCCGAGCCCGGTGTGAGATACACGCGCGCGATGGACGTCTTGCGTCGCCCCACTGCGTGCCATCGGAGTTCTGGTTGCGTTGCGGTCGACATCTGGCCTCGTTCTACCTCACGTCAATCGGGGTGGGACTCTGCCCCTGGTGCGGATGCTCCGGTCCGGCGTACACCTTGAGCTTCCTGCGCAGCACCTGCCGACCCAGTGTGCTCTTCGGCAGCATGCCGTGCACCGCGCTCTCGATAACTCGCTCCGGATGGGTCTCCAGCACCTTGGCCACAGGGATGTGCTTCTCGTGGCCAATGTAGCCGGTGTGCTTGAAGTAGCTCTTCTGCTCCATCTTCCTGCCCGTCAGCCGCACCTTCTCCGCATTGATCACCACGACGTAGTCGCCGCCATCCATATGAGGGCTGAACGTCGGCTTGTGCTTGCCGCGGATGAGCTGCGCAACCTTGCTGGCGAGACGCCCGAGCACTACGCCCTCGGCGTCCACCACGAACCAGCGGTGCTCCAGCTCAGCGCGCTTCGGCGAATACGTCTTCATGACCCTGCGTGACCTCGTAAACCCGTATGAGTGCGACGATTAAGACAGACACGAATGCTAGCGGCCGCTGTTCCGCTGGTCAACCCTCCGGTTGCACCACCTCGATCAACGGCGCGCCCTTCTCCACCGCCTGACCGGCCTCCACGTGGATCGCCTTCACGACGCCCGGCCCCGACGTGGTGATCTCGTTCTCCATCTTCATGGCCTCCAGCACCACCACCCCGGCCCCCTCCTCCAACCGCTGGCCGGCCTCCACCTCCACCCGCACGACCAGGCCGGGCATGGGCGCCCTGATGAGGCCTCCGGCGGCGTAGCCGCCGCGCTGTCCCGTGAGCTCCCGCAGCTGCCGCGTGCGCTCGTCCTCCACCGTCACAAGCCACGCCCGGCCGGAGGCCTGCACGCTCCATCCGCCGTCCGAGCGTAGCATGGCGAAGGTGCGGGCCCGCCCGTTGAGCACCAGCTGCTTGAGCGGCGTCTGGGGGATGCCGATGAGGGTCGCTCCGATCGGCTCGCCGTTGAGGCGCACGCTGTCACCGCTCACCTCGACCTCGACGGTCTGCTTGCCCACCGTGACCGTGTACTTCACGCGTTCATCTCCCGCGGCCGGTGGATCGCAGACCCCCCATGCGGGCCGCCCGGAGCCACGCGCTCTCAGCGCCAGCGGCGGATCCATTCTCATGGGTCGGGACGCGGGCCGCCCGGGCCTCGTCCTCGGCGAGGGCGGCCGCCACTGCGATGGGTTGCAGCTCTTCCCCGGAGATCCCCGGCTCGAGCAACTCCTCACCCACCCGCTCGAGGTAGCCGATGTCGTACTCGCCGCTGGTGAAGCTCTCCTCCCCCATCACCCGTCGGTGAAACGGCTGCGAGGTCGGCACGCCGACGATGATCAGCTCGTCCAGGGCGCGCCGCATGCGACGGATGGCACGCTCCCGGTTCTCTCCCCAGGCAATGAGCTTCCCCAGGAGCGAGTCGTAGAACAGGCCGATCTCGCTGCCGGTCTCGATGCCGGCGTCCCACCGCACGCCGGGTCCCGTAGGCACATGGAGGTAGTCGACGCGCCCGGTGGCGGGCAGGAAGTTGGCGAAGGGATCCTCGCTGGTGATGCGGCACTCGATGGCGTGCCCCCGCGGGCGCATCGGTCGCCCGGGGAGGGTCATGGGCTCGCCCGCTGCGATCCGCAATTGCTCGCGCACGATGTCCACCCCGTACACCATTTCCGTGACCGGGTGCTCCACCTGGAGGCGCGTGTTCATCTCCAGGAAGTAGAACCGTCCCTGGGGATCGAGCAGGAACTCCACCGTGCCCGCGCTGAGATAGCCCACCGACTGCGCGGCCTTGACCGCGGCTTCTCCCATGCGGAGCCGCAGGTCCAGGTCCACGGCGGGGGACGGCGACTCCTCGATGAGCTTCTGGTGTCGCCGCTGCACCGAGCACTCGCGCTCCCCCAGGTGGATGGTGTTGCCGAACCGGTCGGCCAGGACCTGGATCTCGACGTGCCGCGGCCGCTCCACGAAGCGCTCAACGTAGATGCGGTCGTCGCCGAAGGCCGATCTGGCCTCGGATGCCGCCTGCTGGAAGCCCTTGCGCACCTCGTCGGCCGAGCGGGCAACGCGCATTCCCTTGCCACCGCCCCCTGCGGCGGCCTTGAGCAGCACCGGATAGCCCACCTCCGCGGAAGCGGCCACCGCGGCTTCAGCGTCGTCCGCCGCCTCGGTGGTCCCGGGCACGATGGGAACGCCGGCCTTGGCCATGCGCCGCCGCGCCTCGGTCTTCTCGCCCATGGCGCGAATCGCGGCCGGCGGCGGCCCGATGAAGACCAGCCCGGCCTGCCCGACGGCCTCGGCGAAGTGGGCCTGCTCGGCCAGGAAGCCGTAGCCCGGATGCACCGCGTCGGCCCCGGTGCGGGCGGCGGCGTCCATCAGGCGCTCCACGTGGAGGTAGGACTCGCTCGCCGGGGACGGCCCCAGCTCCACGGCGGCATCCGCCGCCTTGACGTGGGGGGCCAGCCGATCCGCCTCCGAATACACCGCCACCGCGTCGAGGCCCTGCTCGTGGCACGCCCGGATGATGCGCAGCGCGATCTCGCCGCGGTTGGCCACCAGTACGCGGTTCATTCGGCTCCAGTGTGTAGCGATGACGACGCGCTGAGGATCGGCGAGGGCGGTGCTCCACCTGAGCGAGCATCAGCGGAACGAAGCGAGCGGGCATGGCCCACTGGAGCGAACGTCAGTGCAGCGCACCAGGATGGAAGGCTGAACCTGGAGTGAGACCGTTTGCGAGGGCGGCCGAACATCCCAGGAGGCTCGGCGAACTGCAGTTCGCGGAAGTGGGTCGTACCCGCAAGCGCTGAGTCGCGGAAGCGGGTCCCGCGCGAGCCGATCCATCCGCTGCAGTCAGAGCGGAATGTTGCCATGCTTCTTGGGAGGCTGCCCCTGTCGCTTGGTGAGCAGTGACTGAAGGGCCGAGATCAGGCGCGGCCGCGTCTCCCTGGGATCGATGACGT
>JBDHDE010000113.1:0-4594 GCA_039591655.1 Gemmatimonadota bacterium
GGTCGCAAGAGCGGCCACGGCAAGAACGCGCGTCATCAACCGGCCAACAGGAACCAGTCCAGGCTCACTCCCACCACCCAGTGAATAATCAGGGCGTACCAGATGGAGCCTGTGCGCAGCGTGATGAGCCCGAAGACGATACTGGCCGGGAACGCTGCGGCGAGCTCGATGCCGGGCTTGCCGACGTGCACCAGGGTGACGAGCCCCGCCTGCAGCACGTTAGCGGCCCAGGGGCCGAGACGGTCCACCAGTCCCAGGAGGAGAAACCCGCGGAAGTGATACTCGAAGCCGAGATAGTAGAGGAAGTATAGAAAGGCATGGGGCACGAACGACGTGACCGCCAAGCTCATTGAGTGATTCAGGGGGTAGACGGCGGCGAGGGACGGCGAGCTGGCGCTCAGGTACCCGATGAGCACCCCCAACGCAACGCCGATGAGAAGCAGCGTGCCCCCGACCTGCACGTCTCCCAGGCCCGTGCCCAGGCTGCGGGGTGTGCGGGCGAGGATGGGACGGGCCAGCGCCGCCGACACGATGCCGAGCAGCACGAACGTGATGAGGAACGCCGCCGGCGCTCCGAGGCGCGGCCCCGAGACCGGGATCCAGTCGTCGGTGCGGCCCAGCAGTCCCACGGTGTCGGAACGGGCAAACAACCAGTTCACCACGAGGAGCAGCGGTGAGAGGGCCAGGGCCCAGACCCAGCGATGTCGCGGCACGGTCTCCGGCTCCATCATGCGAACGGCCATCTCAATTCCTCGAGGCGAAGGGTGATGGGCGGCCGGCCGCGAGCCACCTCACGGTGTCGCGCACGCCCTGCTCCAGAGTGCGGGGCTCGTATCCCAACTCCGCACGGGCGCGCCGCGAGGAGGCCGGCCAGTCCCTGCTCAACAACTCCGCCCAGTCCCGCGTGATGAGAGGCTCGATGCCCAAGTACCCCAGGGCCTCGGCGGCCGCGGCCACCAGCTTGACGGAAGCCAGCGGGAGGGCGAGCACGGTGCGACGTCGCTCGGTTGCCGAGGCAACTGCGGCGAGGAACTGTGGCATCGTGGCGTCCTCCCCACCCAGAGTGTAGGCCCTGCCGGCGGCGTCCCCCGTGCCGCGCGCTGCCGACCGAACGAGTCCTTGCACCACATCCTCGACGAAGACGTAGTTCGCACGGGCGTCACCGTCGGCGATGCGGAGGCGAAAACGGCCCAGCCGGTAGAGGTCGATCACCCTGGTCACGGAGTTGGCCTGGGACATGAGGCCCGGTCCGTACACCCGGGTGGGTCGCAGTATAACCGCGTCGCCACCCTCCCCGACGTAGCGCCGCACCGCTGCCTCGCCTTCGAGCTTCGAGCGCTGGTACGCGGTGAGGGTGGGCCGAGGATCGTCGGGATCCTCGAGACCCTCCACGAGGTTGGTGGAGACGTGGACCAGGCGCCGCACCCCGTGGCGTCGCGCCGCCCGGCAGACGTTCACCGTCCCACCGCCGTTGACCGCGTAGCTTTGGGCTTCCTGGCGCGCCCAGGCTCGCGCGTGGCCTGCGAGGTGGTACACCACCGAGGTTCCTTCCACCACCGCAGACACGGCATCGGGATCGGTGATGTCGCCCCACACGATCTCCAACTGTCGGGAAGGGGGAAGAGGGTAGGGGGTGGGGGCCGCCCGCTTCCGCTGCCTCGCCAGCGCCCTCACCTGCACCCCGTCCCGTAGCAGCCGGTGAACGAGGTGCGAGCCGATGAACCCCGTTCCTCCGGTCACGGCGGCGGTATCTCTCGGCAGGGTGTGTTACTCCGGCCCGGTAGGGATCTGTGCGGTGTCGGTCAGTACCTGAGCCACCCGCGCGGCAAACCCCCGGGCAGAGAAGTGGTCCTCGGCCCTGATGCGTCCTGCGGCGCCCACCGAGCGCAGCACGTCGGTGGGCAGACCCAGGGCAGAGCGAAGGATGCGTGCGAGTGCCGCTGGATTGCGCGGCTCCGCCAACCACCCGGCCTCCCGCCGCGGTCCGATGCCGCCCCCCAGGATCTCCCGCGGTCCGCCCTCGTCGGCGGCCACGATGGGAACGCCACAGGCCATTGCCTCGACCACCACGCGGCCGAATCCCTCGGGCCGCAGGGAGTAGTGCACCGCCACATCGAACTCGGGATAGGCCAGCTCGATCTCGCGCTGGAACGGAAGCATGTGGACTCGCGGGAAGGGTTCCCCCACGTCTTCCGTTCCCGAGGCGCTCCCCTGCGGCACCTGCCACTCCCCGCTGCCTTCCACCGCCTCCCACTTCCCGCCAGAGGGGCTTGTGGTCTCCCACTCGCCCGTGGCCTGCTTCAGTGTCTCGCCATACCGCTCTTCGGCCGCCGTGTCGTAGATGGATCCGCCCACGATCACCAGGTGCACGTCCGGCAGCTCTTGGGCGATCGCGCCGAAGGCCTCCAGCACCTCGAGCTGTCCCTTCCAGCGTGCGAAGACGCCGGGCATTCCGATGAGACGGTGGTCGCGGGGAATCCCCAGCTCGTCGTGGATCCAACCGGTGCGCTCGCGGGGCTTGAAGCGATCCAGGTTCACGCCGTTGCGTACGACCATGAGGCGCTTCCCGTTCTCCGCTTCCCGTTTCCCGTGCTCGTCCGGCGCAGCGTGATCCGCCGCAAAGTGAATGTCTCCCGGGCGCCCCCATGCCTCCCCCACTGCATCCGAGACCGCGATCATGCGATCGGGCACGCGATGCATGAGCTGCCGCCAGATCCATCTCGTCCGTGCCGGCGGGAACTCGTGCAGGTGCCACACCGACGGGTGCAATCGTGCAAGGGTGGCGGCAACGTGGGTCTTGAACGCCACGCTGTAGATCACCGCGGCCTCCCGCACGAATGGGTGCGCTGCAAGCTGCCTGGACCAGCCGGCCAGCGAGAGCAGGGCGGGAGGAAGCGTCCAGAGCCGACCTTCCCGCTGCGAGCCGCGCAGCAGCAGCCGCGAGGCGGGGACGACCTGGGCGGGCACGCCGATCTTGTTCAGGATGTTCACCAGCGGCCCCTCCCGCGGCGTCAGCACCCTGAGCGCCACATCGTGCTCGAAGGCGCGATTGGCGAAGTCCAACAGCACCCGCTCGGTGCCGCCGAGCTGCGCCGAAGCAGCGAGGGCCGTGACCTTGAGTGGACTCGTGGGTTTAGGCAAGGCTGCGATACACCTCCGCGGTTCGACGTGCCGTCTCGATCCAGCTATAGCAAGCGGCGCGCTCCCGGCCGCGCTCCACCAGCGCATCACGCCGCGTGCGGTCCTCGGCCAGCCGCCGCAGGGCGGCGACATACGGCTCCGTTTCTCTTCCCGACACGACCACGGCCGCGTCGCCCGCCACCTCGGCGAGCCCGCCCGCACCGGATGTCACGACGGGCAATCCGGAGGCCATAGCCTCCAACACCGGGAAGCCAAAGCCCTCGTAATGGGACGGAAACAGGAGTACGTCGGCCGCGCGGTACGCGGCCCGCAGATCCGGCTCGGCGGCCGTGCCGATTGCGCGCACCGAGCTCTGGATGCCGCGGCTGGCGACCTCACGCTGTTGCCCCGCGGTGAAGCTCCCACCCACCTGAAGCAGCCACGCGTCGAGCCCCGCACTGCGCAGTCCCGCCACTGCCGCGATCACAGTGGGGACGTTCTTCCGCTCGCCCACGCTTCCGACGTGGAGCACCACGAAGGCGTTATCCGACACGCCCCATCGTTTCCGGGTCTCGGCCCGCGATTCCTCGGGCTCGGCCAAGAAAGCTTCGTCGACACCGAAGGGAATGACGTGGATGCCCTCCTCCGTGTCCAGCCACCCCGCCAGCTCCGACCGGAGCCACTCGGTGGCCACGATCCAGGCGTCGGCGCGCCTGAGACCCTCCAGGACCCGGCCCAGCATCCAGTTCCTCACGTGCTCGCGGACCCCGCGCGCCTGGCGCCGCACCGTGATGAGCGGCAGCAGATCGTGCACGGTAACGACGGCTGGCCGCTTGCGGCGATGCAGCAAGATGTGGCCGTAGGAATGATCCAGCACGTGCATCACGCTGCCCGGCTTGCGTCGGACGCGTCGGGGGTAGACCCAGTAGCGCGCGGCGTAGCGCTTGAGCTCCTGCCACGCGGGGCCGGAGACCTGTGCGAACCCGCGGCTCTCCGACACACGCACGCCCGCGAGACTGTCCTCGGGATCCACGGTCAGTCCGGACACCCGACCCGCCAGCGTGACCTCTAGCTCCGGCTCGCCGCGCTTGAGGTTGGAGGCGATCCGGGTGGCGTACCGGTCCATGGACGGCCAGCCCTCCATGGGCAGATCGGGAACCAGGAGGACGTGGGTCACCTCGTCACCTCGCTCAACAGGCCGCGGTCCTCCAAGAACCACCAGATGATGCCGTGGGGCATGGAGGAGAACGGCGACCCGATCAGCACGATGATGGCAGTGGACAGCAACAGCGGGCCGAACCCCAGTGCCACGTCATCGGCCTCGGTTCTTCGCAGCCGCCGCATGGTCCACGGCGCATAGCGCACCAGCCCGAAGATGACCAGTCCCAGGAGCACCAGGCCGACTATACCCAGCTCCACCGCTGCCCGTCCGATGTCTCCGTCGGTGAAGACGAAGTAGCCCTGGGGCATCCGG
>JBDHDE010000114.1:0-6762 GCA_039591655.1 Gemmatimonadota bacterium
GGGCCAGCTGTTGGGTTACCAGGAGACGGGGATGCGTTACGTGCAGGACCGGATCGATCCGGACTTCACCATCATCCGGCCGGACGCGCGGGCTTATCCCGAGATAGGGTATCCTTCGCTCGCCGTGCTCCGGGCGGCGGGCCTCGCCGAGTTCACCTACAACGCGTCCATCACCGTTCCCGAGTCACACACGGTGGCGAGCGTGGGCCGGCTGGTTGACCGGAGGGTGAGCGACGGGCTCGCCACGTTCGTGTATGCCAGCCAGAAGCCGTCCCGGCGCATGGACTTCGCCATCGCCCGTTACGACGTGCTGGAGGACGGCGCCAACCGGGTGTTCTTCTTCCCGCGGGACGCGGCAGGTGCGCGGCGTGTCCTGGGCGCGGTGGAGGATTCGCGACGGCTCTACACGGAGTGGTTCGGTCCCCTGCAGGATTCCACGGGGTTCACCGTGATCGAGATTCCCGATGGGTGGGGCTCCCAGAAGGACGTGACCGGCATCATTCAGACTGCCGCGGCCTTCCGAGACCCTGCGCGTGCCCGGGAGGTCTACCACGAGGTCGCCCACTTCTGGGCGCCCTCGGTGATTGACCAGCCCTCACCCCGCTGGGACGAGGGACTGGCCAGCTTCCTCGAGTACCGGGTGGGCGATCACCTGCTGAGGGAGGAGGCCGGTCCGGTCACCGACCGCCGCGGTCCCGCGTCCGCGGGATCGGTCGCCGCGCGGGTCGCGGCCCTCCTGCAATGGATCCGCGAGAACTTCGAGCAGCATCCCGAACGGCAGGAGATTGCCCTGAGCGAGTATGGGGAGCATCGAATCACCGATCTCTCCTACAGCGTGGGGATGTTGCTGTTCGCCGTGCTCGATGAGCTAGTGGGTGAGGAGCAGTTCAACCGCATCATGGGAGAGTACCACCAGCGGTTCGCGGCGACCGGCGCCACCACCGACGAGTTCGTGGTGCTGGCCCGTTCTCTGAGCAACCTCGAGTTGGGACCGTTCTTCCACGACTGGATGTACACCACGCAGTGGTACCACTACGTGCGGGACGGGGCGACCCGGGAGGACCTCGTCGCGGTGTACCGCCCGCCCGAGCAGGATCAGTAGAGGCTCTTCAGCTTCCCAGTTTCAACCAGGCGACCAGCGGATAGTGGTCCGAGGAGTACTTGCTGTCGAGCCGCCGGTACGAGCCCTCGGCGATGCGATGCCGGGTGGAACCGGCCGTCGGGCCGCGCCGAAACAGCACATGGTCGGTGGGAAACCCGTAGCTCGTGACCTCGCCGTGGAACGGAGGCGAGTCGGGGAAGCGCTCCCAGAGATGGAGCAGCGCCGTTTCCCCGCCCGATGCCGTGTTGAGATCACCGCCGGCGAGGGTCGAGATGAGGTAGTGGGGCCTCTCGGTCCCGTCGCAGTACGGATAGCACGCCGCCAGCGCTTCCCGCTCCTCCGGATCGGCCCGCTGGATCTCCACCTGTCGCAGTGCGTCCGCTATAGAGAGTGCCTGCCGCAGCCGTGAGGTCGCTCCCGTCCACAGCGTACGCCACGGTCCGGGGATAGTGTTGATGTGGACGCTGACGATCCGCAGGCTGTCGCCGGCCGGCTCGTGCAGCGTGGCTCCCACCGACACACGCCGCTGCGCCACGAGGGGCACCTCGATGGCGATGAAGTCCGACAGCGGAAGGGTGGAGAGGATCGCATTGCCCTTGTCCTCTCGCTCGCCTTCGTGCTCCTCGGGCCCGTTTCGCCCTGCACCACATCCAGCCGAGGTGTGGACCGCTCCCGCTCGGCCACGGTCGGTGGCACGATCGCGTCCTCGGGCGTTGGCGGCACCGCCGCCGAGCGGCGGTAGGCCTCCTGAAGGAACAACACGAAATGTGGTGATCCGGCGGGCGCCGCTTCCCCGTCGCAATCGTATCCCAGCACGTCGGCGATCAACCCCAGGAGGTCTCCCGAGCCCGCTGCGGTGTTCCACACCACGACCGCGAGGGAATCACCCGCGGGCACACTGCCAAAGCCACGCTCGGGGATCGAGTCGATGACCACGGGACCGGCGCCGCTGCACCACCGGTCCAGCTCCGGCGCCTCGCCGCCGTCCGCCGGTGTATACCAGCTCACTGCGTCGTGGCTGTACAGGCTGGGGCATGTGCGCGCCACCGGTGGGGAGTGCATGTCGTGGGGCTTGGCGCAGGCGGCTAGCAAGGCGGCGGCGACCGCGACTCCTGCTCGTGGCAGGGCCCTACCTCCGCGAACTGCAGTTGGCCAGCCTCCCCAGGGCTCCCGGCCTCCCTCGCAATCGGTTTCCCTCCGTTTGCAGGCCATCCGTCCCAACGCGCTGCACTGACGTTCGCTTCGGCAGGGCCCTGCCACTCGCTCGGTCCCTTTCCGGTGCTCGCTCCAGTGGGCCACACCCCCTCGCTTCATCCCCGCTAACGTCCCGGCACTGCCCACTCCTGGGCTGCCCCGATGCGTCGCAGGCTCTCGTCGCGGCCCACTACCACAAGCAGAACGTCCACCGGCTCCGACACGGCGTTGCCCGTGACCGCGACGCGCACCGGCTGGAACACGGCACCCAGCTTCACGCCCCGCTCATAGGCCAGGCCGCGGAGCACCTGCTCGAGGCGATCCTCCTGCCAGTGCGCCTCAGTGACGGTCTTGAGCCGCTCATGGGCCACGGCTAGGGTGTCGCGGAAGGCCTCTGGATCCTTCTCGATCAGCTTGCGGGCCTTGTCGTCCAGCTCGATCAACGCGGCGTTGAACCGCACGCCCACGCGGTGCGCCAGGTCGTGCGTGGTCCGGGCGCGCTCGCTCTGCACCGCCACGGCCTGGAGTACGCGATCCATGCCCAACTGCTCGACGTCCACGCCCTTCTCCGGCAGCTCTTCCGCGATCAGGGCGTAGAGCTTCTCCGGGGCGGTGTGGCCGATGTGCTGGCCATTCAGCCACTCCAGCTTCTGGAGATCGAAGATGGCGGCCTTCTTGAGAACGCGCTCGAGGGAGAACGCGTCCACCAGCTCCTCGATGGTGTAGTACAGCTCCCGGTCGTCACCGGGGTTCCAGCCCAGCAGGGCAAGGAAGTTCCGCATCGCCTCCGGCAGGATGCCCTCTTTGCGATAGTCGCCCACCGCGGTGGCGCCGTGGCGCTTGGAGAGCTTCTTCCCGTCGGGTCCGTGGATCATGGGCAGGTGGGCGAACGTCGGGGGGTGGTGTCCCTGCGCGCGGTACACCGCGATCTGCTTGGGAGTGTTGGAGATGTGGTCGTCCCCCCGCATGACGTGAGTCACGCCCATCTCGAGGTCGTCGGCCACCACGGTGAAGTTGTAGGTGGGCGTGCGGTCGGAGCGCAGGATCACCCAGTCCTTGATGTCCTCGCCCTTGAACGAGATGACCCCGTACACCGCGTCCTCCCAGGCAATCTCTTCCGCGGGCATGCGGAACCGGATCGCGCCCTCCTCCTCGTACGCCTTGCCCTCGGCCAGTAGCCGATCGGCCAGCGCCTGGTGCCGCTGGATCCCGGCTCCCTGGTACACGATCTCCTCATCGTAGTCCAGGCCCAGCCAGGCGAGCCCTTCCAGGATCACCTGCACGTGCTCCTCGGAGGAGCGCTCCCGGTCGGTGTCCTCGATCCGCAGGAGGAGCTTCCCGCCGACCTTTCGGGCGTAGAGCCAGTTGAACAGGGCGGTGCGGGCGCCTCCCACGTGGAGATAGCCGGTGGGGGAGGGTGCGAAGCGGACGCGGACGGGGTCGGACATGGATGGAAAGTAGCCAAGATGTGGGTGGGGAAAAGGGACGAGCGCGGGGGCCGTCAGGCCGTCCGGCTGTTGGCGCGTCGGGCGTTGCAGGACCGGTGTGCGCGGCAGGGTTTGCGCGAGGCGAAACGAGGTGGGTATGCTGCCCGTAGGGGCTCGGCAGGAAGCGATATCGCCGAGGAGGTGATGGGGATGTCCATCTGGAGCCGCCTGTTCAAGAGCCTGACAGATCCGAAGCGCGTGGTCCGACCCGATGTACCCGGGGCTCGCATGCCCAGCCCGCCGTGCACACCTGACCTGCCGCGGGATCCGGAGCCGGTGAAGCCGCCGGATCCCGGGAGCGACGTTTGGCCCGATCCCGGACTTCCGTCGGGGCGGAGCGGCAAGAAGCGGAAGTAGACAGACGCCCAGCCGTCGGCTGGGCGTCTCGGTGTGTGCCCACGGAGAGGGGGGGATTCGAACCCCCGATAGGGCTTTTGACCCTATAACGGTTTAGCAAACCGCCGCCTTCAGCCGCTCGGCCACCTCTCCCGGAGCGTAGGACCGGCGGCCGGGCACCCGCCCCACCGCCGGTCTTCCTCCACGGCCCGAAATGTGTTGGGGTCGGGCCGCAAACTCAACCCGGGGCCGCGGCCCCGGGGGCCGCCGTGGCTACCGCCCAGCCAGGATGTTGGGGAAGTTCTGCACGACGTTCTTCTTGCCGTCCTTCGAGACCGGGTCCTCCCCCAGGTACACGTCGAACAGCGCCCAGCAGAGGGCGGGGGACTCGATAGCCTCCATGAGCGCTCCCTTCACCGAGCTGGACAGCGTGCCCTCAGCGCAGGTGAAGACGAGCTCCGACTCCTCGGTCATCTCCTCGACGCTGAAGTAGGTGCGGAACTGGTCCAGGGCCGGCTCGCCGCCCGGCATGCTCATCTCGGCGGCGGCGTGCTGCACCCGGGGCCGCAGCGCGCCGTCGAACGCCTCGGCCATGTCGTCCCCGCCCACGTTGCGCGTCATGACCAGCCTGAGGGTCATGGGGAAGTCTTGCACCAGGATCCGGTCGTAGAACGACTGATCCTTCTGCAGGTCCTGCCACATCTTGCCGGTCCAGTCGCTGAGCGTGGTCTCGGCGGCCGCTCGATCGACGTACAGCCCGAAGGCGTAGACCTTCACCTTGAGGAAGGTCTTGGTTCGGATTCCCATTCCTGCGAGGTAGTGCTCTGCTTCGCCGCCCGGCACGGTGATGTCCATGGGGAAGATCACCCCGCTCGAGGGCTCGATGGCGATGGGCTGGGCGGCTTGCTGCGCCGCCTCCTGCGCGGCCAGTGGGACTGCCACGGCCGCCAACACAGCCAGTAGTGGTAGCGATCGCTGCATGGTGCTCTCCGGCAAAGGTCTAGACAAGTAGAATGCGGCCCGGTACGCGGCGCTGCAACGGTGGGCTCCCGGGGGGCGGCCTTACGGGTCGATCACCTCGTACTGCAGCCCGCCGCTCGCACCGTCCAGGATCAGCACGGTACGGGACTCGCCGGCGGGCACCGTGATGGGGCCGGTGAAGAGCAGGGTGTCCTGCAACACGGGAATACCACCTTGGCGCTGCTCCGACGAGACCAGCACCGTCCACGTCCCCGGATCGCTCTGCATGTACGGGGACGCCGCCTGGTGGTTGAACGGGAACATGAACGTGATCAGCGTCTGCCAGTCCGGCTGCGTGCGCCAGATGTCGACCGGCGGCGCGCTCGGGGCGAAGTGCACCGCGCGCAGCTTGCTCTTGTCCGATGGGACGACGGCGCCGGTGTCGGTGAGCACCCAGGGGTTGATGATGCTGGAGGAGTCCACGGTCAAGACCGTCACGCTGTCGCCCGCGACGAATGAGAGGACCGTGCCCCCCGCAGCTCCGGAGGAACCGGCAGGGCGGAACGCCACTTCCTGGCTGCCTGCGGGCACCGCCGCGAACTGGCTCGCCGCCCCGTAGGACAGGCCGGCAAGCACGAGCTGGCCCGCCACGAAGACATCGACGCTCGGGACGGACCGCACGGAGTGGACGACCCGCAGGCTAGCGGTGGGCCCGCCCGGCGGACCGTTGACGTCGTCGGAGCACCCTAGAGCGAGCGCTGAGCCCCCGAGGCCGAAGGCCAGGCCGTAGGCCAGGAATCGTGTGCGGCGCGCCATGCTTGCTCCCCCTGGATTGATGCTCAAACACTGTGTGTTGCGGGTCAAGGGAGCGTCAAGCCCGCCCGCTGCCGCAAGTGCTGCGGCCCGCTCCCTGGGTCTCTACACCAACAGTCCAAACGGGGGTCCGGGTTGCCGCCGGGGTCGCTTCAGTGCGATTCCCGTTCCAGATCTGCCTCGCGCCTTGTCCCGCACAGCATGCAGATGCGCGCTGCGTGGTCTGACGCACTAGTGCATCGCGTGGTCACACCCGAACAGATAGTGACAAATCGGTATCGTGTCGTGGAACGTGCACGCCGCCGCAAAGAACACGATTACACCCAGGAGTACCCAGGAGTACCCCGATGATCTTCCGATGATGCTTCTCGATAGTCGCAGACATGGCCGTCATGGTGCACCTCTCTTGCGGATGGCCCAATCTGTGGTTCTGCGCCGGTGGGCGTAAGAGCAGGCCGGAAGAGGCTGCAGAGGACTAGTTCGTCAACTCAGTCTGGCAAACTGGACTTCTGAGTCGGGTGTCGCTTGATTGCCAGCTTCCAGGAAACGGCGCACAACGCGTTTCCCATCTTTGGTACGAACGCGACCACGGAGCGACATGACCATGACGCGCCTCGCGAGACTAATGGCCGGGATCATCGCGCCGCTTATGCTCTTGGTGATGGCATCGTGCGCACCCGAGGGGCCTCCGAATATCCTGTTGATCGTCGCCGACGACCTGGGCTATTCGGATATCGGCTCCTTCGGTGGGGAGATCGCCACCCCGACTCTGGATCATCTGGCCCAGGAAGGGTTGCGCCTGTCCAACTTCCACGTGCTCCCCAGCTGCTCCCCCACCCGCTCCGTGCTGATGTCCGGCACTGACAATCA
>JBDHDE010000115.1:0-4323 GCA_039591655.1 Gemmatimonadota bacterium
ACCCACTTCTTCCCGCAGACCCGCACCATTCTGGACGTGGGCGGCCAGACCATGAAGGCGAGCCGACTGGGCGACGGCGCCAAGGTCAAGTCGTTCCGCCTCAACGACAAGTGCGCCGCGGGGACGGGGGCGTTCCTGGAGAAGACGGCCCGGTACATGGGCTACACCACGGAGGAGATCGGCCCGCTGGTCGCCACGTCTAAGGAGGCGGTGCCGATCTCGGGCGTGTGCGCCGTGTTCGCCGAGTCCGAGGTGATCAACCACCTGTCCCAGGGGGCGGCGCCTGCCGACATCATGCACGGCGCCATCGTCTCCCTGGTGGGACGCTCCGTGCAGCTCATGAAGCGGGTCCGCATGGAGCCGGAGTTCACCCTCATCGGGGGGATCCTGCGCTTTGAGCGGATGGTGGGCGTGGTGCGGGCGGAGCTGGACGCCGAGGTCAACGTTCCGCAGGGGGACCTCGTGCAGTTCACCTCAGCGTTGGGGGCGGCGATCCTGGGCCACCGCCGGCTGCGCAAGCTGAAGGAGACGGCCGCCGGCGGGACGGCCCCGCAGGCCTGACGCGGGAGCAATCATGCCAAGGAGCAAGCAGCACGAGGCCTCTCCGAACGACGGCGAGTCAAACCCCATGGTGGAGCGGCTGGCGTACCTCGTGGAGCACGAGGCGAAGCGCGTCCTGTCAGATGAGGCGCTCGAGGGCGACCCCGCCCGGCTCGCGGATGGCTGGGAGCGGCGTTTTATAGCCGACCAAGGGCGGGCGAAGGAGATGATGGAGCTGTACGCGGAGCTGGGCTACGAGGTCTGCGCCGATCCCTTGCGGCCCGAGGATATGGCCGACGACTGCGAGGACTGCCAGCTCCTGATGGCCCTCCAGTTCAAGACCATCTACACGCGGAAGCGGCCCAAGTAGCCGTCGGACCGGACGTCATGCGCGTTGGATCCGCTGCACCACCATGTTGCCCATGTCGGAGGTCGCGATCCCGCTCCGGGCGTCCGCCGAGGGAACGGCCCCGCTCCGCAGGAGATCGCCCACCGCATCCTCCACCCGCGCCGCCGCGGAAGCCTCGCCCAGGAAGTCCAGCATCATGCCCACCGCCCCTACGGCGCCCAACGGGCACGCCACATTCTTACCGGCGTGCTTGGGGGCCGAGCCGTGGATGGGCTCGAACATGGAGGTTTTGCCGGGATGGATGTTTCCCGAGGCCGCGATCCCCATGCCGCCCTGCAGCATCGCGCCCAGGTCCGTGATGATGTCGCCGAACATGTTCGTCGTCACCGCGACGTCGAACCACTCCGGGTTCTTGATCATCCACATGCAGCAGGCGTCGACGTAGGCGTGATCCCTCTCCACCTCGGGGAAGTCCCGCGCGACTTCGGCATAGGCCCGGGTCCAGATATCGTGGGGGCGCACGGCGTTGGCCTTGTCCACCAGCGTCACCCGAGCGGTGTGGCCCTTGCCCCGCTCCCGGGCCCGTTTCTGCGCCAGCTCAAAGGCGTAGCGGCACGCCCGCTCGCAGCCCTTCCAGGTGTAGACACCTTCCACCAGCGCGACCTCGTCGGGGGTCCCCTTCTTGAAGTGACCGCCGATCTGGGAGTAGAGCCCCTCGGTGTTCTCCCGCACCACGATGAAGTCGATGTCGCCGGGGCCCTTGTCCTTGAGGGGGCAGAGGTGCTCGGCGTACAGCTTGATGGGCCGCAGGTTCACGTAGAGGTCCAGGCCGAAACGGAGCCCCAGGATCACGGAGCGCTCCACGAGCCCCGGCTCCACGTCGGGATGCCCGATGGCGCCCAGCAGGACGGCATCCAGCGTGCGCCACTCGTCGATCACCGACTCCGGGACCAGCTCCTTGGTCTTGAGGTAGTACTCCCCGGAGTAGGGGTAGTCCACCAACTTGTACTCGAACCCCTCGACGGCGGCCACCGCCTCGAGCACCTTCAGCCCCTCTTCGGTCACCTCCGGACCGATCCCGTCGCCCGGAAGGACACCGATGCTGTAGGACCCCATGCAGCCCTCCTCGTGACAGCCACCTCGCACCTCGTCCGGCCCCGGGGTCGGTCGCCTCGGCGGTCGGACACCCCCGCCCGGCGCACCACGCCCGCGGGGACGCCCCCAAAGTTGGAGCGCGGGGCGCCGGGGCGCGAGTCCGTCCCTGCGGTCCGTTCCCAAGGGCGCATTGAAGCTCGCTCACCGAGTGAGCATCTTTGGGGGACCGAAACGGAACCCAGCCCTGCCATCCGGCAAGGAGACGCCTGAGATGCGATGCGCCAGATGCGGTCACGAAGCCGCCGAGGAGGTGAGTAGCCTGTTCCCCCTGGCTCAGATCCACAAGTCCAGGGGTGATGACGCTGCGGCCGCCAAGCTGCTGGAACGGGCTCGCCAGTTCGGGCGCGCCAAGGTCACCTGAGGCCTTACGATGGCAACCGGTCCCTCCAAAGAACGGCTCGTGTACGACTGGGCCACGGCGGGCGGCACGCAGGTGCCGCCGCCGCAGTTGGCCATGCTCGACGACGAGACCCTGCGCGACGGGCTGCAGAGCCCCTCGGTGACGGACCCGCCAACGGACATCAAGGTGAAGATCCTGCACCTCATGAACAGCCTCGGCATCGAGACGGCCGACGTGGGCCTCCCCGGCGCCGGGCCGCGGCAGCAGGATGCCGTGGAGCGGCTGTGCCGCGAGATCGCCGATAGCCGCCTCCGCATCAAGGCCAATTGCGCCGCCCGCACCATGATCGTGGACATCCAGCCCATTGCCGACGTAGTGCAGAAGACCGGTGTCCCCATCGAGGCGTGCGTGTTCATCGGCTCGAGCCCCATCCGCCAGTACGCCGAGGAGTGGAACCTGGAACACATCCTGCGGCACACGCAGGAGGCCGTGGAGTTCGCGGTGCGGGAGGGCCTCGAGGTCATGTACGTGACTGAGGACACGATCCGAGCCAACCCGGACGACCTGCGCGTGCTGCTCACCGCCGGGGTCGAAGCGGGAGCGCGCCGACTGTGCCTGTGCGACACGGTCGGCGCCGCAGTGCCCCACGGCGTCCGCAGCCTGGTCAGCTGGGTGCGGCAGCTCCTCACCGATCTCGGTGTGGCAGACGAGGTCGGGGTCGACTGGCACGGGCACCGTGACCGCGGGCTCGACGTCGCCAACACGCTCGCGGCCGTCGAGGCCGGCGCCACCCGGGTGCACGGCACGGCCCTCGGCGTGGGGGAGCGGGTAGGCAACACGCCGATGGAGCAGCTCTTGGTGAACCTGAAGTTGCTCGGATGGCGGGACGACGATCTCACGTGCCTGCCCGAGTACGTGGACACCGTCTCCAAGGCCGTCGGGGTCCCGATTCCGGTCAACACACCCATCGTAGGGCGAGACGCGTTCCGCACCGCCACCGGCGTGCACGCGGCCGCCGTCATCAAGGCGCAGCGCAAGGGCGAGGCGTGGCTGGCCGATCGGGTCTACTCCGGCGTGCCCGCGAGCTGGGTGGGACGAGAGCAGGAGATCGAGGTCGGCCACATGTCCGGTGGATCGAACGTCCTCTACTTCCTGCGCGCCCGGGGGCTGCCGCACAGTCAGGAGGTGGTGGAGGCGGTGCTCGACCGAGCGAAGAAGTCGGAGCGGTTGCTCACCGAAGAGGAGATCCTCGAAGCCATCCGGTCCGTCACCACGCCGGACGAGTAGCAGACGGGCGCGGACGTTCTCCTACGACGCCGTCCCTGCCGCGACCGTAGAGCCGCGGCGGGAGAGGCCCTGCCGTGGAGTGGCGTATGGCCGCTCACGAACTCGAGCCCACCAAGTACTGTCTGCCGACGGAGTTTCTCGACAGCGATCATCCTGACGTTATTGACTTCGCGAGGGACATCATCGGGAACCGCGCGGAGGATGTGGAAAAGGCCGTGGCGCTCTTCTACGCCGTGCGAGACGGGATTCGCTACGACCCGAATCACATCGACCTGCGCCCCGCCGCCATGCGCGCCAGCGCCGTCGCGTCACGCGGAAGCGGCTTCTGTGTGGCCAAGGCGGTCCTGCTGGCTGCCACTGCCCGCGTGCACCGCATCCCCAGCCGCCTGCGGTTTGCAGACGTCAGGAACCACTTGTCCACGGGACGGATGCGGCGCCTGATGCAGACCGACCTGTTCGTGTTTCACGGCTACACCGAGCTGCTGCTGGAGGACGGCTGGGTGAAGGCCACGCCGGCCTTCGACCGCGAGCTGTGCGGGTACTTCGGGGTGCCGCCCCTGGATTTCGATGGCCACCACGACTCCATGTTCCAGCAGTGCAACCACCACGGCAACCGCTACATGGAGTACGTGCGCGACCGCGGGTCATACGC
>JBDHDE010000116.1:0-4307 GCA_039591655.1 Gemmatimonadota bacterium
CTACACGAACTCCGCCTGATCGACCATCGAGACGCCGTTGGCCAGCGTCTTGTGGACCGGGCACCGCTCCACGATCTGGGCCAGTCGCGTCCGCTGCGCCTGGTCGAAGTCTCCGGCGATCCGCACCTGGCTCGTGATGCGATCGATGTACCCCGTCTTGGGATCCTCGCAGTCCTCACAGTCCTTGGCGTGGATCCGCCCGTGCTCGTACGTGGCCGTGACCGCCTTGAGGGGGATCTGCTTGTGGCGGCAGTACAGGGCCAGGGTGACCAGCGTGCAAGCGGCCAGCGATCCGACGAGGAGGTCGTAGGGCGTGGGCCCCGTGTCGTTGCCCCCTGCGTCCGGCGGCTCGTCCGCCCGCCACGTGTGCCGTCCGTTGGAAATGGTGACCTGGGTTCCCGTCGTCAGTTCCGCCGTGATTTTCGCCATGGGAGCTCTGTTGTCTGAGGGCTACAGCACCGTGTCGAGGAACCCGACGATCGCCGCGGCGGCCTGCTCGGCGTGACGCTGCTGCACGAAGAGGTGGTCGGCCTCGGGAATGGCCGCGAACCAGCGGGGCTGGCGGGCTGCCGCGAAGATCCGCTCGCCCTCGTCGATGCCGACGACACGGTCCGCGGTGCCGTGCACCACGAGGAGCGGGCGCCCGAGTGCGGCGATGCGTTCAGGCGTGCAATGCCGCTCCAGGTCGCGGAAGAACTCGGCCGAGATCTGGAACGACCGCCCGGCGATCTTCACCATAACCCGGCCCGACGCCAGCGCCTGCTGGACGTCGTCCTCGGCGAAGAGGTGCCGCACGTGGTCCGGGCTGAACGGGGCGGCGACCGCAACCACGGCCCGTACGCTGTCGATACCGCCGGCGGCGAGCAGCGTGGCCGCGCCACCCAGCGAGTGCCCCACCATCACACAGGGTCCCAGCCCGCGGTCGGCCATGTATCGGGCGGCCGCCTCCAGATCGGCGACGTTGGTGGCGACGGAGGTCTCGCCGAAGTCGCCCTCACTCTCGCCCAGGCCGGTGAAGTCGAACCGCAACACTGCATAGCCGCCGTCCTCGATGCCGGTAGCGAGGTGGCGGGTGACCTTGAGGGACTTGGAGCAGGTGAAGCAGTGGGCCAGGACGACGCCCGCCTTGGGGCTGGCTTCGGGGAGCTGGAGCGTTCCGGAAAGCTCCCCTCCGGTGCTCCCGAAGCTCACCTTCTCATGGATGTGGGGCACCCTACTCGGTGATGAGGAGCGGCAGCTTCTCCGCGACCAGCTCGTACGCTTCGGTCCCCGCCTCATCGCGGATCGCGTTCCCCACCGCAGCGCACAGCTTGCCAACCTGTTCCTCCGTGAAGCCGGCGTTCAGCAGGATTCGCCTCAGGGCCCTGGGCGTGGCCATGGCGAGCATCTCCCCCGTCCACCGCGCCGACAGCGGCGCCTGCTGCATCCAGGTTCCCACGTCGGGGAATGCCCCCGCGATGTCGCCGAACGTCTTGGCGTCGGACGCCATGCGCACGGCCATGAAAACGACCCCCAGCCCGTCGACCGCCCGGCCGTCGTCCACTCCCAGATCGCTGGCTACACGCTGAACTAGATCCACCGCACGCTCCTAGTTGATGACACCGCCGCCCAGCAGGCGCCTACCGTCGTACAGCACCCCCGACTGCCCGGGAGTGATGGCCCTGACCGGGGCGGCCAGCTCGAGGCTCAGGCGAGAGCCGTCCCGGAATCCGTCGGCTCCGACCCGCGCCGCCACGGGCTCGGCCCGGTAGCGCACCTGGACCTGGCACGCGTCGCCGGGCTGGAGGGGCTCGGCGAGCCAGCTCACCCCCTCGAGCCGTACCCGGTGCCCGAACAGCTCCTCCCCGGTCCCCACCACCACCGCCCGCTCCTCCGGCACGATGCCTACAACATAAATCGGCTCCCGGAAGCCGCCTGGCAACCCCCGCCGCTGTCCGATGGTGTAGCGGGCGAAGCCCCGGTGCTCCCCGATGATCTCCCCGCTGGTGGTCCTGATTGGGCCGGGGGTGAGGGCCGGGGCGTCGGCCGGCAGACGCTGCTCCAGGACGCCGACGTAATCACCGTCGGGCACGAAGCAGATCTCAACCGACTCCGGCCTCTCGGCGGTGACCAGCCCCAGCTCCCGGGCCACCCGGCGGGTCTCGTCCTTGGTGAGCTCGCCCACCGGCGTCAGCATCCGCCCGATGACGTTTCGGTCGATACCCCACAGGAAGTACGTCTGGTCCTTGGCAGCATCGCGCCCCCGGAACAGCGCCCCGTCCTTGCTGATGACGTAGTGGCCGGTGGCGATGTAGTCGCAGTCCAGCGACTCCGCATGGGCCAGCAGGTCCCGGAACTTCGTGAAGGTATTGCAGCGGACGCACGGAATCGGCGTGCGGCCCCGGGCGTACTCCGCCACGAAGTCCTCGATGACGTCGCTGTGGAAGCGATCCTCCAGGTTCAGGACGTAGTGCGGGATTCCCAGACGCTCCGCCACCAGCGCCGCGTCTGCCACGGACTCCAGGGAGCAGCAGGGCCGGTCCGCCACGACGTCGCCGTAGCAGAACAGCTTCATGGTGGCGCCGATGGCCTCGTAGCCGGCGTCCACCAGGAGCGCCGCGGCGACGGAGCTGTCCACGCCGCCGGACATGGCCACCAGCACCTTCCCCTTGCTCACGACCGGCTCTCCGGAGCGTCCAGGCTGGACACGAGGGTCCGCACCCGCTGGACGGCCTGGGGCAGCACCTCCAGCACGCGGTCCACGTCACCCGCGGTGCTCTGATGCGAGAACGAGAAGCGCAACGATGCCGTGGCCAGGGGCGCGGGCACACCCATGGCGGCGAGCACGTGGGAGGGCGTAGTGCTTCCCGTGGCGCAGGCGGAGCCCGAGGAGCACGCGATCCCGGCGGTGTCCAGCTGCATCAGGACGGCGCCGCTGTCCGTGCCGGGGATCGAGAGGTTGGCGATATGGGGTGCACGGTCACCCCCTGCGCCGTTCACCTGGGTGTCGGGTATGGCCTCCATGACCCGGCGCTCCAGGTCGCCCCGCAACCGGCCCGTGTGCGCCACCGTGTGGTCACGCTCCTCCCCGGCCAGCTCCGCCGCCCTCCCCAGGCCCACCGCGCCGACCACGTTCTCGGTGCCGGGGCGCACGCCGTGCTGCTGTCCGCCGCCGTGCAGCAGCGGCTCCAGGACATCCGGGTCCCGCACGACGAGGGCGCCGACTCCCTTGGGGGCGCCTATCTTGTGGCCCGAGATCGTGAGCAGGGTAATGCCCTCTGCCATCCGGCAGGGGATCTTCCCCAGCGCCTGCACGGCGTCCGTGTGGAACGTCGTGCCCGCCGCGGCCGCGCGGCGCGCCAACGCAGCGACGTCTTGCACCGTGCCGGTCTCGTTGTTCACCCACATAACGCTGAGCAGCGCCGCGCCCCGTTCCAAGGCTGCCTCCACCGCGTCGAGATCGACCCGCCCGTCGCCGTCCACCGGCAGGAAGATGGCCTCGCCCCCCAGCCGCTCCACTACGCGGGCGGCATCGATCACTGCCTTGTGCTCGGTGGCGCCGACGGCCACGCGGAAAGGTGCACCCCGGGCCCTGGCGGCCAGGGCCGTGCCCAGCACCGCGAGGTTGTCGGCCTCGGTGCCGCCGGAGGTGAAGTACACCTCGTGGGCGTCGCAGCCCAGGGCGCCGGCGATGCTCCGCCGCGCGTCCTCGAGGGCGGCTCTGACTGGCCGACCCGCCCAGTGCTGCGAGCTGGGGTTGCCGAACGCCTCCTCGGAGAGGAACGGCTCCATCGCCGCCCGCACCTCCGGCCGCACCGGCGTGGTGGCGGCGCAGTCGAGGTAGACGCGCGGGGGGATTCCTGACTTTCGCATGGGATTTGAAACCTAGGAGGGGCCTCGGAATCGGGGTAGGGTGCGTCCCCTCCTCACATCGACGTCACGCCCAAGGTGACGACGTCGTCCACCTGCACCGTCTCGTGGGTCATGTACGGCTCGCCGTACGCGGTCCGGATGATGCTGCCGTAATGCGCGTTCTGGGTGCGGATCAGCTCGTAGAGATCCTGGCCCGTGGGGAAGATCTCACCCGCCGCCTTGGCCCCCTCGAACTGCGAGGCATAACAGCGTATGGCCGCCAGCTTGGCGTCGAACGTGTCCGAGATATCCACCACGAACGTGGGCTTCACCGGGTCCTCGCGGTAGGCCAGGGCGTACAGCACCTTGTCCGGCCGGTGGGGCTCGCCGGGCGCGTCGTAGTTCTTGAGCCCCGCCAGGAAACAGGCATCGCGGCACAGCTCCGACGCCGCGCGGTGGTCAGGATGCCTTCCCAC
>JBDHDE010000117.1:0-4306 GCA_039591655.1 Gemmatimonadota bacterium
GAGGGCCGAGTATCCCGGTGATGAGTTATGTTTGTTGATTGGCGCGGATGCCGCCCGGGATCTCCCCGGGTGGCGGGAGGCTGAGGCGATACCGACGCTGTCGCGGGTGGTGGTTCTGACCCGTCCCGGCGTGAGCCCACCTTCCGACACTGCGGCGGCGGAGATGCTCGAGGTCCCCCGGGTCGAGGTTTCCGCGACGGAGATTCGGGCCCGCGTGCGTCGCGGCGAGCCCATCCGGGAGTTGGTGCCGGCTGAGGTGGCCGACTACATCGAGGCGCGGGGGCTGTACCGCACGGGAGACTGATGCTCAAGACGTTGGTGTCGAAGGTCATTGGGACGCACTTCGAGCGGGAGCTCAAGCGCATCCAGCCGGTGGTCGATCGAATCCACGAGCACGAGCAGCGTCTCGCGGCGCTGTCGGACGAGGAGATCCAGGCGCAGACCGAGAAGTTGCGCGCCATCCTGCAGGAGCGCCTCGGGGAGCTTCGGGGCCGCCTCGCCGAGAAGAAGCAAGCGCGGCACGACTGTCCCGACCCGGCGGAGCGGGATGAGCTCAACAAAGATGTGCACGACCTCGAGGAGGAGCTCAAGAAGGACACCGCCGCGGCGCTGAACGATCTCCTTCCCGAGGCATTCGCCACGGTGCGGGAAGTGTGCCGCCGGCTGCTCGGCACCAAGGTAGTCGTCATCGGCCACGAGTTGGAGTGGGACATGGTCCCCTTCGACGTGCAGCTCATCGGCGGGATCGTGCTGCACCAAGGGAAGATCGCCGAGATGGCCACGGGCGAGGGCAAGACCCTCGTGGCCACGCTCCCGCTCTACCTGAACGCCCTGTCGGGGAACGGCGCACACCTGGTCACGGTCAACAACTACCTGGCCCGCCGGGACTCCCAATGGATGGGGCACGTGTTCAAGTACCTGGGGCTCACGGTAGGGTGCATCGACGATACGGAGCCCTCCAGCCCGGAGCGCCGGGCCGGCTACCAGTGCGACATCACCTACGGTACCAACAACGAGTTCGGGTTCGACTACCTGCGGGACAACATGGTGTTCTCGCTGGATCAGCGGGTGCAGCGGGAACACAGCTACGCCATCATCGACGAGGTCGACAGCATTCTGGTCGATGAGGCGCGGACGCCGCTCATCATCTCCGGTCCCGTCGGCACCGAATCGGACCGCAAGTACGCCCAGTTCAACTCCCAGGTCGTGAACCTGGTGCGCAAGCAGACCGCCATCGTCAACCAGATCGTGGCCGACGCCGACAAGCTGATGGACGACGGGTCCGAGCCGACGTACGAGGCGGCGGTCAAGCTCTACCAGGCGCAATTGGGGATGCCCAAGAACAAGCGCCTGATGAAGTGGCTCCAGGAGGCGCCCGTGAAGCAGCTCGTGCAGCGGGTGGACCTCGACCGGGTGGCCGACCGCAAGCTCCCGTCCCACCAGCAGCGGCTCCGCCAGGTGGAGGACGATCTCTTCTTCGTGCTGGACGAGCGCGGACACGCCGTCCACCTGACGGACAAGGGCGTCGAGCTGATGAGTCCCGACGACCCGGACCTATTCGTCGTCCCTGATATCTCGGAGGAGTTCGGCCGGCTGGACCACGACGAGACGCTGAATGCCGAGCAGAAGGTCGAGCAGCGGCGCAAGCTCGAGGGCGACTACGCCTTGAAGAGCGAGAAGCTCCACATCATCCACAAGCTGCTCCAGGCCCATGCCCTGTACGAGAAGGACGTGGAGTACGTCGTGCAGGAGGGGCAGGTCTTCATCGTAGATGAGTTCACCGGGCGCATCATGCCGGGACGCCGCTGGTCCGATGGGCTGCACCAGGCCATCGAGGCGAAGGAGGCCGTGACGGTACGGGGGGAGACCCAGACGCTCGCCACCATCACCATCCAGAACTACTTCCGGATGTACGACAAGCTGGCGGGCATGACGGGTACGGCGGAGACCGAAGAGACCGAATTCTTCCAGATCTACACCCTCGAGGTGATGGTCATCCCCACGAACCGTCCGGTGCGGCGGGTGGACGGTCACGACCTCATCTACAAGACCCGGCGGGAGAAGTACAACGCGATCATCGACGAGATCGTGCGGCAGCACGAACGGGGCCTGCCGGTGCTGGTGGGCACCACCAGCGTGGAGGTGTCCGAGACCCTCTCCCGCATGCTGAAGCGCCGGGGCTTCAAGCACGAGGTGCTGAACGCAAAGCAGCACCAGCGGGAGGCGGAGATCGTGACCCAGGCCGGGCGGTCCGGCTCCATCACGATCGCCACGAACATGGCGGGCCGCGGCACCGACATCAAACTCGGGCCGCGGGTCAAGCAGTGCGAGGTGTGCGGCATCAAGGCGCGCGGCCTGGCGCCGTTCGGGCAGGTGATGGAGGAGGCCGACCTGTCGGACGGCAAGCTCAAGGAGCTCGGCTGCGACGAGGACCCCCCGTGCGGGCTGGTGGTGATCGGCACAGCGCGACACGAATCTCGGCGCATCGACCGGCAGCTCCGGGGCCGCTCGGGGCGGCAGGGCGATCCGGGCTCGAGCGTGTTCTTCCTGTCGCTTGAGGACGACCTGATGCGGCTGTTCGGCTCGGACCGCATCGCCCGCATCATGGAGAAGTCGGGCGCGGATGAGGGTGAGGTGATCACGCATCCCCTCGTCACCCGCGCCATCGGGAATGCGCAGAAGCGGGTCGAGTACCAGAACTTCCAGGCCCGCAAGCGGCTGCTGGACTACGACGACGTCATGAACCAGCAGCGCGAGGTGATCTACTCGGAGCGGCTGTTCGCGCTGGAGGGCGGGGAGGAGCTCAAGGCCGAAGCGATCCGGATGATCGACGACACGGTCAAGCGCTTCGCCGAGGAGCAGGGCTCGGAGGATCCCGAGGAGTGGGACCGCGACGTCATCCACAACGAGCTCCTGATGCGCTACCTGATCTCCGCACCCGACGTCGCGGACCCGGAGAAGGTGCCCAATCAGGCGGCGCTGGCAGAGCTGCTCAAGCTGGCGGGGCGGGAGGCGTTCAAGGCGAAGCTGGCCTCGTGGGAGGAGCTAGGCGCCCGGCACGGCTCGCAGGACCTCGCCGAGCGGCTACTGTCCCACCTGATGCTGCAGGTGCTGGACGAGAAGTGGAAGGATCACCTCTTCGAGCTGGATCACCTGAGGCACGGCATTCAGTATCGGGCCTGGGGCCAGAAGGACCCGCTCATCGAGTACAAGCGGGAGGCGTTCGAGATGTTCGTGGACCTGATGGGCGACATCAAGTCCACTTTCACCGAGCGCTTCTTCAAGTTCCAGGTCCAGGTGAGCGCCGGACCGCCGCCGGATCGTCTGCGCCGCCCGGTAGCGACGCAGGCCATCAAGCCGGACGCCCAGGTCACCGAGGCGGATCTGATGGTGGGGGCCACGGCTCCGAAGTCCCCGCCACCGGAGGCGCTACAGGCGACTCACGGGGAAGCTCCTGCGGCAGGGGGCGGTGCGTCCCCGCAGCGGCGGGGGATGCCCAAGGTGGGTCGCAACGATCCCTGTCCCTGCGGGAGCGGCAAGAAGTACAAGAAGTGTCACGGGGCTAAGGGGTAGGACTCGCCCGCTCGCCTCATCCCGCTCGTACGCTGGGGCCTCTCTAGGTTTGCCTCGAGCCAGGGACGAACCTGTTCAAAGGACCGGGGCGGCAGTAGTCGGCTCGCGGCGTCCATGCTATCTCGCGCTACCAGGAGGAGGGCCAGCATTTCAGTCGCCCTGTCTCCCCACACAGCCTTAGCCTCGTTGACAATGTCGGCCCTTGCGAAATACGGGCGACCGCCTATCTCCAACCTCAGGCGGTGTCGAAACCAGGCTTCGTGGGCTAGGCGACAATCCAAGCATAGCTGGATCGGCATCCCGTGGAAGCGAGGACGGGCATCCCCGGTGCCATGAAACGGCTGCGTGGTGCCAATCGAGCCACAGCGCTGGCAAGCCTGCATATGGCGCTCCTCGGCGGAGTCTGGCCACCTGACAGCCAAGCAAGAATCGCACCAAGGATGCTCCGCAGACTACCGACCTAGGACCTTCCACAGCACGAATAGGAGGGCTAGCACGGCAAGGATGAATGGCACTAGGTGCCAGGGGATCTCTCGAGCACCCCTGAACGGGGTGAGAGCCTCCGGCACGAGCACTCTGACCGATGCGCGCCTGTCCCACGTCCGCCGGCGCTCGTGGCCGCTACGCCGCTGGCTCACCCGCCGATCTCGCCCCGTGCGGCGCTCAATGCGAGACCCTTGGACCACCTGTCTGCGCTCGGCCTTACGCCGCTCCGTCAGGGACCGGCGGGGGG
>JBDHDE010000118.1:0-4267 GCA_039591655.1 Gemmatimonadota bacterium
AGCCCCAGCACGAGGACGAACGCCGCGCGGGTGAGGTCCGCCGCGTTGCCCTCGCTCACCGGCACGAGGTGGCGGACGGCCAGCATGAGCAGCAGCCCGGCCGCGACCATCAGCATCGTCTGCCTGGCGTAGGCGCGGATCCCCGCGGCGAGGGTGCTGCTGAGACCTTGGTCCGCGCGGCGCCCGAAGGCCCGGGCGAGCAGCGGGAGGAGGGCCCCCGCCAGACCCAACTCCAGCAGAGCCAGGTACGCGTACCAGTCCACCACGGCCCGGAACGCCCCATAGCGTTCCTCCCCGAGCCACAGGAGGATGAACGGCACCGCCACCAGCCGAGCGATCATCGAGACGGCCGTGGTGAGCACGCTCGTGACGTAGGTCAGGGCGGCGCGGCGCACCCGGGTCACGGGGCGCCCCTCACAGTCGCGAGATCTTGGAGGGCGCGCTCGTGCTCGGTGAGGCGCTGCTCCAGCTCCGCCAGATGCGGAGACCACGGCTGGTGGAGGGCCCTGTGGAGCTGCCTGTCGATGTGCTCGTCCCACAGGTCGGAGGCGGGATCCGATGTCAGGGACGAGAGGTCCACGATGAACTCATCGAGGCCGAGGAGCCGCATGAGGCGACTCACCTTCACGTCGTACGGGACGCCGAGTGTGGGAACGCCGGCCGTGATGGCGAAGATGGCGGCGTGGTAGCGCGTCGCCACGCAACAGGCCGCCTCCATCAGGCGGAGCTCGGCCAGTTCGCTGGGCACTACGTCCTGCACCAGGCCGGGCAGTTCCGCTCCGCTGCGTTCCGCCAGTTCACGACATAGGGCGAGATCCTCCCCGTCGCTGAACGACACCCACCGTGGGGTGAGCCCGTGATGAGCGCCCGCTCGCGCTGCTGCGAGCCACACGGGAGCCAGCTCGGGCCGGTATGCGCAGGGGACGATGGCGAGCGTCTCGACCGCGGGCTCGAGGCGGCGGAACGGCAGTCCGTGGCGGGTGGCGCGGTCGTACAGCACCGGGTCGACGCCGGTGTGCACCTGCCCGCCAAGGCCCGCTTCGGCCAGGAGCTCCGCGGCCTCGCTCGAGCGCACCCCGATCCACGCGTTGGACCGGTCGAGGACCCGAACAAGGCGCCGGGCGCTCGTCGTGGCCGGGAAACCGTCGGCCACGTCGCCGAAGTAGTAGATGACGCGTCGGGAGAAGCGCCGGGCCCAGCGCAGCTCCCGCTCACGCAGGCGGTTGTGCATCTCCGCGCCGCCGAGGAGGCCACCCAGCCAGATGTAGTCGCGCTCGGCGCCGGGCGCGCGATCAGCGATGCGGCGCCGGGTGTCGCGTCGATCCTGCCTGCCGTACCAGAAGCGATGCCCCAGGGCGAACTGGGGGAATCCCAGCACCTGGGTTTCGGGATCGACGTCCACGGCGGGGCCGTTGGCGATCACGCTGACGGCATCGTAGTCGCACCCGTGGCGAGAGCGAAAGCTGTGCAACAGGGCCGCGTCACCCAGGTTGCCCGTCCCGAGGCTCCCCGAGATCACCGCGTGGGTCGGGGCCGGCGTGCGCACGGGCGGCTACCGAGTCATCCCGCGGCCGACGGGGGCCGTCGTGCGATCAGCACTACGTTGTCGGCGAAGTCGGCGCCCAGCACCCGAGAGGTGACGAAGGTGGCGAGGGCGAAGCGCACCCATGCCACCGGCGAGCGAGGGGGCCTGCCGAACGCCACCCGGAATCCCTGGCTGTCGAGGCCGGCGGCGGTGAGATAGGCCCAGAGGTCATCCAGGTTGTACAGGTGCACGTGGGTCATGTCCCACGCCAGCGGTGAGCGGATGCAGCGAGCGTTCGGCGTCTGAATCACGAGGCGCCCGCCCGGGTTCAGCAACTTCACGAGCCGGTCTAGGGTGGCGAGTCCCTCCTCCAGCGGGAGGTGCTCCAGCACGTCGAGGCACATGATGGCGTCGTAGTGGCGGTCCACCTCCGCGAGACTGGCGTAGGTGTGGTCGTACTCCCGTCCCACGTCCTGGGTGTGGTACTCACCGGTGTAGCCGGCAGCCTGGAGCTTGCGTCTAATGCGGAGGTCGCCGGCACCCACGTCGAGCAGGGACGCGGCGCCGCGAACCGCCTCGAAGCACACCTGCTCGATGTCGCACAGCCCTTCGCTCTCCCACCAGCGCCGCAGGGGAAACCTGGGAGGTCCCTGGTCGAGGAGGCGCTTGCGCCGCCAGTAGTCGCGATAGACACCAGGGTCGCTCATCACCCGCCTACCAGCATCCGGTACACGGCGGTGGTCTGCTTCGCCGTGCGCTCCCAGGAGAACTCGCGGCTCCGCTCCTGGGCGCGCGACGCGAGCTCCGCACGATACGTCCGGTCCCCGGCGACCCGTCGCAGGAGGGACGCGAGTTCCGCCGGTCGCTGCGGGTCGAACGTGTCACCACCCGAGCCCAGGACCTCGGGGAGGCTGGTCGCCCGCGAGGCAAGCGTGGGGCATCCCAGCGCCATGGATTCACATAGCTGCAACCCGAAGCCCTCGTAGCGGCTGGGATACACGAAGCAGAGGGCTCCCGCGTAGAGCGCCGGGAGATCCTCGTCCGCAACCTCGCCGACCAGCCGCACTCGATCGGCTAATCCCAGGGTCGCCGCCAGGCTGCGCAGTGCCGGGACGCGGGGCTCGTCGCCCCCGGCCAGCACCAGGTCCGTCTCGCCCAGCTGGGCCTCCGCGAATGCGCGAACCAGAAAAGGAATGTTCTTCCGCTCCTCCCACCCGCCTATGTAGAACACGTACGGCCCGCCGAGCTCATAGCGCTGGAGCACGCGCCGACGCGCGTCGTCGGTCACCGGCGTTCCGAAGCGCGGGTCAGCCGCTTCGGGAATGACCGTGATGCGCTCGGGGCGGATGCCGAGCAGACGCACCAGGTCGTCCCTTGCGTGCCCGCTGGGGGTGATTATGTGGCTCGCCCGGGTGCGCGCCACCCAATGATAGGTCGCCGTGAGCAATGAGCCAGGGGTGAGGCGGCCCGTTGCGGGGCGGTGGGCGGCGTCGATGGCGTCGTGGAGCGTGAGCACGGTGGGGCAGGGCCGCCGCCACGGCAGCCCGAAGTTGACGGGGCAGTGCAGCACGTCGACCCGGTCCTTGGCGCACGCCTGCGGCAGCCACACCTGTTCCCACACCGGGTACCGCGCGCGGCCGGACTCGCGCACGGTGCACCGCTGCCGGGGCAGGCGCTCGGCGTGCACGTCGCTCAGGGGCCGGTCGGTGTAGAGCACCAGGTCGGCGCCCAGCTCGCCCAGCCCGGCGATCAGGTTCACGGTGTAGCGGTTCCAGCCGCGCAGCGTCGGGGCATGAAGCAGCCGGGCGTTGACGCCGATCCTCACGCGGCTCGCCGAAGAACGGACTCCGGCCGGTGCAGCACGAGGCCGAACTCCACGTAGAGACCGGGGTCCACGGCAGCTTGATCCCGGAAGCGCAGCAGCGTCGCCCGCAGCGAGGGGGGGACGGCGGCCAGCAGGCGGGTCGCCAGAGTCTCGGGACTGTAGAACCGCCCATGGTCCTGGCGATACCGGTACACCGGCCGCAGCTCGGCCTCGGCGTCGTACGCCCGCGCGCGATCCGGCGATACCGTGGTCGGGTCCAGGTACACGCGGTGGGTGTCCGCCAGGTACAGCGGAACGATGAGGCACGCGCCCACCGGGCTCAGCACCCGGTCCACCTCCGCCAGGAACTCCACGTCGGCGGCTTCCTCGAAGTGCTCGAACGAGCAGTGCAGGGTGAGGGCGTCGAAGAACCCCGGCGCGATCGCCTCCATGGCCTGGGCCGGTCCCCCCACGCGGCGCCGGGCGAGGTCGGTCGCATACAGCAGGTCCTGCGTCCAAGACTCCACCCCGGGCCAATCCTGCGTGAGGACGCGGCCGATTGGGCTCATAGCTGCCGCCACGTCGCAGTAGCGGCGCACGCGCTGGAAATCGAGCAGGCCGAATGTGAGGGCGTGCTCGACGGCCTTCTCCCGTCCCTGATCGATCTTGGCGTAGTGTGTCCCGTAGTGTTCCCAGTGGCTTGCCACCGCAGACGCGGCGGCCCCAGTAGAGAGGGAGATCTCATGGCGCGCCACCGCGGCCGGCGCGGCGCGACACGCCCGCTCCCACAGCTCCTCCGCCTCGGCACCGAATGCGATGGCACCGTCCGGCATCAGGTCGCGGTCTAGCTTCATGCTGAGCTGGGTGAGCGCTCGGCGGTATTGCGTGTCGTAGTGGCGTCGTCGCAGCCAGCTCGCGGCCGGTCGGAAAGGCGCCTT
>JBDHDE010000119.1:0-4261 GCA_039591655.1 Gemmatimonadota bacterium
GCGATGGGCATGTCATAGTCCTTGCCCGCGAGGCCGATCACCCCGTAGATCAGGCCGATGGTCACCGACAGGGGAAGCATGGCAAGAAGTGCGAACCACGCCGAGCGAAACAGGACGAGCATCATGACGAACACGATCACGAAGCTGCCCAGGAGGGCGCGGAGCATGCCGTTCACCATGTCGTTCTGCCACACGACATTGAGGTAAGTGAGGCCGGCCCAGTTGACCGACATCCCCTCCGGCGGCGGGTTCTCGGCGAGGTACCCATCCAGGTGGCTCGTCACACGAAGCATGTCCTGGTTGTCACCGCTGGTGAGCTGCACCCATATCGCTGCAGCCCGATAGTCGGGCCTGAGAAAATGCCACAAATCCTGGGGCCTATGTGACGACTCGTAACTCAGCAGCGTTTGGGCCACTCCGCTCGCCGTAGGCGGAATCGAGAAGTACCGCGCGTCCCCCTCGCGCAACTCCCGATGCACCGTCTTCACGATGTCCGCAACCGAACTGGACTTCCCCACGACGTCCACATTCGTCAGCTCCGCTTGGAGGCGTCCGATGAACGCGAGAGCATCGGGAGTCTGAAACACCTTGGCGTTTGTCTGCGCGTCCTCCAAGACCACCAGCACCGCATCCCACAGGGCGGCCTCGTCGTCGCTGGCTTGGTCGAGCCTGTCCCAAACAGCATCGATGAGAGCAGTGAGTGTCGCGCTTGCCGACGCCGGCTCGACAGATTCCCGGAGTGTGCTCCACTGGCCGGTGAGATCGACATCGCCTTCCCTCACCGCTTCGCCGAGCAAGTTCGTCACGGCAGTATCGAACGCCTCGGGCCGGCCGGGGGGTGTCTGGTGCTCGAGAATGAGGAAGGCACTATAGGTGCCGCTGAAGTGCTCGTTGAGAACGCGGTCCGCAACACGGATGGGATGGCTGGGTCGGAACCAGCGGACAGGATTGTCGTTGACCTCGATGAGGCTGATCCCGTATGCGCTCACCACAACCACCACCACGGTGAGGGTCAGGATCACCTTCGAGGCGGAAAGAGCCTTGGGGCCGAGTCCCGCAAGCGTTCTGGCAAGGAAATGGTGCTCGTGTCCGTCTCCCTCCGCGCGCTTCAACTTCGCGATCCGCTCGTCACTCAGACGCACGATGTACGCCGGGATGAACGTGATCGTGAGGAGGAAGGCGAGGGTGATGCCGATAGCCACGAATACCCCGAACACGCGAACGGGCGGGATGGGCGCAAACGCAAGCGACGCGAATCCCGCAGCCGACGTCAACGAGGTGTAATACATCGGTGTGAGCAGATCCCGCATCACCATGCGGATCGTCTTGTGGCGATCTCCAACTCGATGATACTGGTCGGCAAACTCGCTCAGTATGTGCACCGAATCGA
This sequence comes from Gemmatimonadota bacterium, assembly GCA_039591655.1. Taxonomy (GTDB): domain Bacteria; phylum Gemmatimonadota; class Gemmatimonadetes; order Gemmatimonadales; family GWC2-71-9; genus WVYX01. Next base: position 1,391 of record JBDHDE010000119.1, read on the forward strand.
CCACCGCAATCGGCATCAGGAAGATGGGGATCATGGACGACATGATGTGGACCGTGAACCCCAAGCCGATCAACAACCCCATCGTTACGGTCACCGTCACCATGGCCACGATCATCGGGGCTATGATTAGAGCGACACTTCGGAAGAACGCCCACATGAGGAGGAACACGATCAGCCCCGCTGCCGGTGCTGCAATCCCCATCTGCTTGAACATCTCAACGCCGAACGTGTCCTCGGCCACCGGGATGCCTGTGATATGGTACTCCTCATCGCCGCCGAGCCCTGCGATGACCTCTTCGATCGCGGTGGCAATGCGGTGGCTTTCGCTCTTTGCCTCTATGGGAACAAAGATCGCGACGGCCCTGCCGTCTTCGCTCAGGAGGGTCCCATCGATCAGGGGGATCCGCTCCGCGGCGGCGCGAATGGCGTGGGCTTCCTCGCGTGTTTCGGGCGGCGCACTCATGAGCCACTCGAATCGGACTACGCCCGGCCCCCCTTGGGAGATGTTATCCACGGTGGAGAGGGAGAGAAGATCTTGGCGGAGCACACCGTCGATTCGCTCGATGGCGCGTGTCAGATCATGAATGCGTGCGAGGGAGGCCGGATTGAAGACGCCGTCCGGGTCGCTCTCGTTCACGACGCCCACGACGATCAGGTCGTAGAGCTTGAACGTCTCTTTGGCCTCGTTGTGCAGCACCCGGGCGCTCTGGTCGGCCGGGAGCATGTTCTCCGGGTCGGTGTCGATCGCGATACGTGGGATTTGACTTCCCGCCACAACCAACAGCCCGGCCACTGCGAGCATGACCGCACGCGGGTACTGGACAGACCAGTCGACAGCCTTCTGGAGCGACTTCAATGGAAGTTCCTCGGGCATAGGCGCATTAAGATACGGATCGTCCCGACGGGTGGAAAGTCCGCCGGCGTATGGCCATAATCTCACTCATGACGAAGATGCCGAACCCACTACGGATGCGCTTCCCGGCGCCAGGGCCCATCCGACTCCTGGTCGCCATCTCGGCCGCCGGAGCCCCACCCGCCATCGCTCAGGAGCCGCTCCCAGCTATCGAGCTGCGTCCCGGCCTGGTGATCACCACGTCGGTGCACGTCGTTCCGGGAACCTATCGGCTCCCCGCACACGCCTCACTGGACTCCGCGGCCATCGTCGTGCGGGGCGAAAACATCACGGTGGACTTCGCGGGGGCGCGGCTCGAGGGGCTGCCTCCGGATGCTCCTCCGGACGGCGCCGGCGGCGTGGCAATACGCATAGATGGCGGCCGCAACATCCGGATCCAGAACGCCCAGATCCGCGGCTACCGGTTTGCGATACTGGCCCGCGGAACCCGCGGACTCTCTCTCGTGGATAACGATGTGAGCTACACCTGGAAGCCGCGGCTATTCAGCCTCGTGGAGCACGAGAGCCTGATGGACTGGCTGTCGTACCACCACAACGACGAGGGCCAATGGCTTCGGTTCGGCGCCGGCATCTACCTCGACGGTGTCAGAGGAGGCGAGATCTCCGGCAACCGCGGAGTGCAGGGCATGAACGGGCTGCTCATGACCCGCAGCGATTCACTTCGCATCGTCGACAACGAGTTCGCGTTCAATTCGGGCCTCGGGATCGGCATGTACCGGTCGAGCGACAACGTCATCATGCACAACCGGCTCGACTACAATGTCCGCGGCTACAGCCACGGCTTCTATCAGCGCGGCCAGGACTCGGCGGGACTCCTCCTCTACGAGCAGAGCGATCGCAACGTCATCGCGTACAACTCCGCGACACACAGCGGTGACGGCCTGTTCATGTGGGCCGGTCAAACGACGATGGACTCCGGCACCGGCGGGGTGAACGACAACCTCGTGTACGGCAACGACTTCAGCTACGCGCCGACCAACTCGATGGAGGCGACTTTCAGCCGCAACACCTTCGTCGCAAACCGCGCGGTCGGCAGCACGTACGGGCTGTGGGGTGGCTATAGCTTCGAGTCCCGCATCGTCGGCAACTGCTTCGGTGGGAACCGCTTCGGGGTGGCAATCGAGCACGGGCAGGACAACTTCATTGCGCACAACCTATTCGATGGTGACTCCACGGGGGTGCAGCTCTGGGCCAACCCTACGCAGCCAGCTGATTGGGGATACGTGAAGTTCCGGGACACCCGGAGCCGGGACCATCGAGTGGAAGGCAACACCTTCAACGGCAATCGCACCGCGATTCGCGGAACTAGAACTCAGAGACTACGGGTGGTCGCTAACACGTTCGCCGAAGTCGACTCCGTCACAGTGCTGAACGACGCCGCGCAATACCTGACGGCGGATAACATGGTTACCGAAGCGGGCGCCGAACTGCCGGCCGACTTCGAGGGGTGCCACTTGGACGTTCCCGCCGAGTACGCCCGGCTCGCTCCGCCACCGCTGGCCGCAACCCCAAACGTGCCCCGCTCGCCCCTGACGCGACGCAGCCGCTCCGCCATGATCGTGGACGACTGGGGCCCCTACGATTGGCAATCTCCCAAGCTCTGGCCCACCGACAGCACCCGCGCCGTGCCGCTCCCCCTCGCCGTGCTCGGCCCTCCGGGCGAGTGGCGCGTCGTCGAACACCGCGGTCTCGCTAGCGTCTCTCCTGCGGCCGGCGTCACCGGCGACACCATCACGGTGTCGCCCGAGCCAACGCGCATGGGCGATTGGAGCCTCGCCCTCGAGTACCGAGGCGAGGCGACGGTCTCCCCACGGGGCCGAAGGCTGGGGCCTAATGAACCGTACCGCTTCACGTACGGCCGGTTCGAGCCAGTCCAGGCCTGGAGTGTGCGCTTCTTCGCCTGGAGCGACACCACTCATCCGGTGCGCCATCCGGATGCCTTCGCAGCGCTACTCGCC
>JBDHDE010000120.1:0-4493 GCA_039591655.1 Gemmatimonadota bacterium
CACGGGATGGACACCCGCATCATCCGCATCTTCAACACCTATGGCCCGCGCATGCGACCCAACGACGGCCGCGTGGTGTCCAACTTCATCGTGCAGGCCCTCGAGGGGAAGCCACTCACGGTGTACGGCGACGGGTCCCAGAGCCGCTCGTTCTGCTACGTGGACGACCTCATCGAGGGGATCATGCGCCTGTTTGACCGGGGCGGGTCGGAGCCGGTGAACGTCGGCAACCCCACCGAGTTCACTGTGCGCCAGCTGGCGGACATCGTGTTACGGCTCACCGGCTCGAGCTCGGAGGTGACGTTCGAGGAGCTGCCCACGGACGACCCCAAGGTGCGGCAACCCGACATCAGCCGGGCCGCGGCCGAACTCGGGTGGGAGCCGAAGGTATCGCTCGAGGCGGGGCTGGAGATGACCGTGCCCTACTTCCGCGCGAGGCTGGGAGTGTGAGCGGAACCTGTTTGGTGAGTGGCGCCGCGGGCTTCATCGGGGGCCATTGCTGCCGGGCATTGCTCGAGGCCGGTTATCGGGTCGTGGGCGTGGACAACTTCGACCCGTTCTACGAGCGGAGCATCAAGGAGCAGACGCTGGCCGACCTGGCCCACGCCGACGGGTTCTGCTTCATCGAGGCCGACATACGGGACGGGGCGGCGATGGCGAGGGCCCTCGACTCCGTCGATGTGGTCCTGCACCTGGCCGCGCGGGCCGGTGTGCGACCGAGCATCGAACAGCCCGCCCTGTACAGCTCCATCAACGTGGAGGGGACCGTAACGTTGCTGGAGGCGTGCCGCCGCGCTGGGGTGGCCAGGTTCGTGTTCGGGTCCTCATCCTCGGTGTACGGAGACGCTACGCCCGTACCGTTTCGGGAGGACGAGCCGTCGCTCAGTCCGATCTCGCCATACGCGGCGACGAAGCGGGCGGGTGAGCTCTCCTGTCACGTCTATCATCATCTGTATCGGTTCCGCGTCGCCGTGTTGCGGTTCTTCACGGTCTACGGGTCGCGGCAGCGTCCGGACCTGGCGGTGCATCGGTTCACGCGCCTGCTGGCGAGCGGGCAAGCGATTGAGCAATACGGAGACGGCTCCTCGGAGCGCGACTATACGCACGTGGACGACATCGTGGGAGGGGTGTTGGGGGCCGTGCGATGGATCGCCGCCGAGGACGCGGCCTATGAGATCTTCAACCTGGGTGAGTCGCGCACGGTGCGGTTGGCATACCTCATCCAGCTGGTCGCCGAGGGGCTCGGCGTGGAGCCCCGGATCGAGCTCAAGCCGGCTCAGCCGGGAGACGTTCGGAGAACCTGCGCCGACATCACCAAGGCCAGGCGGGTGCTCGGCTATGATCCTCAGGTGACGATCGAGGACGGGATTCGCCGCTTCATCCGATGGTACGAGGACACCTATGGACGTCAGTCCTGAGCAACTGCTTGAGCGGGCGCACGAGCGCTTCGAGCTCAAGGACTACTACGGCGCCCTCTACTTGCTGCACGAGTTGATCGACGCCGGGCGGGCTTTCGCAGACGCCCACAACCTCCTGGGACTCTCCTACGAGATGCTGGGGCGGCCGGAGCGCGCCCTGGAGGCGTTCGACCAAGCGCTGGAGCTCAACCCGCGGTACGTGGAGGCCAACATCCATCGCGGCATCGTGCTGGCCGAGCTGGGCAGGCACGAGGAGGCGACGGAGGCGTTCCAGGCCGCCCAGGAGAGCGGCGGAGAGGACCGGGGCGGCGTCACCGCCCACCAGGCGGCGAAGCTTGCGAACCTCCACGCGGAGGTCGGGGAGGCGTACGCCGAGGCCGGGGCATTTGGCCTGGCCGTCGAGCAATACCAGCGGGCCCTGGAGCTCGGCCCCAACTACCACGACTTGCGGTTCCGGCTCGGACGCCTGCTGCTCGAGGCCGGCCGGTCGCTGGAGGCGCGGGAAGAGCTGGAGAAGGTGGTGGAGGCCCGCCCCGGAGCGGTGGACGTGCAGTCGGTCTACGGGCTCGCGTGCTTCATGACGGGAGACGGCGCCACGGCGCGGTCGATCTGGGAGGCGCTGCACGAGAAGCACCCCGAGGACATCCGCGTAAAGGCCTACCTCGGTCTCCTGAGTCGTGGCAACGGTGGGTAGGCGAGCGGGGCACGCACGGCTGTGCGCCATGGGGATGGCTGCGGTGCTCCTTGGCGGGTGCGTCGGGGCCGCGGCGCAGCACGAGGGCCTGGCCGATCGGGCCTATGCCGAGCGGCGCTACGCCGAGGCGCTGGTGGAGTACCGCCTGGCGCTGGTGGCCCGGGCGCCCGATCCCGCGCTGCGGGCCAAGGCGGGGGCCGCCGCGCTCAGGGCCGGAGAGCTGGTGGCGGCTGCCGAGGAGTACGTGGCCTTGGGGCGGGAGGGCGGCGAGCAACGGGCGGATGAGGCGGCGGCCGGGCTGGAACGCGTCGCCAACGCGGCCATCGAGCGGGGGAATCAGTTGGCGCTGGCGGCGGCGCTGGAAGGGCTCCAGGTGGTCGCCCCCGGTCGCGCCCTGGGGGGATTCGCGCGACAGCTGGCGGGCACGTTCGGGGCGTCACCGCGGACGGCGGAGGCGCTGACGATCCTCACGTACGCGGCTGCGGCAGCGCCTGACGCACGCACCCTCGACTCCCTCATGTACGTCTACGGCGTCACCCTGCGCCGTCTGGGCCGGTGCGTGGAGGCGTCGGCGGCATTCGAGAGCCTGGTGCGGCGGCAGCGCAACGCGGCGGTGACCCGGCGCGCCAGGGAAGGCCTCGTCCTGTGCGCCCTCCAGCTGGGCCAACGGGCGCTGGACCGCGGCGAGCCGTCGGCGGCCGAGGAGTGGTTCTCCCTGGCGGCGACCCGAGGCAGCGACAGCCCTGGCGCCCGGGTGGCGTATGTGGGATTGGGAGACGTACGGTTCGCTCTGGGGGATCTCCTGGGCGCGCGGGAGGCCTACGAGCAGGCGAGGGCCGGCGCGTTCCCCGGGGACTCGATCTACGCCATCGTGGCGCAGCGGCTCAACCTCATCGGCAACGCGGAGTTCGTGCGCTAGTGCGGTGCACGGCCGACTGGCGAGACGGAACCGGGGCGGCGCCGCGGGTATTACGGCACGTGACGATGCGTATGGCGGCCGCGGGGGTGGTGGCCCTGACTGCGGCATGCGGCAGCAAGTTCGATCCGGCCGAGTACCCGACGCCTGAGTTGCTCTACGAGGCCACCGTGGCCTTGTATCAGGAGGGGAAGTGCCACCAGGCCGTGGATGGATTCCGGAGCCTCACGTTCGAGCTGAACAGCTTCGACCCGCGGCTGGTGGAAGTGCGCTACTTTCTGGCCGACTGCACCCTCGACCAGGGGGAGCGGCTGGAGGCCGCGCGCTTGTTCCGCCGGGTGGCCGACGAGTACCCGCGGCATCCGCTGGCTGCTGCGGCCCTGCTGCGCGCCGGCGATTCGTACTCCGGTCTGTGGAAGAAGCCCACCCTGGATCCCACGTACGGAGAGGCCGCGATGGCGACCTACCGCGAGTTGCTGGCTCGGTACCCCGCCAGCGACGCTGCCGACTCGGCGCAGGGTCGGATCGCGGGCCTCAACGAGTGGTTCGCCCAGAAGGAGTACAAGGACGGCGAGTTCTACTACCGGCTGCGCGCGTTCGATTCGGCCATCATCTACTACAAGGACGTCGTGGCGAACTACCCGCAGACGACATACGCGGCGAAATCTGTGATACGGCTGGTTGAGGCGTACGATCGTATCGGGTACGACGACGAAAAGGTGGAGATGTGCCGGTATCTGCGGCAATACTATCCGGATGCCGAGCGCGCGGACCGCGTGTGCCCGGAGACCTTCGCCTCGCAGTAGGCTGACATGCGCCGCGGAGTATTCGGCGGCTCCTTCGACCCCGTCCATCTCGGGCACCTGACCGTTGCCGCCGCCGCCGCCGAGCGCCTGGCCCTCAGCTGGGTGCATTTCGTTCCGGCGCGGGTCCAACCGTTCAAAGCAGGGAGTCACGAGGCATCGCCGGAGGATCGTGTGGCGATGCTCCGGCTGGCGCTGCGCGATCCCCGCTTCGTGCTGGATACTCGGGAGCTCGGGCGGGAAGGTGCGTCGTACACGGTGGACAGTCTCCGGGAGCTGAGGGCCGAGTATCCCGGTGATGAGTTATGTTTGTTGATTGGCGCGGATGCCGCCCGGGATCTCCCCGGGTGGCGGGAGGCTGAGGCGATACCGACGCTGTCGCGGGTGGTGGTTCCCCGGGTGGCGGGAGGCTGAGGCGATACCGACGCTGTCGCGGGTGGTGGTGCTGACCCGTCCCGGCGTGAGCCCACCTTCCGACACTGAGGCGGCGGAGATCCTCGAGGTGCCCCGGGTTGAGGTTTCCGCGACGGAGATTCGGGCCCGGGTGCGTCGCGGCGAGCGCATCCGGGAGTTGGTGCCGGCTGAGGTGGCCGACTACATCGAGGCGCGGGGGCTGTACCGCACGGGAGACTGATGCTCAAGACGTTGGTGTCGAAGGTCAT
>JBDHDE010000121.1:0-3832 GCA_039591655.1 Gemmatimonadota bacterium
GTGACGCCGCTGGCATGCCACAGTGCGACCTGCGCGTCCGGCCCGGCCGTCGGTGCACCGAGGGTGTGCACGGTGTTGCCGGCTTCCTGCCAGTGCGCGACGAGCCGCTCGGTGTGGTCGGTGACGCCGCCGGGGTCGTCGGGGAACCCCGGCGACACGATCGCAATAGCGCTCACCTAGCAGCCCCGCAACCGCAATGCTGCGGCACCGTTGACAAGGAGCGACGGCGTCGCAGTGTTTGAACCGTGCTGATGCTCGAGGAGCAGTAGCGCGTGGGCTCGTTCCTTCTGGTGTTCGCCATGGCGGCGGTCGCGGCGGCGTTCTTCGCGCCGCTGGCCTCGGCGCTGGCCCATCGCCTGGGGGCGCTGGACGACACCAGAGCCCCGCCCGTGCCGCGCAGTGGCGGTATGGCGCTCGCTCTGGGCGGGTGTGCCGGCCTGCTCGTGGCCGGCCTCCTCTTCACGCCCACCGGCCTCACACTGCTGGCCACCTCCCGGTCAATCGGTCCCGTCCTGCTCGGCACACTGGCCATCCTGATCCTCGGTGTGGTGGACGACATGCGGCCGATCCCGGCGGTGATCAAGTTCGGCGCCCAGGTTGCCGTCGCGGTCGCCATGTACGCGGTGGGCGTACGCGTTGAGTTGCTTTCGCTGCCATTCGGATCGGTGGATCTCGGCACTGTGCTCGGTCCGGCCGTCACCGTCCTATGGTTTGTCGGCATCACCAACGCGTTCAACCTGCTCGATGGCGCGGACGGGGTGGCGGCAGGTTCGGCATTCTTCGCGGCCACGGCCGTCTTCATCGTGTCGGTCACCTTGGGCCATCCGGGCATTGGCTTGGTCGCCGCCGCGCTGGCCGGTGCGCTGCTCGGCTTCCTGCCGTTCAACTTCCCGCCGGCCCGGGCCTTCCTGGGCGACTCCGGCAGCATGTCCACCGGCTTCCTGCTCGCAGGACTCGCCGTCGAGGGTTCGACCAAGGGTCCGACGCTCGTAGCGATAGCGGTGCCTCTCGTGGCCTTCGGGGTCCCGGTCTTCGATACGACGATAACACTCATCCGGCGGCTCGTGCGAGGTCGACCGCTGTTCGAGGCCGATCGCGAGCACGTGCACCACCACCTGGCGCGATCCGGCCTGTCCCCCCGGCAGGTCGTGGGGGTGATCTACGCGGGGAGCGCGGCGTTCGCCCTCGCGGCGATGATGTTCATCAACCCGGGGGTGCGCTCCTACGCCGTTGCGCTGCTCATGATCGGGGCCGGTGTGTGGGTCATCTCCCGCTACCTGCACCTCCACGAGCTCAACGAGCTCGCCCGACTGGCGCGGCGCGGTGTGCTGCAACCTCGGGCCATCGCCGCGAACGTCGAGCTGCGCCGGGCCACCGAGCGGCTCAGCAGCGCGCGCACGCTGGAGGATCTCAAGGAGGGCCTCGCCATCTTGCTGAGCCGGTCGGAGTTCGACGCGATACTGCTCATGGTGGCGCCGGCCGGCGAGCGACGGGGACACGCGAAGGTATGGCACCTCAGCGAAGGGCGCTTCGTGGAGGAGCGGCCCGAGCGGCACCCCGATGAGTGGGAGGTGGTGTGCCCCTTCGAGGGTGCAGGGTGGATCGGCGAGCTGCACCTGCGCCGCCGGCTGGGACGCCGCTCGCTGCTGCTCGATCTCAACCTACTGCTGGAGCTGGTGCAGCCCACGTTGTCCGCCGCCGCCAAGCGCATCGAGACGCCGGTCCCGTCGGTCAAGTGAGAATCCTGCACCTGAGCAAGTTCTACCCCCCGGACCCGGGCGGGCTGGAGTACGTCGTGGCCGCCCTGGCCAACGGTGCCGCCACCCGGGGGCACGAGGTCCGGGTGATCAGCGCCACCGGCTCGAGCTGGGTTCGCGATCCGGGGCAGCGGATCACCGAGCCCCCACGCTACGGGGTCACGGTGGTGCGGATTCCCACCTTCGGCATCTACTGGTCGCAACCGGTTGCTCCGGGCTACCTCGCGGCCTCCCGGTGGCCCGCCGACGTGGTGTACGTGCACCGGCCGCATCCTCTGGCCGACCTGGCGGTGCTGCTCGGTCCCCGGCGCCCCACGATCGTGCTGCACCACTCGGACGTGCAGCGGCAGCGTCTGGTGGGTTGGGCGCTCAGGCCGCTGGCGCGCCGTGTGGCCCGAAGATCCGATGCCCTCGTGGTGGCGGCGCAGGCGAACCTGGGACATGCACGGGACGCCGGGCCGGCGGGCCGGGAGAAGGCCCACGTTATTCCGTTCGGTGTGGACGAGCGCCGCTTCGCGCCCCGCGCGCACCCGCCGCGGCCCGACGCCTTTCCCCCGCCTGGAAGGGGGCCCGTGGGCCTGTTCGTCGGACGCCTGGTCTCGTACAAGGGTCTCGACGTGCTGTTGCGCGCGTTGGTGGGTACCGAGCGCCATCTGGTCATCGTGGGCGGCGGCCCGCTCCGGGGTCACCTGGAGCGCAAGATCGAGCAGTTGGATCTGGGGAGGCGCGTGGTCCTCGCGGGCACGGTGATGGAGAAGGACCTCCCCGCCTATTACCAGTCGGCCGACTACTTCGTCCTGCCCAGCACGACACCGGCGGAGATGTTCGGCATCGCCATCGTGGAGGCGATGGCCAGTGCGCTCCCCGTGGTGGCCACGGCGCTGAGCACCGGCGTGAGGGAGGTGGTGGATCCCGACGTCACGGGTCTCCTGGTTCCACCGGGCGACGCCTCGGCGCTGGCTGCGGCCATGGAACGTCTGGCGGGCGACGCCGAGCTGCGCCACCGCATGGGAGAGGCTGGCCGCGAGCGGGTGGAGGCGCGCTTTACCGAGGACGGGATGGTGGACGCGCACCTGGCGCTGTGTGAGGAGTTGGCCACGCGACGGTAGGACAGAGGGGCAGCCCTTTACTCAGAACAGGCCGACGGAGATCCTACCTGCCTCCATCTTGATGCCGGGCAGCGGGACGTGAAACTGGTCCAGCACCGCGGCGATCGGGGGCCACCACGTCGCCGTGATGGGCAGGCCGCGGAAGTTCAGGTCCAGGGCAAGGTACCACTGGTCCACCGGTGGCTCCGAGATCCAGGTGGTGACCGAGTGTCCCACGGCGAGGCCCAACCAGTCCGGGATTGGTGGAGTTCCCCCGGGGAGGCGGCCAGGGTTGAAGGCGAGGTAGAAGCGTTGGCCGGCGTAGTCGGTGAACAGAGTGGGCTCGTCGCCGACGCGGTGGCGGTACTCCTCCGACGGCCAGTAGTTGAACTTCAAGAGAAATGCCCGTGACGGCACCCAGGTGCGGTGTACCGCCGGCAGAGTGGCCCCGAGCACGCCCACCAGGAAGTCCGGGACGTCGAACCCATTGTCCACATGTGTCCCGTCGCCGATCTCCTTGGGGAGGGTGAGGGTGGCGCCGAGGGCCGCTCCCAACCAGCCGGCGGCGATGGGTGAGAAGCAGGCCCAGTCGAACGCAAGGGCGCCGAGCTGGGAGGCCTGGTACGCCAGGTAGGCGTGGAGCAGCCGGTCCTGGTTCAGCGACGGGCTGCTTTCCCACACGAACGTGAAGCTGGTATCCGGCGTTGACCACCACTCGTCGCTGAGAGCCGTGAACGCGAGGGCCTGGAGCGCCACGTAGGTGCCGACGACGACGCCGGTGCGGTCGAGGCGCGGACGCTCACAAGTCTGCGCCTGCAGCGTGCTACTCGCCATCACGATCGTGACAAGCGTGAGTCCCACGAGTCGAGGACGCTTCAGCGGAATGGCCTCAGAGAATGCGGCCGATCCCTGCGCAAGATGCGTTCCTCGGGCGCCGTTGCCGTTCTCGGCACTGGTTGCGATCCACCTCTCTCGAAGCGATATTTT
>JBDHDE010000122.1:0-3613 GCA_039591655.1 Gemmatimonadota bacterium
CGGCTGGCGCCGCGTACTGTTGGGGCAACGGTCAGGTCGGACAGTTGGGAACCGGGCTGCTGGAGAACAGTCCCCAGCCGGCACGGGTCGTCGCCCAGATGCCGTAGTCGGACCGATAGCCTAGCTTTGAGTCATGCCGATCCTGGAAGGCCTCCGCCTGGCACTGCGGGAGATCGCCGGCCACAAGCTGCGGTCGTTCTTCACCCTGCTCGGCATCATCGTCTCGGTCGCGTTTCTCGTGGCAGTCGTGGCGATCATCCAGGGGATGAACGCCTACGTCAGCGAGAACCTGGCCGGGGCCATCGTGGGTCGTAACGCCTTCCAGATCCGCCGCATTCCGATCTCGTTGCTGATCGACGACGAGGAGTGGAGGGAGCTGCAGCGCCGCCCCATCATCCGCGCCGAGGAAGCGGAGTACGTGCGGCGAGCGATCCCTGAGGCCGAGGCCATCTCGCTCCAATCGGGGTGGCCCACTCCCATGTCGGACGTCACCTGGCGCAACCGGACCGTGGGCGACGTGCTCGTCTTCGGGGTAACCGCGCCGTTTCAAACCGTCCAGGATTACGTGATGGCGGCCGGCGAGGGGCTCAGCGACATCGACATCCGCGAGCGGCGACGCGTAGCCGTTCTGGGCTACGATGTGGCCGAGAAGCTGTTCGACGACTTCGACGCCGCCATCGGCCGGCAGATCCGAGTCCGGGGCACCCAGGTGCTGGTCAAGGGCATCGTCGAGAAGAAGGGCAGTGTGCTGGGGCAGTCGTGGGATGGATTCGTCATGCTGCCCCTCACGGTGTTCGAGGCCATGTACGGGCGCCGCCAGACCACCACGATCTCGGTGAAGATGACCGAGGCCTACGAGGTGGCCGGCGCCATGGAACGGGCGGAGGAGGCGATGCGCATCGCCCGCCGCCTGCGGCCGGGGCACCCCAACGACTTCACGGTGGACACCGCGGAGGGGCTGATCACGTTCTGGGAGAACCTGACGCGGATCATCTTCATGGTGGTCCCCGCGGTGGTGGCCATCGGCGTCGTGGTGGGCGGGATCGTGATAATGAACATCATGCTCATGAGCGTCACCGAGCGCACCCGGGAGATCGGCATCCGCAAGTCGTGCGGCGCGCGGCGCCGTGACGTGCGGCGGCAGTTCCTGGCCGAGTCGGTGACCCTCGCCTTCTGCGGCGGCCTGCTAGGCATCCTCGCCGGCTGGGCTCTCGCGCAGTTGGTGGCGCTCGTCTCACCATTGCCCGCCCGGGTGACGTGGTGGTCCGTTTCCGTCGCCCTCATACTGGGCGCGAGTGTGGGGGTCCTGTTCGGCGTGTACCCCGCCAGCCGGGCGGCGCGGCTGGATCCTATCACGGCGTTGCGTTATGAGTGACCCAGCGTCCGGCTTGATCGGGACCAGCGGCGTCGTGCCACTGCCGACGCGCCGCAGCCGTGCAGCCAGAGGGCTCTCCAACCTCACGGAGGGCGCCGGCATGGCCCTGGGGGCGATCCGCACGCAGAAGCTGCGCTCGGCGCTGACGATCCTCGGCATTGTCATCGGCGTGGCCACCGTCATGTCGATGGCGTCCATCGTGCAGGGGATCCGCGATCAGATCTTCAACACCCTAGAGGTTGTTGGCCCCACCACGTTCCGGATCCTCCGCTTCCTTTCCGCTACACCACTCAATCCCGATCAACTCCCGCGTGAGGTGCGCATCCGTCCCGTGCTACAGGAAAGGGAGGCCGACGCTATCGAGCGGCTGCCCGAGATCCACTACTCCGCCCTGTGGATGGGGGTATACGAGAGCCTGGAGCACCAAGGCGTGCGCACCCAGCTCACGGTCGTGTACGGCGCCGACGAGAGATTCATGGAGCTACTCGGTGGCGAGATCATCGCCGGTCGCACGTTCACGCCCACCGAGGTGCGCACCGGAACGCCGATCGTGATCCTCGAGGAGGAGGCTGCCCAGAGCGTGTTTGGGGCGCTCAACCCCCTGGGCGAAATCATGCGCGTCGGCGGCCATGTGTTCCGCGTGGTGGGGATTTACCGCCTGCCGGAGAACATCTTTCAGGCCCCCGGCCAGGAGATCGCGGCCATCGTGCCGTACGAGGCCGGCCGGCAGGCCTTTCGCTACGACGAGACCCAGTCCCTCGTCATCCTGGTCAAGCCGCGGGAGGGCGTGACCGTGGACGAGGCCATTGACGCCACTACGCTACAACTGCGGCGGATGCGCGGCCTGCGCCCCGGCGACCCCAACAGCTTCGACATCCTCACGGCCGACGAAGTCCTGGGGATCTTCAACCGGCTCACCGGCATGTTCTTCCTGGTGATGATCGTGCTGTCGAGCGTGGCCTTGATGGTCGGCGGGATCGGGGTCATGGCCATCATGATGGTGTCGGTCACCAGCCGCACCCGGGAGATCGGGGTGCGTAAGGCGGTGGGCGCCACCCGGCGGGAGATCCTGTGGCAGTTCCTGGTGGAGGCGGCCACCCTCACCGGCGTCGGCGGGGCCGCAGGCATCCTGGTGGGACTCGGTGCCGGGCAGGTGCTCAAGAGCTACCTGGGGCTCAGCAGCGGCGTCCCCATCTGGAGCGCCGTGCTGGCCACCGGCGTGTCGGTGGGCATCGGACTGGTGTTCGGCCTGCTCCCCGCCAATCGCGCGGCGCGGATGGATCCGGTGGAGGCGCTGAGGTACGAGTAGGGGAGCGCCGCAACCCGGTGCCTTGCCGGCCCGGCCCCCAGGGGGGATGGGGGAAAGAGTAGCGCCCGGCGCGGGGCCGGGCGCTGGTGCTACTCCGCCGGTCCGTCGCGCTGCCGACCCGAGCGTCGATCGCGACACTGTTCGCAGGTGCCCGTAAACAGTTTGAACATGCGATACCGGTAGCCGATCGGTAGATCGTCACAGGCACGCAGACCGGTCACTTCCTCCCCGCACAGTTCGCAGTAGGCCGGAACTAGGGTGTCCGACACCTGCGTCTCAACCGGGAGGGGCATGGTGCGTGGCATGCCGGCCTCCTCATCTCAAGGGCCCTGAGAACGTAAGCGCCGGTTCGGGAGATGGTAAGGGGAGCCGTGCCGAGGCCAGCCATAGTCATTGGAGCGGCGGCCATCGGCCGCCGCCCCGTGCTCTACATCCTCATTCCCACAGAGAAGATCAGCTCCCCCCGCATATGAGCGAGGCGGAGTAACTCGTCATCCCATCCGGGCCGACGTCAAACTCGACCACCAGCGTTCCATGGAACGGTGAGTCCGGCGGCAGCTCCACCTGCATCTCCACCTGGGCCACCTTGTTCTGGTGGTCGGTGAGCATCGCCCGGTGCTTTTCATACACGGTGGCAGTGTAGGTCGCGCCCATGGCGCCCGTCCCCGGGTTGAGCGGCGTCAGGTACAGCATCCCCTCAGCCTTGAAGTGCGCGATGTAGTTGTTCGACGGGGTGAGCACCCAGTGCTCCCGGAACTCGATGGGACCGGTCACGTAGACGTATGGGAAGTCCACATCCACACAGAACGGCTTGGGAATCGCCTGATCGAACTGGACCGTCTGGATGCGGCGGAACGAGCCCGTCTCCGCCGTCGGGTCCCCATCCATGTCCACGATCGTGGCGGCACCGTCGGTCAGGATCCCCACAT
>JBDHDE010000123.1:0-4425 GCA_039591655.1 Gemmatimonadota bacterium
AGCCGATGCCACGTTTGACTTTGCCCGGCTGTTTTGGCCCGGCGATCTGCTGGGCACTGAGCACAAGCACCGCCTCTATAGCAGCCTTGCCGACCACGTCGATCAATTCATCGACAGACTGTTCGGTGTTGCAAATCAACTCCAGCAGCGGCAATAACAACTGGCCGTCCTTGCTCAAAAATTCCGCGATTTTTCGACTGTCGGTTTTGCCTGCGATCTGATAGAATTCCTTCTGCATGGCTACTCCTTTCGAAAAAATATAATTGTGTGTTTAGCCCGATTTTACGTGAAGTCAGGCCGGAGTAGCCATCGCTTTTTTCAACCTCCAACTATGGATGGGACATCGTCGGATATTGTTCCGGTAGGAGAGATTGCCTACCAAGCTGATCAGCGGCTTGCGGCGATGCCACAGGTTGCTGCCAATCCTACGCAGAATGTGTGGTAGGGAATAATGAAGCCAAATCGAATATTTTTGTGATATTGCGATGGCGGCTGGAAAACTCTCTCAACGCCTGGTTGAACAACTGTCTGCGTTCTTCGTGAGACAGAGCCAGAACCATCTGAATGATTACTCGTGCTCTGTTATCATCTTCTCCAGGCCAAAAGAAACGAGTGATGACACGCTTAGGATCAGGATTGAATTGAACGGTTTTTCTCTTTATAGTCACTGGCATTGAAAATCTCTTTCACAATATAGGATATCCCAACTACCTTAAATTTAAGTTTAACAGACAAGAAACCATTATCCGTTTATTTTATTCAAGCTCATGACTAACGTCAATTGTGATCATTGAAAACCTTTTGAGTCTCACCAAGAAGAAACTTACTTCTCAGGCAGAGAGTATGTTGACCCCTCTCCGGACAAGAATTTTCCTGATTTCCTCTGTCCCGAATATCACAAAAGGTGTCAGTACGATTACGTGCCATATTCCCAGAGGCAGTGACGGATCACGGCCACAGGTAGATAGATTATCCCGAAAATGAACGCCAGTTCCACGACCACACCGGCGGTAATCCACGAGTTGTACTTGAACAGGTGCCGGGCGGCGCTTTGTCGGTTGGTCCTGCAGGCCATCACGTTCCCTATTTGGCAGAAGATAATAGTGGCAAGGAATCCGGCTGCGGCTTGCCGATAGAGCGTGTTCGTAACTGACAGTCTTTCCCCCCAGGCCCACGCACCTCCCGCCAGGATGAGGAAGAAGACAACGAAAGAAAGGGTAGCTTCCGCTGGGCCTATGATGCCATAGCTTCTCAGGAAGGTCTTCAAGCTCACGAGCCGTTCGGATCTTCGCCTTGGTGGACGCATCATGATGTCCGGTTCCGGCAGTTCATTACCCAAGCCGATGGCGGGAAGAATGTCTGTGATGAGGTCGATGGCCAATATCTGTATAACGGTGATTGGCAGGGGAATAGGAAAGAGGACATACAATATGAACGGTAATATCTCGGGGATGTTGCTTGTAAGTATGTAGGTAATGAACTTCTTGATGTTGTCGTAGACGGTGCGACCTTCCTTGATCGCATTCACGATGGTGGCGAAGTTGTCATCCAAAAGGATGATGTCTGAGGCCTCTTTGGCCACGTCGGTTCCGCTCAAGCCCATCGAAACCCCGATGTCGGCTCTCTTCAAGGCTGGCGCATCGTTAACTCCGTCGCCCGTTACTGCCACGACCTCCTCCATCTCCTTCAGGACGTCGACGATCTTCAGTTTCTGCTCCGGTGCAGTTCTGGCGAAGATGACCTCATAGTTGTCTTTCAACGTCCGCTTTAACTCATCCGCACTCATCTCCGTCAATTTGTCGCCGGTGACGATGTGGGGATCCTCGGCGATCCCAACTCTGCGAGCGATGCTCCTCACCGTTTCCGCCTTGTCGCCACTTATCACGATCACCCTTACGCCAGCGCTCTTGCATGCCTCAACCGCCTTGGGCACCTCAGGCCGCGGCATGTCCATCATAGCCACAAGGCTTGTGAATACGAGATTACAGGCCTCTGCATCTGGGGCCTGTACAACCTGATAGGCGAGGGCCAGTACACGACGTCCGTCTTCCGCGTACGCTTTGGAGGCCGCCAGTATCTTCTGCTTCTCGTCCACCGTCAGTTCCCGTACACCTGCTTCGGTATAGACTTGGACACATTTCTCTATCAGGATTTCCGTGGCGCCTTTTGCCGTCAGGTAGTATGTGCCGTCGGTCGTCTTGTAGGTGGAATACATGTACTTGGCCTCAGAGGAGAACGGTTGTCCCCCTACGGCCTCAAAGCCGGAACGAATGCTGTCATAGCCCAACATCTGCGTTGCAAACTCAGCCAGCGCTACCTCGGTAGGGTCACCCTTGAACGATTGTGTGCCCGCTTCGTCTTTCGCGCTGACTACGTCATTGCACAAGGCCATGATCTCGCTGAGGGGCTTCGCACCCGCTAGCTTTTTCAATTCTTTTATCTTGTCGGACGAATACTCCGTGAAGTCAAGGTAAGCACTGGCTACGTGGAGCTTGTTTTGTGTGAGGGTTCCTGTCTTGTCGGTGCAGATGACCGTGGTGGACCCAAGAGTCTCCACCGACAGTATGTTCTTGACTACAGCGTGCCGCTTACCCATTCTCGCAGAAGCCTGGGTCAAAGCTAGTGTGACGGTGGGGAGGAGCCCCTCCGGCACGTTGGCCACGATGATGCCAATGGCGAATATGAGGTTGGTCCAGAACGTGTTGCCGATAAGGAAGCCTACCAGGAAGAATACCAACCCCAAGGCGACCGCTAGGTACGTGATCTTCCGCACGAAGATTTTGAGCTCCTTCTGCATCGGGGTCAAGTCGCGCTCAACGGTCTGTGAAAGGTCGGAAATCGACCCTATCTTCGTCTTTTTCGCAGTTCTGACGACCAGGATGGTAGCGGTCCCTTTCATCACCGTGGCACCGGAGAATGCCTCGCAGGATTGCTGCCCCTCGGTCCCGAACTCGACCTTCTCCAAGGGCTCGGATTCCCCGGTGAGTATGCTCTCATCCACCATCAGCTCGGTAGACGAGAGGATGATCCCGTCCGCTGATATCCTGTCACCCTCCTGAACGAGGAGTATGTCTCCCGGGACGATTTCTTTTGCGTCGAGGACTTTGCGCTCTCGATCCCGCATGAGCGCGACTTCCTTGGGGATGTAGTCCTGGAACGACTGCATCAGTTGCTCAACTTTGTACCGCTGGACAAAGGATACGCTCGCATTGAGAACGACAACCCCCAGCAGGGCCAGGCCGATGAAGTTGTAGCCTTCGCCGGGGCTCAGTGTGTTGGCGAAGAAACACAGTATTGCGGAAACCAACAGCAGCATGGGGAACATGCCCTTGAACTCCCCAAGCAGCATGATGAGCGGAGACTTCTTTCGGTGGAACACGAGTTGGTTGGGGCCGTGCTTCTTCCTTCTCCTTGTCGCCTCCTCAGATGTCAGGCCGTCTACAGTCGAGCCCAGGGAATCGAACAACTGATCCCTGGTCTTGCCGTCGAACCCCATCAATATGTTCATTAAACTTCCTTCCCCGTCGGAAGACGACTCATTGCTCTGGGCAAATCTTTCTTCAACAAAACGTTTTCATTTGAATTCTTCAACTTTGTGTCTGATTATCTTACCTATAAACACGTAAATGACATCTTAGGCAATGTTTCTAAATGCTAATTTCCTTATTTCTTCCATGCTATAAAATCAAGTCTTTATTTTCTTCTGGGCCAAGATATCATATGCCAAGTCAGCTATTGCCCGTTCTTCGTTTGTAGGGATTGTTATTGCATAAACTTTGGAATCATCTGTCGAAAAAACAGCCTGGTTTTCCTCATTTCTTGCTTCATCAATTCTTAAACCAAGGTATTGAAAGTTGGCGAGAATTCTTTTTCTTATCAGTGGACTGTTCTCTCCTATACCTGCGGTAAATACAATTGCATCTATGCCATTTAAAGCTGCAATATATGCCCCCATATATTTCTGTATTCGATACACGAATATCTCAATTGCAGTTTGGGCTTTTTTGTTACCCTTCTTGGCCTGTTCAATGATGTTACGCATATCACTTTGGCCGCATAAGCCTATAAGACCGCTTTTTTTGTTGAGCAAGTCTCGGACCTGCTCAAATCCAAGACTGATTTCATCCATCAAATGCACCACTATGCTAGGGTCAATATCTCCACAGCGTGTTGCCATAACAAGGCCCTCTAAAGGCGTCAGTCCCATTGATGTATCGACGCTTTTGCCGTTCTTGAAAGCTGTGATTGATGAACCATTTCCAAGATGACAAGTGATAATTTTTAGTATATTGAGGTCTTTATTTAAAATTCTTGCGGCTTCTCTAGCCACATACCCGTGACTTATGCCCTGAAATCCGTATTTGCGGATATTATGTTTTTCATACAATTCGATTGGCAAACCGTAGAGATAGGCCTTTGCCGGTA
>JBDHDE010000124.1:0-3582 GCA_039591655.1 Gemmatimonadota bacterium
GCTGGCGGAGGGCTACGGGGTGGTGCCACCCTCGGGGGAGAACTGGGAGGAGCGCGCCGCGGCGTACGACGGCGTTCGACTGATCGCCGAGGAGACGCGCCGCGCAGAGCGCATCGCGGCCGAGCTGGAGGGCTACAGGGAGCGGTTCCTGCGCGGCCCGGTGGTGCGGCTCGCACCCGGGGCCAGCTTCCGCTACAGCTTCGATCCCAACCGGGCGGCGCCGCTGGACGACGTGGGCACGGTGTACGAGACGGCCCGCGTCACCGACGAGTGGGGGGTCTTGAGCGTGGAGTCGGGCGGGGTGCTGATGATGCGCGAGGAAGGGCTGATCACAGGGGTTGTGGTGCCCGCGCCCCCGGACGCGACGGAGCCGCCGCTGGCGGGTGACGGCTGGAGCCTGGAGCTGGCGGAGGGCTGGCGCGTGATGCCGGGAGACGAGGCGGGGGATTGGGTGGTGGTGCGGGAGTAAGCGGGCCGGACACCATTCCGAATCCAGAATCCAAGCGTCACATTTACAGGGCGCCCAGAACTGGAGGTGCCCGATGCTGCCCCGTTCTACGGCCATCCTTGCGGCCCTGGCGGCGACTCTACTGCCGGCGTTACCGGAAGCCACCGCACAAACTCTCGAGTTCCCCGACGGTGAGTGGGTCGCCGATGCCATTTCGGCGAGCGTCATCAAGATGCGCACGGCATCGGGAGGCGCGAAGTTCGAAGGCACCATCGAATTCGTGGCCTATCGCGGGAACATGACGGGTGACGGCCAGTTGCGGGGTCCGCCCGTCGCGGCGGTCTACACCTACGTCATCGAGGGCGATATCACTGGAACCTCAGAGGTCCCGGTGATGAACAGCACCAGCGGACGGATGGACGCCGTGATGAACATCGAAGGTATCACGGTGGAGCAGAGCAACGAGCTGGGAGTCGGCACCCCCGTTCCCCTGGAGCTGGTGAGCGTGACCTGCAAGCAGGTGACCGGCCGCTGGCAGGTGGGATACATGAACATGATGAGCGGCAAGGGGTGGTTTATCGCCGCCAAGGTGAACGAAGACCGAGGGCCCGACTTCACACAGTACGGATGGGAGTTGCGAAGCCTCCTGTGGAGTGTCGCGGAGTTCGCCAATGCGACGGTGAAGGAGAAGACCGTCGACCTGCCCCAGCTCGAGCGGCTCCTGGAGCAGGCCGCGCGGCTCGCCCGGGACTCCCGGCGCAACGAGGGCTGCGGCATCGAGGAGGAGGGTGACTTCGAGCCGGCAGTCGCAGGAGTGATCGCGGATCTCATCCGACTGGCGTACGACAACCCGGAGCTGTTCGATACGGGCTTGCTGAACCGATTGGCCCGGGCCGGAGTGGAGCTCGGCGCCCTGGGGCCGGAAGCCGCCAAGCCGGAGGCCGCCGCTGAGACCGCCGAGCAGCTCGCGGAGATGTACGAGAAGCGATTGGACGATGCAGAGGAGGCCAAGGACTGCCGTGAGCTCGCCGCCGTCGGCGCCGGCGCGCGGCACATCCGGGATATAGAGATGGCGGAGCGAGCGCAGAGTTTGCGGGAAGGGTTGGGGTGTTAGAGAGATAGTCGGGGTGGTTGTGACTCCCGCGCTGATTCAATAATGCAGTATGGGCGGTGAGTCTTGGCGGAAGATGAAGGCGCCCGGTGAATGCCGGGCGCTGTTTGTTTGTGCTTGACGATGGCTTGACGTCCGACCGGGACGTTGCAGACGCCAATTGCTGCGAGGGACCTATGGTGCGGAGCAGCACTCTCCTTGCGTCGGGGCTCTTGCTTGTTGCCGGGTGCAGCGAGCCCACCGGTCCAATGACGCCTATGGAAGCCATGGCCGGGAAATACCTTGGTAGATGCATATTGGAGCGGAATGGAGCCACGTATAGTCTGCTGAATGGCGGAGTACTTAGGCTCACACTTCATGCGGACGGTCGCACCGAAGGCTTACTTTGGATCAACGGGGGTGCAGGTGCATGGGGAGGTGACGCTCCCCACTTCGATCGCGATCTTGGTGGCACTTGGACCCTAACCGGCGATACCCTGACGCTTCAGATTCGTGAACCAGTCTTCTTGAGTCGCATGTTGTTCACTGTTGACGGCGACCTCTTTTTCGGGAAATTGCGCGAAGACGAGACGACGCTCGGGGTGGTCTTCAGACGGTGTGGCTTTGGGGGGTGCTGAGGCCTCGTTTGAGACGCAGCCGCGCTGGCGGCTTGAGCAACCCTGCGCATGCGGTCGGGGCCTCCTGCGTTTCGACTGGCGTTCGTAACCCGAGTATAAAGATCTACATTCCCTATTCAAACACACTTCATCGGCACTTCACATCCCGTATTCATCCCATTTCGATCATCGGTGGCCTCCCGGCCCCGGCGCCGCTGTGACGCCCTCTTAGGGTGCCCTCCGACCACGAGACCGCCAAGACCACCGACGGGAACCTGCCTCTGCGGAGCCTGGACAATGCGAATGCTCACCATTCCGTTCGGTCGTCTCCTAATCCTCGCAGGCGCCGGTCTACTGTCCCCCGCGGCGCTCCTCATCGCGGGTCCGGTCGCCGCCGCGACCGCGCAACAGGAGACGCTCGAGCCCGGTGCGCGAGTGCGGGTTACGGCGGTGGGGTATGGCTTGGGAGCCAAGGTGCCGGCGCTGCTCATTGACGTCGAGGGAGACGGGGCCGACACGCTCGTGCTGCGTCCCGACCCGAGGGGCGCCGAGTCGGAATTGCGGTTGCCGTGGGAGGTTCCGGACACGGATGGGTCCGGCGAGCCCGAGGTGCGGGTCCCAGTGGCCTTCGTAGAGAAACTCGAGTTGTTCCGGGGGCGTGGGACCAGCGGGGCTCGCGTGGCGAAGACCGCAGTGCTAGGGGCCGCAGGCGGTGCGATCGTGGGTCTGGTGTTAAGAGCCCTAAGCTCTCTCCCTCCCCCCTGCATCGACTGGCTCGATACCGGCGCATGCGTGGCCCGCCAAGAAGAACCGGAACCTGCTTCCTGGGGGATTGTGGCGCTTATGGCCACCGGCTGTGCCGTCGCGGGTGGCTTGTATGGTCTGACTCCCAAGGACCGCTGGGAGGAGGTCCCCCTCGACCAGCTCCGCGTGAGCTTCGCGCCACGCCGCGACGGGTTCGCGGTGGGGATCTCAGTCGCGTTCTAGACCACGCGCCCGGCCCCGCGCCGGGCGCTGTTGCCCCTTGCCCCCCTTGACGTTGCCTTGACGTGCCGGGGATACCCTGCGCTAGGACGCACAGGGAGACGGCATGTCGACAGTCACGAGGAACCTAGCGGTCGCGGTGCTGGCAGCCTCCCTCGGTGCGTGCTCCACGCAATCCTACTACATCGACGCTGTCGTTCCGCAGCAGGTCGCAACTTCTCTGCCTGAAGAAGTCCGGCTGCGTCTGGGTCCACATCCCGTGGCGAGCGACACTCTCGGCCGGGACAACCCGGTTGCCCATGCTGTTCAGATGTCCATAGAGGCTGCGGCAAAGGGGCAGTCTATCGTCTACGTCCTGAGTGACGCGATTACTCTGGGCATTGGGCCCAAAGGCATCGTCGTCCTACCTTCCAGGCTCAGAAAGCCTGCGAATTGGAGCCACC
>JBDHDE010000125.1:0-3509 GCA_039591655.1 Gemmatimonadota bacterium
CACCGTTCACCGGCCGCACCGCACAGGCCATAATGGCCAGGCAGGTAAAGGAGCGCCCGCCGTCGCTCCGCGTGGTGCGACCCGACGTGCCGCAGCAGGTGGAGGACGCGATCCATAGAGCCCTCGCCAAGAAGCCGGAGGAGCGGCAGTGGAGCGCCGGGGAGTTCGTGGAGGGGCTGGTGGGGGGGTAGGCGCTCGCTCGTTGGGATCAGGCCGATGCGGCTGCCGCGGGAGCGGCCGGCGAGCGCGGGCGGGGATGGTGGGGGGTAGGGGGGCGCCGACCAATCCACGTTTCGCGACCGGCGCCCGCTCAGGTATTCACGAGCGGACGCCGGGCCACTAAGTGGTGGTACCGCTACGGGCCTCCACCGATCACGGCTACGTGCTGCAGCACGCCCCGTCCGCACAGGTCCACCATCCCCTCGCATCCTCTGGCTGGTGCCGCCACCGGGCAAGTGAATGCAGGTAGCCGTACTCGGGGTGCCAGCAAACATCAATTTCCCCCGGCCTCGCCTGTAGAGTGGGGTCTGCTGGGACGACGATAATATGTGCCGGCCTCTTGTCGTTGGGCTGGGTCTGCGTACCTAGGCTGTATACGAAGACGTAGCTCACCCCCAACGGGAGTCTCACAGACTTCTGCCGGTAGCCAGTACATGCGCCCGCTTCCGCTCCCGGACCCTCCTGGATCTCGACCTTCAGCGTGACCCGGCCTCCCCCGTTCCTCCAATCACCTACATCCGTCTGCGAGTTCCAGTGGGCGCGCCTCTCCGGCGTGAGCGCCCCGACACAATTGAATACCGGCGGCGTTTCCTCCGGCGTTTCCTCGTCCAACCACTGCGTGTCACAGGTTCCAATGATGCTGCAATCGAAGGCCCCGGCGGCGTCTAGCTGCAGTGCACAGGCGCGGATTTCGTCAATCTGCGTCTGCGGGTGCCTACTCGGATCCAGCCCGCAAGACGGAGTCCCCTCCTGTCCCTGCAACCCGCTGACACCGGCTACGATCCACAACACCGCCAATGCGAGACACGCCCGTGCGACTGGACGCCAGGTCCACCACCGGCGGTGGCTCACACGGTCGTCAACAACTCCCCAAGCGCTCATGATCCCCCCTTGTGGGTGTTGGCCCGTCTTATCCGAAGCGCCCTCAGGGCGTCATCAGGTCCTGCATCGCTCGAACGGTCGCCTGCAGCTCGTCGACTTCAGCATCACTCCACAGAACCACCACCGCCTCCGCCCACCGCCTACCGATGGCGGTGTCGCCCACCGCCGCCGCCAGCGCTGCCCGCAGCGCCATAGCCTTCACCAGACCGCCGGCCTGTGGCATCTCCGTCACGAGGTGTGTCCCGTGCCCACGCAGGGCTCCCAGCGAGCGATCCAGCCGCCGCACGGCAGCCGCCGTATCGCCCAGCTCGACGAGGATCCACGCCTCCAGGAACACCCCGTCGATCGACAGGTCGCCGGCGCGCTGCTCTCCCCGAAGCGAGTCCAACCATCGAAACGTAGACCGCACCCCTGCGCTATCACCGTTGACCAGCTGCCACTGCAACCGCTCCATGTAGCTCAACCGTCGGCACCGCTCATCCGCGGCGGCCCGCCTCAGGACCGGGAACGCGATCTCGAGCGGATACCACAGCACCCGGCACCTCGTACGCTCCGCCTCCTCGGGCGTCACGTGCAAGCTCAGCAGATCCTCCAACCGGGAGGCGATGCGCGCGACGCTGTCGGAGGGCGCGCCGACCGACGCGTACGCGATGGCGCGTTGACGCGCCTCGACGATCGGGAGGCCGACCAATCCGATTCCCTCGCCCGAATCGGCCTGCACCAGCGGGGCCGCCGCCGCCGCCAACTCCGCCGAGCGGTTCGGCAGCCCGAGCACTGCCGCCAATCCGGCTAGCTCCTTGGCTTGCTCCATCGTGGGCTCGCGCCGCGACTCGAGCGCATCGGACGCCAACCGTTGCGCCTCCCCGAAGCGCTCGAGCTTCAGCAGCACGCGCACCTCAACCACGTCCGCCGCCAGGCTGTCGTCGGCGCCGCGCGCCAACCGACGCGCCTCCCGAGTGGCGGTAAGCGCCGATCGACGCGTCCCCCTCCCCTCCAACGCTCCGTCGAGTTCCAGCGTGCGCGCCACGGCTCGGATAGGGGCCGACGAGTCCGGGAACGCATCCGCCCAATCCCGCACCACGCCACGCAGTCTCCCGCGAACCCACTCCATCGCCTCACCGTGCGTCGCGGACTGTGTCCCGGGCACCGCGTTGAACACGTCGAGCGCCCGATGCGGCACGAATGCCAGCGTGTCGCTCTGCAGCGCCGGCTGGGCGGCGAAGAGCCCGGTGTCGGGCAGTAGCGGAAAGCCCCCACGATAGTTGTGGGGCTCGGCGTAGCGCGCCAGGATCTGTTGAAGCCCGGAGAACGCGTCACCCGCTATGCTGAACGTGTAAGACGGCACCGTCTGGAGGGCACGCTCGTATGCCATCACGGCGCCGTGGTAGCTACTCCGGTAGCGCCAGCGTGAGGGGCTGGTCTCGTCCCGCAGCACGACCTTGTCGTGCGCCTGACAGTCGCCCAGCCCCAGCCACCCGCTGAAATCGCTGGAGTCCGCGGCGACGACCGCCCTAAAATGCTCGCAGGCCTCCGGGTACTGGTCCTGCGCCAAGGACAGAAGCGCCAAGGCCAAGTCGGCATCACGGGGCTCCAGATCGTCCCGCAGCTGCACCGCGCGGCGCGCGCTGACCAACCACTCGTCCCCCGTGTCCCTGGCCCACCATTTGACTTGAGCCAACGACAACTGAGCTTGCGCGAAATCGGGGTCCTCCTCCACGGCCCGTCGGAACTCGGTCTCGGCCGTCCTGAGATCCCAGGACTTGAGGGCCGTTCGCCCCTCCACGTACGCGCGATCCGCCTCGGCAGAGGCGGACGCCCGTACGGTGATCGATCCGTCCTCCAGGTCGAAAAGTCGCTCGACCAGTCTTGCAGCTTCCGCTCCTAGCTCGGTGCCGGCGGGCACCCAGCCGGTCTCCCGATCGACCATCCTCCCGGTCCGCACTTCGTATTCCCACGCGATGACCTCCACCGAGTCACCGAAGGGGATCACCGAGTAGATGATCGCGTGCCCGGCACCGACACTCCGCGCAATCTCCAGCCAATCGTCGACGCGGTCGGCGCCGCCGGTGCGCAAGAGCCGATCGATGACCCGCGTGCTCTCTTCCAGCGTGATGCCGGGAACCCGCCGGACCGCCCCATACATGGCAACCTCCAGGAGCCTGCTCGCGGCTGTCGCCGCAGGCTGGCCCCCTTCGACCAGCGAGCCCAGCAGATAATGGGTCGGCCTCAGACTCTCCCCGAAGAAGATCCCCGGTACCACCAGAATCCCCAGTGCCAGCACCACCACGGCCGCTGCGGAGGACGCCGTCGCCCAAACCCACCGCTTGACCCGCCTCAGCCGCATCATCCCGGAGACCCGGGTGAGGGACTCCGCAAACTGATGCGCCGTGCTGAACCGGTCCGCCGGC
>JBDHDE010000126.1:0-3501 GCA_039591655.1 Gemmatimonadota bacterium
CCACTCGTGCAGCGGGCCGAACATCCCGCCGGGGTCGACCTCCTCCGGGATGAGCTCAATCTCATACCCCTCCGGCCGGGCAGCCGCGTCATACACATCCAGGTCCGTCCCCCAATGATGCCGTGAAGCGCCCGGCAGGGCGGACCAGCGCAGGATTGCGAAGACCAGCTCCTTCTCGCTCAACCGCTCGATGTCCAAGGGCACGGCGTTGCTGTCCAGCACGGCGCGCTTGCCCGTCGCCTTGCGGTTCCAGATGGAGAGCTGCTCAGCGAAGCTCCGAAACCCGCTGAGGATCCGTAAGTCGAAACCGGCCTGCTCCGCTTCGGCCCTCAGCTGGAGAAACGGCTGCACCACGTCACGGTGCACTCGAACGCCGAGCAACTCGGCGTCGGCGGACGAGCACAGGTGTCCTTCCGTCTGACCGGTCAGGGGGGCGGTATCGGGTTGCGGCATGCAGTCGGATAATTAGCGATGACGAGCTCTCATATGGTAGGATCGGCGCCGAGTTCAACTGTGATGATAGGGCTGAGGGAGCGAAACGTCTATGGCGGGCTTTGGGAGGGGACGCGCCTCCGCCTTCATCCGATCCCGCCGCGCGACCGAGACACCCTTCAACCTGATTCTCGAGGCTCGGAGAACGTAGTGAGGGTAGAATGCCGATTTCAGGCGGCGGCGTAGCCTCCAGGTGGCTGACCTTGCCGTTTGACCACGGCCAGCGCCGCCGCCACCGGTATCATCAGCAACACCAACATGAGCACCGCAGACACCGTGAAGCGCGCTTCCCCAGCCGTGAACATGGGAACCATGTGATCCGCCATGGCGGCGCTCCACATGCACACAATGCTCACCAGGATACCGTACCGCAGGAACGCGAAAGTGCCCACCAGGTACCACGCCAGCACGCGGACGACGTCCTCTTCACCCGACAGTGTGAAGGGCACCTCAACGGCGATGAGCACCACGGCCGGGATCAAGACCGCCAGCGCCGTGGATCGCACGTACCGCTTGAGGAACGCCAAAACGACCATCAGGCTGACGCCAACACCGAGACCCAAGCCGACGGCGCGCGCCGTTGCCGTTGCCCCCGGCACATAGACATCGAGGTAATCCAGGTAGCCCACCGAGCCCCGGAACACTGCATCGGGCCAGAGGAGTGCCGTACCGGTCGCCACGGCCCCGACAACGCCAAGGAGCACCCCCCCCGACGCATAGCCTCTCAAGAGCACCCCCGCCGCCGTGGCACGGGACAGGCGACCCCGAAGGGCTTGACGGAAGCCCGTGAGCGTGGTGGGGAGTACCTCGCGTGCGACTGACTCGCCAAGGGCGGCAAGCACCAGCGCCGAGCCGCAGAAAACGATCGCGGATATGACACCGATTGTGAGTGCGCTTGCGAGGTGAGCCAGCAGTGGCGCGCTGTGGTCATGGCCGTAGCGCACGTCGTGCCAGCCGTTGAACGCCCAGACGAGCAGGCAGCCGAAGACCACGAGCGCCACCGCAAAGGCCGGCCGCCATTCCACCAGGCCCTTTCGCTGGCGCACGACGGCCACGCCTACGGAAAGCAACACCAGCACGATGCTGAGCCCGTTTACCACATCGGTGACGATCTGCCTCGCCGCCCTTGCCATGTCGAACAGGTCCGGCACGTCCACGTGATGCTGGTAGACCGCGACGTCTTCGCCACGCACGTCCATCCGTACCCGGATGGAACCGGGGTCGGCGTCGGGGTTGGCGGCATTCCAGACCAGCCGACTGCCACGCTGCTCCAGGATGAACTCGTAGTCGGTCCGGCTCGCGTGGCGCTCACTGGTCGCCTCCACCAGATCGAGCGTGTCGAGGCTCCACCCCCGAGCCACCAGGAACGAATCCGCTATCTCTCTGGCCGCCGGCTGCTCGAGGTTTGCGCCCGGCACATCATCAGTGATGTTGTGCCAGTAGTACCCGATGCGGCCGGTTCCACCGACACTCACCTGCCACTCCTCGTGCTCACCGGGCGTGAACCAGCGGACGCGCCAGGAGCCCACAGACACCTCGTCTCTGGCCCACCGGCCTGCTTCGGTGAAGCCCAGCGTGGAGAGCAGCAGCCTCCGCTCGCTGGCTTCGCGCAGGAACACCACCGCCTCGGTGAACGAGCCCGCCGCTCCCTGCTCCGCGAGAAACTCCCGGCCAATCGTGAGCGCCTCTCCCCGGGTGATCTGTGGTGTGTCGATCGCAGGTGGAGAGTGGATCGGGTAGAGAGCGAAGTACGCGGCGAGCGCTGCCGCTCCCGATAAACCGAGCCACAACCGCTCGCTTGTACTGAGCGGCGGGAATGTGGCGGGTATCGCCACCCCCGGACGGGCGGCAACGAGCTCTGCGACCTCCGAGGCGCGCTCAGCCATGCCCACCCGCAACGACGTGGCGAATTCGTCCGCCGTCGCGAAGCGATCCGCCGGCACCTTGGCCAGCGCCTGCATCACCGCCCGATCAACGCCGCGAGGGACCGTGTCCCGAATGGTGCGCAGCGGCATCGGACGTTCCATGATGAGCCGCGCGATGATCGCCTGCGTGTTGGGACCCGTGTGCGGCGGCTGACCCGCCAGCATCTCGTACAGCACACAGGCGAGGGAGTAGATGTCACTGCCGCAATCGAGCTCCCGGTCGGCCGTCGCCTGTTCGGGGCTCATGTACTCCGGCGTGCCGAGAGAGAGGCCGGTCTCCGTGAGTCGCGGCCCACCCGCCGCTCTCACTGCCAGGGCGATCCCGAAGTCCGCCACCGTGGCTGCGCCCTCGTGCAGCAGGATGTTCTCGGGCTTGATGTCGCGGTGGATGATCCCCTGCCGATGAGCGTAGGCGAGGGCTGCCGCCACCTGCTCAGCGATGCGGATGGCCTCTTCGATGGACAGCTGTTTCTTGCGCTTCAGGCAATGGCGTAGCGTCTCCCCCTCCACATACGGCATGACGTAGTAGAGGAACGTGTCAGCCGAGCCCGAGTCGTAGAGTGGCAGGATGTGTGGATGCTGCAGATTGGCGGTGACCCGAATCTCCCGCAGAAACCGCTCCGCACCCAGGACCGCAGCGAGCTCCGGCCGGAGCACTTTGACCGCAACGTTGCGCTCGTGCTTGAGGTCCCGCGCCAGGTAGACGGTGGCCATCCCACCGCTACCCAACTCACGCTCAATGGAATAGCGGCCGGCGAGTGCAGACTTGAGGCGCTCGAGGAGGTCTTCCACCACCCGGCCTCACATGCAGACAGCGCAACAGTACAGCGCGGCGGGGTACGGGGCCAGAGCGGGAAAGGGAGAAAGCCACCCGTGACAGATGCCTACATGCCTGCAATACAACAACTTACCGCCTTTGTGGCGACCTCTCCGGACTCGGGTGTCCAGGCTCGCCGTCCTGCGGACGGAGGCGCCCGTGAAGTGCATCACTTCCCCGTGAAGCGTGCTCCCCCAACTTGTGGCTCGCCCAACAATTGGGCATGGCCCGGGCAGGCCGGACAGCAAGGAGGACAGCATGCTTCGC
>JBDHDE010000127.1:0-3352 GCA_039591655.1 Gemmatimonadota bacterium
CCACGAAGGCGATCTCACAGGTCCCGAGGCCGTTGGCACGTGGCGCTGGTCGGACAACCACACGACGCTCACCTTCATGCCTGGCCAGCCCTTCAGGCCCGCCACTACCTACACGATTCACCTAGGCGGCGGGATGATGGACACCAACGGTGATCACGTGGACTTCGGCCAACACGGACCCGGAATGGGCGGTCAGTGGGCCACAGGTGACATGATGGGTGGAGGTCCCATGGGTGGAGGTCCGATGGGTGGCGGCCCCGGTCCGCACGCCGGCGCGGGCTGGCAGCACCCGACGAACGGGAGCTTCGGCATGGCGTTCACCTTCACCACCGCCGGCTGAGCCAATCATTGTTCAGGGTCGCTGGTCCCGCGGATACTCGCCACGACACGCGGGCCCGGCCACTCTCCCCTGCCATCGCCAGGCTTCGCGCCTGCTTCCTACTCCGAGACTCGCGGAGGATCTGTTGAACAACAAGATGCTGTTTCTCGCCGTTGCGGTACTTGCTGCAGTGCCATCACCAGCGCTTGGGCAGGAGGCACCGAGTCCCGAAGAGGTGGTGCTCGCCTTCCACGAGGCGCTGGCTAGCAGCGACTCCGTGACCGCGCTGGAGTTGCTGGCAGAAGACGTCGTGATCTACGAGTCCGGCGGGGTGGAAGCCTCACGTGAGGAGTACCGATCGCACCACCTGCCGGCGGACATGGCGTTCACAAGCTCGACGGAGCGAGAGGTGACGGTCGAGCGGTCGGGAAAGAGCGGTGACCTGGCGTGGGTGCTCAGCCGGTCAACGACAACCGGCACGTTCAGGGATCAGGAGATTCACAGCACCGGAACGGAGACAATGCTGCTCGGGTTTACACCCCACGGGTGGCGGATTAGGCACATCCATTGGTCGAGCCGCAGAGCGTCGCCGCCGGAGGGTTAGAGCGGCTGGCCGATCCCCGCGGCCCGCAGCACCATCTCGTCAAGACCGCCAGCTGGGCAACACGCAGCAAGCTCTCCGTCTACCGCCACGGCAGGTATTGAGCGAACGCCGTAGAGCTTCGCGCGCTCGGCCACATCCGGGTCCTGCATGTCCAGGACGGTGACGTCACACGCGGGACAGGCCATCTCCCTTACCTGCCGAATCGCCTGTTCACAGACAGGGCAGCCGGCGCTGAAGATCTCCACACTTCTAAGCGCACCCATTTCAGACCTCCTAGGTTGGGCCGGGAATCCTCGTTCAACCTACCCTCAATACCTGGGTATAGAGTCAAGGCCGGGCTCTGAGGGCCCTAAAGAGAGCCCGTTGAGCGTGACTTCCCGGTGGCTGTCGGCCGGGAGCCGGCGTGCCTTCGGCCGCCCTCTATGAGCTCGAGAGGCGTGTTCTTCTTGGGGTGCGAGCGCCTTTCGGCTTATATTCGGTTATTCCGTTAGGTCGTATCCTGAGGGCCCAGCCGCGCTTCGGACTTTGAGGTATCCGGCACTGCAGGTGCCGGAACCACCGGGAGCTTCCAGGTCAAGGCACCGCTTGGGGGCAGCGCGAGCCGACCGACGGGGTGCTCGTGCGAGTGCCCGATGGGCCGATGAGGTGTGGTGCCGAGGCCGTTCCGGTAGAGGGGCTTGAAGGGGCACACGCTCACCGGGCGTGCGCACTGTAGCCGTATCTCGTTACACCTCTTCACATTACGGTGTAGAGGGGCTGTCGGCTGGGGCTGTTGGGCCCGGTTTCGCGGCCTGAGGCCGGTCACTGCTGAGCCGTGCAAGATAGGCACCTCGGCGGCACTTGTTGAGGCGCCCAGGGAGAGGACGTGATGGCACCGTGTAGGGGCACGCGGGTGGTTCCGGGCCGACTCGGACAAGATGGGTGTCGAATCCGTGGTGCCCATGAGCCGCGAGGCCCGCAGGGCAATCGACCACATCCTGCGGGACCGGCCGGGCGTGGGGAGCCTCCCGTTGTTCCCAAGCCCGCGCGGCTCCTCCAAGCCCGTGAGCCGCCACTTAGCAAGTAAGTGGTTTCGTGAGTGCGAGGACGAGGCGGAGCTGGAGCACGTCAAGGGGCTCGGCTGGCACGGGCTCAGGCGAAAGTTCGCCACCGAGATGAGCCATGTGCCGGACAGGCTCGTGGCGAGGCTCGGCGGCTGGAAGAACCCGCGGACGCTGGACCTCTATTCCCAGCCCACAGGTACCATGCTCGCCGAGGCACTGGAGCAGCGGTGCGAGCTGCGGGGGGTGGGCCGATGACGACGGCGGGCTGGCGGGAACCTAGACCGGGGCCGCATCGTACAGCCCCATGCAACAGCCCCACCGGACTGGACGGGCCGAAGGCCCGAGGGGCAGAAAGCCGCGCGGTTAGACGCGATCGTGACACGCGGGCTCGTAGCTCAGCCTGGTTAGAGCGCACGCCTGATAAGCGTGAGGTCGGTGGTTCAAATCCACCCGGGCCCATATACCGGAAGGCCCCGCACGACGGGGCTTTCGCGCATCTGAGGAGTAGCGTTCCACAGTGTTGCGAAAGCTCATGGATACAAGGACGGAAACAGGAGAGAGCCTACGGGGCCCAACCCTTAACCGAAGCGCCGCAAGTTGACGAGGGCGCAGAGCGCGGGCGCGGCGATGAGCGTCTGGTCGATACCACGACGGGTGGGGGTGGTCGCTGCCGGTCAAGGCAAGCGGACATACGACCGGTTGTGGTGTTCGAAGTCTCCGGACTGGTCGAGCGCGTGAGCCGCGGGTCCCCCGAGGGGTATGTACCGGTCTCGATGCTAGGTCGAGTGTCAAATACCCCGTTGACACTCCACGTTAACGTCCCCGTTTCCATCGGTACTTCTGTGGGCGTTCGAAGACGTTACCTGCGGGCCTAGGAGGCGTGAGGTCTAGTTGGGGATAGGCCAGGGAGAGGCTCGAAACCCGGGCTTCCGCCGCCTGTTGCCGCGGTTGTTGCTATGGGTCTTCCCGCCGCGTCCGAGCGGGTCACTTTCCAGCCTGGCGGCCCCCGGTTCGGCGATTAGACCCTGCTCCTGGCGAGGGGCCGTCGGCGTCCACGGGCCCGACACGTCTCCGGCAAGCCCGAGAAGTACCCACCCAAGCTCGAGAGGCGGTCTGGCCTGGGTACGCGCATGCAGTGCGGCGCGCCGAAGCCCGTCGCTCGCAGGCTCTGGGCCCGATGCGTAGCTTCATGGGCCAGGACTCGGCCCCGGACCGCTCCGGAGCCGCGGCGATCCGACGACCTTTTCGGACACCGCGGACGCCGGAGCGCCCGTTCAGCCGTCCATCGGGAGGGCACTGCCGTCATGAACGACCTGCCGGAGTTCCCGCGCCGCAAGGGCGCGTCGGACAAGATCGACCTCGGCGCGGTCGACATCGATCGGATCC
>JBDHDE010000128.1:0-3775 GCA_039591655.1 Gemmatimonadota bacterium
GCGATCTGCGATGAGCACGTTGGAGCCGAGCCCCAGCGCCAGCCAACGCACGCCGACCTCGGCGGCGAACCTCAGGACGGCCACCACGTCCTCGGCGGTGGACGGCACCACCAGAGCCGCTGCGGGGCCGCCGATACGATAGGTGGTGTAGCCCGCCAGGGGCTGGTCGAATCGCACCTCACCCCGCACCCTGTCGGCCAGCTCTCTCAGGGCGCCGGTCACGGTCGGGCCTCGATCCCCCCGCCTCTCCGAGGTTGGGGGGTCGGGCCGGCGAGGGGCAGGACTCCCTGCATCACGCTGTCCGTCGTCTCGTACCATTCCTGCAGACACCGTACCCCGCCCCGCCGACTCTTGAGCGCCAGGACAGCGTCGCACGCCGCACTGGCAGCCGACATCGTCGTCATGTACGGCACCCGGTGCTGCAGCGCCGCCCTCCGGATGTAGTAGTCGTCGCGCTGGGTGAGCTTCCCCAGGGGCGTGTTGATGAGAAGCTGCACGTCGCCCGACACGATGAGGTCCGCGGGGTTGGGCCGCCCCTCATACACCTTGGTGGGAATGCCTCGCGCCCGGAGAAAGTGGGACGTCCCCTCCGTCGCGTAGACCCGGAATCCCATCTCGTGGAACCGCCGCACGATGGGCAGCACCGTGGGCTTGTCCAGGTCGTTCACGGTTACGAGGATGCCGCCCTCGAGCGGCAGTGCCGCGTCTGCCCCGATCTGGGCCTTCGCGAAGGCCATACCGAAGCTGTCGGCGATGCCCATGACCTCCCCGGTGGAGCGCATCTCGGGCCCCAGTAGCGTATCCACGTTGGGCAGCTTGGCGAAGGGGAACACCGCCTCCTTCACCGCGACGTAGGGCATGGTGACCTCGTCGCCCACTCCCAGCTCCTCCAGCGTCCGCCCGACCATGACCCCGGCTGCGAGCTTCGCAAGAGAGACACCGGTGGCCTTGCTCACGAACGGCACCGTACGGGAGCCCCGGGGGTTCACTTCCAGCACGTAGACCGTGTCATCCTTCACGGCGTACTGCACGTTCAGGAGCCCCACCACGCCCAGCGCCTGCGCGAAGGACTTCGTGTGCTGCCGCATCTCCGCCACATGCCGCTCCTCGAGGAGATACGGCGGAAGCACGCAGGCCGAATCGCCCGAATGGACGCCGGCGTCCTCGATGTGCTGCATCACACCGCCGATGATGCAACGGGCTCCGTCGGCGATGGCATCCACGTCAGCCTCGAACGCGTCTTCCAGGAAGCGGTCGATCAGCACCGGATGCTCCGGCGACGCCCGCACCGCGTGCCGGAAGTAGTTCTTGAGCGCCATCTCGTCGTACACGATCTCCATGGCCCGTCCGCCGAGCACGTACGAGGGTCGCACCAGCACGGGGTACCCCACCCGGCCCGCGATCTCGATCGCCTCCTCCTCGCTCACGGCGGTCCCGTTGGGCGGCTGGGTCACTCCCAGCTCCCGGGCCAGCGCCTCGAACCGGCGCCGGTCCTCGGCCGTGTCGATGGCCTCCGAGGTCGTGCCGAGAATGGGAATGCCGGCGGCCTCGAGCCCCTTGGCGAGCTTCAGCGGTGTCTGGCCGCCCAGCTGCACGATCACCCCCCTGGGCTGCTCCAACCGCACGATCTCGAGGACGTCTTCCAGCGTGAGGGGCTCGAAGTAGAGCTTGTCGGAGATGTCGAAGTCGGTGGATACGGTCTCGGGATTGGAGTTGATCATGATCGTGCGGTAGCCCAGCTCGCGCAGCGCGAGGCCGGCCCGCACGCAGCAGTAGTCGAACTCCACCCCCTGGCCGATCCGGTTGGGACCGCTGCCCAGGATCACCACGCCGTCTCGTCCCAGCGGCTCCGACTCGTTCTCCTCCTCGTACGTGGAGTAGTAGTACGGCGTCGCGGAGGGGAACTCGCCGGCGCAGGTGTCCACCACCTTGTACGTGGGGTGGATGTCGAGACGCCAGCGCAACTCCCGTATCTCCTGTTCGCTCACCCCCCTCAGCTCCGCCAGCTGCCGGTCGGAGAAGCCCAAGCGCTTCATGGACCGCAACAACCCGGCATCGGCACCGGAGGGCGCGTCGCGGAATCGGTCCTCCGCCTCCACCAGCTCCCGGAGCTGCGCCAGGAACCACCGATCGATGCCCGTGAGCTGCGCGATCTCCTCGATCGGTATCCGCGCCAGGATGGCCCGTTTGATCTGGAAGATCCGCTCGGCCGACGGTGTGCGCAGCGCGAGCTTGAGCTCCGCAGGATCGTCGGACGCCAGCCGGTCGTCCTCCAGCGTGTCCCCCTGCGCCCAGCCGGCGCGATCGATTTCCAGCGCCCGCAGCCCCTTCTGGAACGCCTCCTTGAAGGTTCGGCCGATCGCCATGGACTCCCCCACCGATTTCATCTGCGTGGTGAGCCGATTGTCGGCCGTGGGGAACTTCTCGAACGCGAATCGCGGCGCCTTGACCACTACGTAGTCCAGCACCGGCTCGAACGATGCCGGTGTCGTCTTCGTGATGTCGTTGGGGAGCTCGTCCAACGTGTAACCCACCGCGACCTTGGTGCCGATGCGTGCGATGGGGAAGCCGGTGGCCTTGGAGGCCAGTGCTGAGGAGCGCGACACCCGCGGGTTCATCTCGATCGTGAGCATCTCGCCCGTTTCCGGGTGCAGCGCGAACTGAATGTTGCACCCGCCGGCAGCGACCCCGACCTCGCGGATGATGGCGATGGCCGCATCCCGCATCACCTGATACTCCCGGTCGGTGAGGGTCATCGCGGGAGCCACGGTGATGGAGTCTCCCGTGTGCACGCCCATGGGGTCGAAGTTCTCGATGGAGCACACGATCACCACGTTGTCACGCCCGTCCCGCATGACCTCCAGCTCGAACTCCTTCCAACCCAGCACCGACTGCTCGATGAGGGCCGCCCCCACCGGCGAGAGGTCGAGCGCCCGACCCACGAGCACCTCGTACTCCTCCCGGTTGTACGCCACCCCACCTCCGGTTCCTCCCAGCGTGTACGACGGCCGGATGATGGCGGGGTAGCCCACGGTCTCCACCAGCCGCATCGCCTCTTCGTGTGAGGTCGCCACGCCCCCGCGGGGCACGGCGAGGCCGATACGCCCCATGGCTGCGCTAAACTCGCGGCGATCCTCCGCCATGCTGATGGCCCGCTCGTTGGCCCCAATGAGCTCGACGCCGAAGCGCTCCAGCGTGCCGTCCCCAGCCAGCGCCATCGCCACGTTGAGCGCCGTCTGGCCGCCCATGGTGGGCAACAGTGCATCGGGGCGTTCGCGCTCGATGACCTCGGCCACCCACGCCGGCGTGACCGGCTCGATGTAGGTCCGGTCGGCCAGCTCCGGATCGGTCATGATGGTGGCAGGATTGGAATTCACCAGCACCACCCGGTACCCCTCTTCCTTGAGCGCCTTGACGGCCTGGGTGCCCGAGTAGTCGAACTCCGCCGCCTGGCCGATCACGATGGGACCAGAGCCGATGAGCAGGATGGACTCGATGTCAGTGCGCTTGGGCATGCACGACCTCGGCCAGCGTATCCTCGAGGGACTTCTGGGGCGCCCAGCCGGTGGCCCCGACGAGCTTGCCCGCGTCTCCCACCAGGTAGGGGATGTCCGCCTCCCGTACGAGGGTGGGGTCCGTCTCGGGCTCCGCTTCGTGCCCCGCGGCCTGCGCCAGCAGGTCGAACAGCTCGCGCAACGCCACGGCCCGACCCGAAGCGACGTTGTAGACCTCGCCTGCCTCCCCCCCCTCGAGGAGCGCTGCGTACGCTCGCACC
>JBDHDE010000129.1:0-3630 GCA_039591655.1 Gemmatimonadota bacterium
CGCCTGCTTCCTGGAGGATCAGCTCGGCACGCTGGAGCCCGGGAAGTACGCGGATCTGGTGGTCCTGGCGGAGGACATCCTCGCCATCGATCCGGTGGACATCGAGCACGTGCAGGTGGATCTCACCATGGTGGGGGGAGAGGTGGTGTTCGAGAGACGGGAGTAGGGCGGGGTGCGCTGCGGCCCCACCGCATTCAGGGCGGTGGGGCCGCTTCGTTGTCCCCGAGGGTAGCTCGGGGGAGCGGTTCAGCTCGCTGACGGATCCATCACCCTCCCCACGAACAGGATCGTCCCGGACAGGCGCTCCCGACGACGTCACCGCCGCCGCCTCGGTCCCCTCCTCGTTCACATCCACGTATGCCTTGTGTTTGACGGCCGTGATGTAGGGGCGGGGCGGATCCGTCGCCAGGTTGCTGAAGTCCGCTTCCAGCTCATCGAACGCGACGCCCATTCCCAAGGCGGTCAACACGCTCTTGAGACCGATCTCGTACTCGAGGGTGAACTTGGGGAGCATCACGTGCGTCGTCGTTGAGTCGAGGCCCTCGAGCCAGAAGCGCCACTGCTCCTGGGTCAGCCCCTCGGTGAGGGATGTGATGTCGGATGGGTCCCACGGGGCCACGATCGTCATACTGTAGGCCTGGCCGCCGTACGCGAGTTCCAAGACCACCACACCTTCGTGGTGACCCTGGCGCACGGGGATCTCACCTTCGCTGGCCATCATCCTGACCATGGTCTGTGACCCGTCGGCGAGGTGGAAGACGCCATCCCTCGTGAGACCCTCGTCGAACTGGTGCGTCCAGTCGCCCTTGAAGTAGATCGCGTTGATCAGAAACATGATCGTGAGCGGATCGATGGGCGGCGTCACGATGTCCGCGATCTTGCCCTGGGTCTGATCGGCGACCCACGCGTTGATGGTCTGGGCCGCCGCCGGGTCACCGAAGTCCAGTGCCGCGACCTCGGCGTCGTAGTACTGTCGGTTCACGTCGAGGAACTCGGGGACGACGGCGGTGCCCTGCCGGTACCACACCGAGTTTGCCAGGACGAACTCCACCCGCGGGTCCAGGCCCCGCAGCAGGTCGATCACGGAGCGATAGGACTCGTTGACCTCCTGGATCGACATCCCCTCGAGCTCGAGGGTTTGCCGCATAGCCTCGCGGGTCTCGCCGGCGGCACCGTTGTAGGTCATGCCCAGTGCCATCCCGACGCTCAGCGGCGAGATGAAGAGGTTCTGCTCTTCGGGCTCCTGTTGGGCGATCTCGCGTAGCAGCTTGAAGGCGAAGCGGTTGTCGGCGGCGATGAGATTCTGCTCGGCAGCGGTCAAATGCCGGGGGAGCTCGGTGAGGGGACCGATGGTGTCGCCGCAGGCGGTGAGGCACGCGAGGGCCGCTACTAGCGCGAGCTGACGGAAGTCTTGTCTCATAAGCCCTCCGGGCGGTCGAGGTCCATCTGCATCATACCCCGGTCGGCGAAGTTGGATAGCGGGGTCCGCGGAGGATCGGTGTGAATCGTGAGAGTGTCAGTCGGGGAAGAGGGAAGGGGCTGCCCCCTTCCCCTTCTCCGGGCAGTTAGGCGGCGGCGGCTCATCGGTCCCGCCAGATGCGCCACCGGTCCACCACCACCTCCCCTCGCACGACTTGGTACTCGTCGAAGCAGGCGGCGGTGAGACAAGAGTGGTTGGGCAGGATTCGAACATGGGAGCCCACCGGGAGCGGGGCGCTCACGACGCCGTGCTCCTGGCTGACGGATGTGAGGCGGGCGTCGGAGAGCAGCGTTCCCTTCTGGTAGTCCTCGTAGATCTCGCCCATCGTCGGATGGGGGAGGTTGCCGTTTCCCGTGTCCTTGGAGAGGGCCAGTGCGCCGGCGTCTACCACTGCGTGACTCCCGCCGGCCTGCGAGGAGACGACGCTGGCGAGCACCGTGACGGCGCAGTCCCGCTCCGAGCACGCTCCCAGCGACACCTGGATGAAGTCGTAGAAGACGTAGTTGCCGGGCCGCGCCTCGGTTATCCCCGCGAGGTGGTCCACCGCGTTCATCGCCGGCGTGGAGCCCACGCTGATCCCCTCCACCGGAACACCGGCGCCCAGCAGCTTCGCGGCGAACTCCACCATTACGTCGCGCTCCTGAGCGGCGGCCCGAGCGCTCTCGCGCCGGCCCGGCCCGTCATACGCGTGGCCCGAGTGGGTGAGAATCCCGTCGAACGTGAGGGTGCTGGACTCGTAAATCGCCTTAGCAAGCTCGAGGCTCGCTGCTGCCCGGGGGTCCACGCCGGCACGATGATACCCGCAGTCCACCTTGAGCCATACGTGAAACGGCGCTCCGGTGCGCTCCAGGGCTGACACGGCTTCGGCGGTATCCACCACCAAGCGCAGGGTGGTGTGCTCGGCTAGGGCACGGGCCTGCTTGAGGCGCGTGAGGACTACCGGGAACGCCCAGGTGATGTCGTCGAAGCCGTGCTGTGCGAAGACCGTGGCCTCCGGGAGCGTCGCCACGGTGATGCCCCTCGCCCCGAGAGACCGCTGTCGCTCGCCGATCTCGATGCACTTGTGCGTCTTGATGTGTGGCCTGAGCGCGACGCCGAGCCGCTCCGCCCGCTGGGCCATGCGGCTGAGGTTGTGCTCCAGCACGTCCAGGTCGAGGAGCAGGGCAGGGGTAGGCAGGTCGTGAATCGTGGTCATTGGCGCATTGGCGACAGGGCCCGCGCCCGTAGGTTGGCGCCGGGGTGGTTGAGGATCGTGAAAGTTGTGTGGCGGGCGACCCTGGCGGCAAGCGGTGCCCGCCCGGGAAGGCAAACGGCCCCTACCGCACGGGGCGGCAGGGGCCGAATCAGGCCGTGTGGGCCGAGGGCTACATGCCCCGCAGCTCCTGCACGATCCTCTCCGCATCGTAGATGTGCTCCAAGGCCTCCACAATGGCGGGCGTGCACACGGAAACGGAGCGTGACACCTTCGTCGTGTAGATGAAGTCACCCGACAGGCTCTCGATGTTCCCGTCGAAGATGAGTCCCACGACCTCGAGATCCTTGTTGATCATCGGGCTGCCGGAGTTCCCGCCCGTGATGTCGTTGGTGGACACCATGTTCATCGGGGTGCCCAGATCCATCTCGGAGGGCGGGTTGAGCCACCGGTCGGGCAGCGCCCACTCCTCAGTGCCCTTGTGCGCGTAGTGGCGGTCGTACAGTCCGTAGATAGTAGTCCACGCCGGGGCCTCGGTGCCGTTGTACTCGTAACCCTGCACCACGCCGTCGGCGATCCGCAGCGTGAACGTCGCGTCTGGCGGCAGGTCGGTGCCGTACACGTCGAACAGCGCCCGGGCCAGCCTCGCGACCTTGATCTCTTCCTGGGCGTTCAGCTGCTGGAACCGTTGCCTGGCCTGCTGCTGCCGCGGCATGGCCTCGCGCACCAGAGGGCCGGCTCCGTGCTCGTCATGATGGTTGCCGGGTCGTCCAGCAGCGCCTGCCGCGCTTCGGGGTCGACCACCGAGGGCGAGCCCTCGATGATGGCCCGCGCGGCGTCACGTGGGCTGCGACCCTGCAGGACCATCTGTGTGAAGGGATCGCTGGCCCCCAGCAGGTGTGCCACGTCGGCGATCTGCGCCTCCAGCATGTGGCCGTCGAGGTCGGTGTTGATCTCG
>JBDHDE010000130.1:0-6245 GCA_039591655.1 Gemmatimonadota bacterium
GCACAGAGGGCATGCTTGACCCATCCCAGGATGCCATACGCGGGGCCGCCTTTCTCGACGCATCGGCGCCAGATCAGCCAAACCTATCCCTTGTCAGGATTCGGTTGGGGCCCGGCATGCGTCAGGTAGAGGCTGCCCTGCTGCGTCTGAATGCACAGTGCATGCAGCGAGGCTGCTGAAGCAGCGTGTAGGAGAACGCCGCGCTCGACGGAAAGCCAGCGCAGAAAAGGTGCAGCCTAACACGCGCATTCCGGGAGGCTATGCTCTTGCCCGACAAGGCGGTTTACCTATTGGCAATTCCTGGTTTCGCTGACTGGGAGCCTGCTCACGCCGTAGCGGAGCTGCGGCGCCACGGAAGCTATCGTGTCGAGGTCGCTGGCCTCTCACGCGACGCGGTTCAGTCAATGGGCGGTCTCACAGTCCTGCCGACCTGCAGCTTGCCAGACGTGGACCCCGCGGACGTAGCGGTCTTTATCCTGCCGGGCGGCGATTGGTGGGAGCAAGGGCCCCTGGACCCGTCTATCAACGAGGCGCTGCATGCGCTGGATCGGGAGCGCGTGCCGATAGCAGCGATTTGCGCAGCCACTACGGCCATCGCTCGAGCCGCAGTGATACGCGGTCGCCGCCACACGAGTAACGGTCTGAGCTATCTTCGGCGGCGCGTGCCCGAATACACGGAGCACGACGTCTACGTTGACGCACCCGCCGTGCGTGACAAGGGTCTGATCACTGCGAGTGGTGTCGCAGATGTGGAGTTCGCGTCAATGATCATGACGGAACTTGGAGTCCTGAGCGCTAATGACCGTGCCTTGTGGACAAACATGTTTCGCAGTGGTCGAATCCCGGAGGGAGCGGCCTAGCACGCGCATGCACCTGCGGAGGCGTGGCCCGACGCGAGGAGTCTTGAAGGATCGTGACACGGGAGTCTGCACTCGCGTTCGCGTTGGCTGTCGCCGTGTTCGCCGCCACGCCGGGACCGGCGATTCTGGCGTGCGTCGCTGAGGCGCTGGGTTTCGGATTTCGGTCAGCGGTGGCACTGGCCTCCGGCATCGTGCTGGGCGATGTCTTCTTCCTGTTGCTGGCCGTGTACGGCCTCTCCGTGATTGCCGATGCCCTCGGCGGTCTCTTCCTGGTGGTGCGGATGGCCGGGAGCGGGTACCTGATCTGGCTCGGGTGGAGGCTCTGGACTGCTGAAGTGCGGACCGGTGGAGATGCAGCCGGCGTGGTGCCCTCGGGCGGGCGCGGCTTTCGCGCGGGCCTTCTGCTGACGTTGGGAAACCCCAAGGTGATCTTCTTCTATCTGGGGTTTCTGCCCGCCTTCATGGATCTACCAGCGGTGCGGGGAAGGGACGTAGCGGAGGTGGTGGTCATCCTGGTGACGGTCCTCATGACTGTGAACGTTTCGTACGCCTGGATGGCTTCACGCGCCCGCGAATGGGTGCGCGGAGTCCCGGCCATGCGGCGATTGCACCGTGCCGCCGGAACCGCGCTGGGCGCCATCGGGGTGTACGTGTGGGCCCGGTAGGCCGTTCGCCTGACCTGTTCACCGGGGGAGACGGGGAGCCGTCGGTCGTGCTTCGGTGGAAAAGCACGAGGATCGAACCGATCGCTCGCGCAACGCGAGGCCGGATGACCCCGCAGGACAACGCGAGCACGGATATTGTTCGAGGAGGTAGGCAATGAGGGCGTTCTGGGTGCTGGTAGCATTGACCTGCGTCGGCTGTGACTCGCCAGTCGAGAGGCGGCAGCTCGACCCCGACCACGCTTCAGCACTGCGTGACAGCGTGGAGCAGCTGTTCGAGGCGATTCCCGAGGATCTCGCTGCGGACGGCCCGATAGCCTGGCTCAGGCACTTCGAGGAGAGTCCGGAGTTCTTCATGGCATCGGCCGGCCGTCTGGTATTCCCGTCCAGCGATTCAGCCGAGACGTTCGTGACCGACCTGTCCCGGAGAATAGCGGCGATCCAGCTCCGCTGGATCGATCTGCGAGTCGTGCCAGTCAATCCCGGCATCGCAGTCGTCCGAGCGTCATACGAGGAGACGGTAACCGACACGGCAGGGATCGATGTCAGTTTCGGAGGCTACATGACGGGGGTGGCCAGGCACGACAACCAGGGGTGGCGAGTGCAGCACCTCCATTGGTCCAGCCCGGTGCCGGAACGGGAATAGTCCCAGGTGTCCGTGACGACGAAACCTTGCTGGAGGCTGCACTTGATTTATGCGCTGGGATGAATCATCACTCAGTCAAACGTCGCGCCCGTTGGCTCATCGCACCCGCATTTGATGCGCAAGTGCGTTAGGCAGCACAAGATCACTGAC
The DNA here is from genome assembly GCA_039591655.1 of Gemmatimonadota bacterium. Classification (GTDB taxonomy): domain Bacteria; phylum Gemmatimonadota; class Gemmatimonadetes; order Gemmatimonadales; family GWC2-71-9; genus WVYX01. The sequence goes on from JBDHDE010000130.1 coordinate 2,319, forward strand.
GAAACAACAGGGGCCAGCATGACACTTTCCCGATCCCCGGCTCACCGTGCAGCGGCCTGCGTTTTGGCCGCCGTCTCTTGTATACTCGCTGTGGACCTTTTGGTAGCCCAGGAGATGCCCGAACCGCGCTGTGCCGCGGTGGACTCGTCGATGGTACCCACAGAGGTCGACGAGTCGATGGCTGGCCCGCTGGAGGGAATCTATGCCCTCCTTGATGCGTGGCGGACCGCACTTCGCGAGGGAGACATCGCATCCGTAACCACCTTGGTCACGGAGGATGCTGTGTTCTGGTCCCACGGGGCGGCGCCCCTGATCGGCCGAGCGGCGTTGGGGGATGCCTTCCGCCCGTTCTTCACCAGCTACCAGCTGCTGCAAGAGTTCGAATGTCACGAACTGGTGCTGGGGGGCGATATAGCATTCATGCGGGGGTTGGAGCGGAACCGACTGGTACCTCATGACGGCGGCGAGGCCATAGAAATCCAACAGCGAGCTTTCTCCATCATGCGCCGCGGTGTAGACGGCCGCTGGCGCTTCGCACGGGGAATGACGAATGAGGCCCCGACACAGTGAACGAAAGTCCTACGCCGCCTAACAGGCGCATGCAGCTGCGGAGGCGCTTGCGTTTCTAGAGGAAGTCGTTGATATGGGCGGTTGGAAGGCATCACTTGACGATCAACTGCGGGTTGTCCCGTGTGGGAGTTCGCCCGCAGCTCGGTTGGAAGGCATCACTTGACGATCAACTGCGGGTTGTCCCGTGTGGGAGTTCGCCCGCAGCTGATCCGCGAAGTCGTTAGGCGGCCGAGGAGACTTCTAGGGTGACCACGCCTTCCGTAGAGCTGCAGCAGATTCCAGGGGTCGGGCCGAGCATCGCACAGGACCTTCGGAATCTGGGTGTCGCACAAGTAGCTGACCTCAACGGTGCCGATCCTGAAGAGCTATATGAACGATTGTGCACGCTCCGTGGGGCACACATCGACCGGTGCGTCCTTTACGTGTTCCGGTGTGCGGTGTATTTCGCAAGCCATGAAGTGCACGACCCTCAGCGGCTGAAATGGTGGAGCTGGATGGACACGGACGATTCCTCCGCCTAACACGCACATGCAGCTGATCGGCGAGGTCGCCAGGGCGCGTCGTCTAATCCGCGTATGACGGACGAGGCTCCTAGGTTTCGCAAGCAGGATCGCTACAAGACCAGCAGCTACCGCGCCTACAACTTCAAGATGCCGGGCCGGTACGACTCCTCCGCTTGGATGACCTTCTGCCAGGTTCCGCTCTGGGACCGTACGGTGATCGCGGAGTTGGGCGCCGGACTCGAATCGCTCGCGATCCTCGACGTAGGCTGCGCCACCGGACGGTTACTCTCGCGCCTCGCGAGCGCCGGCGCCACGCGCCTCTTCGGCGTGGACCTCGCTCCCAACATTGTCGAGGTGGCACGGGAGAAGCTTACTAAGCAGGACGCACACGCGGAGTTTCGCGTCGCTGATGCCGAAGATGCGGTGCCTTGGCCTCAGGAGTCTTTCGACGTGGTGACCCTCACCGGCGTACTACATCACTTCTACCGACCTGACGACGCACTCCGGGAGATCAGGCGTGTTCTTCGACCAGCGGGCCGGCTTATCCTGCTGGATCCCGCGTTCTTTCCTCCACTGAGGCAAGTGCTGAATCTCTGTCTTCGTGTCGCGTCGCACGACGGAGACTACCACTTCTACTCAGTGCGAGGCGCCACGGGGCTGTTGGAGCGCGCGGGCTTTCAGTGCTCCGTCACTAGACGCATCGGCCTGTGGGCATATCTGATCAAGGCGGTCAAGCCAGACGCATCTTGTGATTGTGTGGGAGGGCGTTAGGCAGCAGCTTCCTGGTTGAAAGGCGGTAGAGCCACACGCCTCGATGCGATGACACCGACCGGCAAGCCGCAACTGCAGTGTCGTTAACTGGCGCGGAGTCCCTTATCCTGGTGGGTGCGATGGATCCTCTACGGCTCTTTGGACTCAGTGTCCTTCTCAGCTTCGTTGCCTGGGGCCTGGTGGGACGGTGGTACTGGCGGTCAAAGCTCGCTCAGTTACCGCTTACCGAGGCCCTCAAGCCCCTTCTGTTGCTGCACAGCTTCCGGTTCATTGGCCTTGCGTTTCTCGTGCCAGGAGTTGTCTCGCCCGACCTGCCACGAGCGTTTGCCGCACCAGCGGCATATGGCGACTTGATCGCAGCGCTCCTTGCGCTGGCGGCGCTTGCAGGAATCGCCCTGCTAGGCCGGCTCGGTAACGCCGTTGTCTGGATCTTCAGCCTATGGGGCACGGCCGACCTTCTATACGCGTTCTACCAGGGCCTGGTCGGGGTTGGGGTGGATCCGGGTCTGCTCGGCTCAGCGTACTTTATCCCCACAGTAGTCGTTCCGTTGCTTCTGATCACGCACGGAATGGTCTTCGTCCTGTTGCTTCGGCCAGAGGGCGCACAGCTTAGCGCCAACGCTTCGAGTGGAACTCATTGAATGAGAGGGAAGGTTCTCCCGCCGATCTATGTACTCATCGCGCTGGCGTTCATGGTTGCGTTGCACTTCCTAGTGCCCGTATACCAGTACTGGTCTCTTCCTTTGACGCTGACGGGAGTCGTGCCCATTGTCCTCGGTGTGTTCCTCAACGTGACGGCCGACCGCCAGTTCAAGAGGCATGAGACGACAGTGAAACCGTTTCAGCAGTCGTCCGCCCTCCTTACCGCCTTCCCATTCTCAATAAGCAGGAATCCCATGTACCTCGGGTTGACGTTGCTGCTGTTCGGCATTGCTCTGCTCCTGGGAACGGTGGCAGCTCTCCTTCCCGCACTGGTCTTTCCATACATCATCGACCGTATCTTCATACGCACAGAAGAGAAGATGCTCGCGGAAACGTTCGGTAGAGAGTGGGAAGAGTATCAATCGAAAGTGCGCAGATGGATCTAGTGGTGCGCGAGCGACTCGCCTAGGTGTGCTTTACTGCCTGGCGCGCCCCGCGCCCGAGCTATAGTCTTCTGAGAACGCTCTCCTCCCGGGGCGTCCTGCCGTGTCCCATCTCCTTGAGCGCGTCAAGGCTGCGCTCGCCGACGGCCGCGCCCCCGAGAGCTTGAGCGGGGCGGGATAATGTCACACCAACCTCGCGACCCATGTTTCGGCGGGTGAGTCGATGCTGGCACCCGTGCTGAAGGCGGCCCTCATTCTCTGTGTCCTCCTCGAGGGCGGGTGGATGGCGTTCGACGGCGGTCGCGCTCTGGTCGTCGGCGACCACGTCACACCGAAGGCCGGCCAGTACGCTGGCCAACTAGGACCCTGGGCCAAGGTCGTACGGGCTCTGGAGATTCGGCCGCGTGGTGCGCTGATGAAGGGCATCTTCCTGGTGTACGGCGTTCTGTGGCTCCTGGTCGCTGCGGCCTTCCTCTTCGGCGTGAGCTGGAGCTGGTGGGGCATGCTTTTCCTGGCAGCTGGCGCGCTGTGGTATCTACCGTTCGGAACTCTGTTGAGTGTGGTTCAGCTCATCCTCCTCGCTGTTCTACGGACACAGGTCGGGACCACATGATGGGTCAGCAGCGCGGTGCCGAAACGCGCGGGACTACTCCGGAGGTCCCTGCGTGAGCTGGGAAGCCCTTGCCCACCGAATGACCTTGGAGCGCCGCGACATCGACAGGAGAGGAGAACCCATGCGATCGGACGCCACTACCGTGCAGGAGTATCTATCCGCGCTGCCTGACGACCGAAGGGAAGCGATCCAAGCGGTGCGCCAGACTATCCTCGACAACCTACCACACGGCTATGAGGAGGCCATGAACTGGGGGATGATCACCTACCAGGTGCCCCTCGAGACCTATCCGGATACGTACAATGGTCAGCCGCTCATGTACGCTGCGCTGGCTTCACAGAAGAACCACATGGCGGTCTATCTCACGGGGATCTACATGAGTGAC
>JBDHDE010000131.1:0-3135 GCA_039591655.1 Gemmatimonadota bacterium
TGGGGGACGGACCTGGATGTGTATGACGCGGCTGCCCGGCCGGAGGGGTATGAGATTGAGCTCATCCCGGAGGAGGTCGACCCCGGCGGGATGTTCGGCCCGCTGCACGAGTGGCTGGATGGGAGGATTGCCGCCGACGCCGCCTACGGCTTCTTTCGACCCTATGACGCAGACCGGCACGGCGTGGCGCCGGAGCGATGGCATCTGAGCTACGGCCCCACGGCCTCCGCCTACCGGCAGCGGCTCACGACCGAGCTGCTGCGCGAGACCATCCAACAGGCGGACATCGAGCTCAAAGAAGCGGTGCTCCAGAATCTGGATGAGATCTACCAGCGCTTCGTAACCAACACGAACAGGCCCGTCGCATGAGCCACCGTCCGAGGCAGCAACAGGGGACCATCCCGTGGAACCCCGACACGTACGGACGCTCCCATCTGGGGGTCCCGCTGGAGGTGTGGCGTCCTCAGGGGTCCTGCAAGCTGCTGATGTTCGCCGGCATCCACGGCGAGGAGCCGGAGACGACCTTCGCGCTGTCCCGCGCCCTGCGCCACCTGTCCGCGCCCTCGCCGCATTGTGCGGTGGTGCTGGCCGCCAATCCGGACGGTTTGATCCGTGGCACACGGGGCAATGCCCGGGGCGTCGAGCTCAACCGCAACTTCCCGGCATCAGACTGGCAGCCGGACCCGGTGGCGCACCGCTCCACTCTGGAGGATCCCCAGGACGTCATGTTGAGCCCGGGACCCCATGCGGGATCCGAACCTGAGACCCAGGCCCTCATCGCCCTCATCGCCGAGCTCGAGCCGGAGGCCGTGATCGCCCTCCATGCACCACTGGCGTGCATCGACGATCCGGCACAGGGAACCCTGGGCCGATGGTTGGCCGAGAAGACCGGCTTGCCCCACGTGAAGGACGTGGGCTACCCCACACCGGGCTCGTTCGGCTCGTGGGGTGCCGACCAGGGCATCGCGGTGATCACGTACGAGTTCCCTCTCGCATCTACGGACACACTGGTCCGCGACCACGTTCCCGTGCTGGTGGAACTGCTCACCCGCACCTAGGCGAGCGCTCATGGTTCTCAACTACATCTGGATTGCGTTCTTCCTGACCGCCCTGGTCGTGGGACTCATTCGGCTGATCTTCCTGCACGACACCGAGATCTTCACGGACATCGTCAACAGCACGTTCGAGATGGCCAGGATCGGCTTCGAGATCTCACTGGGGCTGACGGGCGTGCTCACACTGTGGTTGGGGCTGATGAAGGTGGGAGAGAGGGGCGGTGCCATTGACATTCTGGCGAGAGCAGTGCGGCCGTTCTTTCACAGACTGTTCCCGGAGCTCCCGAAAGACCATCCCGTTCATGGCTCGATGATCATGAACTTCGCGGCAAACATGCTCGGGCTCGACAACGCCGCGACACCGCTGGGTCTCAAAGCAATGCAGGAGCTGCAGGAGCTCAACCCTGAGAAGGACACGGCCTCCAACGGCCAGATCATGTTTCTGGTGCTCAACACGTCCGGCCTGACGCTGATTCCCATCAGCATCATGGTGTACCGCGCCCAGCAGGGAGCCGCGAACCCCTCGGATGTCTTCATCCCGATTCTGTTGACCACCTTCTTCTCCACTCTGGTGGGATTGATCGCGGTAGCCGTCGTCCAGCGAATCAACCTGTTCGACAAGGTGGTCATGGCCTATCTGATCGGCCTGACAAGCGCTGTCGCGGCCACCATCGTCTACTTCTCCCGGCTCCCCCAGGAGCAGATTCAGACGATCTCCAACGTGGCCGCCAACGTGATTCTCTTTGGCGTCATCGCCGGCTTCATCTCACTGGCCATGATTCGCAAGGTGAACGTCTACGAGACCTTCATCGAGGGAGCCAAGGAGGGGTTTCCGGTCGTCATCCGGATCATTCCCTATCTCGTGGCCATTCTGGTCGCCATTGGCGTGTTCCGCGCCTCCGGGGCGATGCAGTACCTGGTCGCGGCGGCTGGAACGGGGTTCGGCTGGATGGGTGTCAACACAGACTTCGTCGAAGGCCTGCCCACAGCCCTGATGAAGCCGCTCAGTGGCAGCGGTGCGAGGGGCATGATGGTCGATGCCATGCAGACGTATGGGGCGGATTCCTTTGTGGGGCGGCTGGCCTGCACCTTCCAGGGCTCGACCGATACGACGTTCTACATCATTGCGCTGTACTTCGGGTCAGTCGGCGTAAGAAAGACGCGGTATGCGGTGTCCTGCGGGCTGTTGGCGGACCTCGCTGCTGTTATAGCCGCCATATTCATAGCGTACTTGTTCTGGCACTAGTGGCTCTGAGCCTTGACGGCCTTCGCAGTGCCCTCAGAACGGGCGACGGATGTGGAGCGACTTCGGCAACTTCACCTCGGTGACCAGCAGGTTCACTGTCTCTACGTAGGAGATCGAGACCTCGAGCGCGCGAGGCTGCGGGATCCGGCGGAAGGAGAAGGTGAGTCCTTCCCGCGGGAGGCCCAACCCCGCGATCTCATCCAGCAGACTCGCGCGGATCGCGTCGTCGGAGGACTGAGCGGCATAACTGAGCTGCTGCTCCACGATGTCATCGAGCCTGTACTGGCGCCACCACACTCCACCGAACTGGAGTCCGCAATAGACGGCGGCAACGATCACGACGAGCCAGATGAGCAGGCTCAGCTTGATCTTGCCGAATCTGTTCCCTGCTAAGGACATGCCTCTCACTCCGTGACCTGTGGTCCGGCCCAACGATAGGACCGCACTGGCAGTCAGGCAATAGCGGGGCTCGCGGAAGCCCCTACAACCCGATCCAGTAGTTGATCTTGAGTAGGAAGACGTTCTCGGCCGGCGCGTCGAACAGTGCCCGCACGTCGCGGCCGAAGTCCAGGTCGCCCACCGGCGCGGAGCCGGCGCGAGTCTGGGTCCACACCAGGTAGATGGTCGAGCCCGGGCGGAACTCCCACCGTAGCACCGCGTTGCCCCGCAGCGAGCGGAAGTTGAAGTCGGGGTTGTCAAACGTGAACCGCTCGGCGGGGCCTTCCGGCCCGTCGGGGTCCACCGTGTATGACCTGCCGTCGGAGCTGATCGTGCCGACGTCCCGACCGTACACGCTGCGGTCGAGCGTCCGCGGCGCGTCGTACTCCTTGAAGT
>JBDHDE010000132.1:0-3068 GCA_039591655.1 Gemmatimonadota bacterium
TGTTGGGACCGCCCCTTCCTACATCAGCGAACCGTAAACAGAGAGCGCCAGTATACTCTCGAAGTCGCTGTGGCGGTCGCTGCTAGGCCCGCCTGAGTGCCAGCACCGCATTCACCCCACCGAACCCGAAGGAGTTCGACAGCGCAATCTCCGGGCTGCCCCGGAGTCCACCGTTGTTCAGGTAGTTAAGATCGCACGCGGGATCGGGCTCCCGGAGGTTCACTGTGGGCGGCAGCCAGTCGCGTGACATCCCCAGGGCGCAGATGGCCGCCTCGATGGCTCCGCTGGCGCCGAGGGCGTGGCCGTAGTAGCCCTTGGTGCCGCTAATGGACAGGCGCTGCGCGTGTTCGCCGAACACGCGCTTCATCGCCGCCGTCTCGGTGGGGTCGTTGAGCGGCGTGGACGAGCCGTGGGCGTTGATGTACGCCACCTCGTGCGGAGCAAGCCCCGCATCCTCCAGAGCAAGAGACATCGCCCGGGCTGCCTCGCGACCGTCGGGCTTCGGGGCAGTCATGTGGTAGGCGTCGTTGGTAAGCGCGTATCCGAGGATCTCGGCGTAGACGCGCGCCCCACGGGCCACTGCCCGATCCTTGCGCTCCAGCACCAGTACCGCCGCGCCCTCCCCCATCACGAACCCGTCCCGCTCCTTGTCGAACGGCCGCGACGCCTGGGTGGGATCGTCGTTCCGGGTGGACATGGCGCGGATGATGGTGAACGCCCCGAAGCTGAGCGGCGAGAGTGGTGCCTCGGCGCCGCCGGCCAGCATCACATCTGCGCGGCCAGCGCGGATCGCGTGGAACGCCTCGCCGATTGCCACCGTACCTGATGCGCACGACATGGCGTTGGTGGAGTTGGGACCCGTGAGACCGAAATGAATGGCCATGTTGCAGGAGACCGCTCCGCCGAACACCGAGGTAGCAAGCGCCGCGTCCACACCGCGGAGCCCGTCTCGCAGATAGACGCCAACCTGACCTTCGGCATGAGCCACCCCACCCAGCGCTGACCCCATCATCACGCCCATGCGATCGCGGTCCTCGCGCTCCGGCAGGAGTGCCGCGTCCTCCAATGCCATCCGGGCCGACACGACGCCGATGCCCGAGAACCGATCCAGGCGCTTCGCCGCCTTGGGCGCCAGGTGATCTTGCGGCCGGAAGTCGTCGATCTCGGCGGCGATCTTGCTCTTGAAGGGCGTGGGATCGAAGTGGGTGATGGTGCGGACAGCTGAACGCTTGGCCCGCAGCCCCGACCACAGGCCCTCGACGCCCGTTCCGATGGGGGTAACGCAGCCAATGCCGGTGACGACTACTTCCGTCATGAGGACTCCACCTTTCGCTTGACTCCCGCAAGCGTGCGGGAGGCGATGCCGTGAATGAACACCGGTCCGATCACCCAGTTGGCCGCGATCCAGGAGATCAAGGGCCAGTCCGGACCGTCCCACTCGTGCACTATGGTGACGTCTACTTCCTCGCCGCGCTGCTCCAGCCTCCACTCCACGTCCATCCCCCGTGTGATGCCCCCGGTGTGGTGATAGCGGACCAAGTGACGGCTGGGCACCACCTCCATCTCGGAGACCCACCACGTCGGGTACTTGAGCAGGCCGAAGGGCCGCCAGGCTGCCATCTCCACAACACCGCCGCGCTCGGAGCGCTCCAGCATGCGCACCCATCGGTAATGCTCCAGGAAATCCGGCCAGCGCTCCACGTCGGCTGCCACCGCGAAGGCCCGTTCCAGGGGCGCGGCGATGGTGCTGCGGTCAACGGTGCGCATCGCTCACTCTCCAGGTCGCCACGAGGCGGAAGCCGGGACGGCGGGTCACCGCAGCGGCCACGCCCGCCTCTCGTAGCAACTCCTCCAGCTCCCACCGCTCATATCCGCGGCGCACCGACACGACCCCGTCGTGGCGGCTCGCCGGATGAAATCGCAGGGGCCACGATACGAGCCAGATTCCCCAGGCTGCCATCCACGTTCGCCGCAGATCGGCGATCACCACGCCGAGGCGGGCGACACGCTGCAGCTCCCGCACCAGCCCCACGGCCGCCTCACGGCGGAAGTGATGCAGCAACTGACTCGCCACCACGATATCCACCGCACGATCTGCAACTGGGAGGCGCTGCGCCTCGCCCTGCAGCGCCAACAGGCCGCGCTTCCGACACAAGCGGGCGGCCTCCGCATGCCAATCCAGCGTCACGGCACGCAGTTCGGTTCCTGCGTTGCTCCACCTACCCTCGAGATACGCCGCGACGTCCCCCATGCCGGCACCTACGTCCAGCACGGTGAGCGGTCGCGACGGCGCCATTCCTTCAAGCAGGCGAGCAACGCCGTGCACTACGGCGCTACGCCCCCCGAACAGGGTGTTCGCCCGGGCGATGTCGGCCAGGGTCGCCCGGGTGACCCGTGCGTCGCACGCCGGGGAGTCGAGGGCCTCCGTCCCGACCGATGCCAGCCAGTCGGGCCGGGGAGCGCGCGGCACCGTCACACCGGATGGGCTCATGTCACGAGCCGCCACAGGTATGAAGGCTTGAGCACCTGCGTGGGCGGCACGAAGTCGCCGGTCACGCCCACCAGCAGGTCGGCCAGCGACGGCTTGCGGGCGTAGCGCGCCGCCACACGGTCGAACAGCCTGGGCCGGGAGACCACGTAGCTCACGATCCGCTCCACGAGCCACTTGCCCCAGAACTCGCGTCGGCGCGCCGCGTCGTACGGAGCCAGGGCCGCCGCCGTAAGACGATCCGATTCCAGTGCCGGGATGGCACGCTCCGCCGCCATCTCGGCGCCGCGCAGCGCGGCATAGATGCCCTCTCCAGTGAACGGATCGTAGAAATCCGCCGCGTCACCTACGAGGAGCACGCGGTCTGCCGTGGCCCGGGGGGTCCACCGCGCGAAGGGGCCAGCTGAGCGCACCGGCGTCATCCGCTCACCGCGTGCCACGCGGCTTGCCACCGTGGGGAAGCGTACCAAGAGGTCGTCAAACCACGCGTCGACGGCGCCGTGCCGCGTGACGCGGTCCATGTCCACCACCACCGCAACGTTGGTGAGCCCGCGACCCACGGGGGCGAGCCCCACGTAAC
>JBDHDE010000133.1:0-2959 GCA_039591655.1 Gemmatimonadota bacterium
CAATCCCCCGTCTGCGCCACGAACGAGGCGTTGGTCACGCTCAACGTGGTCGCAATCGGATTCATGCCCGGCAAAGGCGCGCCGCGCGGCGCCGTGTTGCTCTTCAGACCCAGGGGGCTCGTGGGCGACGTCTGGTTCTTGGTGAGCCCGTAGACCCCATTATCCAGCATGATGGCGACGAAGTTCGGGTTGTAGCGGATCGTGTGGATCCAGTGCCCGCCGCCGATGGAGCAGCAGTCGCCGTCGCCCATCACCGCGAACACGTGCAGGTCAGGCCGGCGCAGCTTGATGCCGGTGGCCACAGGCAGGGCCCGCCCGTGCAGCCCGTGGAAGCCGTAGGTCTTCATGTAGTGCGGGAAGCGGCTCGAGCACCCGATGCCCGATACGAACACCGTCTCCTCTGGCGGGAGCTGCTCGTCCTCCAGCAGGAGCTGCACCGCCGTGAGCACCGCGTGGTCGCCGCACCCGGGGCACCACCTCGGGATGGCGCCCTCGTAATCTTGCATGCTCCAGGAGCGGTCGTCGTCGGTCCCCGCTCCGAGCAGTGAGCATCCACCACTGAACTGAATCATCGCTTGGCTCCATCCGGCATATGGCCGCGAATGGCGTCCAGAATCACGCCGGGGCGCAGCGGCTCACCCGGCACCCGGCCCCAGCAGTCCACGTCCACCAGCGTATGGGCCCGCAGCAACCATGTAAGCTGCCCGCGGCGGCGGTTCTCGTCGGTGACGTACGGCGCATCCGCCTCGTCACTGTAGTTGATCTCCACCGTCATGACCTTCTTGAACTTCTTGAAGATCTGCTTGAGCCCCGGCTCCATCGGCGAGAGGAACCGCAGGTGGAGCGACGAGACCGAGAGCCCCTCGGCCCGCCCGCGGTCCACCGCCTCCTGTATGGCGCCCTTGGTGCTGCCCCAGCCCACCACCAGCAGCTCGCCCTTGCCGGGACCGTACACGTTGGGCGGCTTCAGAGTCTGCTGCAGCACGGCCATCTTGCGGCTGCGCATCTCACAGCCGCGCTGGTTGATGTCGGGCTGGTAGGCCACCTTGCTGCCCTCGTCGTGGGCCAGGCCCGTGAGCGTGTGCATCCCGCCCGGCTGCCCCGGGATGATCCGCTGTGAGAGCCCGGTCCTGGGGTCCCACTCGTAGGGCCGCGTGCCTTCGGGCACCGCCGAGAGGTCCAACGGGTGGGCGATCCACTCCGCCGTCACCGCGGGGCGCTCGAACGGCTGCACCCCGGTGGCGAGATTCGCATCGGTGAGCACCATGACCACGGTGCGGAACGCCTCGGCGATGCGCCGCGCGGTGGTCATGCAGAGGAAACACTCCTCCATGGTGGCCGGCGCCATCACCACGTGGGGTGCGTCGCCATGTTGACCGAAGATGGCGGCCAGCAGGTCCGCCTGCTCCACCTTCGTGGGGAGGCCCGTCGAGGGGCCGCCCCGCTGCACGTCCACCACCACCAGCGGGACCTCGGTCATCACCGCGAGCCCGATGAACTCGGTCTTGAGTGCCAGGCCGGGGCCGGACGTGATGGTGAAGGCCACCTTGCCGGCGAACGAGGCTCCGATCGCCACGCCCACGGCCGCGATCTCGTCCTCCGCCTGGTGGACCAAACCGCCGTAGTCCTCGAAGATGTCACTCAGGTAGTGCGAGGCGGAGGTAGCCGGCGTGATGGGGTACATCGCGCACAACTCCATGCCCGAGGCGATGCCCCCGATGGCGATGGCCTGATTGCCATTCATCACCACCATCGGCTTGGCGGGCTTCTCAATCGGCACCTCGATGCGGAAGTCGATGTTCCCTTCGGCCCATTCGAGGCCGGCCTCGAGCAGCTGGATGTTCGCGTCGATGACCTCCTGGCCCTTCCTCTTGAAGTCGTACGCGATCTGCTCCCGCACCAAGTCCATGTCGCGCGAGTAGATGTAACAGAGCATCCCCAGCACGAACATGTTCTTGCCGCGCCGCGGGTTCTCCACGTACTTGAGGCACTCCTCTTCCATCGGGACTTTCACGAACCGGAAGTCGTGACCGTCGAGCTCCTCCATCGCAGTGGCCCACTCCTTCCGGATATCCTCGTCCTCGTGGGTCTCCCACATTGACTCGATGAGGATGATGCAGCCGTCGGCCAGGGCGCCGAGGCGCAACCGGTGCAGCAGCACCTGCTCGTTGAAGGCCACTACCAGATTGGCGGCGTCGCCCCAGTTTGTGACCGGCTTGGTCCCTATGCGGATGCGGTTGCCGCTGGCGCTGGGGGGTGTGCGGGCCGGCGGCTGGATCTCCGCGGGGATGATCTCCACGGTCCACGTGCCGTTGCCCATGCGCGCCGAGACGCGGCCGAAAGCCTGGCCACAGCGCTGCGCTCCCTCTCCCGAGTCGGAGACGATCTCGACGGTGTGCTCGGGGACCTTGATGACCTTCTGTCCCTTGGGCTTCTTGGCCGTCTTCTTCTTCTTAGTCGGGGTCTTCGTGGAGGATGAAGGGGTCATCTCGCACTCTCGCGCGGACGCGCGCGCCAAGGTTGGTCGTGGTTCTGAGCTCCGGCCCGTGTCTGAAAACTACCGCTTTTCGGGTCGCAATTGCCAGAGGTCGGGTCCCGTTTGTGACGGTGCTCGACCGGGCAGTATAAACCCTTGTGGCACTGAGGAATAGAAAGGATTCGTGAAGAACTCTTTACCGGGTTCGGGGGGGTTCGTGAAGCCCGGTTTAGACAGCTCGGATCGGGATCGGCGGGGCAGGTGAGCCGGTCGATGTGTTGTCGCGCGGTGGCGGATGGGGGACAAGTCGCGGCGTATTTCGGCAGCGGAATGAGCCCACCCTCCCCCGGCTTGCGACCGGGACTCCGGCTCGAGGACGGCGCCACTCCCCGCACACCCACTCCCATTCGGTTGTCAGCGGACAGGGTGGGATTCGAACCCACGGAACGGAAACCGTTCACGCGCTCTCCAGGCGCGTGCCTT
>JBDHDE010000134.1:0-2757 GCA_039591655.1 Gemmatimonadota bacterium
GGCCTACAGCTGTACGAGGCGAAGATCTCCAGAGCGGAGGGCCTCGCCCAGCGGGTGCGCGATTTCGCCGAACGGGTCGTTCAGGTGAACCCCGCGTTGGTCGTCCCCCTGTTTGCGGAGAGCGGGACACTGAGCCCTGCGGAGATCGAGGAGATCACCAACCTGCTGGCGGGCGAGGAGGAGGCATCGTGAGCACGTCCTGGTTCGGGTTGGGCTCGGCGGTCGCGCAGTGGCTCCTCGGCCTCGCGGGCTGGGAGATCCTGTTCTCCACGATCCTCTTCGTCCTGGTCTGGCTGGTGGGCCGCCTGCTGCCCCCGCGTCACTGTCGGCTGCGCCATCTGCTCTGGGGGCTCGTCCTGCTCCGTCTGGTCCTGCCGCCCGATCTCGCAGCGCCGTGGTCGGTGGGGAGCCTGGTGGCGGGCAGCGTTCCCGAGGTTGGCCGAGTCGCCGCCGGGCCGGCCGAGTCGACTTTCAATGTGCCCCCCGTGGCGGCGCTCGAGGCCGGGCGTGAGATGGCCGGCAGTGGCTGGGCGCCGGCGGCGGAACTGGTCCGGCTGGGGGCAGCCGCGGTGTGGGCGCTGGGCGCGCTGGCGGTGGCCGCCGTGCTGTCGCGACGGCGGCGGCTGTTCCGGCGGATCGCCTCGCGTGCCGCGCCGGCCGCACAACCGGACCTCGTGGCCAGGCTCGAGTGGTGGCGCTCCCGCATGGGAGTCCGTCGCCCCGTTCGCCTGGTGCTGAGCGACGACGTGCGTACCCCGTTCACCCTGGGGAGCCTGCGGCCAATCGTCGTGCTGCCGCGCAGCGTGGCGCGCCTCTCGGGGTCGGCGTTCGTGGACTGCGCCATTGGGCACGAGATGGCCCACGTGAGGCGCTGGGACGATCTGTGGCTCCAATGCCAGAGCGTCATCACCGCGCTGTACTTCTTCCTCCCCATCGCGTGGTTGGCGGCGCGATACATGAGGGAGGCCGCCGAGTTGGCCAGCGACCAGTTGGTGCTTGCACGGGGCGGCCTCAGGCCCCGGGCTTACGGTCGAGCCCTGCTCGAGTTCCTGAAGCCGCGGCCGCCCGCCTGCGTCGCAGCCGCGCCGGCCCTCGTGGCCGCCTCCCACCCCGCAACCAGGAGATTCGAGGCCATCATGCAAGCATCATTCGCATCCTCCCGCCCGGCGGTCTCCTGGACTGCGGCCCTGCTTGTGGCATTCCTCATTCTCCCGATGGCGGCAGGTGAGGCGCCGGACGCCAGCGGGCTCGCGCAGCAGGACGTGGTGCTCCGCGCGCAGCAGCCCTCCTTCGTGCACCCGCTACCGGGGGCGGCGATCACCGCGCGCCATGGGATCGAGATCCGGCACCTCGTGACCGGAGTCATGCGTGTGCACCACGGGGTGGATCTCGCGGCGCCGCAGGGCACAGATGTCGCAGCCGCGGCGGCCGGCACGGTCGAGGCGGCTACGGACAACTACCGCGAGGAGCCGGCACGCGGGCTCGTGGTGGTGGTGGACCATGGGGAGGGCTACAAGACCTACTACGGTCACCTGGAGTCTATAGCGGTGACGCTGGGGCAGAGCGTGGTGTCCGGCGACATGATTGGCACGGTCGGCTCGACTGGGCTGTCCACCGGCCCTCACCTCCACTTCGAGATCTGGCAGGACGGGGAGAGCGTGGAGCCGGGCCGGTTCATCACGGAGCTCAAGCGTTGGGTGCGGGTGGGGGGTCTCGATTCCCAGCGGTGATCCCCGCTCCCTCCTGTGATGCGACGGCGCCCGGCCAGCCCGGGCGCCGTCTCGCGTTTGCCGCAGGACAACTGCGCTGGCACGAGGGGTCCGACACACGTTGCATAATGCGAGGGGCCGGCGCCGCAAACTGAAGCGCTGGACGATCAGTCTGCGTGGCCTTGTCCCCACCGCGTCGTCGGCCCGAGGGCGACTTACGGTATGTAATCTCTCTCACCGAGACATCACGAGTGACACCTGTCACTGCGACGCCCCTCTGTGAGAGGCGGGCCCCGACCCGCTTCCACGAACGACACTGACCGCTTACCACCCTGAGCGACATGCGTCACAGAACCCCGCCGCGTCAGGTAGTAGAGTTTCGCCGTCGGCCGGCACTTCAACGTGAGGAGCTACTCGATGGGCAACAGCGGGAGACAGGCCCTCGATTCCCGGATCGACGTGGTGAGGTGGCGTGGCCGGTATCTGTTCCTGGTGGACGGCCGTGGGGACGGTGTGTTCGACAAGACGTGGGGCATCACGACATTCGAGACGGAAGAGGATGCGCGGCGCGCAGGGGAGATGTACCTGCTGGCGAGCGCGTACTTGGAACGAGTGAAGGAACAAGCGTAGCAACCAGGCGGTAACTCGTGCGCCCACCGCAAACCAACCCGGCCGCTGGCGACCACGGCGAGGTCGGACATCCCGATACCCGTGTCACGGTATTGCCCGTGCAGGACCGGTTCACGTTCCTCGTGGACGGTCGTGGCGATGCTGTCTTCGACCGGACCTGGGGCCTGCACACCTACCCGACCCGAGCGTTGGCCCAGAGGGCCGGGGAGTACTACCTGCGTCAGCACGAGCGGGCGTTCAGATGCGCCACGGCTCTGCTACAGTGGGGTCCCCTCAGGTTCTCACGGTCCTAGCAAACAAAGACTAGTTGCCGCCGCCAGTGCCGCCCTTCAGCCGCGCCAGCATCTGGGCTGCGTTGGTGTTTTGCGGGTTCAGCTCCAGGGACTTCTCGTAGTTCGCGACCGCCAGCTCGGTCTCC
>JBDHDE010000135.1:0-2724 GCA_039591655.1 Gemmatimonadota bacterium
GAAGTCCACGTAGTTCACATCGAGGTCGGCCATCACCTGGCTGTTGGGCTCGAACCCTTTACCTACGTAAAGGGCTTCACCCTGGATGGCGAAGTTACGCGAGAAGGCATACGAGACCACGAAGCCGCCGTGCGCGCCCCGGCGGCTGTCGGGGTCGAGCTCCGTCCCGCCCACTGTGGCGCTGACGGTGGCGAGGTTGATGCCTCCCTTGATCCCCAGAGAGACCACGTGCTGGGCGGCGGCCGGTCCCGCTACCAGGGCGGCCGACAGAAAGAGAATCGCGGCGATCCTCACGGCTTTCATCCGTCACTCTCCGATTCGACGTCCCGATCCAGTTGCCAGTCCACTGTGGGACAGGGGCGCCGGATGTGATGCGCAGGATAGGCGTTCCCGGGGGTCCGCTGGAAGCTAACGTGGGGCCCGGGTGCGGTCGACTCTCCGTACGGAGGGGAGTTGCCGAAGTTTCGGGCTCGTGAGTCGCACGTGCCGCAGCGTGCCGCCGTCACGCGGGGGCGACTGCCGCCTGTTCCCTCCCCGGCACGACAATGACCGCCATCAGGAACACCGCCAGGGTGACGGCGGCCGAAAGCACGAACACCCGCCCCCCCAGGAATCCGTAGAGCACTCCGCCCACGAGGAGCCCCACGATGCTGGCGACGGCGCCCGCGCTCCCCGCGAAGCCCTGCACGGCGCCCTGCGCCTCCTCGCCCGCAGCCCTGGAGATGATGGCCAGCAGTGAGGGCCACATCAGCCCGTTTCCCAACGCCAGGAGAGCGGCACCGGCGTAGATCAGCGGCTTGCCCGGCGCGGTATAGAGCAGGAAGCTCGTTCCCAGGATCAGGCTGCCGCCGATCACCAGTGCGCGGTCCGACCAGATCCCGGAAGCCCGGCTGAGGACCGGTCCCTGCACCAGGACCATGCAGAGGCTCAGGACCGAGAAGAAGATCCCGGTGTCGGTGAGGGTCCAGTCGAGGGCGGTGGCCGCATGCACCGGGAAGGCGATGTAGAAGACGTTGAAGGCCAGGTACACCAAGAAATACACCCCGAGCAGCAGCGGGATCGACCGCACGGCCAGGATCTCGCGGAGCGACAGCTTCTTGGCGGCCGCCAGCGCGTAGCAGTCCCGCTGTTCCTGGCCGAGCACCTTGCGCACGTTGGCCTGCTCGGGGCTGCTCCTCAGCCGGCAGCGGTCGACGTCGGGCAGTCGGAACGCGATGATGAGTGTCGCGATCAGGGAGATGACCAGCGCGGCCATCACCGGCAGCGTCTCCCCCAGGGCCGTGGCGCCGAGCACCCCGGCGATGGCGGGCCCGACGATGAAACCCAGGTTGGACGAGATGGCCATCTTGCCGAAGGCCGTGCTGCGCTCGTCCTCCGGAGTGATGTCGGCCAGGTAGGCGTTGGCCACCGAGACGTTCCCACCGGTGATCCCGTCCAGGGCCCTGGCGAGGAACAGGACGACCAGCGGGACCGTGAGAGCGAAGGCGCCGACGATTCGTGAATCCACCTGCCACAGAGTGTGCACGGGGAGGAGCAGGGCGGCCAGGAAGATGGCCCACGAGGCGAGGGTGCCCACCTGGCTCAGGAGCAGGATGCGTCGCCGGCCGAAGCGGTCCGACCAGCGGCCCAGGATGGGAGCGCCGATCAGCTGAAAGAAGGAATAGGTGGCGCCCATGACCCCGTAGATCAGCGCGTTCCCGCCCAGGCGTGTGATGAGGAATACCAGGAAGGGGAGGACGATGCTGAACCCCAACGTCCCGACGAAGTTGACGGAGAGGATGGGGTAGACGGAGACGCTCTGGGGCCGGGAGGAAGCCGCCATCGTCGGGAGTGGGTCAGCCGCCGCCGGTCAGCGGGCGCTGGGCTGGGTCTCCTCCGGGACCTCGGGATCGCTCAACGCGTACCCCTCGAGCGTGGGCCCCTCGAGCGGAGCCAGGGACACGTCGTCGTCCCAGCGGTAGGGGGGCCGGCCCCCCCACCCGGGGTAGGCGCCGGGATATGCGCCGTAAGGGCCGACTACGCCGACGCCGACGTAGACGTTGCCGCCGCCACCACACGCCAGTGCGCCAGCGCCGAGGCAGATCGTGGCCGCCGCGAGCAGGACCTTGTGGAGTCGGTTCATCGTCCGGTTCCTCCCTCTTCCTCGAGGGGCCACTTCTGGATCGCCAGCACCGCCCCAGTGGGGTCCTGGATGACCGCCACGGTTCCCTCCCGCACGTCGTTGTCCGGGGCGAACACCACCCGCCCTCCCAACTCCTCTACCCGGGGAAGCAGATCGCCGGGCCGGTCGACGAGGATGTACGGCAACCAGTTGGAGCGCACCTCCTGGCGCGCCAGCTGCGCCACGCCGCCCCGGGCGCGGTCGCCCCGCGTGAGCACGTGATACGGCTGCTGCAGGCCCGTGTCGGTGAGCTCCCGCTCGTAGCCGGCGAGATCCTGGTAAAACGCGATGGCCGCTTCTACGTCGTGGGTCCAGAGTTCGGTCCACAGCCACGCTCCCTCGATCACCTCACGTACATCCGGTGGGTCCCCCCCGGTGGAGCGCAGCAGCGCCACCAGCGCTCCTTGGGGATCGCTCACCAGGGCGAAGCGGCCGCGGTTGGGCAGGTCCTTGGGCTCGCGGTGCACCTCGCCGCCGGCCTGCTGCACCAGCTCCACGGCTGCGCCGACGTCCGGCACAGAGAGCCAGCTCACCCATTGGGAGATGTCGTGCTCTTGCTCGAC
>JBDHDE010000136.1:0-3200 GCA_039591655.1 Gemmatimonadota bacterium
GCAACGAGCGGAGGCGCGCCCCGCCTATGCCCGGTGTCAGGGCGAGGGCGAGGTACGCCAGATCCTCCGGCGTCACGGCAAGGGGACTGCGTCGTCAGAGGGCTTGTCGCCTCGTTCCGTGAGCAGGCGCCACAGCGCTTCCTTGAGCTCTTCCAGTCCGCGGTGGGCCACCGCCGAGACGGTGAGCACCCCCTCCGCCTCCGGTGCGATCACCGGGCGCGCGCCCTCTCCCGGCGCCAGGAGATCGCTCTTGGTGAGCACCACGACGTGAGGCTTCGCGGCCACCTCTGTGTCGTAGGCCCGTACCTCATCTCGCAGAGAGTCGTAGGCCGACTGTGCGCGCTCCACATCCACGGGCACGAGATAGGCCAGCACCCTGGTCCGCTCGATGGCTCCCTCGATGAGCCCGGGAATGTCCGCCATGACGAACGAGCGCGCGCCGGTGAGCCCCACGACCCCCAGCTGAGGAGCCAGCGTGGTGAAGGGATAGTCGGCGATCTTGGGCCGCGCGGCCGAGACCACGGAGAGCAGGGTGCTCTTGCCCGCGTTCGGCTCGCCCACCAGCCCCACATCGGCGATGAGCTTGAGGACGAGCTCGATGGTGCGCTCCTCGCCCTCCTCCCCCGGCTCCCACTCCCGCGGCGCCTGGTGGGTCGGGGTGGCGAATCGGGCGTTGCCGCGCCCGCCGCGCCCGCCGCGGGCCACCAGCAGCACGTCGCCCGGGACAAGGACTTCCCCCAGCATCTCCCCGCTATCGGCCTCGGCGATCACCGTGCCGGGGGGCACCGGGAGGTACACGTCGTCGGCTGACTTGCCGGTCTTGTTCGATCCCTTGCCGTGCTGTCCTCGCTTGGCCTTGCGGTGCTTCTTGTAGCGGTAGTCGAGGAGAGTAGTGAGGTGCTGGTCGGCGCGGACGTAGATGCTGCCGCCCCGCCCACCGTCGCCGCCATCGGGCCCCCCCTTGGGCACGAAGCTCTCCCGGCGGAACCCGACACAGCCCGACCCTCCGGTTCCGGCAGTGACTCGGATCGTCACGCGGTCGATGAACGTCACCGGTCGGGCTCCCGCACCGTTACCGCGACGCCCCGATCACCCGGAGGATGCCGGATGTCCGCATCCGGAGCACCATCGAATCTCCGCCTCGACATGTCAAAGGGCCTCGAGGGCGCCGGTCGGCCGCATCACTCCGACCCGCTCCTGCCGCGTGTTGAGGACATCGAGCTCCGCAAACCGCCGGAGGCTCGCCGGGGGAGTCGGATCGAGTCCCAGCTGATCGAGCACCGCCATCAACGCCGCCATTGCGGCCCGGCTGTGGCCGTCCACGACCTTGAGGGCGATGCCGATCCCCCGATCGATCAGCGCCGCACCGTACACGCCCTCGGCGCCGACCTTCACCAGGAGGCGCCCGGGATAGGCCTGCATCAGCTCCGTATCGAGCCGCCACTGGCCGGCCACGAACTCCGGGTGGCGCGTCATCGCCTGGACCACGGCCTGCGCGGCCCGACTGTCGTCGTCCACGAATCGGGCGAACGCCCGCGCCATGCGGGAGAGCGGCAGGGAGAACGTCACCACACCACAACCGTCCACACCCTCCGCGATCTCGTGCTCCGGTAGCTCCGCGTACGCGGCGAGCGAGCGCTTGACACGCTGTTGCACCGGGTGGCCGCTCACCTGGTATCCGTCCGTATCCCACCCGTGGTGTCGCGCCAGCGCCAGCATCCCCGTGTGCTTGCCCGAGCAGTTGCTGGCGAGCGGCGAGGGCCCGGCCAGCTCCTCCGGATTGCCGCCCCCGGGGGGCGGCACCGTGAAGTCCCGGGCCAGCGCGGGGTGAGGACCGCAGGCGAGATCCGACTCTTGGCACCCGATACGCCGGAGCCAGCCCCCCACGATCTCCACCTGCCGCCGCTCGGAGTTGTGTGAGGCGCAGGCGAGGGCCAGCTCTGCCGGAGACACTGCGTACCGCTCGATGACGCCGTCGGCGGCCAGCGGGTGCGCCTGAAACGGCTTCGCCGCCGAGCGCATGATCACCACGTGCTCCGGATCGCCGGAACGGGCGATCAGGCTGCCGTCGGCCCGGCACACCGCCGCCACCACGCGATGGGTCGTGTCCCGGGTTTCGCCGCGGACGCTCTCGACTGATAGCTCGGTCATAGCCTGGAAGAAGATAATCGCGTATCTTGGCGCTCGTCGCCCAAGACGCACTCGCCAATGCTCACCCCTCGCCGTGTGCTTCGCCGGCTAGTGCCGCGACCCATCCGCAACTGGGTCCGCGCACCGGCCAAGACCGCGCGCTGGCTCACCGACGAGCTGCGGCACTCCATCGGCCTGCACCAAGACCTTCAGATCCAATCCGACTGGACGCTGCGGTGTCACCCGGCGGCGTACCGTGCGCATCGCACTTCCCAGGTCGACGACCCGTCACAGGCCGCAGAGCTCGATGAGTTCGTGCGCGCCTGCCGGCCGCGCATGCTGCTGTTCGACCTGGGAGCGCACTTCGGGGTCTTCAGTCTTGCCGCCCTCCGCTACGGCGGCGGCGATGCCAGGTCGGTGGCCGTGGAACCCTCACCGGCGGCCGCGCGCATCCTCGAAATTCAAAGCCGGCTCAACGACGCCGCCGGCCGCGTGACGCTGGTGCGGGCTGCCGCCGCCCGGGGGGTGGGGGCACAGGCGATGCTGAACGCCGGCGTCATCGCCGACGGGTTCTTCGTGGCTTGGGACGAGGGCCGGCCGCCCTGGGAGCTCACGACGGTGGACACGGTCTCCATCGACTCCCTGGCGCGGGATCTCGGGGCGCGGCCCACCCACATCAAGATCGATGTGGAGGGCGCCGAGCTCGCGGCCCTCGAGGGCGGCCAGCAGGTCCTGTCCCGCGAGCCGCGCCCGGTCATCTTCCTGGAGCTGCACAACAAGCGGGACCCGGGGGAGCCCCTGGAACTGTTGGCCGAACTCGGCTACCGCGAGCTCACCGTGGCAAACGCGCCAGTTGAGCGGGTGGCGCTGCTTGCCTCACCCATTGCGCGGTTGGTGGCCCGGGATCGCCCGACGTAGAGCACCGCGCGCGTGCGCTTCGGAGGGTCGCTTAAGACGACGGGACGGCGGCTCCCGCCAGCACCTCCCCGATGTGCTCCAACGCCCACTCCAGATCGGCCCGCTCCACCACCAGCGGCGGCGCGAAACGGACCACCTGCTCGTGGGTTTCC
>JBDHDE010000137.1:0-2614 GCA_039591655.1 Gemmatimonadota bacterium
ACTTCGTGATGACGAAGCAGTTTGCCAGCGTGACCCCACAGGCGGTAGCGGTTTGGTGTCGTCGGGCGGGACACGAGACGTTCTACGCCACGTACTACGGGGTAGGAAATCCCCGACGCCGGCTTCCGTCCGATCTCGACGTCGTATTCATCTGCAGCTACACCCAAGCCAGTCCCCTCGCCTACGCACTGGCCAAGCTCTACCGGCGGCGCGGCACGAGGGCCGTCATCGGCGGCCCTCACGCCAAATCGTTCCCCACCGACTGCCTCAGATTCTTCGACATCGTTGTTCGGGATTGTAACCAGGAGCTGATTCGCGATATCGTTGCTGGCGCGGTCGATCCGGGATCGGTCATCTCCAGCGCAACGGCGTTTGATGATCTCCCGGCCGTGGAAGAACGCATGCCGGAAATTCGCACGGCGGCCTTCTTCTTCAAACGGTGGTGCAACTTCATGAGCAGCGTTCCGATGCTGGCCAGTGTCGGGTGTCCATACACGTGCGACTTCTGCATCGATTGGAACAATCCCTTCCGGCTGCTTCCACTCGATCGCCTCGCTGCCGATCTCCGGTATGTCGGCGAGCATCTACCGGGTATCATCGTCGGCTTCCACGACCCCAACTTCGGGGTCAAGTTCGATCAGGTTCTCGAAGTGATCGAGAGTCTTCCACCGACGGTCCGTCCGCCGTATGTCATGGAGAGTTCGCTTTCCATCCTCCGGGGCAACCGGGTGGGACGGTTACACGCGACGAACTGCGTCGGTATCGCGCCCGGAGTTGAGTCGTGGATCGATTACGCCAACAAAGCGGGCGTGGGGGGGGAGGTGGGATTGAAGAAGGTCGTGCGAGTCGCCGAGCACTTCCGCCAGCTTTCGGAACACATTCCCTATCTCCAGGCGAACTTCATTTTCGGCTCGGACTCCGATCGGGGGAATGAGCCGGTCGAGTTGACCAAGCAGTTCATGCTGCGGACTCCGTTCGTGTGGCCGACGCTGAACATTCCGGTTCCTTTTGGAGGCACACCGCTGCATGCGGAGTATCTCCGGAACCGACGAATCTTGGACGCGGTGCCGTTCGGGTTTTACTACGCGCCATATCTCGTCACCACGCTTAAGCACTACGATCCGGTCGCGTTCTACGAAAAGCTCATCGACCTCCTGAGGTTCTCGTCCTCGCCGGAGATGCTGCAACGACGGTGGCGTAGCGCCCCGAATCGGTTGGTTGGCCAGGTGAACTGGGCGCGAACCATGCGGGCCCGGGCCGAGATCGGAATCTACCGCAAGCTTCGGGATCAGTTGCGCACCGACCAAGCATTCCGCGAGTTCCATGAAGGTCGGCACCGCGCGTTGCCGGATTTCTACCACCACGAGTACGAGCGAGCCCTCGGACCGTACGCCGAACTCATCTCACGTGATGACCGCCGACCGGACCTAACCCCCTACGAGGACGGTCGGCCGGCGCCGCGACGCAAGCTTCTAGCGGTGCACAACTAGGCTACACTGGCCTGGCTGAGCGACGCGAGCGGCGGAGCCGGGAACCTGAGCCGCTCTCCCGTCAGCCGTCTCTCCTTCAAGCTTAACGCGGCGCCGTGGGCTCCCAGCACCTCCCGGTGCCCTAGGACCAGGATCTCCTGGCCCAGCACGCAGTGCATCGACGTAACGAGTTTCGCACTGACGGCATTGCGCTAGCTGCGCGATATAGTACTCAAGTGGGTGCACGAAACCGCTTTTCGCCTAGGAGGTCAGCGCCCGTCGGGCTAATACGGAACACTGCCACCTCGTAGGTGCCGGCGGTCAGTTCGTGGCCGCACGGCGTTGGAAAAAAGTGACCACAAATGGTAATGGCGCCCGGGAGGCTGTCGCCGTACTGAACGGGTGGCACGATGCTGTTTGAGGTGTCCGTTACCGTCCACAGCCGGAGCGAGCTAATGCAGCCCATGGAGTTGGGGTCGCACCGGCGGAGAAGGTCCCTCATGACACGGATGCCCCCAACAGGGCAGGCGGGCGTCCACGTAAACGTGGGGCGCGCGCTTGACCACTGCTGGGAAATCTCCAGCGGTCCGTAGATACACGGGTCGGGCTCGGGTTCGGTGGCGCAGGCTGTTGCGCCGCACGCTACAGCTTGCAGGATGGCCAGCCTGATCCTTGTGTGCAGGTGGGTTTTCATGGCGCCCTCCAATGGCGACGCCGTAACATGGTCCAACTGCGGTCAAGCGAGCGTCAAGGAAGCGAGCGGGACGCCGTCTAACGGCTCTGCGCATGAGCTGCGGGCGTGAAGCCGCGCCAGCCACACGGAAAGCCATTTGTTCTAGGTCTAACTTGGCGCACAATCACAACTTCCCCTAGATCCCCCACGCCTCCGCAGCTCCATGCGCGTGTTAGGCTGCACCCTTTCTGCGCTGGCTTTCCGTCGAGCGCGGCGTTCTCCTACACGCTGCTTCAGCAGCCTCGCTGCATACACTGTGCATTCAGACGCAGCAGGGCAGCCTCTACCTGACGCATGTCGGGCCCCAACCGAATCCTGACAAGGGATAGGTTTGGCTGATCTGGCGCCGATGCGTCGAGAAAGGCGGCCCCGCGTATGGCATCCTGGGATGGGTCAAGCATGCCCTCTGTGC
>JBDHDE010000138.1:0-2614 GCA_039591655.1 Gemmatimonadota bacterium
GCCCACCCACATCAAGATCGATGTGGAGGGCGCCGAGCTCGCGGCCCTCGAGGGCGGCCAGCAGGTCCTGTCCCGCGAGCCGCGCCCGGTCATCTTCCTGGAGCTGCACAACAACATGGCGAGGACGGCGGGGCGCGATCCGGGGGAGCCCTTGGATCTACTCGCGGAATTCGGCTACGACCGGCTCACGGTGGCGAACGTGGAGGCGCGGCGAGAGCAGCTCCTCGCCGCGCCCATCGCGCGGTTGGTGGCCCGGGATCGCCCGACGTAGCGCACCGCGCGCGTGCGCTTCGGAGGGTCGCTTAAGACGACGGGACGGCGGCCCCCGCCAGCACCTCCCCGATGTGCTCCAACGCCCACTCCAGATCGGCCCGTTCCACCACCAGCGGCGGCGCAAAGCGGACCACCTGCTCGTGGGTCTCCTTGGCGAGGATTCCCCGCTCCATGAGCGCCTCGCAGTACGGCCGCGCCGCACCGCTCTCGCGCTTGATCTCGACGCCCACCATGAGCCCCTTGCCGCGCACCTCCTTCACGTGGGGCGAGTCGAGGGCGCGGAGCCGCTCCATGAACCAATCCCCCAATTCCCGGGCGCGCTCCGGCAGGCCTTCGTCCACGATGACCCGGAGGGCCGCCCGGGCCACTGCGGCGCCGAAGGGGTTCCCGCCGAAGGTGGACCCGTGGTCCCCGGGGTTGAAGACGCCCATGATCTCCTCGCCCGAGAGCATGGCAGACACCGGGTAGAAACCGCCGCTCAGAGCCTTCCCCACCACCAGCACGTCGGGCTTGACGTCTTCCCACTCGCAACAGAACAGCTTGCCCGTGCGACCCAACCCGGTCTGAATCTCGTCCGCGACGAACAGCACGTTGTACCGCCGGCAGATCTCAGCCGTCTCCCGCAGGTAGCCCTCCCGCGGCACGATCACACCGCCCTCGCCCTGGAGGGGCTCCACCAGGAACGCCGCCGTGCGGGGGGTGATGGCGGCCTCCAGCGCCGCCGCGTCGCCGTAGGGGATGACCTTGAACCCCGGAGTCAGGGGCCCGAAGTCCGCCCGGTAGGCTTCCTCGGTGGAGAACGAGACGACCGTCGTGGTCCGGCCGTGGAAGTTGTTGGCGCAGACGATGATCTCCGCCCGGTCCGCCGGAATCCCCTTCACCCGGTAGCCCCAGCGGCGCACCGCCTTGATGGCCGTCTCCACGGCCTCGGCGCCCGAGTTCATCGGCAGGGCCTTCTCGTAGCCCGTCAGCTCGCACAGCTCGCGGAGGAACGGCCCCATCTGATCGTTGTGGAACGCCCGGGAGGTGAGCGTCAGACGGTCGAGTTGCTCCTGCGCCGCCCGCACGATCGCCGGATGCCGGTGACCCTGGTTGACGGCGGAGTATGCCGCGAGACAGTCCAGGTATCTCTTCCCCTCGATGTCCCACACCCAGGCGCCCTCACCCCGCGACAGGATAATGGGCAGCGGGTGGTAGTTGTGCGCGCTGTAACGCTCGACCTCAGCCAGGTAGTCAGCCGTATTCATTCCGCTCGTCCTCTAGGGTTCCTTCGAGCCGCCCGGGAGCCCCTCCCGGTGGCGCTGCTGCTGCAGGACCCGCTCTGTGAAGTCCAGTCGCTCCTCAACGTCCACGAATCGCTCATGGGTGCCAGCCGACAGATCGAGCAGTCGGTCTTCCGTGGTCGTCGCTCGCTCCTCGAGCTCCTCGAGCCGCC
Organism: Gemmatimonadota bacterium; assembly: GCA_039591655.1. Lineage (GTDB taxonomy): Bacteria > Gemmatimonadota > Gemmatimonadetes > Gemmatimonadales > GWC2-71-9 > WVYX01. The sequence goes on from JBDHDE010000138.1 coordinate 1,709, forward strand.
GTCCCACCTTGGAGTCGGTGCCCTGCCCGACCCTCCGCGCCACGGCCGGAGCGACCTTCGACGCGAACACGATGATGGCAATACCGAAGAGAATCTCAAACATGGTCCGGCAACCGGTTGGGGACACTGCCCGTCGGGCCCATAAACATCGCCGAGCCGTACGGCAAAACCAAGGGTACGCGACTTGCCGCACAACGGTACCCCGGTGCATGGTTCAGGGGAGACCCCAACGGCCGATTCCATGCGACCCACGACTCCGCTGCTCATTCTCCTCGCGGTGGGATCCGCGAGCCCTGCCATCGCCCAGAGCGGACTCGAACCCGGCGCCCGGGTCCGCGTCCGACATCACTGCGAGATGTGGGATGACGCGGGAAGCCGACGCACGCGAGAGCGTTGCCAGGAGGACAAAGGCACGCTACTCCAGGTGAGCGATGCGAGCCTGCTGCTTGGAGTGGGCAAGGACGCCACAGAGCTCAGCGTGCCGCGGGATGAGATCACGAGGCTTCAGGTGAGTCGCGGTCGCAAGGGCGCCGCGGGCCGCGGGGCGGCGATCGGGGTCCTCGCCAGTGTGATCGTGGGGCCGATCGTTGGCATCGCGACCTGTGCCGCGGTCAACGAAACGACTTCGAGCAATACCAAGTGTGCCGTCGGTGGCTTCTTGGTGGTCCTGGTGCCGGCCGCAGCCATCGGCTGGATACTCGGCCAATCGATCGGCGTGGAGGATTGGCGGGACGTGCCCCTGGACAACGTGGCCATCGGGCTCGCGCCGGCCCCCGGCGGTGGGGTCGGACTCAGGGTGTCTGTGGGGTTCTAGGCCGGGCGCGCAACGGAACGCGGGCCCGTCTGCCGCGGTTCGCAGGCCTCGCCTCCGATCCCCTTGTCCCATATCTTGTGGCCGATGCGTCC
>JBDHDE010000139.1:0-2595 GCA_039591655.1 Gemmatimonadota bacterium
CTGTTTCTCATGGTCCGGTTCCTAGAAGCGCGCCGTCAGGGTGGCGCCGAAGAGATGGGCGTTGAACGTGTACACCCCGCTGTTCAAGTCCGTCGTGGGCGAATCACCCGGGAAAGGCTCCCGGACGCGGCCACGCCGCTTGTCCTGCCGGATGTACTGGTACGCCAGGTCGAGGATCCAGTGGTCGCTGAATCGGATCCCCACGCCCCCCGTGAACTCGTTGCGGTTGCCCTCGGGGAGCAGCGGCGTCACGGTCTCATCCGGCGCCGCGCCCTGGTGATTGAGGTAGCCTGCCCGCACGTTCACCTTGTGGCTCGCCATCCAGTCCACCCCGAAGCGGAACCCGTGGGTGTCGCGGTAGTTCTCCTCGAGCACGAGGTCCGGCGCAAAGTCGAATTCCCCAACGATGCTGTCGAGCAGGGACCAGTGCACCCACTGCCACTCGCCCAGCAGCTTGAGCGTGGGCGTCACGTCGAACGCCAGGCCCAGGGTGATCTGGTCGGGCATCGTGATGGATGCCGTCACGGTCTGGTCCGACAGGGTTGCGCCGGGAGCGAACAGGCCCGCCCCCGCGACCACGAGGTCCAGCGGCAGGGGTTGGGTCGGATCGATCGAGGGATCGGCCAGGGCGATGGGGTTGAACGGCGGCAGGATCAAGCCGTTCTGCACCTGGACGAAGGTCGCCGTACCCTCATAGTCCAGCTTCACCCGGGTGAGGTAGCGGGCGCCGATCTGCAGCTGCGGGACGGGTTGGACCATGACGCCGAAGTTCCCACCGAACCCGATGGCCTCGCTGGCGTGGAGCTTAGCCTCGGCGAAGTCCGTATGGTACGGGATGCCGATGTCGCCGAAGAGGGGGCCGCCCAGCCCCGGCACAGGCTGGGTCGAGAAGTCCAGCCGCTGGGTGATCTCGAGGGAGCCGATGACGAAGTCGAACCCCGCACCCAGCATGAGCCAGTCGGTGACCTGGTACGCCGCCGATGGCTGGAAGTAGAGCGACTTCAAGTCGTTGTTGAAGCCGAGGAAGCGGCCCTCGAAATCGGTGTTCCAATTCGTGCCGAGGCCGTACGGCACGAAGAAGCCGAGACCCACCGACCAACGATCCTTCCCGTACATCACGTAGGCGTGCGGCACCGGGATCGCGTCGTTGTCCAGATCGTCCTTCCTGCCGGTGAAGTCGTCCTGGAAGTTGCCGAAGGCGTAGATCAAGGTGGCTCCGGCGCTCACCGTCCACCCCTCGAGCGTCGCCATCCCTGCCGGATTGTAGAAGATGGTAGCTGCGCTTTCGCAGGGTGAGGCGACGCCCGTGCCGGCGCGGCCCATCACGCATGTGCCGTGTTCGTTGACCTGGAACCCCTGCGCCAGGACCGCGCTAGGGATCACGGCAGCGATGGCCGTGGCGGCAGTCAGACAGAACGTTGCTCGTCTCATTCCATCCCCCGCCAGACGAAGGTGAAAGGCGAGATTATCCCGCGGTACTGGGGTTGTCAACGAGGGGACGGGGGCCTAGTGCTCCTGCAGCAGCTCGCGGTCGTAGGCCGCGAGGATCTCCTGGCGGCCGATGACGCCAACTAGACGGTCCGGCTCCTCGCTCTCAACCACGGGTATGTAGTGGCTGCCCCGTACCGCCAAGCGCTGGAGGGCGGTGGCGAGCGAGTCCTCCGGTGTCACGCGCTCGAAGTGGGGGCTCGCGAGGTCTCCCGCCAACACCACCGGTGCATAGCGGTCCGCATCCGTGAGCACGGTGCGCAGATCGTCGTAGGTGATCATCCCGACGAGCTTCAGGTCGTCGTCCAGCACGGGGAACTCGATCTGGCGACTGGCGCCTATGGCCTGGAGGATCTGGGACACGGCGGCGCCTTCGCCGATGATGTCCGGGTTGTTGTTGCATGCGTCCCGCACGCGCAATCGCTCCAGCACCGCCTGGTCGCGCCCCAGATGGATGCTCTCGCCACGCCGCACCAGCCACTCGGAGTAGATGGACTCCGGGTGGATTCGCCGGGCAGTGATATAGGCGACGGCCCCGCAGAGCATGAGGGGGAGGATCAGCGCATAGTCGCTGGTCATCTCGAACACGATCATGATGGCGGTGAGGGGCGCGTGGGTGCTCCCAGCCACCAGCCCTGCCATGCCCACCAGCGCGAAGGCCTGGGGCGCGATGGTGAACCCGGGCACCCACTCGGCTGCCGATGTGCCGAGGCCGCCGGCCAGTGTGGCGCCGATGAACAGGGCAGGGGTGAACACCCCACCGGCCCGGATCACCGAGAGCGTCGCCGCCGTGGCCAGGATCTTCGCGAAGGCGAGGCCCACGAGGAAGTACCCGGCGCGGGCCCCGATCATGTCGATGGAGAGGGTCTCGTGCCCGTGACCCCACAAGTCCGCCTTGAACACGACGTCCAGCGCCCCCACCAGGAGGGCGCCCACCACGACGCTGTGCCATCCGATCTTGAAGCGCTGCAGCAGATCCCGGGTCCAATACACCGTTCGGGTGTAGACCACGGCGACCACGCCCGTAACGACGCCCAGCAGGGCGTAGAGCAAGAGCTCGCTGCTGGAACCTACGCCGTACTCGGTGGGAATCTCGATGACGGGCGT
>JBDHDE010000140.1:0-3279 GCA_039591655.1 Gemmatimonadota bacterium
GCAGTGCTTGGGACACGCCTCGATGCACCGCCCGCAAGCCTTGCAGAACTGGGGGAAGAGGAACGGCTTCGGTCTCACCTTCGTCTTGGCTGTCACCATATGCGCTGTTCCCGACCTCAGTGATGAGACGTTGCTTCAGTCAAACGTAACCGGTCCGCGACGTGGTGCTCGAACAGTCGCAGTGCCCGGTCGGCGGTGCGGAATGTGGGTACCCGATGCTCATCCAGCCGTGCGGCCATGGCATCGTACAGGACACCCCCGTCCACCACGGCTACCCACGCCTTCGGGCTGTCCTGCCGGAGCTGTAACAGCTGGCTGACGATGGAGCGGGGGTCGTGCAGGTCCTCCTCGTGTCCGGATCCCGCCGCCAGCGTGATGAGGGCTCCGGTGAGGGGCACGCATCCTACGACCCCGACGTCCACGTTGGGATCATCGAGGACGGCGCGCACCGCCTCGGCAGATGCGTCGTCGTCCATGGTGGGGGTCAGATCCAGGGGATTGCGGGCCTCGATCACCCGGTCGAGGCGGCAGCGGGCGAGGAGATCCTCCAGCCGCCGGCGCGTCGTCCCGCCAAACGGCTCGAGGCGGAACCGCCCCAGGGCGTCGGCTACGGCCACGCACTCGAACCCCGCGTTTGATACGGCGCCCAGCCGCCACCCCCCCACCTCCTTGTCCCGCAGATACCAGAAGAGCCGAATTAGATCCTCGAAGTCGGCCAGAGTGTCGGCCACGACGACCCCGGCGGCCCGCGCCAGCTCCCGGACCACGGTGTAGTCCCCCGCGATGGCGGCCGTGTGGGATGCGCTGGCTTCCGCTCCGGCCGCGGTGCGGCCACCCCGATAGAGCAGCACCGTCCGGCCGCTCGCCGTGATCTCCGCCGCCGCTTCGAGCCAGCGCCGGCCATCCAGCGGCCGGAAGCCCTCAACGTAGCAGGCGAAGATCTCGACCTCCGGGTCGTCCTTGAGGTAGGCTAGGTAGTCGCCGACTGTGAGGTCGGTCTGGTTGCCGACGGAGATGACGTAGCGGGGGTTGAGGCGCGCCAGCTTGCTCGACCGGGCGACGGCAAATGCGCCGCTCTGCGAGATGAGTGCCACGCCTGCAGCGCCGCCCGCGGGCCACGGCAGCTTGTACTCCGGGATGAACATGGTGTCGTAGTGGCCGGGCACCGAGCGCACGCCCAGACAGTTGCCGCCGTTGAGCAGCGGGCCACCCCACGAGCTCCGCCGGGACTGGGCCAGCGCAGTGCCGATGCGCTCCTCCAGCGGCTCGCTGCCGCTGCGCTCGCCCAGGCCGCCCGGTATCACGATCACGCTCTCGGCCTTCTCTGTGGCGATGATCTGCTCGACGGCAGGGGGCGTCTGTTCGGCGGCGATGCACAGGATGAAGAGATCCACCCTGCCCGGCACCGCTGCGATGTCGGGATGGCAGCGCACCCCGTCGATGGCCTCGGTGTTCGGTTTGACGACGGCTATCCGGTCCGGCGGAAACCCCTCCCGTAGCAGGTTCCTGAGGATGATCCGGCCCGGGTTGAGGCCCTCGGACACGCCGACCAGTGCCACCGACCGGGGCTTGAGAAGGTGCTCCAGCTTCTCGATGGGTCGGGGGGGATGCTGGGGAGTGGCCCTTCCAGTGCGGAGCTTCGCCAGCACATCCAGCGCCACCGGGCCGCCGGGGGTGAGGGCGAGGGGGTTGATCTCGAGCTCGGCGAGCCCCGAGCCTTCGAGGGTCGCAGCGAACTGCAGCATCCGGTCCACCAGGCGACTGAGCTCGTCCATGGAGAGGCGCTCGCGGCCACCGCGCACGGCGCCGATTGCGGCCTGGGTGACGGCCTTGTCGCGCAACTGCTCGCCGATCCGTCCGTCCGGTGGGAGCCCCGGGGCCAGGACCGCCACGCCGCGACCCGGGGCGAATTGCTCCGCGAGGAACTCGGTGTGGATTCCTCCGGGACCGAAGGTCACCACGGGGCCGAACTCCTCGGTCCAGCGCATGCCAAGCAGGACCTGGCCCCCGAAGGCCTCGTCGTGGGGCACGAACTCATTGATCGTGTAGCCGGTCACCGCCCGCCCACGCAGCCGGTGCTCGATCGCCTCGATGGCGGCGGCCGCCGCCGAGGGCTCCCGGGGGACCAGCGCAACGCCGCCCACGTCGGTTTTGTGGAGGATCTCGGGGGAGACCACCTTCACCACGACATGGTCGCCGGGGAAGTAGTCCAGGTCGGTGCGCTGCGCCTCCGCAGCGTCATGGACAAACAGGTGCGCGGGCGTCTCGATGCCCAGGGCCTGAACCAGCGCGACGCCTTCGGTCTCCAACAGGGTGTCGCGGCCCTCGGTACGGGCGCGCTCCAGCATCTCTGCCACACTCCCATCTATGACCGCACGCACCAGGTTACCTCCCGCCCGGCGCTTGATGGCCGGGGGTTGAGCTGGGCGATCCCGTGGCCGAACCGCTTGGCACTGTGAAACTTAGCTCGCCGGCGGTGATTCCTCTATGAAACCTGATTAAAGCGTTCTTAGAAAGGCACTTGCGAGCCCCGTGAGCGCGCCGCCCCGCAATCTGCGCGCCGCCCCGCAATCTCCCGTCCCCGCTGGTCCGTTCCGCAGGCTTCTTCGTACGCTCAGGGTTCATTGCGTGTCCGACGGGGATTACGTTGCTTTCTGAGCCGGGCGGAGCCTCCAGGGGGCCCCGATCCGGGGGGACCTGATACTACCCCTGAAGGGAGCCAAAGAGGGAGCGCGGTTTATGACGCAGCGCGTCGTGATTCTTGGGGCGGCAGGGCGGGACTTCCACAACTTCAACACGTTCTTCCGGGAGAATCCCGATTTCGAGGTGGTGGCGTTCACGGCCACCCAGATCCCGGACATCGAGGGGCGGCTGTACCCCCCCGAGCTCTCGGGGTCGCGCTATCCCGAAGGCGTCCCCATCGAGGCGGAGGACGAGCTGGAGCGGCTGATCCGGGACGAGAAGGTCGACCTCGCCGTGTTCAGCTACAGCGACGTATCGCACGAGTACGTGATGCACGTGGGGTCTCAGGTCATGGCGGCCGGCGCCGACTACATGCTCCTGGGCCCACGCCACACGCAGCTCGACGCCAAGGTGCCCGTGGTTGCCGTCTGCGCGGCGCGCACCGGAGCAGGCAAGAGCCAGACGAGTCGCCGGGTGGCAGCAATCCTGCGGGAAATGGGGAAGCGGGTGGTCGTCGTGCGCCACCCCATGCCCTATGGCGACCTGACCCAGCAGGCCGTGCAGCGCTTCGCTGAGTTCGAGGACCTGGACAGACAT
>JBDHDE010000141.1:0-2479 GCA_039591655.1 Gemmatimonadota bacterium
CAGCACCTCGCGGCGCCGGCTCCCGAGGTGACCACCGTACGGCCTGCCGTATCGCCCGCGGTCGCCGCCGCGCTGGCAAAGGCCATGGCGAAGGCGCCGGCGGACCGACCTACCACGGCTTCCCAGTTCCGCGAGGCGCTCAAGGTGGAGCCTGCGGCCGGGCTGCGCGCCGTGGCGGCGAGGCGGTCGCCGTTCCGGCTCCTGGGGGTCGCCGCCGCGGCAGTGCTGGCGACGATTGCAGTTGTGGCACTGTGGCCGCGCGGCGCACGCCAAACTGATCCGGACCTGGTGGCGGTGATGCCGTTCAGGGTCGCGGGACCGGGCCTGGAGTACCTCCGGGAGGGGATGGTGGATCTCCTGGCCGCCAAGCTCACGGGTGAAGGAGGGCCGCGTGCGGTGGATCAGCGGACCGCGATGAGCGCCTGGCGCCGCGCGGGAGGCTCGGCGTCGAGCGACGTGTCAGGGGAAGAGGCGATCGAGGCGGTGCAGTCACTGGGTGCCGGGCGGCTCCTGCTCGGCAGCATCGTGGGAACGCCCGACCGGATGGTGTTCGAGGCCACCGTCACAGCGGTCCCGAGTGGCCGACCCGTTGCCCAGGCACGGGTCGAGGGTCATCCGGACAGCATCCACTCGCTGGTGGACGATCTGACCGCCCAACTCCTGGCCCGGCAGGCCGGGGAGGCGGAGCAGCGCCTGGCGGCGCTTACATCCACTTCCCTCGACGCGCTCAAGGCGTACCTCGACGGTCAGGCAGCATACCGTCGCGGACAGTTTGGAGAGTCGGCGGAGCGGTTCACTCGAGCATTGGAAATCGACTCGACGTTCGCTCTTGCGGCCCTGGGCCTGGTGTCGGCCAAGCAATGGAGCATCGGGGGGTTCGACTCGCTGGGTGTCGAGCTTGCGTGGCGCTATCGCGACCGATTGAGCGCGCGGGATCGGGCCCAGGCTGTTTGGTTTGCGGGGTCGCGCTATCCCGGGCCGAGCAACATCGCCGACCGTGTGAAGAACCTGGAGCGCTGGCTGGAGGTGGCCCCGGACCGTCCCGATGCGTGGTACTGGGGGGGTGAAGGGTACTACCACTATGGCTCCATCATGGCCGTCGATTCGCCCCAGACACGTGCTGCCGAATTCTTTCGGCGGGCGATCGAGCTCGACTCGAGCTTCGCCGCGCCAATGCTGCACCTGCTCGATCTGGCGGCTGCTGCCGGCGACACGGCTGCGGTGCGGGAGCTCGCGGCGCGGTTCATCCGCCTGGACTCGGCTGGCACGATGGTCGACTATGTCCGCTGGCTCCGGGCGGTAGTCATGCACGACAGCGGGGCACGGGCCGAAGTGACCGGGCGCCTCCAGCAGATGGACACGCCGGCACTGCACGGGATTATGGGGAAGGCGGTCGAAGAGGGCCTCGCGGTGGAGGACGGCGACCGCGTGGCTGAAGTACTGGAGCGCCGAGCTGACCATCCCTCGCGGCGGCTCGTCACGCTCTTGCGGATACACGACTTCGAGCTGTCGCGGGGCCGGCCAGGTGCCGCGTTGCGGGTGACGGCGGCCATCGGCGAGCTGGGTGTAGCTCCTCCCACGTCGGCTCTCATACTGCGGGTGTGGGATGCGCTATACGCGGGGGGTGACAGTGCGACGGCGGCCGATGGCGTGCGGGAGCTCGAGGTGCTCTCCCGTGGGGAGAGAGCGGACCAGCCCGATCTGACCGGGGCAACGTGCACCAGCGCGCTCTGGCATGCGGCGCACGGGCGCTACGAGACGGCAACCAATGCGATTGCCCGCAGCCGCCTTGTGCGCTCGCCGCCCGCTCCGGATGGGATCTACCACATCGGCGTGATGTGTGCGGCGATGCTCGATGCCGTGGCAGCGGTCGCGGCGGACCGGCCGGACGCGGACGAGGCGTTGGCTCGGCTTGACTCCCTGGTGCAGGTCGGATTCGGGTCCCCCTGGCACGTAATGGCGGTAGGCACGCTGACCGCCGCCCGCTTGCACGAGGATCGCGGTGACCGGGAGGCAGCACTCGCCGCCGTGAGACGCCGGGTGGTCTACGCCGGGACGTATCTGGCGACCTTCCTGCGAGAGGAAGGCCGGCTCGCAGCACTGCTGGGCGAGCGCGATGCCGCCATTCGCGCCTACGAGCACTACCTCACGCTTATGTCCGATCCCGAACCGTCAGTCTTGTCGGATGTCCGACAGGTGCGTGGTGAGCTGGCGCGCCTGGTGGGAGAGGGAACGGGCCCATAGCGCAGCTGGAACCGTCCGCACCAGATCGAGGTTGGTTTCGGAGGGTGAGAGCCGTCCTGCGGTTGTCCACCTGATCGTACAGCAGAGTATCTCTTGGAGGAGCACCACTATGGCAGATCCCAAGCCCCAGAACTTCGCCAATCACCGGCGCATCGTGCCGATGTACCACGTCGTGGCGTTCCTCTTGATCGTCGTCAACGCCGGCTACGCGGCCTGGATGACGATCACGAGGTTC
>JBDHDE010000142.1:0-2696 GCA_039591655.1 Gemmatimonadota bacterium
TCGATCGTGGCCCCCGCCGGGTCGACGATCTCCTTGAGCACGTTGCAATTGCCGCCGGCGCCCTGATCGTGGATGCTCACGATGGGGTTGCGCTCCCCGAGCTCGACGCAGGCCCGGATGACGCGGTTCACCTTCTGCTCCATCTCCGCGTCACCGCGCTGCACTGCGTTAAAGTCGAGCTCGGCGACGTTCTCACCCTGTACCATGCTGGAGGCGGCGCCGCCCCCCATTCCGATGCGGTAGGCGGGTCCCCCGATCTTCACCACCAGCATCCCGGGCTCCGGCGCGCCCTTCTCGGTGTGCCCCGCATCCATCTGGCCGATGCCGCCGGAGAACATGATCGGCTTGATCCACTCGCGTCGCTCCCCGTTGGGAAGCCGTAGACCGCAGGAGCGGGTGTACCCCACGATCACCGGCTCGCCGAACTTGTTGCCGTAGTCGGAGGCGCCGTTCGAGGCTTCGATCTCGATCTCCAAGGGCGAGGCCAGGTTCCCCGGATAGGCGAAGTCGGGATCCTCCCAGGGGAGTGCGTACCCGGGGATCCGAAGATTGCCCACGCAGTACGCGGCGGTCCCGGCCACAACCAGCGCGCCGCGCCCCGTGGCGTGCACGTCGCGGATCCGGCCCCCGGTCCCTGTCTCGGCACCGGGGAAGGGCGCCACACCGGACGGGAAGTTGTGTGTCTCCGCGGTGAAGATGACGTTGTAATCCTGGTCCGCGGCGACGAGGGGCGACGGCTCCCCGGAGCGCGCCGGGACGATGGTCCGGATGCGGTATCCCCTGATGGCGCTGGAGTTGTCCCTGAAGGCGATGGTGCTGTTGTTGGGGTTGGCCGTCAGGGGCTCCTTGATGAGCGCAATCAGGTGCCGTGGGATCTCCGCGCCGTCGACGACCAACCGGCCCTTGAAGAACCAGTGGCGCGAGTGCTCGCTGTTGGACTGGGCGATGTCGAAGCATTCTACGTTGGTGGGATTGCGTCCCACCCGCTTCAAGAAGAGATCCGTATAGTAGTCCAGATCCCACTCGTCGAATGCGAGACCCATCTCCCGGTTGATCCGCTCGAGGGCGGGTCGCCCCTCCTCGAGCAACGGCACCTCGAAGACCGGCTCCGGCGTGAGACCCGTCTCGAAGCTCGCCAGCGGCTCCAGGTACTGGCACTCCGTCATCCGGTCGTGCACTGCGGCGAGGAATTCCATTTGCTCATCGGCGGTCAGCGAGCTCGCAACCGTCAGGAGATAGCGGCGCGAGCGCTCGATACGCCGGATCTTGCCGAGGCCGCAGGCGTGACAGACAGCCACAGCGTTGGTGGACCACGCGGTGCTGAAGTTCATGCGGGGGCCCACCTCCAAGATCACGCCCTCACCGCTCAGGAAGCTCTCGCGACCGAACCGCTCCGGCTCGAACGTCTCGCTCAGGAGCCAGGTGAGCGTGGCGGACTCCTGAGCCGTGAGCTCTCCGGCAACGGCGATGTTGAAGCAGTACTCGGTTCGGATGTCCCGGATGGCGGCGGAGACGCGCTGCCGCGCGGCGGCGAGGAGGCTCACGCGCTGCGTGTCGGAGAGGCCCGGGGTGCGGTAGAGATGGAGCAGGCTCACGGGCGATGTCGGTTCGGTCTTGGCAGAGTCGACCGGGACCGGGCGCCCGGCGAGTGCGCGGGAGTCCATGGTCAAAGATAGCGCACGGGGGAAGAGGGGTCAGGTGGGAGCCAGTGAGAAGCCCCGCTGCCTAAACGAGCAGCGGGGCATGGGCCGAGGCTTGGGTATGACAGAGAGCAGCCTGGCCCGAAGCTATCTCCCTCCCTCGCGATCCAGGAGCAGAGTCGGAGCGTTCCTGCCCAGCTCTGGCCGGACGCGGGCCGCCCGGACGGTGCCCAACCGCTTGCCGCGCTGGTCGACCAGGCAGTAGTCCTTGCCCTCCGGCACTGGGCGCACCCGTGCGCGTCCGCGTCCCCGGACGGCCGGGCACTGTCCCGACACAAACGCTTCGAAGGTGAGACTCGCTACGGTCATCAAAACACTCCCGAGGCTTCAGCGCCCCTCTCAACTCCTTAGATGCCTCACCGGGCAGAAGCGTTGCGCCCGCGGGAGGCCTCGACGCCGGTGCGCCTCTAGTTGGTCGAACATCCGCTCTGCGCCGGGCGTTCCCGCAACCGGTCTGTGGCACCCACCCGCACCGTAAGTGGTTACCCCTCATTGCGTTATGTGTGGCTGTCGGCGCGGGCCTTGCCGCCCAACCGTCGCCGCGGTATCTCCCACCCGACCCCGCCTTGGTCGGCGGGAGCATACCCGACCCGCGGGAGGCAACTGATTCCATCGGGACCGACCCTCGTCGTGCTGGCCGCCGGGCTCGCGACCCGCTACGCAGGCGTGAAGCAACTGGAGCCGGTGGGCCCCTCCGGCGAGGCCCTGTTGGACTACGGGGTGTTCGACGCCGTCCTCACCGTCACGTACGCATTCCAGGAGCTCGACCGCGTGCCCTCGGGAACTCAGGTCCCGGCGGGCCGCACCAAGCCCTGGGGCACGGGCCACGCCCTGCTGGCCGCAGCCGAGCACGTGGACGGCCCGTTCGCGGTGAGCAACGCGGACGACTTCTACGGTGCGTCATCCTACAGCTTGCTGGCAGAGCAGTTGGCCAAGCCACTACCCGGCGAACCTCCCGCACTCTACGTGATGGGCTACCGGCTGGACGAGACCCTG
>JBDHDE010000143.1:0-2314 GCA_039591655.1 Gemmatimonadota bacterium
GGTTCGGTCGGCTTCGCCAATGGCCTGTAGGTCTTGATCGGCACCAACTCCGCTTGCTTGTACACGTCGTGGTAGTCTTCGTCCGTGCACAGGATGTCCTCCACGGGACGGCTGTCCTCCACATCGCGCATCACGATCAGCACTCTGCCACCGCTCCTCGCGGTCCGGTTCTCGGGAAAGTCCTTCGTGGAGAAGGAAGCCCATTCGTTCACGTAGATCTCCGGAGACGATACTAGACTCACGATGCGCCCGTTGCCCTTGAGCAACTGCTTCAACGACTGGAAAAGTGCGACCTTTCTCTGCATCGTGGGAACATTGTCGAAGGTGAGCGCGGACAGGACGAGATCGTAGGTGTGTGCCGGGAAGGCGCTGAGGTCGCCATCCGGCACCAGGTGGTACTCTCCCTCCGGGTCACGCTCACGAGCCCGAGCGAGCATGTGCTCCGCAATGTCTACGCCCGCAGCATGGAAGCCCAACTCACGCAAGAACCGCGTGGATCGTCCGGTGCCACACCCGAAATCAATGGCGTTCCTTCCTTGGACGTGCTCGGCAATGATCGCAGGCAGATCCCGGTATGCCAGATAATACGTCCCGGGGAACTCGAGCTTGGCATAAGCGTCCGCGCGCGTCTCGTCGTCGTAGACATTGGAGAACTCCGCGGTCATCCTGGCATCCTCCAAACAGCGCCGGCTAGCCTGGTGTCACGCACGTTCGACTCGCGCCGCTTCGTCTAGAAGCTGCCGCACGGCGTCAAGGGGCAGGTCTTCGAGGTGCTTGAAGCGAACGCACTCCTTGCCCAAACTGAGCCCCTTGAGTTGGTCTTTGTACTTGGGGAAGAGGCGAGTATGGATGTAAAGACTCATATGCTGCTTGCGAGCCGCAAAAGCGCAGAGCGGATTGCCCTTGAACTCGTATGTCGGCATACGGTATTGCATGGACTCGATGGCTTCCGGGACCACCTGGCGGATCAGGGTCCGCAATGCGCTAAGGGCCGTGCGCCTCTCGGGGTCAAGAGTGCTCAGGTATTCGTCGACTTGACCATGACCGCTCATGGCTGCCCGCTGAGGTTGCTGGGCTGCGCGCTTGAAGTAGAAGTGCGCCGCGCCCCGGTGTGTGACCACACCTGTGAGCTCCCACCTGTGAGCAGCACTCTTAGGTCACGTCAGAAGATCGTTCAGGAGAACAATCAGGGCGATCACGGCCAGTATGGGTCCCCACCAGTACATCTGAATGAAGAAGAAGGTGTGGTGCCCTCCGCCGATCGAGACTTCTTCGCCCGTCTCCTTGTCGATATACGCCTTCGGCGGCGCAGCTACTAGAGCCTTGCCCGTGAGCCAGGAGAGAGCGGCTGCGGCGAGCAGTGCGACCGCAAGAACCCAACGATGCTGCTCCCAGTACTTCGCGGTGCCTGCAATTGAGTTGCAAAGGAGATTCGCGATCAGAGAGCAACCGAACGCGTAGACCGCTACCAGGAAGCCGCGCCCGCTCCAGATGATCATGGCCATTGCTCCGTCTGGGCGTTCTTGGTCAGTGCCCTATTCAGTCTGTGCACCTTGACGCGCGAGCTAATTAGCCGTCTCGATGGAGGCCAACGCTCATAGATCCTTGCGGAAACAGCGCACCAACCCTGCCTCAGTGAAGCCCAGGGCTAGGTGAGCAGCGGTACTGACTCGGTTGTCCGGCTGGGCGTCTGAGGCAAACTCCGTGCAGCCCCGCGAGCGGCCCCACTCCTCCGCAGCCGCTACTAGCGCTCGGCCGGCACCACGGCCGCGCGCCTCCGGCAGGACGAACCAGCCCTCGAGGTATGCCACCCGGTTTGTGCGGCACCCTTCGGCACACGGCCGAATCGACAGTTCGGCGAGCCCAAATACCCGCCCGGCTCCGTCCTCGGCGAGGAGTACGGCGTGGGGCTCGCGAGCTTGGCCCGCGAAGAACTGGTCGATCTCGTCGCGGTGTTCCGCCTCCGGACCCTCGGGCCAGAGAGCCAGGCGCAGCTGCAGCCAAGCAGTCGCGTCCGTTGGCTTTGCCGATCGAACCGAGATCACTGGAGCGGCATCCGCGCAATGTACAGGCTGGGTTTCACCGGTTGTTGACTCCATCGCCGCTCAACGTAACGCCGACACAGCACCGAAGGCCACCGCTTCACTCTCTGGCCTTCTTGCGCTTCCGAGCAGAGGTGTTCTGCTTGCACCGCGTAACAAAGGCGTCGACATCGTCTGATGCGATACACTCGCCGATCAACTGCAGGGGCAGATCCTCCAGCTCTTTGAAGCGGACGCACGATTTCCCGACATCGAGGCGCTTGCCCGTAGCC
>JBDHDE010000144.1:0-2312 GCA_039591655.1 Gemmatimonadota bacterium
CGGACATGGATGTCCCTGGCGTCGAGCGCTCGGTCAAGCGGACCCTGACGGCGCTGCTGCGGCATCGCGTGGCGGTGTCCTACCGCCAGGCCCTGGCGCCGCGATGAGCTGGAGCTGGGCGGTCTACCTCGCCGCGCTGGCCCTCGTGGGAATCGACGTGCTGCTACGGGCAGTGCGACTCAGGCTGCTGCTGCGCACCGGGCCGGGGGCGCGCCTGACGCAGGCCGTGGCCGTGAACGCCGTGGGCGATGCGGCATCGGCCGTCACCCCGGCGCGCCTGGGTGGCGAGGCCGCGCGGTTCATCGGCCTCCGCACCATCGGCATCGGTGGGCCCCACGCCGTCGTGACGTTGGGCGTGGAACGGGTGGTGGATCTCTCGCTCGTGGCGCTGGTGACCCTGGGCGCCGCCCTCACCCTGGGCGGTCGCGGGTTTCGCGACGTGCAAGCACTGCTGGAGCGCCTCGTCTCGCCAGGGGCGCTGCCGTGGCTCGTGGGCGTCGGGTTTCTCGTCATCGGAGCGGCGGTCGCCGTCTATCGCTACCGGGCGCGGCTCCCGCGGGTGGTGCAGCACTCAATTGGCGAGGCGTGGCGCGATGCCCGCGCCCTGTCGGCGTGGACGCTCCTGGCCACGGGGGCGCTCACGCTCCTATCGATGCTGGTGCGCATCGCGGTGCTGCCGCTCCTCCTCTGGGCCAGGGCGCCGATCCCGGATCCGGTACCCGTCTTCCTGGGCTCGTTCGCGCTGCTCTACTCGCAGCTGGTGCTCCCCACGCCGGCGGGTGCCGGGGGTGTGGAGTTGGGCTTCATGGTGGGGGTCGGGACCGCCCTGCCGCCCGGCGAGACGGCCGCGTTGCTGCTGGTCTGGCGGGCCTACACGTTGGGTGTGCCGGCGGGGCTGGGAGGGCTCGTGCTGCTCAGGCGGATGCTGGCGCGACGCGGCGCCCCGACGAGCACGTAGCGGGGGGACGTTGCCGGATCAGCGGGAGGCGACCTCCCGGTAGATCTCCAGCAGGCGCCCGAACGTCCGGTCCCACGAGTACGACTCGCCTGTCCGGCGAGCCGCGGAGCGGAGCTCCTCGGGGTCGCGGCCCAGCAGCGACTCGGTGGCTGCCACCAACCCCGCCGCATCCCCCGGATCGAACCGCGCCGCCCACCCCTGACCCTCCAGCAGCTCGCCTACGCCCCCAGCGTTCGCTCCCACCACCGGGAGCCCCGCCGCCGCGGCCTCCACCACCGACAGGCCGAACGTCTCTTCCGAACCGGGAGCGAAGTACACGTCGGCGCTGGCGTAGGCGGTGGCGAGGCGCGACCGGTCGGGCTCATAGCCCTGCACGGTGAGCATCCGGGGGTGCCGCTGCGCGAGCCGTTCGAGCTTGCGGCGCATGTGCCCTTCGCCCACGGCGACCAACCGCAGGCCGAGACGGTCGTGCAGCTGCGGCAGGGCATCGACCAGCGTGTGCAGATGCTTCTCCACGGCGAAGCGGCCCACGTACAGTCCGATCGGCTGAGCGCCGGCCGCGCCGACGGCGTCGCGCCACGCCGGGTCACGCCGGCTGGGGTGGAACAGCTCCGTGTCGACGCCCAGCGGGACCCACTCGTTGGGGATCCCCACTTCGTCCAGCACGTGTGCCGCCGACCGCGATGCTGCCGCCACCCGATCGCACCGGCGATAGGCGGCTCGGAGATACGCCGACAGCAGGGCGCCCGCGCCGCGGCGCAGCGCGGCGGGCGTGCCGCCCGGGAGCTGACCGAGGAGGACGCTCCGCAGGTCCATGTGGAGGAAACCCACCAGCCGGGCGCCGGTGCCGCGGGTGGCGTAGCGCAACAGCCACGGCGCGAGGTAGAGGCTGCCCAGCTCGATCACGTCGGGCTGCTCGCGCTCGATGATACCGCGCAGCGTTCGTGGTTTGAGCAGCATGTGGTATCCGGGACTCGCCGGCGCCCGCGGCCCCGCGATGCGGTACATGGTCGAGGCGAACAGGGAGTCGGTGGCGTTGTGCTCGGCGGGGACGACGATCGCGTGCCGGAAGCCGCCGTGCCGGGCGAGCCAGGCGGCCTTGGCGTGCAGATAGGTCCGCACGCCGCCGCCCAGGGGCGAGTAGAACTCCGTGATGTCGAGGAGCTTCAGCGCCGGGCCATCTCCTCGTAGCCGTGGATCAGCGGGGTGAACGCCCACTCCCAGGTCCGTTCCTCGGCCCACCCCCGGGCGTTGCCCGCGAGCTGCCGGAGCAGGTCGGGCCGGTCCACCAGCGAGAGGATGCCCCGGGCGAAGGCTTCGGCGTCTCCCGGCTCGCACAGGAGCCCGTTCACAC
>JBDHDE010000145.1:0-2124 GCA_039591655.1 Gemmatimonadota bacterium
CCGCCGGATCAGGTGCGGCTCGCCGTCCTCGATCAGCACGACGGCCGGCCGCGCTCCACCGAATGAGGTCTCGGTGGCCGTGAAGTACGCGCCGGCATCCATGACGGCCAGCAGATCGTTCACCTCGAGCCTCGGCAGCGGCGCACCCCGGTAGACGACGTCCATGGGGCTGGGCAGCCGGCCGAACACGTTGGTCTCCCCATCCAGCGGCGCATCGCGGTTGGCGAGCAGAACGCTGTGATACTCGGACAGGAACATCATGGAGACCGTCATGGCCCCGCCGTCGGTGACGGCGAACCGGCCTACGCCCGGTCGCTCTCTCACCGCGCCAACGCGCAGCGCCAGCACCTGGGCGTCACTGACCAGCGCACGGCCGGGCTCCAGCACCAGCGCGGGAACCTCGAGGCCCCGGCGCCGGCAGCCCGCGGTCACCGCCTCGGTCAACGCGGCTCCGTACCGCACTACGAGATCTTCGGGGGCGGGATGGGGCGGGCGGGGCAGGCGCCCCAGGGCGAGGTATCGCAGCAGCTCCCACGTGGTGAACTCTCGGGACCGACGGGTGCCCAGCCCCCCGCCCACATCGAGCAGGTCCGGCGCCGCTCCCACACGCCGCGCCTCGAGTTGCAGATCGAGCAGCCGCTCGACGCTCCGCGCGATGCTGCCCAGATCGTGGATGCCCGACCCGATGTGTGCCATCATCCCGCGCAACCGCAGGTTCCGCCGGGTCACCGCCTCGCGCACGGCGCGCGACGCCTCACCGGAGCGAAGGTCGAAGCCGAAGTGCGTTTGCCGGGATCCCGTTATGGATGAGACGTTCATCCCGCGGGGCCTGATGTCGGGACATACTCGCAGGGCGACCGAAACACGCCGCCCGGCTGCGGCTCCCAGCTCGTCGAGGCGCCTGATCTCCTCCATCCCGTCGGCTACGATCAGACCGACACCCTGCTCGACCGCGAGCTCCAGCTCCCGGTCCGATTTGTTCGAGCCGTTGAGGACCACGTGCTCCGCCGCGACTTCGAGCTGCCGGGCCAGCTGCAACTCGTACTCGTCCACGACCTCGGCGCCGCACCCGGCGCCATGGAGCACGCGCAGGATGCCCGCGATCCTATTGGTCTTGTACGAGTAGCAGACTCGCACGGGCGCCGGGTAGTCGCTGAACGCCCCCTGCAACTCGCGGCAGCGCATCTCGAGCACCCTGGCCGACGCCACGTGAAGCGGGGTGCCGAACCGGTCGGCCAGCGCGACGAGATCCTGCCCGTCGATGTGGAGCCGCCCGTCACGCCGCTCGAGCCCCCAGAGAGCCGGGTCCGGGGCAGTGCCAGTGCGCCTCCGCAGCCAGCGCGGTCTCAGCGCCATTGCACTACCTCCTGGACCGCCCAGCCGGGCGCCCCGTCGAGGGTCGCGCGCCCCACCATGCGCGTCTGATGCGGGTCGCGGGCTAGCCGGCGGAGCACGGATCGCAGCAATCCGATGCGCAGCACTGGGAGGTCGGCTACATGGCCTTGCTGAATCACGCGCTGCGCCGCCAAAGAGGGCGGATCGTGCTGCGGCCTCACCTCGCCATCGCTCCACGTGCCTTCGAGCACCGTGTCCTTCAGTTGCATGCGGATCCACCACGCCGCGTGCTCACCACCCCAGGCCCTTCCCCACTCGAGGTTGCGGAGCGGAACACGCCACGGCAGCAAGTCCAGCGCCAGGTAGTCCCTGTAGCCCCGCCCCGTCACGGAGAGGCGCTGCGAGCCCAACTGGAGCTCGCCCCGCACGTCCGCGTCCGGCACCTCGACGATCCAACGCAACTGCCGCGCCCCGTCACCGAGGAGGGGATCCTTGACGCAGGCGGCGGGATACCGGGGGGTGTAGCGCAGCTGTCCCGACAGGGTCGGTGTCTCCCAAGCTATCTCGCTTGGCTCGAGCCTGCCTCCCTGGAAGGTGCGGCCGGAGCCCGAAGGCTGGATCGCGCCGATCCGTGCGGCGCCTCTGACCGTCGAGCCATCCGGCCGGTGGAGCTCCGCCGTCAGTCGAGCTCGCCGCATGCCCAGAACGCGCAGGTGGCCGAGCAACACGATGAGCACCGTGCCGTCGTCACACAGGAGATCGACGTACCACTTCTCCAGGAAGAACGGC
>JBDHDE010000146.1:0-2702 GCA_039591655.1 Gemmatimonadota bacterium
GGTGCGACTGGGGCGCTGGGGGATCGATGCTTCCGGCTACATCGCCAAGCTGAAGCCCGACTCGTCCGACGTGAGCGAGTTCGACATGGTCCAGGGCGACCTCCGGGCGAGCTTTCTCATCGTGCCTCTGGTGGCCCTCGAGACGGGCTTCGGTCGGCGCTCCACGGACCCTGAGCTTGCGGCGCAGGATGTGGGCTACTGGCGCATCGGCGTGCTCTCGGAGGCCGAGCTGTCCCGCATTGCCAGCATCTGGGCCCGGGGGGCCTACCTGGCGGGCGTCAAGTACGACGGCGGAGGAACCACGAGCCTCGCCGTGGAGGTGGCCCTGGGTGTGGGCGTAGGCACCGCCAACGGCCGCTTCCGGGTACGAGTGGACTACGAGTTCCAGCGCTTCGATCGGGAGGTGGATCAGGTGGAATTGCCGATTCAGCTGTCCCTGGCGCGACTGGGAGTGGAAATCGGGTTCTGACGCAGGGGGGCGCGTGGTGCCCCCCCAAAGGCTCCGCCTAGCGCTGCTCCAGGTACTTCCCGGGGATCTCGAAGTCCGGTCCCACGCCCCACCACATGATGTTGGTGATCCACCAGCGCTCGTTGTCCCACACGAGCTGGATGCTGTCGATCCCCCTGGCGAACGGCTCGAGGTCATCTGCGGTCCACCGAGAGTCGTACGCGGAGAAGACGTGCGCGATGTGCTCGAACCGCTCAATCACCCGTCCTATTTCCCGCTCGAAGAAGCCACGCTGCTCGAGAAACGGTCCGGCCAGCTCGATGTAGTCCTCGACCGAGAGGAACCTGGGATCGACCTCCGTCGGGGCTCCCTGCCTGTTGACCGGGCGCGTCCAGTGAACCCACGTCTGCCGGGTCGGCCGCCGGGATGGTGGGCGGCGGGGGCGGGGCATCCTGCGCCGCCGCCCTGTGCACCAAGGGGGAAGCGCACACCACCACCGCAGCGGCACCGACGGCGCATGCAAGCCTCGGCAGGGTCATCGTGTCTCCTGTTCGTGGTTCGTACAGTGAGACGCCGTGTCCTGGCCGCGGGTTCCACGGGAGAGGAACCGCAGCAGGAAGCCCACGGCAAGCACCGCGATGCCGGCCCACACTGGCCACGACTTGCCGACCCGACTCCCCCACAGCACCAGGACTGCGCCCACCACCAGGGCGGCCACCTTCCAGCGCAGGTACCGGTCGGGTCCCTGTCTCTCCCGCCGGGCAAGGAACATTGCCAACGATAGCCATTGTACTGGTTACCGCGCCATGGACCGCGTGATATCTTCGGCGGCGGGATCGGCCGGGGACCTGTCGGACAGGAGGTTGACTGGTGGAACGAGTGAGATTCATCGAGTACAAGAGCACGCCGCTGCTCTTCATCGACTTCTCGGGCCTCGGGCCAGGCGACGAGATGCTCCATGCCATTGCGGCGGCACGGGAGTTCGTCGCATCCCGGCCGGAGCACTCCCTGCTGACGCTCACCGACGTGACCGGCGCGGACTTCGACGAGAAGACCGCCATGGCGCTGTGGGACCTGCTGCGCCACAACCGGCGTTACGTGCGCGCGGGGGCGGTGGTGGGCGTCCGGGGCCGGCAGCAGCTCGATCTCTATCGACTCCTCACACACCAGACCAAGCGCAGACTGGCCGCCTTCGAGACCCCGGACGAGGCCAAGGACTGGCTGGCGGCGGCGGCCGGACCGCGTGAGCGGGGTGCAGCGGCTGGGCGGGGCAGTCGCCGGAGGGAAATCGCGAGGAAGCCGGGGGACCAAGTCTAGAGGAGGTGCCGTGCAATCCCATTCCTTCCTCGAGGAGACGCTTCACGCCTGGCGCTATGCCCGTGAGGGCACTATCGACGAGGTCCGCAACATCCCCGCTGACAAGCTCGACTTCCGCCCCACGCCCGAGGTCAAGGACGTGCGGGAGCTGGTGCAGCACATCCTGGAAGTCTCCATGATGATGACCGGAGAGCTCACCCGGTCCGACACCGACTTCAAGCGGGCGCCATGGCCCGAGCTACTGGCGATGTATGCCGAGCCGGCCTACCAGGCCAAGTCCAAGAAGGAGCTGCTAGAGCTCCTGGAGTCACAGATACGGGAGGGCGAGGAGCGGTTCCGGGAGTGCGGGGAGCCCGCCATGTACGAGTTCATCGAGAACTTCGACGGCAGCCAGGGCACCAAGATGCAGTGGCTGCACCACGGCATCACCGAGGAGATGTATCACCGGGGTCAGCTGACGCTGTACGCCCGCCTGCTGGGCCTCGAGCCGGCCCTGACCCAGCGGATACGGCGTGGGTAGCGCCACTTGCCAGCGCCTGTTTGGGGCGACATTGTTATGGTCCGAATTGGGAGGGTCTGGACAGGGGTGGATAGGGATTAGGATGGGAGTGCGCCCACCATGACCACATCAGTCACCAGGGACATCGAACGGGCCTACAAGGTCCTCGGGCTGCACCCAGGTGCGGCATCCGATGAGGTGAAGCGGGCATATCGGGATCTGGCACAGGTATGGCACCCCGATCGGTTCGCCCACAACTCCAGGCTGCAGCAGAAGGCGCAGCAGAACTTCAGGCGCATCAACGAGGCGTTCAAGCGTCTGGGGTCCCAGGACGCGCCCGACGTGGCGGAGCTGCCGGTGGATCCCGGCAGCACGTTCGAAGCCGTGCAGAGCCTCGGAGACATCCGTGACACCCAGGCCGCCACGGCGCCGGCGCCG
>JBDHDE010000147.1:0-2287 GCA_039591655.1 Gemmatimonadota bacterium
CACCGAGCGGCTCGTCGCGCACTGGCAGGAAGCCGGCAACACCGTGCACACCCTCGGTGCACCGACGGCCGGGCCGGACGCGCAGGTCGCACTGTGGCATGCCAGCGGCGTCACGGGCGTGCTGCTGCAGTACGTGCCGTTCCTCTACGGGCGCCTCGGCATCTCGCGGGTACCGGAGCAGGTGGCGCGTGCCGCCCACGCCCGCGGACTCAGGGTCACGACCTTCGTGCACGAGCCGTGGGTGCCGCCCACCCGGGCGCCGTGGCTCATCTTGTCGCCCCTGCAGCGGCGTCAACTCCGCCGCCTCGTCGCCTCGTCGGACTGCACGGTGACGGCGGTTCCCGCCTGGGCCGAACAGTTGGGGCCGCAGACACAGGTGGTGCGGGTGGGGAGCACCCTCGGGGAGCCGCCCGCCTGGTCTTCTCGCCGTTCGCCGCCGGACTCGCCTGGGACTGGATCGCCGCTGCGGTGGCTGCCATCGCCGCCGAGCCGCCCCTCATCGTGATCGGCGCCACCGCGGAGGAGCTGAGACGGCACCACGTTGTGCGACGTTGGCACCAACCCCAGTGGGACTGCCGGGGGCGGCTTCCGGGGGGTGAGGCTCTCGGGCTCCTGGCGCGGGCCCGGGTTGTGCTGGCGCCGTTCGTGGACGGGCTCACCGGCCGCCGCACCTCGGCCATGGCCTCCCTGAGCGCCGGAGCCACGATGGTATCTTCCTCGGGGCCCCTGTTCGATCCCCTCTTCGAAGAGGGACCCATCGAGATCGCGGGCAGCCGGGAGGTGTTCGTGCAGCGAGCGGCGGATGCTTGGCAACGCCCCATCAGCGACGCGGAGCGGGAACGGCGCCTCGCCTGGTACCGCGGGTATCTCGATCCCCGGGAACTCGACTCGCATCTCCTCAGCCTCGTACTTCCATGACGCCCCTGGATATCGTGCTCGTCATGCCCGATCCGCCGCTGCCGTTCGGCACCGCCGCGGGACGCTGGTTCTACACACTGCTCAAGGGTCTGCCCAAGCGGGGCTACCGCGTGACGACGTTTGCCGCATGCCGCTCGGAGTACGACCGCAGGGCGACCGAAGAGGCGTTCCGGGGCACCGGCTACGACCTGCGTCTTTACACCGAGCCTCGGCGCCGTGGCCCCCTGGCAAAGCTCGAGACGATCCGGCGGCCCTATGGCTACGTGTTCAGTCCCGACCTGCGGGAGGACCTGGCGGAGAGACTCGCCGGGGGCTACGACGTGCTCCACCTGGAGCAGCTGTGGACGGGATGGCTCGGCTGGAACCACTCCGCGCGGGCACTGCTCAACATCCACTACCTGGCAGAGATCGACCTCGCAAGGACGGGGCGCAGCTCACCCAAGGAGGCCCTCCTGCGCCTCCTGACGCGCCGCAGCGAGCGACGGCTGCTGCGCCACTACCCCACCATCAGCACGTTGACCCCGCGGCTCACCACCCGGGTACGGGAACTCGCCCCCGGCGCCGCCGTCCGCACCGTTCCTCTGGGACTGGAGCTGGCTCGCTACCCGTTCGAGGACCGCCCGCCGCCAGCCGATCATCCGACGGTCAGTCTCATCGGATCGTTCAACTGGTATCCGACCTACTCCGGGGGGGAGCGACTCATCACCCGCCTGTGGCCGGAGATCAAGCGCCGTGTGCCCGCCGCCCGCCTGCTCCTGGTGGGACGGAACTCCCGGGGCCAACTCGGGCGGTTCGCCGACCTGCCCGACGTCCAGATCTACGAGAACGTGCCGGACATCCTGCCGTACTTCGAGGCGACCGACGTCATGCTCTACGCACCTACCCGCGGCAGCGGGATGAAGGTCAAGGTGCTCGAGGCGTTTGCCATGGGGGTGCCCGTGGTCACGACCTCAGAGGGCGTGGAGGGCCTGCCCGCCGAGGACGGCGTCCATGCCGGCGTGGCCGACGACGACGCCGGCCTGGTGGAACGCGCGGTTCGATTGCTCACGGACGCAGCCGCCTGGCAGGAGACCCGGCAAAAGGCCCGCGCGCTAGTGGAGACGGCCTGCAACCCTGACACGAGCCTGGACCTGGTGGAGCAGTGCTACGAGGCCGTCGGTGCGGGCCGCGGATGAGCTACGGGCTCGCCGGCGTGCTGCACTACATCAAGGCGCCCTTCCGACCGGCCGCGAGCTGGCTGCGACGACGCCACTACGACACGCAATACCGCCGAGCGCTCACCCAGCTCAGCACGAAGCTAGACCGCGAGCTGATGCCGGACGGTGCCATCGCATTCGGTGCCGAGGCGGAGGAGCTGTGGGAGCGGGCG
>JBDHDE010000148.1:0-2446 GCA_039591655.1 Gemmatimonadota bacterium
TCATCGAGCTCGGCCTCCTTCTCGGCGGCGCGCTCGGCATACCACTTGGTGAGCTGATCGGTCTCCTCGGTGCTGATGAACGAGCCCTGCACCCGCACCGGCTCGCTCTTGCCCGGCGGGAGGAACAGCATGTCGCCGTTGCCCAGCAGTGTCTCCGCGCCGTTCTGATCCAGGATGGTGCGGCTGTCCACCTTGGAGGCGACGCGGAAGGCGATGCGGCAGGGAAAATTAGCCTTGATCAGCCCGGTGATGACGTTCACGCTGGGTCGCTGCGTGGCGAGCACCAGGTGGAGCCCCGTCGCCCTGGCCTTCTGGGCCAGGATGGCCAGGGGCTTATCCACCTCCCCCTGCACCGTCATCATGAGGTCGGCCAGCTCGTCGATGACGAGGATGATGTAGGGCAGCGGCCCCTCGTCGTAGGGGACGGGGAGCTCCAACTCCTCCTGCGGCGAGAGGTCCCCCTTCCCCCTTCCCCCTTCCCCGTTCCCTGGCTGGATCAACTCCCGTCCCTCCGCCACGAACCGGTTGAAGTCGTAGATCTGGTAGATCTGCCGCGCCCCGTTGGCGTGGAGCAGGGCGTAGCGCCGGTCCATCTCCATCATGATCCACTTGAGGGCCTGGGCCGCCTGCTTGTTGTCGGTCACCACCGGGTGCCGCAGGTGCGGCAGCGCGTTGTACAGCGAGAGCTCCACCATCTTGGGGTCGATCATGATCATGCGGAGCTCGCGCGGCGTGTAGCGGTAGATCAGGCTCGTGATGATGGTGTTGATGCAGATCGACTTCCCCGAGCCCGTGGCCCCGGCGATGAGCAGGTGGGGCATCTTGTCCAGGTCGGCGATGACCGGCTTGCCCTCGAGATCCCGGCCCAAAGCGATGGGCAGCGTGTCCCGGGTGCGGTCCCACTCCGGCGTCTCCAACAGCTCCTTGAGCGTGACGATGCGAGGGCTGGGGTTGGGCACCTCCACTCCGACCGCGCCACGACCGGGAATGGGCGCCACGATGCGGATGGACTGCGCCCGCATGGCGAGGGCCAGGTCGTCGGCCAGCGATGCGATGCGCCCCACCTTCACCCCCGGCGCCGGCGCCACCTCGTACTGCGTCACCACCGGTCCCGTGGTGCGGCCCACAATGGAGCCCTCCACCCGGAACGTGCCCAGGGTGTCGATGAGAACCTGGCCCTGGCGCTCAATCTCGCTGTCCCAGTTGCCCTGGCGCTCGCCCGATGCTCCGCTCAACAGATCCAGCGGCGGCAGCTCGTCGGGCGCCTCCTCGGGGCGGCGCCGCCCCCGCAGCCGGTCCATCAGCTTCTTGGCCGCCGGCCGCCGCTCCTCGGCCTCGGCCTCCTCGTCGGGCTCCTCCGGTCGGGACCACGGCACGGCCTGCCGCACGCCGCGGACCCGGGGTGCCAGCCGCCGGAAGGGATGCCAGTCCACCGTGTACATGGTGAGCGCCGAGACGGCCAGCAGCCCGAAGATCACCGCACCGGCGGTACCCACCACCCCCGTGATCCCCACCACGATCACGGCGGGAACGATGCCGCTGAGCCGCTGTGTGGTGGTCCAGTCGGCGTAGTCGGCGGGGAAGTCGCCCACACCCCTGACCCCCGTGGCCAGGGCGATGGCGAACGGCACCAGCACGACGAGCGCGCCGAGCAGCACCGCCGCCCGCCGCGTATCCAGCGGGAGCCGGCCGAAGCCGGCGAGGGAGAGCCCCAGTCCCATCACCGGGAGGAACACCGCCCCCACCCCCAGCGACGTCCAGAGGAACCGGCCCACGAGGCGGCCGGCCAGACCTGTGATGTCCCAGGGAATGAGAGTGAGTCCGACGAAGAGCCCCACCAGCACGGAGACGATCGCCAGCAGCTCCTGTCGGTGGCGGGTCGTGAGGGCCATCTCAGCCTCCGTCGGGCAGGGTCACCAGGCGCCCGGCGTACTCCGGCACGATGGTCTGCGTGTTCACCTCGGTGGCGGCGACCACGTCGGCCTTGAACCCGAGGCGCTTGAGCTCCTTGGCGGCGGTGCTGGCCGTTACCGCAGTCTTCCACTTGTCGCCGTAGCGTCGCACCAGCTCGAGGGCGGCGAGGGCCGCATCGTTGAGCCCCGCCGAGCGCCGCTGCCGGCCCGGAATGAGCGCCTGCGCGAACCGGCCCGCCACGTAGGCATCCTCCAGGGCGAACGCCCGCTCGCGCCCGCTGCACAGGACCACCATCTCGCCGTGATCGTCGAATACGCTGCGGGCCCGCTCCACCGCAGCGGAGAAGTTGGTGATCGCCCCGATCAGCACCGGCTGGCCCGGCTCGGCAGTCACCACCGCGGCGGTGCCGTTGGTGGTAGCCATCACGAGGGTCTTGCCCGTGACGGTGTCCGGCTCCATCTCCAGCGGCGAGTTCCCCAGGGCGAACCCCGCGATGCGCTCCGCCCCGCGCTCGCCGGCCAGCAGCACCGCG
>JBDHDE010000149.1:0-2039 GCA_039591655.1 Gemmatimonadota bacterium
GCCGCCGTCGACACCATCGCCGACGACGCCACGACGCCCACGATCACCGACGCCAACAACCTGCGGCTCAGGATCCCCGCAGGGTTCAACATGATCTGGGACACCACCGTCACCTCGGTGACCATCGGTGGTGCCGCATCGGGCAAGGTGAGCCCCAACCTGCTGCCCTACGAGGACGGCGGGAAGACCATGGTGCTGGACGTCACCTCGGACTTCCTGGCCGGTGACCTCATCACGGTTAACGGCCACCGGTTCATGGACTTCACCGCTGTCTCGGCTGCCGACAGCCTCGAGCTCGAGGTGGGCAACGACGACGTTGTCTCGGCTACCGATGACAAGACAATCGAGATCGTAGCCGAGACGTTCGGTGTGGCGGTGACACCCGATGGGCTGGGATCACCGGTACTCAGGGAAGCCGGCACCGACTACAGTCAGGACTTCTACATAAGGAACGCTGGCAACGGCTACGAGCCGTTCGATCTGCTGGGGAGCGTAGGTCCGGCCAGCTCATTCCTTAGTATCGACTCCATCACCGGCACTGGTGTGAGCCAGGGCGCGGGTGCCTGACAGCGCAGGCGTGACGGCCATCCCACCGGGCGACTCGGTGCTGGTGAGCCTGTGGTACACGGTGGCCTCCAGTACCGACGGCCGGGTGGACACGCTGTATCTCGACGGCCGCTCGGTGAACAACCCGGCTACCACCGACCAGGGCTACGCCGAGGTGGAGTTCGACGATCCGGGCGGCGGCGGCGCCCTAGGCGGCTGGAGCGGCTCTGTCTGCTCGGCCATAAACGACACGTCCAGCGTGGCCATTGGCCATGTGGGCAGCGTCAAGTTCCCCCACACCACCGCCGGCTCGCAACGGCTGCTGTTGGTGGGCGTCTCCATCAACAACAACCAGTACGAGTACAGCACGGGGGTGACGTTCGGAGGCCAGGCGCTCACCCTGGTCGATTCGATCAACTCGGACAACGACGCCCGGGTCGAGATCTGGGGCCTGGTAAACCCGCCTCTCGGCAGCGACACGGTCGAGATCACCTTCAACCAGGTGCTGGCGCCGCTGTCCAACGCTGTGGCCGGCGCAATCTCGTTCGTCGGGGTGGACCAGAGCAGCCCATACGACACCTCGCGCACCATGTTCGCCCAGCAGCCGGCAGGGCTCACCATGAGCCTCTGGATGCCGTCGACCACGGACCAGCTCGTCTTCAGCGTAGCCAACGGCGAGGAGGCCGTCACGCTCACGCCGACGGCGCCGCTCACTGACTGGTGGAATCTGAACTTCGCCGACACCACCTTCGGCGCCGGCGGCACCAGGGACGGGGTTGCGGACAGCACGTTCATCGAGTGGACCCTGGGACTCGACGACCACCGGTCCATGGCGGCCGTGGTCCTCAATCCGGCTACCTGCGCTCCGGTCGGCACGCCGCGCCTCTCGTCGGAGTCTAACCAGACGTTCATAGTGGGTGACCCAGCGTTCGGCGCCGCGGTCGACACCATCGCCGACGACGCCACCACACCCACGATCACCGACGCCAACAACCTGCGGCTCAGGATCCCCGCAGGGTTCAACATGATCTGGGACACCACCGTCACCACGGTGACCATCGGTGGTGCCGCATCGGGCAAGGTGAGCCCCAACCTGCTGCCCTACGAGGACGGCGGAAAGACCATGGTGCTGGACGTTACCAGTGACTTCCTGGCAGGTGACCTCATCACGGTGGACGGCCACCGGTTCATGGACTTCACCGCTGTGTCGGCTGCCGACTCGCTCGAGCTCGAGGTGGGCAACGACGACGTGGTCTCGGCCACCGACGACAAGACAATCGAGATCGTAGCCGAGACGTTCGGTGTGGCGGTGACGCCCGATGGGCTGGGATCACCCGTACTCAGGGAAGCAGGTACCGACTACAGCCAGGACTTCTACGTAAGGAACGCTGGCAACGGCTACGAGCCGTTCGATCTGCTGGGGAGCGTAGGTCCGGCCAGCTCATTCCTTAGTATCGACTCCATCACCGGCACTGGTGTGAGCCAGGGCGCGG